>JAQZBN010000059.1 GCA_029238935.1 Herbinix sp.
GTGTCCAGTTAACTCCGGAAATGGTGTCCAGCAAAAACCGGAATCACTGTCCAGATAAGTCCGGTTTGAGTGTCCAGATGGCGCCGGAATACGCAAAAGCATATTCCTTTATTACATTTGAAGTAAGACTATTTGGCTATATATCCATATTTATTAATCTTCTCAAGACATGTAAATACAAAAAGGAATTCCAGTACGGTATAATATACTCACTACCAGAAATCCTTTTCATTCTTTTATTCAACCTGCATTTCAGCGAAAATACTTTGACAACAATTGATAAGCTATGTCTATTGCTCAATCGACAGTTCTCCAATATCAATACTACCAGATATAGCGAGTTTTCCTTTACAACGCCATGTTTTGGATCACTTCCTTATTTTAAAACCATTCTCTTTATTTATCATATTTAATAACATCTAAATATAAAGAAAAAAAATACGCACTATAATTTGCTCCTTCTATATTGATTTTATTATTAACTATCTGAATCCTTGCTGCCTGCAATAAATTAAAACTTTATATAACATGTCAATTTGGATATCTAATATGGCATCATATCCACCTTCATCAAAAGCAACTGCTGGAATTACACTATGCAAGATAATCGATCCAGTGTCTACACCTGAAGAAATAAAATGTACTGTATTTCCTAATAAATTTGCCTTATCTGATATCGCTTGATCAATGGATTTTAGGCCTAGATATGCCGGTAAAATAGATGGATGAAAATTAATAATTCTATTTTTGTACACCTCTAACAATTCACCTTTAAAATATGATCTCCAAATGAAAAGCAATAATCAATTTGATACTTTCTTAATACTTCCAATAATTCATTCGATAACCGTAAGTTTTTTTGTCCTTTTTCAACTATTAATAATTCGTATGGAATATTAAAGATTTTTAGTTTTTCTTCTAAATATTGACTCTTTTCATCATCTGAAAATACAAATTTAATATTAGTCAAATAATTCCATGTTTTTATCTTCCAGTATTTTTTCCAGTCATGTTGCTTTTCCTGAAACGTAGAAAGCATAATTCATATTGTTCTTTCTTCCTTATTCATTTATATATCTTTTTATAATAAATCATAATTTAATAGCATTTCTTTTATATTACTAACCTATTAAACATCATTACATCGATTATTGATAGATTAGGTACAAATTCATTTTTAAACTGTTTATACTCGCTCGTTCTACTCTTCGAAAATCTTAATTCTATGCCTTGATTCTTAAAACTTTCATAATCATATAATTCCCGTCCACCTATCGAATTAAATATTCATCTGCACCAAGCATTTTTCAAATATTCAATATTTAATCCTGCCCTTTTAGAGTATTATCTTTATTCATCAATGATGATATAATTAATTCTGTCTCTATCGATATATAATTGCAGATTTGTCTTATTGTATACTCAATATATCTTGCTAAGTTCCTTTTGATCAACGATATCTTAAATCATAGAATAAACCTTTGAAAAATACGGTTCTTTTCAATAAAAAGTTTCAAGCGTCTTAAGCAACTTCTCTTTATTATCAGAATCATCTGAGACTTCAATTTCATTGATAAGTTTGTTTTGGCTTGCTTAACTTAGCTTTAGGTTAATGAGTTTACTTTCACCATTTATTAAATATTATTTCTGTTGATCCAGCCTCGATTAATATAGTTTACATCATCAAATATTACGTATTTATTTACTGCATTGATTAACTGCCATTACTCTATATATGGGAAAAGTATGGCTGCATTACTCCTACCTTCATCTATGTCTCCATTCCGCACCGCTTCGCTCGTGGTACAAACATTTTATGATCCTGTTGATAGAATAACGAGGGTATAAATATTCTATATTCCTATCAATATTAATCTCTACTATATAAATCCCTGGTGTAAACCTTGTCCGCCACATCCCTAACCTCATCGGTAAGTCGATTCGCTACAATTACATCTGATATACTTTTAAATTCCTCAAGATCCTTGATCACTCTTGAATGATAGAATTCATCCTCCAATATTGCCGGTTCATATACAACCACTTCAATTCCTTTTGCTTTAATCCGTTTCATAACTCCTTGGATGGAGGATTGTCTGAAATTATCGGAATCCATCTTCATGGTTAACCGGTAAATTCCTACCACCTTGGGATCCTTTTTCAGAACCATCTCAGCAATGTGATCTTTCCTAGTTCTGTTAGCGTCTACGATAGCTGCCATAATGTTTTGCGGTACTTCAGCATAATTGGCTAGTAATTGTTTTGTATCTTTGGGTAGACAATAACCTCCATAACCAAAGGATGGGTTATTATAATGACTACCAATCCTCGGGTCAAGACTAACTCCATCAATGATTTGCTTTGTATCCAGTCCTCTCACTTCTGCGTAAGTGTCTAACTCATTAAAAAATGCAACTCTTAGCGCCAAATAGGTATTAGCAAATAATTTGATTGCTTCTGCTTCTGTAGAGTTGGTATAGAGAACTGGAATATTCTTCTTTAGCGCTCCTTGTATAAGAAGTTCGGCAAACTTTTCCGCTCTTTCCGACTGCTCCCCTACAATAATTCTGGAAGGATATAAGTTATCATATAAAGCCCTTCCTTCTCTTAAGAACTCCGGTGAAAATATGATATTGTCAGTCCCAAACATCTCTCGCACTTTCGTGGTATATCCTACCGGAACGGTAGATTTAATAATCATAACTGCTTCCGGATTAATCGATAAAACATTTGCTATCACAGCTTCTACCGATCGGGTATTAAAATAATTCTTATCCGGATCATAATTCGTTGGTGTTGATATAATTACATACTCAGCATCCTTAAATGCGGTATAGTTATCCGTTGTAGCTATTAAATTTAACTCTTTCGACTCAAGATATTCTACGATTTCTTTATCTATAATCGGAGATTTTCTTTCATTAATCAAATCTACTTTATCTTTCATGATATCTAATGCGATCACTTCATTATGCTGCGCTAATAATACCGCATTTGATAAACCTACATATCCCGCTCCTGCAACTGTTATTTTCATATCAATACCTTCCTTAGTTATGTATTAGGTTAATTTTTATAACGATTCTTTATTAGTTTCACTATCACAACGTCAAAAGAAGTTATTCTAACACTGCTTCACTCAAATATTCAGGTATTGTTCTACTGCTTAACTAAATCAGGCTATGAGCATAACTACCACTCACCTTAATTCCTTCTCAGCATACAGAGTACATATATGGTTTATCCCCTAATTTTGCTCGGACAAAATTCTTAAAGAAATAGATTCATCTATAAGCTCATCTATTTCTTTACTTAACACTAATATATCTTCGTCACTTAGACGCTCAACTTCTGCCACCAATTCATTCAGTTGTTTCCGTAACTCTTCCAAATGTTTATCGTTATTATTCATTCGTAAATTTCCTCCATAGAATTCATATTACTTGCTCATTAAGCAAATTATATCATATAACTTGCTCTATAATCAAGTTTATTATTGTAATAAAGGAGCATCATATGATTGAAATGAATAACAATACCAATAGAAATCTTATAGGAGATCGCGTTCGTCAAGCTCGTAATAATGCAAAACCGAAAGTTACACAAACAGATCTATTAGCTCGTCTTGCAGTCCGTGGTATTGAACTTGAGAAAACTACAATATCTAAAATTGAAGCTAAAACAAGGCCAGTCACCGATATCGAGTTAGTAGCTATTGCGGATGCTTTAGGGGTAAGTGTTCTATGGTTGCTTGGAATGTAAGTATAAAAAATACGGATGTAGTACAAAGCATTCAAGCTTTCTACCACATCCGTCACATCCTATGTCATCAATTGTGATTTACTATCTTAATATATCTGTTAACTATTTTATAATACATAATCCATACTTTTCATTATGCATTACTCTATATACACTAACCGGAGTAGTCCCATTATCCATCAGTTTATTCTCATATATAGCATTGGATACGGTAGCCTTCATACCTGTCTCAAGAGCTACTTTCCCTTCCATACTAACGATATAGAGCTTTCCATCCTTGATCATTGGTGTCAGTCCACTGGTAAATGTTCCAACCAAATCATCATAGGCAATCTCAACTACGATCTTTCCCTTTTTATCAATGTATCCGTATTTGGAACCCAGTTTGACTGCTGCCATACCATCTTTAAAATCACCCACTGCATCATAGACTGGCTTGATGATGACTTTTCCTGAAGAATTCACATAACCCCATTTTCCATTACTCTTTACTGCGATTAATCCTTCATTGTAGGGTCTTGCGGATTCATACTTTGCACTGACGGTAAATTTAAATTCGCTATTAATAAATCCTATTTTATTCTTATAGGATACAGCAGCATAGCCATCGACAAAGTCAAAGATGTTATCATAATCCGTATCGACTATCACTTTCCCGCTGGTGCTATATAGAGATAATACATCGTTGTAATCAAGGGCAATGATTGCAATTTCATCCGCTTTGATATTGGCTTCCTCTGCGACACCCTTTTTACCATCCATAAAAATGCTGTTGATTACTTTATATTTCATCTCAAGGATAATTTTAGAAGACGTATTATTCACAAGACCAAGTTTATCCCCCTTGGAGATAAAGGTAAATTGACCACAAGAAGTCAAAGTTGATTCAAAAGGATCTGCGTATTCTGTAAATTCGGTTTTACTAATGTGCTTTCCTGTTTTTATATCCAGGATATAGTGTTTCTGGTTCTTCTCTACATAGATCGTCTTTCTCTTAATCTTCTCAACGGTATAGCCTTTTTCAACTGTTACGACATATTCACCTTTGGTATTATAGATCTTCCAAGTATTGTCCTTACATCCCGCAATATAGCTACTACGTTCAAAGGAATACCAATCTGCAACTATATCATCATATTCCGGTTTTAGTATGAGCTTTCCTTTGTTGCTCACCATTCCTTGTTTGTACTGATCTCCAACCTTAGCATCTTCCATAAATATTTCGGTACCAGTTAAATAACCAGCTCTATATTCATTACCAGAAGGTACATAGAAGATTAGCTCCACTAATATATTCCCACTTTGATCCATGAATCCGTATTTATTACCGAGCACGATGCGATAAATACCCTCAAAGGATTCTCGTTCGAACTTTTCTATTTCGTCATATTTCGGTCTTATGATCGTCTTTCCGTCTGAATTGATCACACCCCATTTGTTATCTTCCGATTTTACTGCGATATAATCTGAGGATAAGCGAAATCCATATATTTATTCGGATTTTATCATCGGTTTTAGATTTTTATCCAAGATAGTTAGGTAACCACTTAAGTCAATGGCAATTCCATCAACCCTAGATTGGTATAGCCAGGGCGTAATATATCCTTTCCTTCGCTATCTACAATTCCCCATAGTTCATATCCATCCCTATCGATGATCTGAACTGCAAATTGATTTTCACCGTAGATAAAGCAGTCCAGGTATTTGGGTTCCAGTATAGTCTTGCCTTCCCTGTCGATTACCCCATACTTTTTATCTACAACAATTCTGGAATAGCCATGTTCAAAGTGGAGCGGTTCTTCTGATCTAGGTTCTAAGTAAGTTCCATCTTCCAAGAACATCCCATGCTTTCCGTCTATCTCAAGATTGTCTACATCGGAGGTTTCATGAATGCACGGTGCCACTAATTGACCATTGAGATCGATAATACCGTATTTCCCATCCTTAGCTACTGAAAAATATCTGCTATTTAATTCACTACCAAACCAGATTTGCTCTATACTATCGTATTCTGCTTCTACATAGATTACCTCCGGTTGTTTTTCTTCTGCCAAGGCAACTCTTGGATAAAAGATGAGCACTGCAATTACCATACTTAATATAACCTTACTTAAAGCATACCAATAATTCTTACCTCTTGTGCTTCCCATACTTTTAACTCCCTCATTTATATTGTACTACCATACTATATTACCATTTAATTCCATCATGACAAGAATATCATAGATACTGGTGTCACAACAATCTTGTGTCATAGACAACACATAGAATTCTCAAAAAAAGCCAATAGCTTAACTTCCTCGCTATTGGCTTACTGTATTATTTTCCAATTTACTATTATTTCTGCCATACCACCCGATTTACATAATCGGTATAGGATAGAATAATTCTTAGCACTTTATCCGATACATTGGGCATGCTGTAATCTGCTTCTTTAAGCCTACCATCATAACCGAAGCTTCTTCCATGGCTTCCGGTCTCTCATGAGCCTGACGGATATTTAATGCTTTAAACTTAAGGATCGAAGACTCTTCACTGATTGTACCGCTATCACTAAGGACTGCTTTGGCTTTGGTCTGGAGCTTAACATAATCATTAAAGCCTAAGGGTTTCATAGTATTGATTAACGGATGGAATTCAATCCCCTTCGCTTCAATCATCTTCCGAGTTCTAGGATGTGTACTGATGATAATCGGTAATTGATACTTCTCTGCTACTGCATTCAAACTTTCCACTAAGTCAAGGAAGTTCGTTTCTGAATTGATGTTCTCTTCTCTATGAGCGGATACGACAAAGTATTTACCTTCTTCCAGTCCAAGTCTTACCAATACATCAGACTTCTCGATATCAGCTCTTCTAGAATTGATTACTTCAAACATCGGGCTTCCGGTCTTAATAATGCGATCCGCCGGTAATCCTTCTCGAAGTAAGTATTCTCTTGCAATATCACTATAGGTCATATTAATATCAGCGGTATGGTCTACAATCTTACGATTCGTCTCTTCCGGAACTCTCTGATCAAAGCAACGATTACCTGCTTCCATGTGAAAGATAGGAATGTGTCTTCTCTTAGCAGCAATCGCACATAAACAGCTATTGGTATCACCAAGTACTAAGATTGCATCCGGTTTCTCTTTCTCCAGGATGGGATCTATCTTAATCAGAATATTTCCAACTGTTTCCACAGCTGTCCCTATGGCAGCATCCAGGAAATAATTCGGTTTTCTAAGATGAAAATCTTGAAAGAATACTTCATTCAGTTCATAGTCATAATTTTGTCCTGTATGGACTAAGATGTGCTCTATTGCCTGTGATTCTTCTATTTTTTTTAAAACAGATGCCAGTCGAATAATCTCCGGTCTGGTTCCTAC
Organism: Herbinix sp.; assembly: GCA_029238935.1. Lineage (GTDB taxonomy): Bacteria > Bacillota > Clostridia > Lachnospirales > Lachnospiraceae > Mobilitalea. The sequence goes on from JAQZBN010000059.1 coordinate 7,134, forward strand.
AACTGTCATAATCTTTAATCTCTTCATATGTCCTATACCTCCAAAAAGTAAGTATCCGGTCTCTCAGGGTCAAAGCTCTCATTAGCCCACATAATTGTGACCATGTCCGAATCTCCTAAGTTCTCGATGTTATGCGTATATCCGGTCGGTATGTCTACTACCTCAAGTTTATCGCCACTTACGAAATATTCGATCACTTTGTCGGAGTCGACCTTACGGAATCGGATCACCCCTTTGCCACTTACTACAAGGAATTTCTCATTCTTTGTATGATGCCAGTGATTGCCCTTTGTAATACCGGGTTTTGAGATATTCACTGATACCTGTCCTCGGTCGGGAGTCTTAATAAATTCAGTAAATGAACCTCGATGATCAATATTCATCTTTAAATCATAGCTAAACTTATCTTCTGGAAGATAACTTAAATAAGTACTGTATAATTTCTTCGTAAATGCATCGGACATATCTGGGATGGAACGTTCTTCCCGACCCTTCTTGAAGGAATAAATCAATTCAACAATCTCTCCAAGGGTAATCTGATGAACGACCGAAACTTTGCAGAAGTTTTCATCTGTCGTTTCCTTTCCTTGAAGAGCTTTCATTAATTCTTCTATCACATCATCAATGTAGACCAGATTCATCAATACAGTGGGATCGTTTATATTAATCGGCAGATCATGAGCAATATTATGACAGAAGGTTGCAATTGCACTGTTATAATTGGGTCTGCACCATTTTCCAAAGACATTAGGAAAACGGTAGATCAAGACTTTTGCTCCTGTCTCTCTGCTATAATCAAAGAGTAAATCTTCCCCAGCTTTTTTGCTCTTACCATAGGGATTATCCATCTCAGCTTGAATGGAGGAGGATATCATTATTGGACATGTATTATTATATCTACTTAGTGTATCCAGTAAGGTCGAGGTAAAACCAAAATTTCCTTCCATGTATTCAGATTGATCTTTAGGGCGGTTAACTCCTGCTAGGTGGAACACAAACTCTGCTTCCTTACAATATTCTTCCAAACGAGAGTCTTCTGTATCAATATCATATTCATAAACTTCTACATATTTATTGTTCTTAAATTCAACAATAAGATTCTTCCCAATAAAACCTTTTGCACCGGTGACCAGTATTTTCATATTATTCAGCCTTTCTACATTATTTGAATTGATTCGTAGTAACTGCTGCTTCTGATACACTCATATAATGTTCTAATTCATTCCGTACGTAATCTAGAGTCAATAATCTTTCTTTGACTTGTTCTATGGTCAATCTCTCTGTATTATCTGAGTTATATTCCTCCTCGGAGGATAATTTATGATCACCGTCAACGAAATACTTATCATAGTTTAAATCTCTTTTATCCGCAGGAACGCGGAAGAAACCTCCCATATCCTGAGCTTTTACGAACTCTTCCTTCGTAAGAAGCGTCTCATATCTCTTTTCTCCATGACGAGTACCAATGACTTTAATCTCATTATCAGCATGGAATAATTCCTTTACCGCTTGAGCTAAATCACCAATGGTTGATGCTGGAGATTTCTGAACCATGATGTCACCCACTTCAGCATTCTGGAAGGCAAATACCACGAGTTCTACAGCTTCTGCTAGACTCATTAAAAATCTTGTCATATATGGATCGGTTATTGTTAATGGTTGCCCATTTTTAATTTGGTCAATGAATAGAGGAATAACGGAACCTCTGGAAGCCATAACATTGCCGTAACGGGTGCCGCAGATGAGGGTTTTTGTAGGGTCTACGGTTTTTGATTTAGCAACAAATACTTTCTCCATCATAGCTTTAGAAATGCCCATAGCATTTATTGGGTACGCAGCCTTATCAGTAGATAAACAGATTACCTTTTTCACACCACATTCAATGGCTGCGGTAAGTACATTATCCGTTCCTAATACATTGGTCTTTACTGCTTCTAGTGGAAAGAACTCGCAAGATGGAACTTGCTTTAATGCTGCTGCATGAAAGATGTAGTCTACACCGTTCATTGCATTTTTAACACTAGCTACATCACGAACATCACCAATGTAGAACTTAAGCTTATCACTCTTATAAAATTTACGCATATCGTCTTGTTTTTTTTCATCACGGGAAAAGATACGAATTTCTTTAATATCGGTATCAAGAAATCTTTTCATAACTGCATTACCGAAAGAACCTGTTCCACCGGTAATTAATAATGTTTTATTTTTAAACATACAGATCTCCTATTATACTAAAATAATAATATTTTGAATCATATAAATATCATCCTTTTAATTATCTATAAGTAGTTTATGTGTTTTACATTTAGAAATCATTCATAACAGCGTTTAAGAGCACTCATTCCTATTGCATATAGGTGTTACTCCTTAAAAAGTAATATGTCCTACTTCTAATATATCTGCAATTCGTTTACAAGCATATCCATCACCGTAAGGATTACTTGCATGTGACATTGCATTATACTCTACTTTATCCTCCAGCAACATCTTAAAACTTCTGTAAATCACATCCTCATCGGTTCCAACAAGTTTTAAAGTCCCTGCTTCAATACCTTCGGGTCGTTCTGTTGTATCGCGCATAACCAGTACAGGTTTTCCAAGGCTGGGTGCTTCCTCCTGAATTCCACCAGAATCCGTTAAAATTAAATATGACCGTGAAAGAAAATTGTGAAAATCCACCACGTCCAAGGGCTCAATGATTTTAACACGATCACACCCTGCAAGCTCCTGATCGGCTTTTTCACGCACTGCTGGATTCATATGAATAGGATAAATAGCCTTAATATCAGGAAGCTCATCCACTACTCGGCGAATTGCACGAAACATATGTTTCATCGGCTCTCCTAGATTTTCTCGACGATGAGCCGTAATCATAATCAGACGAGAATCAGAAGCCCAATTTAGATAATCATTCGTATAATCATTACGTACAGTGGTTCTAAGAGCATCTATTGCTGTGTTACCAGTAACATAAATACTTTCAGGTTTTTTACCTTCTTTAAGTAGATTGTCGCGAGACAGTGCTGTAGGCGCGAAGTTATAGGAAGAAATAATACCGACGGCTTGTCTATTAAACTCCTCTGGGTATGGTGAATAAATATTATATGTACGCAAACCTGCTTCTATATGTCCGACTGGAATTTGAAGATAGAAGCAAGCTAAAGCTGTTGCAAATGTTGTAGATGTATCCCCGTGTACCAGTGCAACATCTGGTTTTACTTCTTCTAAAACATCTTTAATTCGATTAAGTATACTTGTTGTCACATCAAAAAGTGTCTGCCTATCTTTCATAATACACAGATCGTAATCTGGAACTACACTAAATGCTTCTAGCACCTGATCAAGCATCTGCCGATGCTGACCAGTTACACACACAATTGTATTAATATTCCTTCTCGTTTTCAATTCATTTATAAGCGGACACATCTTAATCGCTTCCGGTCTTGTTCCAAAAACTAGCATTACCTTCTTCATAAATAAATGTTTTCTCCCTTCTTTTTCCGAAGCAATACTATAATATTTATTAATAAAATTTGCAATTCCTTAAAATATATTAGTACGATTAATATCAATGTTGTTACTGCGATTACATATTTAATTCGTAAATCTGCACCCATAACAATTGCTTCTAGTAAAATTAAAATAAACGCTATTTCATCACGAACTCTATTAGTCTTGAGATTCATAATTTTTTTAACAGAAAGAATTCGTATAGCCCATGTTATAGCAAAACCTACACATGTTGTATAAGCTGCTGTAATCAATCCAAATTTAGGTATTAACACTAAATTCATCAATAATTTCATCCCTGCTCCGACTAAAGTCGAGTGAAATAAAATATTAGTTTTTTTCTGTGCTGAAAAAAGAGATGCTAATATGCCCGATAGTCCTGAAAAAAGATATGCTACCAATAGAATAGGTACATAAGTCCATGCAATAAAGTATTCCTTTGCATATAATATAGTACCTAGCATTTTAGATAGAGCAATCAATCCAGCACAAGCTATTACACTAATGATGGTAAAATATCGATATACTTGAGAAGCAAAGTTTTCATGATCCCCATCTGATACACTCTTGATAGCAGATATCTGCCATGCTTGTGTAAAAATTGATGTAAGCATAGACAATATTGTTGGAATTTTATATGCTATCCCATAAACACCACTAGCTGCAATACCGTCATAATATATAATTATATATTTATCTGATATTTGCATAACCCACCAAGCTACAATCGTTGGTATTAAGGGTATACTATAAGCAAGCATGCTTCTTACTAAATTCGCCTTTAATCTTATGTCAATAATTTTAAAACCACCAATACTAGCACTTAAACACATAAACGTGATTGTAACAACCTCTGAAATAATAATAGATATCAAATAACCTATTAAACCAGCATTGAAGATAATTAGGAACACTATATTAAGTAAAATAAATACAGCTGTGTACAATATACCCTTTATCGCAAAGATTTTGATCTTATCTATACCTCGAACAAAGTTTGACATACAACTATCTATCGCTGTCAGAAGATAGATTACTAAAAAAAAGTGCCAGTAGTTGCTTAATTCTTCAACTAATGATATAACTAGTCTCCCACAGAACAGTAAAATAATAAAACTTATAATCACAAAGAAAATGGAAGTGATTAATACATCCTGATTCTTATAATTTTTATCTAAAGCAAACCTTAAAGCAGCCTCTGCTATTGCTAGTGTAAGTATTGGAAATAGTACATTAATTGTTGCATTTATTAGATCAACTATTCCATATTCGTAAGTTGTCAATACATTTGTATAGAGCGGAACCATTAAGAATATCAGTAACTTCGAACCAAAATTGCTGATAGCAAATAAACCTACATCTGAAAATAGCTTCCTATATCTATTCATTCATATTATCCCCTTAATTTTAATGCAATCTCCGAAGCTCTTCTTGAAAAGATTTGTAATGATTTCCCTCATTTTCCAATGCTTGCTTTACTTTTTCCTTATTAAATTGTTGCAAAATCTCAGTCATTCTTTTAGTAAAAATATTATATCCATCATTTTCTGTTAGGTCATCACCGTTTAAATACAAAAATGGAAGGTTAAGTCGTTTATATAAAAGATCATGTGCTTTACTTTCGTAATTTCCGTTATTGTATTTTGAAGCATCAATTGACATTACAGGTATCCCATTCTTCAATCCAAATATAGTACCATGAAAATAATCTGTAATTAAGCAAGTACCATAACTAAATACATGTGCCCACTCAAAAGGATTTAAATCATATAGATATATATCTGCATATCTGTTCCCATCCATCAGAGCTACTATCTGATATCCACTACCAAAATATCTTTTTGCATATGAAGCATATTCCTGATGCATTAACATCACAAATATGATCTTTTTATTAAGGTTAATTTTATGTTTCTTCATTTTTTTATGAAGATCCATTTCATTGAAATCCATCTTTAAAAAAACTGTAGGATCACAATTGTGTATAGCTCTTCTTTCTCCAACCACATAGTCAACAAAATATGAAGTGCTATCGTCACGAACACCTATGTAAATAAATTCCTTAAGAGCATCTGATAAATATTTCTTATTATCTGAAGATAATTCTTTATAATTTTGAAGATGAGAACTGGCAGCATAGGACATCTTAATAACAGATTCAACACCTCTTAAAAAATAAGGATTTGGAATTCCTATATCATTCCAGTTAAAAACAGCATCACTACCAACAATGATTAAATCATAGCATTCCGACATCGACTTTTGGATAATCTTATCTTTAACCGATAAATATGGTTTACTTTTCATGAGGATAGATAATACTTTAAGAAAAGCCTTTGTTTGTTTATATTTTTGTATACCTTCTCGAATGCTTCTCCTATATAAAAATACAATAGGACATTTTTTTATAAACCACTGTCGTTTCTTACTGTTGTAATCTATAATTTCAATTTCATCTTCAGGAAAATCTTGTTGCAAACGAATGAGTAATGAGTATGACTGCATATAAGCTCCATAATTTATAGCACGATGAAACGTTAATATTCCAATTTTCAAAGCAATCCCTCCTTATGTGTTTTCGGAACTATAATCCTATCTTTATAACATAGATAAACATACAACATCATAAAATATCCCCCACTTTGAACTATACCAGCGTTTGAGAAGCCCAAAACACTTAGAATAATAAGAAACATTATGCTGATTGCAATATCATATTGCTTCGAATTATAATTATAAATATGTATACACCTTCTTATAAAATTGCAAAACCACGTAATAAAACAAGCCGTAAAAACGATCCCGCACTGCATTAATAATGTAGTATAAATATTGTGAGCATACATACCTGAATATTGAGATCTGCTTCCCCATCCTAAACCAAACAATGGTGATGTAAAAAACGCCTGTATTTGTTTGCTCGATTCGTCACCCCTATAAATAACATTTATATCTCTTAAAGTACTAAATCTCTCTTGAATTTGCACTAGTATTTGACTCATAACATTCGGAGCAAAGTTTGCAATTAATAATAATACAATAGCTGATAAAATAATCATTTTAAAATTACCATGCATAGACAATTTATTAAAAAAGTTGAATATAAATATTATTGCAATAATAATAAATGCAATGACCAATCTTGATCTTGATTGTGAAAATAACAAACCTATTATGCTCGAAATAAAAGCAGTAAGTGAAAGCCATTTAGTATCTTTATGCTCATTTTCAGGAAAAACATAAATTAAAACCAGAGAAGCAATTAGCCCTCCAATAAATAAGGTACTGTCAACAGCACCAGCAGCTCGTACTAATTGGCCATCAGCAGCCCAAATGTCTGTTTTCAATAATCTTAATGCAACAAGCACTGATATAATTCCACCTAGAAAATTAATAATCAAGAAAATATTCATACAAGTTTTCTTGTTAATCAACGAAATCTGACTCCATGCATATACTGCAATAGGCATAATGAATAATACAGATTCAAGAAATACAGTCCTTATTCCCCATCCCATTAAAATTCCAATAGCAAACGGGCATACAATAAATATACAAAGAAGGAAGTCCGAAATCCTTATAGTTTTCATAGAAATTAGTTTTATAAACCACCTTCCAAGTGAAATGAAAATAAAGGTGTAATAAATAATATACTTAATTGTATATCCTGCAACAACTGTATTTAAGATTGGATTATATATTGAAAAAAGCTGACTTATTATTACTACATAACCTAAAATATTAATAATTTTTTTGAACATGTTCTACACCTACAGTCTCTTCTATCACTTTTATAAGATTATCTAAACGCTCTTGGTAATGTATAGAATCGATATATTTTCTCACCGATTTAGAATAGAACTCGTAGTTGCTTTCTAATTGTATAGCACCAGCTGCATAATCATCGTTACTAACTCCAATTTTATTCTCATCACATAGTCTTTTTAACGGCGGATTTTCAGATGCTAGAATCGGAACACCCTCAAATAAACTCTCAAAGCATTTCCCTGATGCACAATATAATGTGTTATAACTATCCTTATCAAATACAACTACACTTGCTTGACAATTCATCATGCAATATCTTAACTCTGCACGCGAAATGAAACCCAAATAATGAATACGATCTCCATCTAACCCTTGTGTTAATTCTATATATCTTTTACGTGCTAACGGTGAAGCACTTCCTACTATAACCAAATTAAATTTTTCACTCAACTGTTTAAAGGATCGAATATAATCAAATGTTTTACGTTCTTCGCTTATTCCTCCGCCAAATAAAATATTAAATCTATCCTTTTTAAGTGCGACTTCGAATTTTTTTTGGCATTCTTTATTATCTGGTATGTCTCCAATTTTATGAATATTATCAAATATTAACGGAAGACTATCTAATCCAAAATACTTTTCCATGATTTTAGCGCGTTCTAAATTTGCAGCAATTACGACATCAGCATACTTCAAATACCTTCTCTCATATTTTTCTCTAAAAACGGTTAATTGTTTTTTTAACCATACAACTATACCATCATTACCAAAAAAAGGGGCCTTTTTACTACCTTCCATTTGAATGAATAGCTCACTTGAATCGTAAATAATTTTCGTATTCGGATAATTTTTCTTTATGAACGGAAGTAATGCTGCACAGTCATTATCATGAAGAACAACCCAATCCGGATTTACCTTTCGTATAGTATCTTTTGCTAGATATAAAAATTTAAACAATGCAAATGGTGACTGCTTGTCAACAAAATGCATATTTATATCATTAACATTTTGGGGGACCGCGTAAGATACAAAATCCACATGCCCCATGCGGCGACAGCAATGAAGTAATTCCATACTTCGTGCCTCTTTATTACAGTCATGATAAACTGCATACACGATTTTTCTCATTTGCAACTCCTCCAAATTCTATATGTTTCATACACTTCATTTATTCAACTTACTTAAACAATCCATAATACTCCTTTTTGTTTCTTTGCTCTCCCTTATAAAACAACTATACATTCTATCCGCATATTTATCGACATCTTTAGCACTTAAACTAGTATACCAATTCCATAAACCATCCAAGGAATTTTCAGTACATAAATCAAGAGAATAAGCCAAACATCCTCCTAACTCTTCCATACTCGTTTTTGGACTTGTTAGTAATGGTTTATGATAATACATCGAATCATATAACTTATTTGATAAAGCATAATCTAATAGAGGGGTTCCGTTCCCATAAGCATTAAATAATATGTCAACAGCTTGTATAATGCTATCTTTTTCTGAAGGGTCATATATTCCATATAACTGTATTCTGGAATTTCTTAATGAATTTGCATACTGTCTCACAATATCAATTGCTACACCTGCTCCATAAATGTGAAATTCAAAACGTTCATCATGATCTACCAACTGCATTAATCTAATGCATTGATCTTTATATGAGACTGCTCCTACATACCCTATCACAATTTTTCCACTTTTCTTTTTGAATTTATAATCTACTCCGTCGTATGGAGTATTAATATTATGACAAACTAAATATCTACTTTCTGGCAAGAATAGCTTAAATTTTTCCGATGAAATAACATTTAAGAAAGAATTCTTTACAGACTTTTTCTCTAGGTAATAATATATTTTGTTATTTTCATACGTATAATCACGGATATCTACGAGATACTTCCCAGCGTATTTATCCTTTAACCAGCCACTACAAAAAACTGCATTTACTGTTGTTAGAACAATTAAAAATTCATACTTCTTTTTTTTTACAAAGGATTTCACATTCTTTGAATATTTTAAATAATTTACGATACTACTATATTTATTATTCCATGGTAATATATGTACAACACTCTCAAATGAATCTTTCAAGTCAGGATTTCTATCCGGAATTATAAGTTCATAATTTATTTTTGCTTCGTCCAATATTTTAGTATAAAAGAAAATGTACGGCGAATAACGAATATTATTCGCTGCAATAATTCCAATCCGCATCTTAAAAACTCCTCTTAAAAACTCTTAATTCATTTATTATATATTAATGTTAGTTTGTAATCATGAATGTTCTATAGCGTTAATAATTGTATTATAAGCTATTGTAGCTGTATAATTAACCAGTAAGAAAACGTAACCATTGTCCCCCCATGCTTTTTCATATAGCTTGAGTATATCATTTACAGTTCTTACAAACGCTTGAACGTCATTACTCTCACACCACCAACCAAATTCCCCATTTACTATGACTTTACCTATATCTGTATTAGGATCAGTCACAGCTAACACCGGCAACTTTGCCTGTATATAAGATAATAGCCTACTAGGAAAATTCGGTATTGAAAATCTATGGTCAAGGAAAATTAGTCCGACATCACAGCTTCCAACCATTCGGTCATAATCGACTTTAGGGAGCTTACTCATCAGCTTGACATTTACAGGTTTCTCTTTATTTATGTATGCCTCTAATTTCCCATACTCTGTACCAGAACCAACGATTAGAAAATAGACATCTGTCGTGTCTTTCTGGCTTCTTAAGCACTTGATTAAGAAGTCAATTCCTTGGGGCTTACCTAGGTTACCTCCATAAACAAACACCTTTTTATCTATAGGTATTCCATACTTTTGCCTCATGGCAACTCGTACCTCTTCGTTTACTGACATATCACTCGGTTCAATGCAGTTCGGACATACTTCCACTCGCTTCTTGTCTATATCGGGATTATGCTTCAATATATAATCCATATTTGCTAATGACATGCAACCTATGTAATCTGATAGAGCATAGAGTTTCTTCTCCTTATGCCTGAAATACCGATATATTGGCGCTTTTATTCCTGTTTTACTCATCATTCCGATGTCCACAGCATTCTGGGGAAATATATCTTTAAGCAACAGATATGTTTTTGCTCCATCGCGCTTCTTGACAAACTCAACTGCTTTCGCTATCGTTATCGGCGGTGTAGAATACAGCACTAGATCAAACTTTACTTTACTGTAATGCTTTTTTATTGAATTAACAAACTGTGCTTCTAACAAAACAGTAGCGATCCCTTTTTCAATTATACTAGTCTTTTGAATATTACCTGTCCTTACCTTCAAAATACAACAGTTTTGCTTATCGATAATATGAGTCTTTTCACCATTTCTTCTCTCACTTGGAGATACCATATAAACATTATGCTTATTCTTTGAAAACTCCCTCAGCAAATCCTCATATATCCCGTTATTATCAATGTCTCGTATATCGTATAAAGTGATGAATAAGATGTTCATAAGTTTTCTCCTAAACATATTACAAATGTTTTTTCATAATATACACATAGTGCGTAGTATATGTCCCTATATTCAGCATTATATCATTCCTAATACCTGCCTCCTGTTATTCGCTTACTTAGAGATTATCATGAAACTTAATTACTTTCGCTGGACTGCCAACAGCCGTACACCCATTCGGTAAATCCTTTACAACAACAGTACCAGCACCAACAATAGTTCCTTCACCAACTTTTAATTTTTGTATAATCTGACTACCTGTACCCATTTCAACGCACTCATCCAGAACTGTATTTCCTGATACGTTAACACTTGGATAAAGTGTCACAAAATCCATTAATATTGCATCATGACCAATTGTACAATCAAGATTTATAATTACATGCTTTCCAATATTAACATCTACAGTAAGAATGGATCCTGCACAAATAATACTACCTTCTCCGATCACAGCTCTATTAGACATAATCACACTAGGATCTATTAAGGATGCAAATCTTACTCCCTCCAACTTATTTACAACACTTTTTCTATTCTTTGATGAACCAATTGCACAAACTGCATATATTTCATCTTGTTGATCTTTCAACCAATCACAACCACCTAATACGGGATATCCGTTTACAATAACATCGTTTGAAGTTATATAATCATCTATGAAACCAATCAATTCCCAAGTTGGCTTAAACTGATTTATTCGTTCCACTAACCAAGCCACTTCTCTACCAAAACCGCCACTACCTATAATTGCCAATTTCTTCAACTTTAGTCACCTCATTCGTTCCCTACAATAAAAACATAATTTGTAGTAGCTGAACCACCTATATTTAGCATCATTCCATTATCTGCTTTATTTAATTGATAACCCACCGCTTTTCCTGTGACTTGTTTATATAAATCAAGAAACATTCTTACACCCGTAGCACCTACTGGATGTCCACATCCAATAAGACCTCCACTTGGATTAATTGGTTTATCACCATTAGAATCAGTCAACCCACTTTCAATCGCATCATATTCGGATCCGGGCTCTGTAATTCCAAACGCAGAAATGGCAGCGTATTCACTGGAAGTAAAACAATCATGTGTCTCAAAAAAATCGATATCATGAATGGTCATATTTGCTTTATTATATGCGTCGACGACTGCTTGTCTAGTCCAAGGTAATAAATATTTACTTCCAGCACTGTCTTGCATCTTTGTATCAAATCTCATCGGGGCAACTCTATGCCCCCAACCTTTCACTATCGGAAAGTTATCTCTTCCATAGTATTCATTTATTAATTTTTCTGATGCCAATGCTACAAAAGCTGCACCATCAGTTACCTGTGAACAATCAGAAATACCTAATTTACCACCTATAAGACTATTTGTAACTGTTCCTCGCAGCGAAGCTTGTTCTTCATTCATAAACCACTTTTTGGTTTGAGCATTCGGATTCTTTTTAGCATTCTTGTAATTCTTTGTTGAAACCTTAGCCAAATTTTGTAAATATCTTTCTTCTTCTAGTTGATATTTCTTAATGGTCTCATCGGCTAACCTTCCAAATAGATTAGGAAAAGGATAATCTATACCTGCTGCCTCTTCATCATAAAGTGCTGCTCTTCCCAAGTAATCACCACATAATTTAGAATCAACGGTTTTCATTAGTTCCCAGCCTATAACTAACACAAGATCATAATCATTCGCTCTAATTTTAGTCATAGCTGCATCCAATGCTACTGAACCTGATGCACATGCTGCTTCATATCTAGCTGAAGGTACTCCATAAAATGCAGGATGTACTTCTGTTAACAAAGCACCAAGATGCCCTTGATTAATATAATACTCGCCAATAAAATTACCCACAAAACAGGCAACTCGCCCCTGATTGTTGAGTTTAATAATATCATAATAGTCTAAGTTAATGTTCTTAAGACCATCATCAATAACTTCTCTTAATAATGCTATAACTCCTTTTCCTTCTTTACTCCAATTTCTTTCAAAATCAGTTTGTGCACCGCCTAAAACATATATCTTATCCTTCATATGCATTCCCCCTACTTGGCTTTAAAAAAAGGTCTGAAATCGTAACTTGATTTTGGAATATCTTTTAAAACTTCATCTAACTCTATCTTCGAAATATAATCCGATGGTAATTTGTTTAACGCAATCTTTTTAAAATTATCAACACCTTGAAAAGCGTCAATAACCGCCAAGGGTGGAACCCAGTTAAATCCTGTTGCCATCACATTATCTGCTGAATGTATATTTTCACCGACTGTTTTTGTGGTTGCAATTCCATATATAACATACTTTATTAAGAATTGAATACAAATGTTTGCTTCTAGTGAATTGTTATCGATCAATACTTCGATTGCCTTTGTATAATCACCGACCCTTAGATCATTTATCATTTGTTTTGCAAATGGAAAAACATAGTTTTCTTTTAATCTATACTCACCCGATGCTATATCATAAACATGAATTGATTTAATTCCTTCTGAATTTACAGCTGTTTTATACAGACCACAGCCAGTTTTTTTGCCTAGTTTTCCTTCATTTATGAGATTTACTGCATATTGTGGCATCATAAAAGTGTCATGAGCATAATCAATTGCATTATCATAGATGTTATCAACGATTGCTTTATGTACATCAAGACCAACAAAGTCGGAAGTTACTAGTGGTGCCATACTTCTTCCTGAAAAAGGTCCTAAGATTGCGTCAATGTAATCTATTCCTCCATTATCTTTATACATCTCAGCATATTGCATTGCTTCATTGATGAACTGAAAACCTATCCTGTTCCCCATAAATGCTGGTTCATCTCTTACTTCCACAACATTTCGATAGAGATTAATTTTAAGATATTCTTTTATTCTGTTAAGTAAATCAACGTTAGTAAACCTAGATGGTATTACCTCACATAAAGTCATATTATAAGGAGGATTATACATATGAATTCCTAAGAAATTAGGTCTTATAGTTTCATCAAAACATTCACTGAGACTATTAATCGATAACCCGGAGGTACCTGTTCCAATAATTGCATTTGGTTTTAGATATTTCGCTATTTTCCTATAAATGTCCTTCTTAATCTCAATATCTTCGAATACACTTTCAAAAATCAAGTCGGATGATGTTATACATTCTTCTAAATCATCGTATGTTTTAGGAACTAAATTTTGAATGATTGCTTCTGCCTTTACAGACATTGCCGCTTTCTTTTGAGCCTTTCTAGATGCTTCAATATCTCTGCTGACCATAAATACTTTTGCATTACCAAATGAAGCAAAAATTCCCGCTACATTACAACCCATAGTTCCATTAGCACCAAGTACCGTTACAGTTCTTATAACCATTGTATCTCCTCCGCTATTTATCCTTCTATTCGTTCACTTCCTACGAAAGGTTCCATTGTTGCTGCATTCTCCGAATTGATACCATCTTTTAATATGACCTTTTTTATAGTTAGTAAAATTATTTCCAAATCCTGTTTAAAACTAATACTATCTACATATTCAACATCTAGTCTAAACTTATCTTCCCAACTAATAGCATTTCTACCATTTACTTGAGCTAAGCCTGATAACCCGGGTCTAACATTATGGCGTCTTTTTTGGTAGTTATTATATAATGGTAAATACTGTACTAAAAGTGGTCTTGGACCAATAATTGACATATCACCAACAAGAATATTAAAGAGCTCAGGTAATTCATCCAAAGAAGAAGATCTAAGAAATCTTCCGAATTTCGTTAGTCTTACACCATCAGGAAGTAATTCTCCCTTCTCGTCACGTTCATCCGTCATTGTTCTAAATTTATATAGTGTGAATATATCCTCATTTAATCCAGGTCTATTTTGTTTAAAGATAACTGGACTCCCAAGTTTAAATCTCACTAATATAGCCGTTACTAGAAGAACAGGACTAAAAATTATAATAGCTAATAAAGATAATAAAAAATCCATAAAGCGCTTTATATATCTTCTATAAACCCTAGATTTTTTATGTATTGATGTCTGTTTATAATTTTTTCTTATTTTCACTTATTTCCACAACCCTTTAATAATCTCACATACTCTAAATATATCATGATCACTCATTTTAGTATCACTTGGTAAGCAAACACCTCTTAAAAATATATCTTCTGATATACTGTTTACGTTTAAATTGGCAGTGTTGATTACGCTAATGTCTATTTCTTCCTTACAAACAGCAATTTGCTCTAACACATTTTCTTCATATTGCGATATAAAATCATATCCCTCAAATACTGGTTGTAAATGCATAGGCTTCCATATGGGTCTACTCTCAATATTTTCTTTTTCCAAGGATAACATTATATCAATTGGCTTAATCTTCCCCTTAAGCAGAATACAGCTTAACCAACAATTGGGATCATTCCATTCATTGATCGGCATCATCTCTAGGTCAGGAAGTTTTCCTAATTCTCTCTTATAAAACTCATATATATCCTTTTTCTTAGCTACTCTCTGATCTAATACCTTTAATTGTCCTCTTCCAATTCCAGCAACTACATTACTCATACGATAGTTATACCCAATCTCGCTATGTTGATAATGTCTTGCTTGGTCTCTGGATTGTGTTGACCAAAATCGTACCTTTGTAATCCGTTCCTCATTATTGGATACCAGCATTCCACCGCCTGATGTAGTGATAATCTTATTACCATTGAAGCTAAATATTCCATAATCACCAAAGGTACCTGTATGTTTACCTCTATAATAGGTTCCAAGACTTTCAGCAGCATCTTCTATCAGTACAACGTTATGTCTTCTACATATCTCTACGATTTTATCCATATCAGCTGATAACCCATAGAGATGAACGACTAGAACTGCTTTTACATTAGGATATTTTGAGAATGCCCTCTCCAGTGCTATAGGACTCATGTTCCACGTTTCATAATCGCTGTCGATGAAGACCGGTATTGCATTCTGATAGATGATCGGATTTGCCGTTGCTGAGAAAGTCAGTGTAGGGCAGAATACAATATCACCCTCTCTGATTCCGACTGCCTTTAGAGCCATATGGATAGCTGCTGTCCCTGAAGATAATGCTGCTGCATGTCCAATACCAACTTTTGTAGCCAACTCTTTCTCAAACTCATTCACATTAGTTCCAAGTGGCGCTATCCAATTTGTATCAAAAGCTTCCTTGACATATTCCTTTTCGTAGCCTTCATCACTCATATGTGGTGAAGAAAGATATATTTTATCTCCCATATTAATGACTTCCTTCTTCCTTGTTGTTTCGTAATAAGATACGTACATATGTAATTGCCATTGAAGCTTTACAGCAACAATGGCAATTGATCTCTTTTATTATACTTAAATCAATGGTACAGAGTTATCATTGCCTAAGTTACACCTATACTAATACATTTCTGAAGGATTGTTATCCAACGTTACCCATAGCCAACCCGTTGACTTCAACCTCTATATCACTATAATCCAGATCCACACTCTTATTATTTACTTCCTCTGGATCCCGATAGGTCGAAACTACACTCTTCATAGCTTTCTTGATATGAACCAGCGATTCCGTCTCAATGGCTTCCTTCAATATTCCCAACTTCGTATCCAGTTCTCCTCTAGAGATTTCCTTCTGTCTCTCAATATAAATCTTATGATTCGAAGTAGCCACAAGCTCCTCGCTCTTCATCAGAAGCTCTTCATAGAGTTTCTCCCCCGGTCTAAGACCAGTCTCAATAATTGGAATATCCGTATAAGGATTCTTTCCTGATAACTTAATCAAATTTTCTGCCAGATCTAGTATCTTCACAGGCTGCCCCATATCAAGCACGTAAACCTCAGCACTATTTGCCATAGACCCAGCCTGAAGCACCAATTGAGCGGCTTCTGCAATAGTCATAAAGAATCGAACAATCCTTTTATCCGTAACCGTAACCGGTCCACCATTCTCAATCTGCTTCTTAAATAGCGGAATAACCGATCCATTGGATCCAAGAACATTACCAAATCTTACAGCAACAAACTCGGTCCTACTAACCTTCTTCATGCTCTGTAAGATCATCTCACAGACTCTCTTGCTAGCTCCCATGATATTAGTAGGATTCACTGCTTTATCCGTTGAGATCAATACGAACTTTTCAACTCCGTACTTATCCGCTGCCTGAACTATATTGTAGGTTCCAAAAATATTATTCTTAATCGCTTCCTCTGGGCAATCCTCCATCAGGGGAACATGCTTATGAGCTGCCGCATGGAATACGACATTCGGACAATAGCGTTCGAACAATCGATTCACTTTGATTACATCCCGAACAGATGCGATCTCAATATGTAGATCCAACTTATCCCCATAAAGATATCTGAGCTCTTGTTGGATATCGTAGGCATTGTTTTCATAGATATCTAGGATAATTAATGTCTTCGGTTTCACCTTGGCGATCTGTCTACAGAGCTCCGAACCAATGGAACCACCGCCACCAGTGACCATAACCACTTTATTCTGTAAGAACTGTTTCACTTCCTTCGTATCGAAGGTAATCGGCTCTCTTCCTAAGAGTTCTTCAATCTGTACATCTCTGACACTCTTCCATAGCTTCTTTGGTCCATCATTCTCAAGAAGCTTTAAGGTATCCGGAAGGGTACGTACTTTGCACTTTAAGGTTGAGCAAATCTCTAAGATTTCCTTCTTACGATCCGGTATGACAGAAGGCATAGCAACGATAATTTCACAAACCGGAGTGTCTTTTAGTATCTCTGGCATATTTTTTATTGGGCCTAGAACTTCTATTTTATGTATGTATTTTCCAATTTTCTCAATACTGTCATCGATAAAACAAATCGGTTTATACCGGTTATCAGGATCATTCATAATCTCTTCTAAGAGTCGAACACCGGCATCACCGGCACCAACAATAGCGATTGGAACTCTTCCGTTATTACAGTTCTTTGTTTTCATATATTTGCGAAATTGACGATAAGTAAGTCTCATCAGTAGCATACCAAGTAACGATATTGAAAAGGCTGCCAACGAGAACAGTAATGATATCTTACTACTTAAGATATAATGATCGATAATGACAAAAGCTGAATATCCTGTAATACCTGCCATGAGCAATGTAAGATATTCCTTACTCTCAGCATATCTCCACAGGCTATCATATGTCTTTAAGAAATATTGTGATATGGTTCCACATGCTACTAATACCACTAGATGCGGAAATAACAGATGTAAGCTACCGCTGCCAATGCCGTTACTCTCTGGCATACCCAGGAATAAGATACTACATACGATAGTAGTTATGAATAAATCCATGATAAATACAATTTCTCTACGAAACCTCTGCAGCTTCACTACTACTCAACTCCCCCGATTATACTATCTATCCTTAGAATTAATCTCTAACATATAATTTCAGATATACTGATTCTGATTGTTTCATCTCAGAATCCTTCACATAATACTCTAAGATATAAGTGCCAACCTTATTCCGGTTGTAAACTCCTTCAATGAGAATTCGGGTGTACAATTCTTCCAAAGAATCCTTATCATCCTGAATGGATGCAATATATTGCAAGGGATCAAACTTCTGCCCCTTCTTAAGATATACTTCTTGCTCGGTAAGTGTAATCACCGGAGCTTCAACCTGTGCCACTTCCTCAGCCCCTTGTTCCTCGGTTCGTTGCTCTTCCTCTGATGGTTCCTCTATATTCGCTTCTGGTGTGTCAGAAGTTACTTCTTCTACAGCTTCTTCTGTATTTTCTACTGTAGCTTCTTCTGTATTTTCTACTGTAGCTTCTTCTGTCGTATCTACAATACTCTCACTAGAATTGTTATTCTCTTGATTCGAGGGTAATACAGGATCTGTTGCGGTTGCTGCAGCTTCTACTACTTCTGGAGTAGGTGTTACCGTAACTTCAGTTGGTTCTGGCTGTTCTACTGTTTCTCCTGCTCCTTCTTCCGCATCCTCTAAGTTATCGATAGCATTCGGTTCTTTTACAATATAATTAACGATCAAATCTGATTTGGTGATATGGTTTTCCCTATCCTTCGCAGCGTAGATCACCTTCGCTGTTGTATTATCTCTTAAGGGAATGATGCTTTCAATGATTAAGGTATCTGACACATTACCGTCGATGGCATCGGTTGCAGTTACGCCCTGTAATAATTCCTTGGTATCGCTGCCTTCTATATAGGTAAACTCAGAGGTAGTGAATGTAATCTCTGGTCCTTCCTTATCTTCTGTAGCATAGATAACTATTGTAACCCCCAATAATACGAAGGCTATAATTCCTGCTATACTTAGTCCAATCTTCTTCATAGTGTCTTCCTCTGTTAATCTTATTCTTCGTGTCCGTAATTACCATAATACTTTCCATAGTATTTACCGTAATACTTTCCGTAATAACCTTTACCATTCATCTCAACTTTGTTCAGTACAGCTCCAAGAATTTTACAATTGCCCTTCTCTAACTGTTTTTTTACTCTCTGAGCAAATTTATAACTAATCACATTGGACTCAATCACTAGAATAATACCATCACATTGTTCTGCTACGATTGCACTGTCAATGACACTGCCAAGAGGTGGTGTATCGATTATAACATAATCATACTCTTTACGTAATTGCTGCGTTAACTGGGTAAAGCACTCACCCCCGAGTAATTCTGCTGGATTCGGAGGAACGGGTCCAGTAAAGATGACATCTAAATTGTCTATATTCGAAGTATACAGTACTTCCTCAAGGGAATTCTGACCGGACAGATAATGGGTCAGACCAAGAACTGCATGATCCGCTTTGTAACGGCCAATGATGACTGACTTACGAAGATCCGCATCAATAAAGATGACTTTCTTGCCGCTCTCAGCGAAAGCAGCTGCCAGATTAAAGGATACACTGGACTTTCCTTCGTTGGGCATACAGCTGGTTAAGCAGATCATCTTAATATCATTACCACAGAATTGTATATTCGTTCTTAATGATTTATATGCCTCGTTCGTTCTAAAATCTAATTTACGTACTTTCTCAAAGTTTACTTGTAGCATAGATCTTTGGTTCCTAAGGTAGTCATACCTAGGAAGCGTTCGATATCATCCGCATTCTTAATGGAATCATTTAATATGTATACAAGAATTACAATGCCTGCAGTAAGAAATACACCCAATAGACCACCAATGATCACATTCATCTTCACATTCGGACTAGAAGGCGAGGTAGGCAGATTACCAGGTTCTACAATATTAACCTTCTCCATCTCCATAACACTAACCATGCGCTCTGAAGATACTTCAGCGATTGCATCGGCCAATTGCTTAGCTACATAGGCATCGGGATGATTAACTACGATTTCCAAAATACGGGTATCGGGTTGCGCATTAACCGTAATCATCGAAGCTAATTCTTCATGTGTCAAATTCAGGTTCAAATCGCTAATGACCTGTTCCGTTGGTTAACTGCGTACCGGTCTGAAGATCTGATAAGGTTGTCTTATCCTCTGTCTGTCTGCTAATGACATATACTGAAGTCTTTGAAGTATACACCGGAGTCAGAAATACTTTACTGATTAATCCGGCACAAATTGCTGCCAGTACACCAACAATTACTATGATCCATACTTTATCTAATAGTACAAAAAAAAGTTCTCTAATGTCTATCTCTAACTCTTCACTGTTCTTTGGTTCCATTCGTTAGCTCCTTAATCATATCTATCAATGAAATATTTATTTATCTTAACAACATTATAGATGCTTGTTCTGCAACATTCTCATGGGATTGTCCCAAGTCAATCTAGTCACCAGTTCATCCCCATACTTCTTCCTTATGAGTGTAACTGCATCCTTCGCGTAAGGAGCTCTACTCGTAACTCCGTGAGCATCAGTTCCTATAAAATGAACGTATCCTAAGCTTAGCATCTTCTTACAGAAGTTTGCCTGAGCATTCATGATTCCGCCTAGAACACTAGAAAGATTGATTTGAATATAAGCTCCGACCATTAATAGTTCTTCCACAAGTTCTGGCTGTTTCACCAGACATAAATACCGTTCTGTATGAGCGAGTACCGGGATATAACCTGCCATAACACAGCGGCTTAACCCATCTCTAAGTTCCGAATAAGTCACCTTTGGAAGAAATTCAATCAAAATATATCTGGTTTCCTGAATGGTAAGTGCTTCCCCTCTCTTTAGCGCCTCAATAATATCTAAGCTATAGAGAAGTTCATTCCCAAGTACTATATGTAAATCCTCACTGATGCTCTTTGCTACATTCTGAACCTCTTCATATTTACTCTTAAGAGTAGCAACATCAGTATTCTTCCTCCCAATTTCATAATGGGGAGTTGCGGCCATCCATCTTATCCCTTCCTTGAAGGCCAGGGAGAGCATCTGATGTGTTTGTTCCATATCTCTAGACCCGTCATCGACTCCCGGAAGAATATGGCTATGTAAGTCAAAGTAACCCTGCAAATCTCTTCCTCCCTATATTACATTCCTTTACAGAGTATTACATCTTTTCTAAAATAACCCATTCAACCCAAATAAATGAAATAATAGGAAAAAATAATGACAATTAACCTCCATTATTCTACATAATCTACAAAATACGTCTTAATTACTTCTCCGCTTTAAGGTATTAATTAACAATAGAATGCCGGCAAATAGTGCAAAACCAACACCTCCGATGTAAAGGAACACCGTAATATCCCACTTTAAATAACTAACCATAAAATCATAAAAATATCTCGGTGATACATTCAACTTCTGATAAGCTCCTGAGATTAGTAAAATCATCGGAAGCACTGTAATCATAATAATAGAAGCGAGAAGTCCATATGCCACGAAGCGTAAACCCTTATGCTTAAACCGCTGTATTCCCAGTAAAACACCTATGATAACAGCAGCCATAAGCAGTAAGCTTGGTACTCCTACCATAAATATCTTATGATAGATTGCCTTGTACTTGGTATAGTATTGTATGAATGGAAAATCAAGCATTCGAGAATATTCGGCCGCCACTGCTTTACATAGGGATGCCATACCTTCCTCCTGCTCCTCTCCATATACGATACCTTTCTCTGTAGCATAAGCTTTAATATTCTCTGCTAGCTTATTCTCAATAGCCTTTGTATCCGAAACTACTATATTCCCTTTTAAGGCTCCTTCGATTGTATTCTTGGAACCGATATACACTGCATCCATGGTGATTACATCTTCCAGTACCGATACCTCTAGACCGGTTGGCAGAATAATACTCTCAACATTATCAGTTATAATCTTATGAATACTCTGATAGTAATTACTCTTATGAAGTCGATCCAATATAACACTGTCGTTAAATACTCCGGCATAGATTCCAATAAGTAAGAATATCATGGTGAAGGTAAGAGCCAAAAGATAGGTTAGTACATAGGAGATCACTACTCTCGCTCTTCTTTTTGCTTTTGAGCTTCTATGACTATCCTTCGTACGACCTTGACCTTGCTCCATACTATTACTCTGTTCCATCATCGGTTCCTCCTTGCACAATCTCGGGACCTGAGATCTTATCCGCATATACAAAGTAGCGTTCATTCTTAACACCTATCATCGCACCAAACGGATAACAGGTATAGAGAATCAGCTCCTCTTTATCCTGTGTTAAGTCAAACGCTGAACGATCCGATGCATTAGTTACTTTCAAATCGGTTACTTTATATTCATAATCACCATAATTCGTGGTAATCTGGATGACATCCCCAATTTCAATATCTTCAAGTGGTGCAAAATATGTACTATCATGGGAACTCATGAGCAGTGGTTTGCCGTATCCCGGCATAAAACTACCAATGTACTGTCCAACACCTTGCTTTAATGCTTTGTCAGAATCCCCCCAATAAATAGGTGCTATTAAGTTAACCCGTTCACATGATATCTTCGCATAATAGGTTTCATACAACGGTACCGCGACTTCGCTCTGATCTACGTGACCCGTTGCTTTTACTGCGTTCTCATCAAAAATTGAATCAAGTTCCTCATTAAAAGTAGGTGTGCTCTTGGAGATTACCATACTTGATACCGCGGATACCATCGCTACTACCGGTTTCCCTGCCAGATAAACGGTACCATAACCAAGAGTTGCCATACATAGGGGGATAAGTACATATCCCAAGAATCGTTTCGTTCTACGTCTCATCGTCGTGAGCGAATAACTGATATTTACGAGCTGCATGGATACAGAGTCCTACCAAGGCAAACAATCCTGCTGTTATACCAAAGGTTTGGTTTAATCGATATCCTGTGTTCTTAATTGTACTTTCTGCTTTCATTACTGTCTTTCCATTCTCATTTACTACGCTGATATTATTATC
>JAQZBN010000113.1 GCA_029238935.1 Herbinix sp.
CTTCCGTTTATCGCGGAGAAATAACATAACGGAACGGCACAGGGGCCGCTCCCTACGATTATGTCGCAACATTCTTATACTACTTCATGACTGTAGCATTATGTGAATTAAAGACTATATATAATTTGGAAGGGAATCACTACTATGTTTTTGGATGTAGAAATCAAATTAAAGAAAAGAAATAAAATGTTGTTTTCCCGTGACAGTCAATGTTTACAAGCGTTGATAAATCTAATTCAATTACAAAAGCATCGAACCCTTGTGATGTGGGCACTAGATTGTGCCAAACTGACTTTGGAACAATTTGAAGCAAAATATCCCGATGAACGAAGGCCCAGAACCTGTTTGGAGCTTTGTGAGGATTGGGCAAGGGGTAAAATTAAAATGCCCATAGCAAAACAGGCTATTTTAGATTCACATGCTGTGGCTAAAGAAATTGATGACAGAGAATATGGTGCTTTGTGTCACGCAATTGGGCATGCTTGCGCTACCGTACATGTAGAAACACACGCTTTGGGGCTGCCTATCTATGAATTGACAGCAATAGTCTTAAAATATGGAAAAGATAACTTTCCAAAACCAGTTAGTGAAAAGATAGAGTACTATTATAATCGTCTGCTGTATTGGCAAGAAAATACCGATGAATTTGAACTTGATTGGGCAGAATTTTTGTTAGACGACACACGTCCTAACAAGGAAAGATTATTGAATGAAAAACAAAAGCTGAAGAAATAAAGATTATGAGAATAACCTGTGCTCATATTCTTCCTGTATTCTAAGACAGAGAAACGGTGGTTAAATGAAAGAGATACCTGAATTATGGAAATTGATAGCTCTTTTTGAAATGGAGCCAGTATATATTTATGGGGAAGAAATGGAAATCCCATGGTTTTATCGAACAATTAATTTCAAACTGAAAAGAGAAAATGAAACTTTAGATATCACTATTTCCCCTGCTGAAGGCATTGTTGATATTTGGTTACTTGTAGGTGATAGAGACATATTGAAAATTAATCTTGAGAATGTAGAAAGCATGAAGATAGAGAAATTGAATGGTAAAGAAATTCTACATATTCTTTTCAGTAATGATGATGTGATAGAAAAGTTCTTTATAGAAACAAAGCCTCAAATCTTTTTGTATTGCGGCAAAGCAAATACGTAATTGTAGAGAGATGCGGCATAAATGCCGCAGATCAAGATCGAGATCCAGATTGAAACCCGTGGGGGCAGGGTCATCCTGCCCTTCTTCTGCTGATCTCTTGGGTGTTCGGGCGGAGAAACCCGCGCCCCTACCGTCTTTACTCGATCTCAATCTTGATCTGGACCTATGTGACATTTGTGTCGCATCAATAGTACTATTGCGTAGTTAAATATATTTTGAGAGCAGGGGGACATGATTGATAATGGATTATAAAGAGAAAGTAATTTCGTTATGGAATGACATTGATAAACAAAATTGGGATAATACACATACATATTTTGAGGATGATGCCACGATTAATTGGAACAACACAAATGAAAGGTTTAATGTAGAAGAGTTTATAAGAGCAAATTGCGAATATCCTGGGGATTGGAGCATTAAAGTCGAGCGGTTGGAATGTATTGAAAGCTTGGTTATTTCTGTTGTAAAAGTCAAGCTCAAAAATGATGACGTATTCTTTCATGCTACTTCATTTTTTGAATTCAATAACGGCAAAATAAAACTGTTAAATGAATACTGGGGAGATGATGGTCAAGCACCACAATGGAGAATTGATCGGCATATAGGTAAAGCAATTACGAATGTCTGAAGCATCTTGGGTTATTCTTAAAGTACGAAGCAGGAAGCTGTAACATATTCTCCAAAATTTCAACAGTACTCTTCGCCAGAGGCATGATTAAAGCTGAAGAAAGGAATATCGATTTAGATGAGTAAGTCTTTGCAATAATAACTCCTAGGAATCCTTTTCAATACTGCTATAGAGTAACCATTTAGATATAAGTCATAAGGGGAAGCCACCTGACGATTGAAATTGTTCATCTGCCAACATGATCTGATGAATTCCTTTGTAAAGTTGACACAGAGAAGCTCCTTCCTGACTTAGTATTATTTTTGATACTTGCTAAGAAGGAGCTTCTTTTATCATTCATCCCCTAAATAAATTACTGCATACAAGAACATCAATTTATTTTTCTTCATTCAGAATATCATTAGTATTTCTTATAGATATTTAAGACTCTTAGCGTTAAAGGAAAACAAAACAACCCATGATATTATAGATAGGTCAATCTTGAAGATTGTCAAGTATATTATGATTTGGTATGCCTGAAAATAGCCCTGTTTTGACTCGTTTTTATATTTAAATCTAATGTATTTTTAGGAATTCATCGAAAATATATCTTTCATAATATCGCTTATCAACTAATTTATTGATGATGATCACTGCATCATCATGAGACATGCCGGAACGATATATTCTATCTTCAGTTAGAGCCTGATAAATATCGCAAATAGCCATGATTTGAGACTCCTCTGTAAACTGACTGCCCGAAATACCTTCTGGGTAGCCTGTTCCTGTCAAGTTTTCGTGATGATTAGGGCCCCATTCAGCTATATCTTCAAATCCCTTTATTTGTTTTAGAATAAATTTTGAGTAATATGGGTGTTTTTTAATGAGCAACATCTCATCTTTGGTAAGTTTATCTGGCTTGTCCAATATTGAATTAGGAACAATAAGCTTACCGATGTCATGCAAATAGCCAGAGATTTTCATTTTTCTACATTTTTTCTCGTCATACCCAAGGGCTTGTGCCATTTTAAAGGCCCTTTCTGAAATCTTAAGAGAATGATGATGGGTAAAGGCACTTTTCTTATCTATAATAACTGCAAATGCTCTAGAAATCTGCTCCAATTCATCCATATAAATTTCTATATTTTGATCAGGGATTAAAGGAGCTAACAATGTATGGATATCGTATACTCCAAGGTCTAACCACAATTTTTCCTGTTCAAACAGTTCGAGTACAATATCGGCTAGTTCTCCCTTGAATGATTTGTTTTTCTCATTATGGAGCCAGTTTCTGAATATATCCCTGTATATAAGACTATCATTTCTTCGATCAAACTTTAAATCTATATAATCAGCTAAAGCAATAATCTGAGAAATGAATGGAATTTGATCACCCCCAAGCTTCTCTGGTCCTAAGCTTGGCTATATATTTAAAACGTAGGTTTTAGTAAAGTTATAAAATTATGAATTTGACAATATTCAATATAGAGATGTTAATGAAGAGAAATCGGGTTGTAAAAATATGTAGCAAAAAGTAAAAATATGGTACAATAGGACTTGAGTACTATTTTTAAAATAAACTTCAATAAAATGATTTGGACTTAAGGATTAACTTGATGAATACACCGATAGACATTCCATTATCTACACAAGTAAATGTATTATCGAGAATTAAGTTATTTACTGATAGTCAACAATTCTAGCATTTCTGCTACACATAATAAGGGTCTAAATTCGTAATGTAATCAATGGAGGTAATCGAGGTATGGATAATCTTTTAAACAATGAGGATCTAAAAACTCTAGAATATTGGATTGCAAATGAGATTAGGTATTTAGAAGATGAAAACAGTGTTGCTCAAGGTGATATCAATCGACCATATGGAGTAGATGAATGTAAATTAACATTAAAAGCTATACAGCAATTAGCATTGAGTTATAATGAGCAATTTCTTAAAAAGAGTTAAAAACCTTATGAAATTATTCCAAGTTTTGCGATCATATTATTAAGTGCTGGAATCATACAATTTTACCTTTTAGATTATGTATCCACAATCAATACGCTTTATAGAAGATTAAAGGACGAAGCGAAGACAGATCCATTGACAGGCTGGAACAATGTGATGAGATGCTATTAGCAAAACAATTAAGAATGGCGAGCACCTTGATGTTAGCAGACTGCTATATAACGAGTAGAATTCATATAAACTCTTGGGAGTAAGTATAAAATTTTTAATGGATATGCTATTATTTTGAAGTATGAATATTTATCCTAGGAGGGCCGCTGATGAAATCTATTTATCAAAGTAAGTTATTTAAACAATTGATTGCGGCAATTGGCGTGCTGATTATTCTGGCTATTGGTATTCCAGGTGCGTTTACCCTTTTTTATATAACTCCTAATGTAGTGGAAGAGAGATACCATAGAGTAATGATCAATGATGTGAAGTTTTTATCTAATAGACTGGATTGGCTCTTAGCTAAAAGCCTTGGTGATGTTGAATATTTGTCAAATAAAATTACCCTATCCGACCCATCAAAGTTAGAGGAAGCAGCAAAAACCTTGGATATATTTGTAAGCAGTAGTGCTATTTTTACTGGGGGAACTGTTACGGACAAGAACGGGATAATGCAGCTCTTCTTTAGTTCTTCTCAGGGTATAATCGAGCTAAAACACAAAAACGACATTAGTCATCGGGATTACATTCAATACCCACTGGCAAAACATGAAAGTTATCTTTCTGATGTTATTATTACAGAATCCAATCCATCTCCTGTGATATTTGTCAGTAGCATAGTGATGGAAGGTAGTCAAGCTTCTGGAGTTTTGGCATTGAGTATCAATTTATGGAACGAAAATAATATCTTTCACTCATTGGTGAATGGTTTTCAGGAAAAGAAACAAGGCAGTATCTATGTGGTGGATGGGCGGGGAACAATAGTTTTCCATACAGATAAAAAGATGGTGGGCCATAAAATCCATCCTGATATCTTATCCCAGATTGCAGAAAACAAGGAAAACATGTTGGTCAATCTACCGATGGAAAACGGAAAGCTTGATATAGCCTTGGGTAAGTTGAAGAAAAATAACTGGGTAGTTGTTTACGAAATGGATCATGAAGAAATTTATTCTATGAGTAAAATCGATAGGTATATGTTGCTCAGCACAATGGTGCTGGTTGTAATACTAGGGTTCATAGCTAGTGGTATTTTTGCGAGAATAATCTTGAAACCATTGGAAGAGATTACTAACGCCACTGAGCAGGTGGCCGCAGGTGACTTTGATCAGCGGATAAATTGTAAAGGACACAATGATTTTCAGGGAGTTGCCCATAATTTTAACATTATGACGACTAATCTACGAGTTCAGTATGATCAACTGGAAAAATTATCTATGCAGGACTACCTAACAGGACTGGCAAATAGACGATATTTTGAGTACCAATTTCAGTTAGAGTTGGAGCGAGCATGTCGTTTAGGACATGTTTCAACCCTGCTTATATTAGATATTGATGACTTCAAAAAAATTAATGATAAATTTGGTCATTTAGAAGGTGATAAAGCCCTAAAGCTCTTAGCATCAACTTTAAAAGAACAAATTCGGGAGGTGGATCTACCCGTTCGGTTTGGGGGCGAGGAATTTTTAATACTACTGCCGGAAACATCCCTAGAGCAGGGGAAAGTAGTGGCTGAAAAAATTCGAAAGAAAGTTAGTCAGCTCAAGATTTCCACTAGAAAGGGTAACATTACCTTTACCATAAGCATTGGCATGGCTGGCTTGGAACAGGATACTGATTTTACATGTACTGCCCTTAACTGTGTAGGGGATAAACTTTTAAAGCGAGCGGATGAGGCATTGTACCAAGCAAAAAGTATGGGTAAAAACAGAACTGAAATTTGGAAGTCTCCAAACAGTTAAATGAATGAAATTGGTTAGTAGAGGATTGTGAAGATGTTAGTTTTGATCTAAACATAAAAGTGACAGGGGAAGGTTCCTTGACATACTGGTATTATAAGGGAGTTCTACACATGCAAGCTGTGGCACTCCATACACATTGGATGGATAGTGAGGATGGAGAAAAGGTAGGATAATAGCAATAATTTTAAAGTAGATAAGATACATTTTCAATATGCTTATCTATCTTGCCATAACATATTTAATATTCTCCATCTATCACCAGCATTTATTAATTGCACTAAATTGATCCCACTTCTTATCGGGGTAATATCCTCTAAAGATGCCATTGCTTCATATTCACTATAGACATGAGCGATATTGCCAAAAATATGTATCTCATAATTAAATCCATGTTCGTAAAAATCTTTCGTTTTCAAAAACTTCT
>JAQZBN010000114.1 GCA_029238935.1 Herbinix sp.
TTTGCTTCAATAAAATGCACATTTTGGTATGCCCTTAAATTATCTGTTCTAGCACTTTCTATATTTTCTCCCATTGCAGTTCCCCTCCACTTCAACTATTTTATGTAAACAACTAATCGATTAATAATGCTGGAATCATCCATTTGCACTACTAATTAATGATTAAAATATAAAACAGATCGATAAAAATAGAACTAAATAATTGAATTGGATTTGGTATAATCATTTTCTTACTGCAACATCCTTATGATAAATATATTATATCTTGTTGATATCATATATTTCATATCTGTTTAGTATGGTTTTAATTATAGCATATATTTTACAGATGTCAACGATTTAATCTATAGCTGCTTCTATCTATTACCTATAACAAAAGCTTTTCCTATAAAAGTTACAGGATACAGAACCAAAAAATGAGTATGTCAATTTCACATACTCACCTGTTCTTTAACTTCTGATAAATAAAAAGAATTATTCTCACCCTGTTCAAATGACAAGCACATGTAACCCAATTTCTTTATAGTATTCCTTGGAAGACTCATAATTCATTATACTAATGGTATGTTAAATATTTTAGTTATCCTCTAAATGAAGAAAACAGATAGTAGGTAGCTAATTAAACTGACCTCCAAAAGTTAGACCTAAGAATTTAACTTATAGGAGCACCGTTCAAATATTATGCTATCTGCCATCTGTTTTTTAATTTTATTCTTTTAATGTAGTAATTTTCAAATATATAAGATGAGGAGCTTTTACTTTGCTATATAAACACCACCGGATAATTTGTAGTTACTAGTAATCCAGGTCCTCCAAGCCTCAGGGTTGCTACCACCCTGAACAATATCTGCATCGTATTTTAGTTTTGCTTTGTAGTTATCTCTAAAATAGATCCACGTCTCACAGGTATTTTTATTGGTATCCCAGATTTCAAAATGCAAGTGTTTTCCCGTACTATTTCCTGTACTTCCCATAACACCAATTTTCTGCCCTTTGGAAACCTTGCTTCCCACAGCTACTGTTATTGATTTATCCTTTAAGTGTGCGTAGAAGGAATAAAATCCGTTATCATGTTGGATGGTAATACTATTCCCCCAGCCAGAATCATAGGATACAGCAGTTACAGTTCCAGATTCTGCAGCCAAAATATCACTATCTGGACCACTGATATCCATAGCACCTAAAATTGTTCCGCCACCTTTGGTTACATGCTTACCTTTTGATGCATTGCCATAATAATAAGACAGAACTGTAATCTGATAAGCATTAGCTGTTGGAAATGTAAAGGAAGCAGCAGGAATTGGTGCGGGTGCACTCGTCTCCGTAATAACCCATCTTTGGAGGCTATTATTTTCATCAAAACTATTAATAATTACGTTAGAGCCACTTCCTGTACCAGTTGAAGTAAGAACCAGATCTGGGTTAGAGCTTAATCTAAGAATATAGGTTCCGTCACTATACTGATAAGGTGTAAAATTCTGAGCTGGACTATCATTATGAATATAAATATCAACATTACACCCTGCCTTTAAAGCACCAGCTGTAGAGTTACCGGTTCTCATAACATCCAATACCTTATCAGGTGCACATTGAGCAATCAGACTAATAGTTCCGTCGGAATGATTTTCGACTCTCCACTTCTGGGCATTTGAATCATTATTCTCCCAAACCTGAACGTTGGTTCCATTCTTATCTGCCCCACCATTTACATCAAGGCATACATTGGTTCCTTTTAAGGTGAGCTTATATACAACATCCTTTAGGCTTCCTTTTACAAGAGTTTCCTTCACTGTAATCTGTGCACTATCCATTTTTCCATTTGCCGTCTTCGCAGTAATTGTGGCAGTTCCTTTTGCTACACCATAAACTTTACCACTGGCATCAACGGTTGCTATTCCAGTATTGCTGCTCTGCCAGGATATTAATTTATCTGTAGCATCAGCAGGAGATATACTCGCGTTCAGAGTTACTGAAGTATTCACCTCCATCGTAACATTTTTCTGGCTTAATGTAACAGTACTTACAGCAACGGTTTTTGTCTTAATTGTCACCATACAGGAAGCAAACAGTTTATTATTCCATGCTGCCGTTATCGTTACACTACCCCCTGCCTTTGCTGTCACCTTTCCTGTGGAATCAACATCAGCAAGTGTTACATTGCTACTGCTCCAGGTTATGCTCTGCTCTGTAGCATTAGATGGGCTGACTGTTGCTGATAGGCGTATGCTCTCTCCTACTGTGAGCGTTGCGGTATCATAATCTATTGATATTCCAGACACTTCAATATAGTCAGAGTTTACCTCCACCAGGCATTCATCATATTCCCCATTTGTAAGTGAGGCTTTAATCACTGCTGCGCCTTCTTTTATTGCTCTGATATAGCCCTTAGAGTCTACTGACACGACTTTGCTGTTGCTGCTTTTCCATGTAACGTTCACTTCACCCGGTTCTAAAGGAGTGACGTTAGCAGTCAGTTGCTTGGCATCTCCTATCTTTAAATTAAGTGTTTCCTCTGATAGTTCAATCAGTGTCTTATCCTGCACATTATCCATTATAGTAACTGTACAGGCATCTGTCAGTCCGTTTACAGTTTCAACTGTTATAATTGCAGAGCCTTCATTCATAGGGAATAGATTTCCTTCATCATCCACACACACAACATCTTCATCATCGGAATACCAGGTTAATTCCGCATCTGCTTCCGAAGCTGGCGTGATACGCACCTTCAAAGTATATTCGTCTTCCATACTCAAGGTAATATCATCTTCTATTATATCAACATCGGTTGGACCACTTTCTTTTACAGTAACCTTGCACATTGCTTTCTTTCCATTACTGGTCTTTGCGGTTATAATAGTTCTACCTGCTCCAATAGCAATAACCTTGCCTGTGGAAGTAACGGTTGCTATTTCTTTGTCATTGGAAGACCATTTTACTTTCTTACTTGTCGTATTCGCAGGCGAAACGGTTGCCTTCAATGCCTGTGACTCTCCAACCTCCAAAGTAATTGACTTTTTATTTAAAGTAATCTTTTTAGCATTCACGGTAGAGGCTGCCAATGCTGGTTGAAATGACTGCAATAACAGGAATGATAAAACAAGTGTAAACACAATAAATTTCATAAATTGTCGTTTTGTTCCGTACATTTGAAATCCTCCTTGTTTAAATAATCCACCGACAATCTCCAAACAAACCTACACTAACCATTTGTCCTATTTTACTGTTATTATACAAGTCGCTTTTTTGCCATTATGCGTTATTACTGTTATCTTTGCTGTTCCTTTTTTAATTGCGGTTATATTTCCTCTTGAATCAACTTTTACCACAGATGAGTTGCTGCTGGTATAGGTATACTTTGACGAATAACTGTCTGAGGCAACAGATGCTTTTAGACTATATTGGTCCTTCACTTTTAAGGTTAACTTGGCAGGCCTTAATGTTACCGCAGAGGGGACTTTCTTCACAGTTAATACATAGGAAGCTGACAGCCCATTATATGTGGTCGCATATATTGTTACCTTTCCCGTTTTCTTTGGAGTAACTTTTCCATTTGCACTAACCGCAGCTATAGAGGAATCAGAAGATTTATAACTTACTGTGACGTCCGTTCGGCTTCCGTCATCTACAATTGCTTTTTGCGTATAACTTTGATCCTTTATTATTGGTAAATATCAACTTGCTAGGTGCTGCACCGACAATGACGGTAATACTGCTCTTTAATCCACTTGTGGTTGTCGCGATTATGCTTACGCTGCCCGTGTTATATGCTGTAATTTCTCCCACATTATTTATCGAAGCAATACTATTATCACTGGATTTCCAAGTAATAGCATCCGTCGTATCAATCGGACTAATGGAGTATTTCAAGCGAACAGTCTGACCGACCAGAGCTGATATTTCTTTATTCTTAAAGGAAAAGGATACGGCTGGATAGCTTTCCAGTTCTTCAAAAATGAACTTATTATCCGCAGCATATTGAGCTGCAACTGATCCGGCATACCCAGTTATTATTGCACTGTCACTTCCGGTAATCAGCTCTTCACCAATGGAAGTAACGCTATTGGGAATCTGTACTTTGAGGAGATTGGAACAGTCACCAAAGGTCTCATCTCCTCCCCAATAGTAGGAATCAATTGTTTCCACGCTATTTGGCAGGATGACTTCAATCAAACTATCGCAATTATTAAAAGCTCCGGTACCTATTTTATTCAAGCCATAAGCCAAACTGACATTGGTTAGATTATCGCAATCTTGAAAACTATAGGGTCCAATCTCCCTTACTGATGCGGGGATTACAATGCTAGTTAAGGAATCACAGTCTAAAAATGCTGCCTCATCAATATATTCTATTCCATTGCCTAACTTTACTGTTTTTAAGGCCTTATTGTCTCTGAAACACTCTCTTGGTATACGTGTAACTCCATTCCCAATCACAACATTTGCTAGATTGTCACAGCTTCCAAAGGTCTCATCTCCTGACCAATAATACGAATCAATAGTTACCACGCTATTTGGTATAATTATTTCTGTTAAACTGTCGCAATTGTTAAAGGCTCCGGTACAGATTTTATTTAATCCCTCATTCAATGTTACTTTTTTTAAATTATTGCAATCTTGAAAAGCATAAAGACCTATTTCTTTAACTGCTTTCGGTATATTGATAAATAATAGGGCATCACAATTTAAAAATGCTGCCTCGTCAATATACTGCACACTCTTTCCGATTGAAACCTCACTAAGCTTTGGGCAATCTCTAAAACTCTCCCTTCCTATTCTTTGTACGGAATTACCTATGGTCACCTTAGTAAGAGCATCACACCCTCCAAAGGTTTCATCCCCTGACCAGTAATAGGAATCTATCGTCGTAACGCTATTAGGAATATTGATTACTCTTATACTGTCACAATCATTAAATGCACCTGTACCTATTTTGATGATTGTGTCCGGAAATAGTACATTTTCAATTATATCATTATTCTTAAAAGCGTACGCTCCTATTTCCGTTACCTTTTTACCAGCAATTTTAGACGGTATGTTAACTATCAACTCACCACCGGTATACTTTGTAATTCTTACACCGGTGTCATTGTATTCATACTGATAAAAACCGGATACCTCATAGGCCTGTGCCTTTTGGTTGGTCTGTGTAAAAAGTATAGCTGACCATAGCAGAGCAAATACCATGAATGATACAAATTTTTTAGCCAAATGCTTCATTTTCCCACTCCTTTTTATTGTTAAGAATTCTATAATATTACCTCTTAGTTAACTTTTGGTAATAGTTAACTCCATGATATTAAATGAGTTATTTTGTTTCAATATGTGACAGGATTTGTGACAGAATATTTATTGAGTTCTAAAGATATTTAAACCTTTTAATAGCAAGCTACTTTACAGCCATTATCTTACTTAATTCTCTATTTATTGTTGAAATAATTCGT
Source organism: Herbinix sp. (assembly GCA_029238935.1). Classification (GTDB taxonomy): domain Bacteria; phylum Bacillota; class Clostridia; order Lachnospirales; family Lachnospiraceae; genus Mobilitalea. The sequence continues at coordinate 5,442 of JAQZBN010000114.1, forward strand.
AACTTCTTATATGATAAAAGAAATATAGGGAGTGGGAGGAAATATATGAGCAATTTTTCTCAGACATTAAAGAATTTCGTAAGTAACCAAGAGATTACGATTCAGACCTTATCAAAGATAAGCGGTGTTGACCGTAGTTTTATACAGCACATCCTCGCAGGAAAGCGTATACCTGCTGATATTACTGTGTTAGAAAAAATTATGAAGGCTCTTATGCTGACTCCGAGCCAGGAACAGAAGCTACGTCATTTGTATAATGTAGACCGCCTGGGTGAAGATAATTATAATAGACACCTGTCGGTGAAAGACATGATAGAAAATATTGATTCCATAAAAGACTCCAATTCTTTTAATGTTAATGTTAATTACAATCATGACTTTAGTAATTTTCAGTCTGTTAATGTTCTTAGCGGAATAAGTGAAATAAATTATATGTTAAAGGCTATTATAGAAGTTGAATCCACAAAAAAGGATGGTTATGTCAAGCTACTTATCCAACCAGAGCATTCGTTTTTACTGGAATTACTTTTATCAATCGGTAAAAACAGTTCACTTCATATGGAACATATTTTTTGCCTGAATAAAGAAGTTTCAGTTAATAGTGACAATTATCAAAACTTAAAATATGTTAAAAATGTTATGCCTCTGTTGCTTTCCGAAGCAGATTATAATGTATTTATCTACTATGATGACTTAGATGTAAAATTCAATAACACCTCCCTATTTCCTTATTTTATTATAACTTCCGATAAGGTAATCGCAATATCCCCTAATTTAAATTATGCTTTGTTCTATATGACCGCAGATGTTCACCAACTTTATAAAAAGCTATATAATGATATGTACCATCTATCCATACCTCTCGTTGAAAAAGTTTATGATCCATTGGATTACCTTAATAAATACCATCAATTAGAATTTAAAAATCAAGAATCTAAAAATTCAAACCTTGCTACTTATTCTTTTTTAGCTCAACCTTGCTTTATGTACTTTACAAATCGCGAACAATTAAATAAATATATGTATGATTTTCCACAGAAAGATGAAGTCGTCTCTCTTATGGCAAAACGATCTGAATCTTATTATCAATTGCTGTTGAAGGGACATATGTTTACCTCCTATTTTAATGAGGAGGGGTTGGATTCCTTCTGGTCAACAGGACGTATCTCTGAAGTTCCAGACTCTTTTTACGATCCGATTACTAAAGATGATTGTATGAAGCTATTAGAGGTTTTATACAAAAACATCTTGGAAACTCCCTATCAAGCCATTGCAGTAGATCCGGATAAGCTTAAGATTTCTCCTTATTTATCTATAACAGCTTTTAATGAATCAATGATATTTTTTATGTATATTCATCCCGTTAAAGGCCCATTTCATTTAGTAATTCAGGAAAAGAGTATTGCATACTCTGTTCACAGTTTTCTCGAATACTTAAAAGATAGTCAGCTTGCTTACTCTAGAGAATCGACTCTGGATTTATTAAAAAGAAAAATACAGCAGTATAAACTAGAGTTCTAGAATCAGAAAAGAGCATCCGTTCTCATTGAACCAATGCTCTTTTTGGTGCTATATAATCAGTTTGTCATTGTTACAACCATTCCATTTATTCACTTAGCCTTAAATTCTTCACCTTATTTTGTATGCACAATGAGATTATTATCTGTTATTAACCCTATCGGGTTTCCACATACATCTTCAATATTTGTAAATGTACAAGGCAAACCTCGGTTAGTTGAAAAGTCTGGTCCATCCATAAGCTGGAAGTGTAGATGCGGACAGTTTGACATGCCTGTATGCCCCACCTTGCCAATTACCTGTCCTTGCTTTACTTTATCTCCTATCCTTACAGTTGCACTCCCCATAATCATATGACCATAAAATGAATATTCTCCGTTTGCATGTTTTAGAGACACATAGTTTCCACATTGAGCAGGTAAGTAACCATACTTATCAAAATAAGGTTTTCTTTCTTCCCATACCCAGGATGTTGTTACCGGAAAATCATTATAACAATCCATTACTTCTCCCTCAGCGATAGCAAGGATTTCTTTCCCGAATATCACATGATCTTCTTGCTGCATGTTTTCTTTGAAAAATAGTTTCTGCTCTTCATTATATTGTGCCATATCCACAGCGAATTCCATGGAATAATGTTGTCTGTGATCTAAAAGGCAATTATAATTACCGCAGGTAGAAAAGCATCCCTTTAATGGGAAGATGTAATCATTTTTATTTTTGTATTGAATGAGAGGTACTACAAGTTCTTCCTTGTATTCCTGTCCGCCCATACTATAACTTACGGTAATAACCATCTTATCAATAGCTTCCTTATTAACTATAACAAAATATTCGTTGAAAATACCCGTTTCTTGGTTTGGCTTTAATGTTGTAGCACTACTATATTCTTGCGGATTAAAAAATCCATCCTCTCCAAGAAATAATTTTGGTCCAAAGCCTTCTCCTAACCATGTATACTCCTCTGCAAATTTCTTAATCGTTAGCTCGAGCGCTTTGTCCCGATAGGAGATTTGCTTTACAAAATTATTGGAGGTATATAATTCAAAATTAATTTCACTTAGTATGATATCCTCGTCTTCGTTATTCTTAATACACAATCCATGGAAAAGGAAATTAGATTCTGTTTTTCCGTGTTCTGAATAAGTCATACAGATAATAAAATCTTTTGGCACTGTTTTTAACTGCACAATATTTACCCTCTTAATATATAATTGATGTTAACATAAAGCATAAGCTTTGCTCTTAACATTCTTCTCCTTGCTGGCTATCTTTAATAGATATTTCAAATTATTTTACCACTGGTATCACTCCCTATCTTTGATAACAAAATATTAACACCAGATGTAGAGTTCCAGCAACCTCATACACTTTTATGAAATAAACATAAGTCATTTCGTCTTGTCATGAACTTAACCTAGTATTTATTTACACCTAACATTATCTTTTATCCATACCTTGACATTTTAGTCTATTGATAGTAGACTAAAAGAAGGTCTACTATCAATAGACCAATCGTGGAGGTGGTTTAATGAAAGAAATTCAATTAGGTGCTTTAATGAAAGAAATTCAATTAGGTGCAGTGGAAGCACGCTTTGCAGATATCATTTGGCAGAATGAACCACTGACTTCTGGGGAACTTGTTAAATTGTGTGCGCAAGAGTTAATATGGAAGAAGTCAACAACCTACACCATACTTAAAAAGCTCTGTGAGCGAGGTCTATTCCAGAATCAAGATGGCATTGTTTCTTCTCTTATTACCAAGCAGGAGTTCTATGTCTTGCAGGGTGAAAAATTTGTAAATGAAGGTTTTGACGGGTCACTTCCCGCATTTTTGGCAGCCTTCACTACTAGAAAGAAGCTTTCTGACGCTGAAATTGATGAACTACAGCAACTAATCAATAAGAATAGGAGGTAACGAGGATGCTACATCTACTTCTTATTAAAGTGATAAACATGAGTCTAACTGCAAGTATTGTAATTCTTTTAGTTCTGTTGGCAAGGTATATTATAAGGCGTGCACCTAAGATTTTCTCCTATTTATTATGGATGGTTGTCTTATTCCGTCTTCTTTGTCCTGTATCCCTTTCC
>JAQZBN010000115.1 GCA_029238935.1 Herbinix sp.
GAAAATAATGCTAGAGAATAAAATCATACTGATTACAGGAGGTACGGGTTCCTTTGGTAATGCCGTACTGGAACGAATACTTCAGATGGAGGTCAAAGAAATACGGATATTTTCAAGGGATGAGAAGAAGCAGGATGATATGCGGCATCATTATCATAATGATAAAATAAAATTTTACATTGGTGATGTTAGAGATATTTCTTCTATAAAAAATGCGCTATTTCATGTAGATTATGTATTTCATGCAGCAGCTCTAAAGCAGGTACCGTCCTGCGAATTCTTTCCTATGGAAGCGGTTCAGACCAATATCATCGGAACGAATCATGTATTGACGGCCTGCATCGAAGCAGGAGTAAAAAAGGTAATATGTTTATCTACAGATAAGGCCGCTTATCCAATCAATGCAATGGGTACATCGAAGGCAATGATGGAAAAGGTATTTGTCGCGAAGTCAAGAATAGTGGATTCGAAAAAAACATTAATCTGTGGAACACGGTATGGGAATGTCATGTGCTCCAGGGGTTCGGTTATTCCATTATTCATAGAGCAAATTAAAAAAGGGCTTCCACTGACGGTGACAGAACCTGAGATGACCCGTTTTATGATGTCGTTGGATGAGGCAGTCGATCTTGTATTATATGCCTTTGAACATGCGCAGAGTGGAGATATATTAATTCAGAAAGCGCCTGCCTGCACAATAGGTACGTTAGCTCAGGCGGTTCAAGAAATCTTTCATGTAAATAACGGTATCAATATTATTGGCATCAGGCATGGTGAAAAAATGTATGAAACACTTATGACAAGTGAAGAAAGTAAAAATGCAATTGATATGGGAGGTTTTTATCGATTAATTGCAGATAAGCGGGATCTGAATTATGAGAAATACTTTACTGAGGGCGATGATAAACAAAGCGACCTTTGTGAATTTAACTCAAATAATACAAAACGCCTAGAAGTAAGTGAAATGAAAGAAAAGTTACTGTCATTAAAATATATCAGGGATGAGATTAATCAATGGGAGAAAAGTGTGAATTATTAAAAAGCAATAATTCACAAGGGCAGGCATATTTCATTAGTCTATTATGATAAGGTGTTGAAATTAATGAATAAAATAAAATTAATGACGGTGATTGGAACGAGACCGGAGATTATCCGATTGTCCGAGGTGATTAAAAAATGTGATAATTATTTTGAACACATACTTGTGCATACGGGGCAAAACTGGGATTATACCTTAAATCATATCTTTTTTGAGGATTTACAGCTTAGAGAGCCGGATTGTTATTTGGATGCAGTAGGTTCGGACTTAGGTGAAACCATCGGTAATATTATTGCTAAGAGTTATAAGATAATGATTCAGCATAAACCGGATGCATTACTTATCTTAGGGGATACAAATTCTACATTATCCGCTATCTCGGCAAAGCGTCTGAAAATACCTATCTTCCATATGGAGGCCGGTAATCGATGTTTTGATGATAATTTACCGGAGGAGACGAACAGAAGGATTGTGGATCACATTGCTGATGTGAATCTTTGCTATAGTGAACAGGCAAGACGATATCTGTTTGCGGAGGGTACAGCAAAGGATAGGACTTTCGTAACCGGCTCACCCATGGCAGAGGTACTTTCTGCACAAATGGATAAGATTAATAATAGTACCATTCTGGACACCCTTGGACTAAGAAAAGAAAAATATATCCTTGTGTCTGCTCATCGGGAAGAGAATATTGACAATGAAAACAACTTTCTTAAACTCATGAGTGCTATTAATGAATTGGCGAAACATTATGAAATGCCGGTGATATATTCTACACATCCTCGTTCGGCAAAAATGATAGAAGCCAGAAAGTTTGTTTTTCATCCTAAGGTTCGTAGTGTTAAGCCCTTTAGCTTTACCGATTATAACAACTTACAGATCAATGCTTATTGTGTGGTATCGGATAGCGGTACGTTACCGGAAGAAGCATCCTTTTTCCGGTCATTTCCTGCAGTGTGCATTCGCACTTCCACAGAACGCCCTGAGGCATTGGAAAGGGGAAACTTTATTATTGGTTCTATTACCTCGGATCAGGTCATTCAGGCAGTTGAAATGGCAGTTACAATGCATCAGCGCAACGAATATGGATCTGAAGTTCCGGATTATACAGACAATAATGTCAGCACAAAAATAGTAAAAATGATTCAAAGCTATACTGATATTATTAACCGTACTATATGGAAAAAATAAAGAAAAACTCGATAAGAACAAGCAGTCAGAAACTCAAGGCTTATCAATCGTAATAAATCGGATATTTTCTTCATAAGGGGAAAAAATGGATAGTAAAAAGCAGATTAAAAATGGAGCTGTAATTTCATATATTGCAATTATTATTAACATTATTGCATCTTTCCTATATACACCATGGATGGTTAATTCCATAGGAAAATCAGATTATGGTTTATATACATTGGCAGTTTCATTAATTTCTATCTTTTTGATGGATTTTGGAATAGGTTCAGTGGTTACTCGATTTGCATCAAAATATAGGGTGGATAATGATACACAAGGTATTAACAATTTACTTGGAATTGTTTTTAAACTATTTATTATTATTGATATTGTTATTTTTGTGATTTTGACCGTTACATATTTTTACCTGGGTGATATTTATGTAGGATTAGAGACCGGTGAACTTCAAGAATTTAAAATATTATATATTATTATTGCAGGTTTTAGTGTAATATCGTTTCCGTTTACCATTTTAAGCGGAATTTTTAATGCATATGAATACTTTGTACAATTGAAGCTATGTGATCTCCTTCAAAAGATTTCCACAATTATTTTGATTGTTTTTTCTCTCTTACAGGGATACGGAGTGATTACGATTGTTGCGATAAATACATTGACAGGGATTGTAACTATCGCGGTCAAACTTTATTTGTTGAAGCGTAATACACCAATCAAAGTGAACTTCAAATGTAGAAGCAAGACTCTTCTTAGGGAGATGTTTGATTTCTCCATTTGGATAACCATAATTGGTATTGCGCAAAGATTAACTTATAATATAGCACCATCCATTTTAGGGATAGCATCTACTAGTTACGAAATAGCTATTTACTCCCCAGCCTCTGCTATAGCAGGTTATTTCTATACGTTTGCTATAGCAATTGATGGATTATTTCTACCTACTATATTCAGAAAGATTGCAGAGAAGAAACAACAAGATATCTTATCTATTATGATAAAGGTTGGAAGATTTCAGATATCAATACTAGGATTAATTTTTGTTGGTTTAGTATGTGTTGGAAAAGAATTTATAACCCTTTGGATGGGTGAGGAATATATAAAATCATACTATTGTACAGTTCTTCTAATCCTACCGGCAATTTTTGAATATTCTCAGCAAATTGCAAGATTAACTGTAGTTGCAGAAAATAAGGTTAAGCTGCAATCCATTGGTTTGATCTGTACTAGTATCTTAAATATCGTAATTTCTTTATTGCTATCTTTTTATCATGGTGCAATTGGTGTAAGTCTAGCGATCTGTATTACAGCATTTTTAAACCTGATCTATATGAACTTCATTTATTACAAAGTATTAAAGTTCGATATGGTTAAATTCTACAAGGTATGCTATGTAAGGATGATAATTCCGATTTGCGGAACCATAGCTTTGGCCTTTGCTATTCTATCTAATATTGAGCAACAAGGGTGGCTTTGGCTTGTAATCAAAGGAATTATCGTATCAATCATATTTGGTACTTTGACATTTATCTTTAACGTAAGCAAAGAAGAAAGAAGCAAAATAGTATCTATCATAAAAAAAAGACGGATGTGAGTAAAAATGTTAATTGATAATTGCAGTTTAGTTGTTTCCAGCTGTGATAAATATGAAACGGCATGGTATCCGTATTTTGAATTAGTTAAAAAATACTGGAAAGATCGACCGAAAAATATCTATTTGATTACAGAAACCAAAACATATACACACGAAGGTTTAGATATCATATGTGTAAATGCCGGAATGAAGTGTACCTGGAGTGAACGACTGTTTCGGTGTCTTTCCCTGGTAAGGACTAAATATATTATATTTTCATTAGAAGATTTTTTTCTGTTGGGTAATGTGAAAAGCGGTCAGCTCGAGAAATGCTATGAATGGATGGAGGAAAATTCTGATATAGCAGTATGTAGATTAGCAGCTTGTAATGATAGAAGGCTCAAACGATCAGCACAATATGATAATTTTTATATCGCTGCGAATGATATGGGATATCGTCTCGATACACAGTTTGCTTTATGGAATAGAGAAGTTCTCATCAGTTTTTTGGATTTGTCCGAAAATCCATGGCAATTTGAAGGAATCGGATCAGAACGTATTAAAGATACAAATAAAGTATTTTTATGGAATTACGCAGAAGATGTTTTTAATATCAGTTCAATGATAATTCCGTATCGCAATAACCCAGAGTATGGATATGATATTGCATGGGGTAAATGGTTATGGAATAACAAGAAGTGGTTTGAAAAGAATGGAATTATAAATGTTAATTTCAAAAAGTTAGGGTCTCTCTCAGAGAAGTCTGTGAAAAGACGGATTAAATACTTATATAACCGCAATCCGGATCGATTGGGAAAGATTATAAAAAATATATATCAATTAGTTGATGTAATAGAGAGACTTGCAGTGAATTTCAGAATTTATGGATGGAAGGCCGGTCTATTGGAGAACTTCAGAATACTTAGAAAGCACACGAAAATATTATTAAAGAATCATCTAAATTTTAGAAAGGTTCGATAAGTTATGAAGATTCTTATAACAGGTGCAAAAGGTTTTGTTGGGATGAATCTGGTAACTCAACTTAAAAACAGACAGTTCAATGATATTTATGAATACGATAAGGATACTGATCCGGCTCGTCTTGAGGAATACTGCGAAGAAGCAGATTTCGTCTTTCACCTTGCCGGTGCGAATCGTCCTAATCCATATGGACAAAGTAAAAGAGCAGGAGAAGAGTTGCTTTTTAAGTATAGCAAAGAGACTGGTGTAAAAAATTTCGTGTACCGTTTTCCTAATATATTCGGAAAATGGTGTAAGCCAAATTATAATAGTGCGATAGCTACATTTTGTCATAATATTTCTCGAAATATACCGATAACCGTGAATGACCCGGGAGTTGTAATGCATCTGGTATATATCGATGATGTGGTTAATGAACTGATCAATACTCTTGATAGCAGGGTAAATAGAATAGGGGACTTTTGCGAAGTTCCTGAACTTTATTCGATTACACTTGGAGAAATCGTTACTCTGCTTAATTCGTTTCATAAAAGTAGAGAAGAATGTTCCATTCCTAATATGCTGGATGTATTCACAAAGAAACTATATAGTACCTATGTAAGTTATCTGCCAGAAGGACAATTAAGTTATGAACTCAAGATGAATGTAGATAACAGAGGCTCCTTTACAGAGTTTATAAAGACACCAGATAGAGGTCAAATTTCAGTTAATATATCAAAACCGGGGATTAAGAAGGGCAACCATTGGCATCAAACCAAGAATGAGAAGTTTCTCGTAGTGAGTGGTAAAGGAGTTATACGTCTCAGAAAAATAGATTCAGATGTAACTATAGAGTACCTTGTAAGTGGAGATAAATTAGAAGTGGTTGATATTCCAACAGGGTATACACATAATATAGAGAACTTAGGTGATACAGACATGGTTACTATAATATGGGTCAATGAGTGCTACAATTCTGAGTATCCGGATACCTATTATTTGGAGGTTTCTTGAATAAGAAGAGAGGGGCTGAATTTCAGCCCCTCTCTTCTTATGACATTAGAAAGTATGCGAAGAGTGCTTTCTCTTATTAGCTTGATGTATAGTGGAGCATAATGCTCCAAATTCATTGCTAGTCAGGTGTGAAATCAAGTGTCCCAGGAAGTATACTTTTAGGACACGCTCATACTTCAAACTTTGATTTGTAAAATTCAGTTAGTTACGGGCTATACTATGTTATTTCTGCGGACTATATGGAAGATAAGTCCAATATAAGTCATTAGCATCACCCAAAATGATGTTGAACCAATAAATGCAAGGATGACTTTTAAAACACCCATTGGCATTGATCCTACTAAAATCTGAGCAAAAATAAGAAATACAGCAGCCGCAATCATAATAGTTCTTATATAAAGGCCATTCCAAAGATCTCTACGTATTATTGCTATGATAGCAGTTACTGCAAAGATCAGAAGGGCAAGAGCAACAGCATATGGAAGCATGAGCCTTACTGAAAATTGTAATGTCAAATAGAGAATAGCTTCTGTGGCACCAAATAGAAGACCAAGTAAAACAAATAAACCGAACATTATAAACATAATGATACCTCCAATCATATTGCGAACTTAGAGTAGGCAAAGCACGGAAGTGGTGGACTCTACCGGATTGTTCAAAGAAATTTACCGAACAATTATTTCACTTAATCTGATAATCGACATATTATATCTTAGAATACTACTGAATTAATGTACGGTTAACATAATTAGTATTAACATGAGGAGGATGTGGATGGAATTTTCTATCAATAATATCATTGCTTTATTATGGAAGAGATTTATATTAATAACATTTTGTACTTTATCGGGACTATGTATTTTTTCTGTTTTTACTAGGGTTGCCATTGATTCAACCTATTCTGCATCAGTGCAAATGTATGTGAATTCTGATGATACAACTTCTTCCATTGATTTGAATGATTTATATTATGCTCAGAAAGTGGTTACTACTTATATCAATTTTTTAAAGACCAAGATTTTTTATGCTCAAGTGATAGAGGAAAGCGGACTAAACTATACCGCAGGTGAGCTAAAAAATATGACAGAAATTAATGCGATCAATAATACAGAGATATTCCAGATCAGTGTCACATCCAGCAGCGCAGAGGATTCTTTTAGACTGGTAACAGTAATGCAAGAATTAGCACCGGAGCTTATCAAAAGTATCAAATCATCAGCAGAAATAAGTGTTGTAGATCCGGTTGCCTATCCGACCGGGCCATCCGGGCCAAATATATTATTAAATACTGCGATAGGAGGTTTATTAGGATTTTTCCTATCAGTATCGATGTCCTTTTTGTGGGAAATCATCGATGTAAAAGTTAAAAATCAAGAAGAACTAAAACGAAAATATAATAAGCCCATCTTAGGGGCGATACCAAATTATGATGAACATAGAGCGAAAAGAACTTTGTTTCAAATGAAAGATGCAATCATACACAGAAATAATGTTAGGAATGATAAAGTTATTAAAGATGATACGGATTTTCTGATTACAGAAGCTTATAAAGAATTACGGACCAACTTACGTTATTCATTGAGTAAGGATGGATGTAAAAAAATATTAGTAAATAGCCCAATATCACAGGATGGAAAAAGTACGATATGTACCAATGTTGGCGCGAATTATTAATAGGTTTAGCAAAGGAAAAGGATGTAATACAGAATACCATCTATCATAATCTTCAGGTTATTACTATGGGTAAAACACCTCCTAATCCAGCTGAATTATTAACAGGAAGTCAGATGGAAGAATTATTGAAGGTCTTAGAGAAAAATTACGACTTTATCATAATTGATTCACCGCCGGTGAATGTCGTATCCGATGCATTAAGTCTTACAAAGCTTGTGGATGGAGTTATTATTGTTGCACGTGAAAATATAACCTCTCATCCCAATATTGCGGGTGCAATATCTAGGCTGGAATTTGTCGATGCGAAAATAATCGGATTTGTTTTCAATGGGGTTTCAATTAAGAAGGGAAACAAGTCAAAATCCCAATATTATTATTATAACCAAAGAAATGATTGACCTGCATACGCACATATTACCGAATATTGATGATGGGGCTAGTGATATAGAGATTTCTTTGCAGATGACAGAGGCTCTTTATACGCAGAATATTATGAAAGCAGTATGTACTCCTCATTTTGATCCTTCCAGTACTTCGCTGGAGGATTTTATAAAGCGACGGACATCTGCATTATCGAGGATGAGTGGATCGCGAATTCAACTGATTCCTGCAAGTGAAACAATACTTCATGAATATCTGTTTCATTACCACGATTTAAGTAAATTATGTATTGAAGATACCAGGTATCTGTTATTGGAATTACCATATCTAAAGAAGTTGGATTCAAAAATCTTAGACGATATAAGTAGATTATTAGATTATTATAATATCATTCCGATTATAGCTCATATTGAACGATATCACGCTATAAGACGGAAACAGATTAAAACATTGATTAAAATGGGATGCATGATTCAGCTGAACACTGGTGCGATTCTTAACAAGAGAACCAGGAAAAAGGCTTTACAATATATAAAAAAAGAATATATTAATGTAATCGGTAGCGATTGTCACGATATGCAGAAACGTCCACCTTACATGAGAAAAGCACTTGAACTGATAGAGTATAAATTAGGTGCTCCATATTGTGAAAGGTTGGAGTATTATGCAGAGGGTATCATTAATGGAATTGAACTCATGAAAAAGAAATCATATATTATCGAATAAACCCACCTAAATGTTATTCATTATGATTCTAAGTGACTAATATTGAAGTGGGTTTTTGTGTGTAAGGAGGAATTGGAATTGAATATTCGTAAATACCGGAAAACAATTGTTTTTCTTTTAGATATATTAATTATATTTGTCGTAAATAATATCTTGTTTTGTCTTTTCCCGGAAAGTAACGGAACAGATACTACTGGCTTTTTTAGATTATTTCCTAACGTATTATTATTTGTTTCCTGTTGGATTGTGGCTCAATACTTTTTTAAAACCTATGACAGTTTATGGAGATATGCACAAAGTATAGAGTACCTTATGCTTTTCTTCGGAGCGATCAGTAGTTTTCTGATCTTCCTTATATTGGATTATACGCTGTTAAGTAGTGGCATTTCAGTGTTATTCTCGATGGCGGGATATTCGATCTCATTTATTATGCTGATATTTATGAGAATGAGCTACAGGCAATATCGAAAATACGTAAAGAGTAAATTTCGTAAGAATAAAATTCCGATTGCAATCCTTGGAGCCGGTTCGGAAGGAGTAAAGCTGTTGGAGGAAATAGAAAGCTATCCGGAATGTCGTTATACTACGATGTATTTTATCGACGACAGTATAGAGAAGATTGGTAAGCGTATTCATAATATTGAGGTGAGAGGTCCACTAATAAGGTTAGATAAATTACTTCAATCCTCACCAATTAATGAGTTAATTATTACAATCCCACCGACATCAGCAGAAGTCAGAAAGTTTATTCTGGAGACCTGTTCTAATCAGAATTGTCGGGTCAGAACCTTACCGGATTCTTTGACATTATTAAATGGGAATGAAAAAAATCTTTGGAATAATGTTAGAGATATAAAAATTGAAGAACTGTTAGGAAGATTACAAGTTACTCTGAATCAGGAAGAAATTGACCGCTTTTTACTTAATAAAACAATTATGGTTACCGGTGGAGGTGGTTCCATAGGCTCAGAGCTTTGCAGGCAGATTGCTAAAACCAAGATTAATAAATTAGTTATTGTTGATATCTATGAAAATAATGCGTATGAAATACAGCAGGAATTATGGCAGAGTTATGGAGAACAACTAGAGCTGAAGATAGAAATCGCCACGATTCGGGATAAGGAGAAGATGAACCAACTGATGGAACGTCATCGCCCAAACATTATTTTTCATGCCGCGGCTCATAAGCATGTACCGCTGATGGAAGACTGCCCCGAGGAAGCTATTCTAAATAACATTTATGGAACCTATAACCTGGTCCAGGCCGCGGAACGCTACGGGGTTGATAAATTTGTACTTATTTCTACGGATAAAGCGGTAAATCCGACCAGTATCATGGGTGCAAGCAAAAGATTTTGTGAGATGATTCTGCAAAGTATGAAAGAGGACAGTAAGACGGAGTTTGTTGCTGTTAGATTTGGAAATGTTCTTGGCTCTAACGGTTCCGTAATCCCATTATTTCAGAAACAGATTGCACAGGGAGGACCTGTGACGATAACAGATAAACGGATTGTCCGCTACTTTATGACTATTACAGAGGCAGCACAATTAGTACTTCAGACAGGTGCAATGGCAAACAGTTCCGATGTTTACGTATTGGATATGGGTGAACCGGTTAAGATCATTGAACTGGCAGAAAATTTAATTCGACTGTCCGGCAGTATTCCCTATACCGAAATTCCAATCATCGAGACCGGACTTCGACCAGGTGAAAAGTTATATGAGGAATTGCTGATGAATAATGATGAACTAATCGCTACACAAAATCATAAGATATTTATAGAACACCAAGACAACATCTCAAAGAAGGATATTAATAAAAAGCTGAAAATACTTTCCAAAGCTTTAAAGACAAAATCATATACAAAAATTAATTATGCAATGAAGAAGGTTGTACCGAATTATAAGGACCCGGACGAGGTTAACAGTAATGTTGTTTAACCACATTTATAGTTCAAAAGACTTGATTGTTCGACACTGATAAGACAATAGTGATAAGGGATAGAAGTAATAAATGCTAGTGAAAAATGAAGCAGCAGGTAGTGAAATGGAGAAATTTATGAATTTATATGAAGATATTAAAAACAGAAATGCTAAAATCTCGCTGGTAGGACTTGGCTATGTAGGGCTTCCTACTGCAGTGGCATTTGCGAAAAAAGTAGATGTCATAGGTTTTGATATAAATAATGATAAAATAGATTGCTTTAAAAAAGGTTTTGACCCGACAAGGGAGGTAGGAGATAAAGCCCTCAAGGAAACAACCATCGAGTTTACCTCAAAGGAGACAAATCTTAGAGAGGCGAAGTTCCATATTATCGCTGTACCGACACCGGTTAACCCGGATCATACACCTAATCTAAAACCTATTGAAGCAGCGAGCCATAGCGTAGGGAGAAATCTTACGAAGGGTTCCATCGTGGTATATGAGTCAACCGTATATCCAGGTGTTACAGAAGAGATCTGTATCCCTATTTTAGAGAAAGAATCCGGACTAAAATGTATTGAAGATTTTAAAGTAGGTTATTCACCGGAGAGAACAAATCCCAGTGACAAAATGCATCGTCTTGAAAATATTGTAAAGATAGTCTCAGGGATTGATGATGAAGCTCTTGATATCATATCCAGAGTATATGAATTAATCATCGAAGCCGGTGTTTACAAAGCAAAAGATATTAAAACAGCAGAAGCGGCAAAGGTAATTGAAAATTCTCAAAGAGATATCAACATTGCCTTTATGAATGAGCTTTCAATTATATTCAATAAGATGGGTATTAATATGAAGCATGTCCTGGAAGCAGCTAGCACAAAATGGAACTTTTTGCACTTTTCTCCAGGATTGGTAGGTGGTCATTGTATCGGAGTTGACCCTTATTATTTGACGTATAAGGCAGAACAGTTTGGATATCATTCACAAGTTATTCTCGCAGGAAGAAGAATTAATGATGAAATGGGAAAATACGTTGTTGAGAATCTGATTAAGAAGCTGGTCACCGCGAATGTGCCTATCAATAATGCGAGAATTGCAATTCTTGGTATGACCTTTAAAGAAAATTGTCCGGATACTCGAAATAGTAGGATAATTGATATAGTTAAGGAATTAAAAGAGTATGGTTTAACACCGGTGATCACCGATTCACAGGCTGATCCTAAGCAAACAGAAGAAGAATATGGAATTATATTGACTCCACTAAATCAAATTCAGGATATGGATGCGATTATTATCGCAGTAGCCCATGAGGAATTTCTTCATTTAGGGGAGGATTCTATTAGTAAGCTGTTTCGTTCAGATACCCACCAGAACAGGGTGCTCATTGACATCAAAGGAATTCTTGATAAGAAGAAATATGAAGACTTAGGATATCAATATTGGAGTTTATAAGACCATGAATTAGGTTACTGGTATATTTGATATCACCAGCTAAAACACCATCATAGAATTCTTGCTTGTGATCAATAAAGTCAATACTTTCTTGAATAACTTCAATATCCTTTAAAAGGTTCTCTTTTTTCACTGAGAGAATCTTTTTTCTTGTTTCAATCGATGAGGGTCCTTCAAGGCACAGATTTAGATATTCTTTAATTTCTTTGATACTCAAGCCGCATTTTCTTAAACATTGCAGGCTAGTAATCCACTTCAGATTTTTTTCATCAAAGATTCGGTAGTTGTTCAGATCTCTTTTTACATTTGGTACTAAGCCTTCATTACAATAAAATCGAAGAGTTTCATAAGGAATATGAAGTTCATCACAGATTTTTTTCATCGTATACATATATTTTTTCCTCATTTCCATAATATCTATTGACCTGTAGTAACTACAGGGTATTACAATACTATTGTAATTAATATTATCCCATAATGCAAGGAGGAAAAAAGGAATGTACTTCTTAATTAATGGTAATCTAATCCGAATGGATGCACCTGGACAGAAATATTGCCTATCTGAATGCAATAGGTATAATCAATCAAATTACAAAAAGTCAGGAATAAAATGAAAAAGGAGATATTAATATGAAGTATGTAGAACTAAACAATGGTGTCAA
>JAQZBN010000010.1 GCA_029238935.1 Herbinix sp.
TCAAAAGAAAACATTGATTTTCTTCCCATAAAAAATATGCTCCCTCCTAAGTGACAAGTTTTATTATTTTACTTGTCTACCTATAAGGGAGCATATCACCCTGCTTTGACGTTTTTGTTATTTATGATAAGTTACTTTCATCTACTGTAAAGGTATTAACCGTTTCACCCAGTTGTTCTACCATAGTAACAATATGTTCTAATTTTTCCTTCATATCTTCTATGAAAGCCAGCTGTTCTTCCGTTGCTGCTGCCGACTCCTGAGTCTGCGCACTAAATTCCTTTGATATATCAGCAAGTGACATTGCATTATGGTACACTTCATTACTGTCTGCCTCGATATTCTTGACTGATTCAGCAACGTTATGTATTCTTGTATCAACGGTTTTATTGGATTCAAGAAGTTGATTTAAAATATCCTCTACTTTATGTATCACACTAACTCCATCTCTTGCTTGTATCACTCCGACTTCAATTGCTTTACTTGAATTATTGATTTCTTCTTGGATTGAAAGGATTAGTTCTTGGATGCGTTTACTAGCGTCTCCGGATTGTGCTGCTAATTTTTTAATTTCACCGGCCACGATTGAAAATCCTTTCCCATGCTCTCCTGCCGTTGCAGCTTCAATCGAAGCATTTAACGATAACAAATTTGTCTGCGAAGCAATCGAAGAAACTAACTTACTAAAGGATTGTATTTCATTAAACTTCGTTTCCAGTTGTTTAATTAGAACAGCAGTATGATCCACAGCATCATTAACAATGTTAATCTGCATAACAGAACTTTTTAATATAGCAACAGCTTCCATTGTATCTTTCATCGTTTGATCCGAATCATGAGTAACCAATTCCACATTCTGAGTAATGGTTTGTATTTCTTGGAAAACTCTCTCCATGGATTCCGATACCTCTTCTGTACTGCTAACCTGATTGTTTGCACCATCTGCGATATCAGCGATCGCCTTATTGATATCTTCGGTCGCTTTTCCTGTCTCAATCATACTGTCATTTATTTGAGTGATGTTATGTACAACATGGAATGTGTTTTTTCTTATATTCATAATGATTGCAGCCGTATTATCGACCATGGATTGAAATGTCTGAGATAATATGCCAACCTCATCGCTTCTGTTATTTACCACTTTCACCGTGAGGTCGCCTTGCTTTACCATCAGGATGTTTCCCTGGAGCTGCTTTAAGGAACGAATGATAAAACTTGAGAATATTACCGAAATGATGATACCAATCATTGCAATAATGCCTGCGGTAAGCAACATGTTATTTCTTGCTGATGAAAGTTTCTCCATCACATGGGAAGCCTGAAAATCTGCTCCCAAAATACCAACAATATCACCGTCTTTATTCGTAATAGGGATATATGCGGATACTAAATCACCCCATTCTTGATCGTAACCAAGTTCATATCCTTCCTGACCTTCAAAAGACAATTTCATACAATCCGATATACCCTCTTCTTTGGCTCCAAGCAAAGATGCCTCTTGATCTTCTACTGGCACTCCATCTACAATATAAATATATGTATCCTCTTCTGTTTTACGCATCGTGTAAAGATAAGTTAATCCGGTAGTATTGCGAACTTCATCTAAATGTTCTCTTAGTTCCAGGTAATAGTCTTCCTTCATATCATCCTGCGTTTTTAATGCTTCAAACTTATCTATATCAATACTGCCAATAACAGAACGAGTAATATTTAAAGCCGTTTGTCCTATGGCTACTTCTATAGAATCTCTAGCAGTCTTATAAGCAAAAAACTGCATTGTGAACGATGAAAAAAGCACTAAACCCAAACAACAAAACATAATTTTTAATTTCAAAGATATTCGAAGTTTCTTCATTTGTATATCCTCCAAGTCAGATCATAATTCCCAGTTATAATAAATTCCCAGTCATATTAATTAAATGGTGTTTTTCACCGTCATATGTACTATTATATATAATAATTCGACATAATACTAGTGTTTTCATCATTTATTAAGGATCTTAATCAATTTCTAAGAAATAAAGAAAGCCATGGATCACCATGGCTGAATATCACTATGCAAATGGTACTACATTATTGAAAAAATCCTTTAATTCATTCTTAACTTCCTGAGATAATCCCGAATCCTTGATCCCTTGAATTGCACCTTCTAGTCCATATAGCATGTGAAGACATGCAGTAGGATCAATCTGCCGTATCTTTAAAAAAGCTTCTTTACTGCCAACCGCATTTAATTTATCGGGGGTATCAATTCCCGATTGTAGAAGAAGTTTCTCCGCTACTTTACCTATATTGGGCATTCGTATTAATTCACTCATGCGATCACCTTCTTTTCTTTATCCAATCTTGTGTCAGTATCAAAATACCTTAGAAACTTAGTAAATAATAAACTGTTTGTCCATTATTTATTTTTTCTTATAATGTCTTCGTCTTCTTTTTGGTGTAACCGGCTTTGGTACCTGTTCTGTCTGTTCGGAATTTTCTTTTAGGGATACCCACATGGAGGAACCATCCTTTCCTCTAACATCAATCTCAAGAAAGTCAAACTTTTTAAGAAACTTTGATAATTTGGTATCCCCGTAATTTCTAACATCGAAATCCGGATAACGTTTAACCAATCGACTTCCTAATTCTCCCATATTCATCCGTTGGTCTTCTGCATCCGTTTCATTCATCATTTTTATAATAGCTGCTTTTATGACACTGAGTTCTGTCATATTCTTACCGGCTTCTGTATTCTCTTGTGTCTGTATCAATTTCAGTGTCTTGTTACTCTCAGTTTCATGGCCTTGCTCCATTTTATGCTCGGGTCTTTTTTCGTTAGCCGGTGTCCCATTTTCCTGCGTTACTTTAATATCAATATTCTTCTCCTCGGTTTCTGCCAGAACATCGAGATATTTAAATTGATTACAGGCTGCAATAAAGGGTTTCGGTGTCTTTTTTTCTCCCATACCAACGACCAACATACCGGATTCCCTTAATCTAGAGGATAACTTTGTAAAGTCACTATCACTAGATACAATGCAAAAGCCCTCTACATTTCCAGAATATAAGATATCCATGGCATCAATAATCATTGCCGAATCTGTTGCATTTTTTCCTACCGTATATCCGTATTGCTGTACCGGTGTAACTGAATTTTCCAGTAGAACATCCTTCCAGGAAGCAGCTGATGTTTTTGTCCAATCACCATAGATACGTTTATAAGTAGCGACCCCGTAATTTGAAATTTCATCCAGAATATATTTTATATATCTTGCTGATACATTATCAGCATCGATTAAAACTGCAAATCGTTTATCTTCAATCATTCCATACCTCCTTTCTTCGTTATTAACATATTCATCATCTATCTTTATTTTATCTTATAAGTAAATTTATCCATTGAATTTTATTATAGCAAATATTTACTTTTTTATCAACTGTAAACTAGTATGGCACTTGGATTTGAACTACAATCCGAATTGAAAAAATGCTATTCTAATAATAGACAAAAGACAAATAACCCGGAATAAACGATCCCAGGTTATCTGTTAATTTATTACAACATTATCAAACTAATAAAATTTGATTTTTACCCTATTCAAGAGTTACATGAAATGAATCCTTCATAGTTTTTTATTAAATAAATAAATTCACATTAGAATCCTCTGCTTCTCCGAGATAATATCCTACTCCACCGATCTTTACGCCATCAATTAATTCTTCCTTCTTAAGTCCCATAACATCCATCGACATCTGACAAGCTACAATTTCAATTCCCTGTTCAATCGCAGAATTTATTAAATCTTCCAGTGATTGAATATTTTTGTTCTTCATCACCTTTCGAATCATTTTGCCTCCCATGCCCATCATATTCATATTGGATAATTTCAATTTTTTACTTCCTCTTGGCATCATGACACCAAACATCGTATCCATAAATCCTTTCTTTACAGATACTTTCTCTGGTTTTCTAAGAATATTAAGTCCCCAGAAGGTAAAAAACATGGTTACCTTTTTCCCCATAGATGCAGCTCCATTGGCTATAATAAAGGATGCAATGGCTTTATCTAAATCCCCGCTGAACACAACCATCGTCTTATTATCTTTGATTGACTCTGCTACTATCCTGTTACCTGGTTTTTCACCTTTTTTTGTTTTACGGATAAACGCATTAATATTACCGCCATGCTTTGTAAGTTCAAGAAGTTCATTATTGGTACGAGTGCACCAAGCTTTGATATCTTCCATAAATCCAGGGTCGGAAGCTGTCACTTTTAATATTTGGTCTTCCTTCATATCCTCCATCGATGCTTTTACCTGCATCAATGGTCCGGGACAACATAATCCACAGGCATCTAGTGTTTTATCCGCATAGCCAGCCCTTAGTTCAGCTGCTTTGATTGATTGTGTGTCTGGATCAACTACCATTTTTGCTCCATTCAATTGTGCTTCTTCTGTAATCATTTTATTTTTCCGGGAGGTATATGATTTGTAACCACCTGTGACATTGTATACCCGATAACCACTTTGACTAAGGATTCGATCTGCAACATAACCTCTTAATCCTACCTGGCAATACTCTACGATCACTTTATCTTTGCTTAATTCTGATAACTTATCCCTCAGACCATCGACAGGAATATTGATTGCTCCGGAGATATGTCCATTGAGGAATTCTTCTTCACTTCTTACATCCAGCAATATATAATCCTCTTCTGATAACTGCTCTACTTCTTCCCAGGTAGCAATATGGGATCGACCTGCTAACACATTTTGCGCCATAAATCCCGCCATATTCACAGGATCCTTTGCAGAGGAGAAGGGAGGTGCATAGGATAATTCTAATTCAGCAAGATCGTCCACGGTTCCACCAAGGTGTAGGACTGTGGCAATCACATCAATTCGTTTATCGACTCCGTCATAACCTATCGCTTGTGCGCCAAGAATTTTACCCTGTAAATCAAAGATTAATTTTAAGGTCATTGGTAATGCACCTGGATAATAGGAGGCATGAGAAACCGGGTGAAGGTTAATTACTTTATAATCCATCCCAACTCTCTTTAAGGTTCTTTCATTAGCACCGGTACTGGCAGCAGTTAACCCAAACACTTTGATAATTGAAGTCCCTTGAGTTCCATGAAACTTAGTAGGTATGCCTGCTATGTTGTCTGCTGCAATTCTTCCCTGCTTATTAGCAGGACCAGCCAGTGGAATTGCAGTTTTTTGCTTAGTTACATAATCCACTACTTCTACTGCATCACCTACAGCATAAACTCCTTCTATGTTTGTTTCCATCTTCTCATTTACAATGATATGTCCTTTGGGACCAAATACGATTCCACTATCCTTTAAAAAGCCAGTATCAGGAATAACACCAATGGCGAGGATTACAAGATCTGAACTTAAGGTCTTATTACTATTTAGCGTTACTTCAATCTGTGAATCGTTTTCACGGAATTCTCTCACCCCATCCTCTAAGATCAGATGTACTCCATTCTCAATCAATTCCTTCTCAGGAATTACAACCATATCCGTATCAAAAGGTGCCAGGATATGAGGTGCTGCTTCTACCAAGGTAACCTGCATTCCCTTTTCTTTGAGATTTTCTGCCATCTCAACACCGATAAAACCGCCCCCGATTACGATTGCACTTTTTACTCCCTCTTTATCAACATAAGCTTTGATCCGATCCGTATCCGGTATATTTCGCAGTGTAAAAATACGGTTACTTTGGATGCCTGAAATCGTAGGACGGATGGCTTTTGCCCCCGGAGACAGTACTAAATAATCATAGCTTTCTTCATAGATACCCTTCGCTTTACTATTCACCGTTACTCTTTTGTTGGCGGTATCCACCTTAATTACTTCACTATTATTTCTTACATCAATGCGAAAGCGGGCATTCATCGCTTCCGGAGTCTGAACCAGAAGTTTATCTCTTTCCTTTATATTGTCTCCAATGTAATAAGGAAGACCACAATTTGCGAAGGAGATATATTCATCCCTTTCAAACATGATGATGTCTGCGTTTTCATCGAGTCTTCTGAGTCTTGCCGCGGTGGACGCTCCTCCTGCAACACCACCTACAATAAGCACTTTCTTATTCATAGCATTACCTCCTATATCTTACTTTTCTTCTTCAAACAATACTTTTATTAAATCAGCTATCTGTTTATTTGATATTTTATAATATATTTCAAGTCCATTTCTTCTTCCCGTAATAATTCCGGCAGATTTAAGCTTCTGCAAATGCTGCGATACCGTCGACTGGGGGGTATCAAGACATTCCTGCATATAAGTAACGTTACATTCCCCTTTATCAAGCAGTCCTCTTACAATACAAAGTCGAATTGGATGTGCTAATACTTTCAGTAATTCTGCTTTATCATTGTATTTATGAATATTGTAATCCATTCATCAACCTTCTCTCTTTTTAATATCACTATATTCATATATTACGATATAGTGATATATAAGTCAATAAAAATTTATTTACGATTTGCTTCTTATTGTGGTATAAAGTAATTACAATTATATTCCAGTAACTAAGAGAGTCCGATCTGATTAACCATCAGCCAGTATATTCTATCCTCATAATAGAAAAGAATACTAAAATAATTTTCTTTCTTTGTAACAAGCTGGCTATTTATGTGACTAATAGGTGGAAAGGGGGATTTTATTGTTTCGAATTGAAGATTTATACCAGAATTATAAGCAGGATATCTTCTTATATCTCATGAGTTTAACCCATAATCATACCCTTTCGGAAGATCTGCTGTCAGAAACTTTTATTAAAGCGATCAAAAGCCTACCAAGCTTTAGAGGCAATTCCTCGGTGAAAACCTGGCTTTTCGGTATCGCCCGTAACACCTGGCTGCAATATCTTCGTTCTCACAAAGCTTATCTTGAATTCGATGACTTTCTTGGTATTTACGTTAACGAAGATCTGACGGATAACTACATATCGAAAGAAACAGTGAAACGTGTGAAAGATTTATTAGAACTGAAAGAAGAACGAGTTAGGCAAATACTATGGTTTCGGGTAGATGGTTTGTCCTATCACGAAATAGCAAGTAAATTAAGTATTTCGGAAAGCTCAGCCAGGGTGATTGAATTTCGAACAAAACAATGGCTCAAAGAAACACTACAAAAGGAGGGTCTCATGTGAAAGATAATAATAGGAATACGGCAATCATCTCATGCAATGTATGCCAGGATTTAATACCTCTGGTAAAGGATGCAGTAGCCAGTGAAGACAGTCAGATCCTAGTCCACAATCATATTCAGGATTGCAAAGAGTGTCAGTCGATTTATGGAAGTATAGATATTATACAGCCCCAGGACCTGAATGATCAAAGAAATATCAAAACGATCCGAAAGCATCTTTATACCTGTGGTGTTATACTGATCTTACTTGGTACACTTTTAGGAATTGGACTCACGAATTCTATGGGAATGTTCTATAATATCATTCTTATGCCCTTGGTTGGGGCTACCGGTTATGTTCTTCTAAAACACCGATGGATGTTTGTCCCTATCACAGTGTTTATACTATCCTATCTATGGATTTTAGTTGGAAGTCTATCAGAGTGGAAATATATGAAAGGTGAACTCTTTACTATGCCTTTATTTTTTTCCTTTATCTATACAATCTTAACTTTTGTGGGTATCTTTACTGGTTTTTTATTAAAATTTGCATTTAAAAAGGAGCGTATAAAATGACAGGAAAAAAATTGTTAAAAATACTTGCAGCAGCTACAGCCTTTTTCATTATTGGATTTATACTGTATGTTGTGAACTCTTTTACAGGAAATCCAGTCTCTGCCAACATAGCTACTGCAAAGATAAAAACCTATGTTGCTAAAAATTACCCTGATCAGCAGCTTACTATTTCACAAGCACATTATAATTTTAAAGATTCCTCTTACTCTTCGGTGGTTCAGTCAGAAACCAGCGAGGATACCTGTTTCCGCGTTAGTTGGAATAGGGGAAAACTAAGCGATGATTACCCTTATGAAGTTGCTAATCACTTTACAACCTATCGCCGTCTTACCGAAGAATTTGACCAGACCGTTCAAGAAATCTTAATAAATGAATTTCCTTATGAAACAACGATAGTAATCGCTGATTTAGCGAAGAGAGATATGGATATGGCCAGCCTAACCCTCGATATGCCCTTTGATATCACTTCTCTTCCTTCAGGCACACAATTAGTTGTCTATCTACTAAGTGAAGAACGTTCCTACAAAGTTCTTGCCAAGAGATTATTAGAATTGAATGATATCATGAAAAAGCATCAGATCCGAATTGATCTATATTCTCTTGTGTTAGAAGAACCGATGGATGAAACAGAAAAGCCTACGAGTGGTGAAAGTCTGTATCTATTCGACTTTCCTGCTGATCAGCTTACCACTGAACACCTAGACCAGATCCTACAGGAACATCAGATACAATGGGAAAAAGAAGGTGAAAAGCAAAAAGAGAAAGAAATGGAAGGATCCTATAATTAGGTATTATCTGAATAATGATGATTTTATTTCATCTAATCTTCAACCAGATGATTTACATCGTAGATATGATCAATCGCATTTCTTATATTAATTATTTAACGCTATTACTTACTATAATACCATTTACTTATTAAATTTTGACTCACAAATAACGCCATGAAGTCTCCCTCTCGATACCTCATGGCGCTATTAATATGTTTTATCCGTCTACTAATGAATTATTATTTAACCATATCAAAACAAATCGTAACCTTAAACATATCTCCGTCAATATCAACTTGAAAGGTTCCATTGCAGACTTTGGTAAAACTCTCCGCAATGGATAGACCTAACCCACTGCCCTCTGTCGTTCTGGATTTATCTCCTCGATTAAATCTCTGGATGATCTCTGTGGCAGTAAAATCCATCTCATAACCGGCAATATTTTTAATGGTTAACGTATACCCTGGTTCCTTTCATTGAATATTTGATTGCATTATCAAATACATTCTGAAACACACGATATAATCTTTTTCCATCGGATCTGATATTAACAGCTGTCTCCGGTATTTTTATTTTAAAAAATAAACCAGAGTTTTTCATGTTTTCATCCATATCAGCCATCGTCTGTTCCATGAGTCTCTTTAAATCCAGTATCTCTATATTGACACTGATATCGCCACTGGTACTCTTGGCCAAGTCAAAAAGATCTACTACAATATTCTTTAAACGATTGGATTTATCCGATAGGATCTTAACATAGTCTCTCGCAATCTCCGGTAATTCTTCTTTTGATAATAAATCAACATAACTTATGATAGAGGTAAGGGGAGTCTTTAAGTCATGAGAAACATTGGTGATCAAATCCACTTTCATTCGCTCCGCTTTCATCTGCTCTTCCACTCTTTCTGAAAATTCCTTACTGATATCCTCTAGAGAAAGTTGGTTCCCTTTGATGTACCAGTAGATCATAAAAGCTTCTAAAAAGAAAAAGATAAGAAACAAAGCATTTTCCGCTATCATTAGAAGCATACTGATAATTACAAATCCAGCACTTGTTCCGATAAATATCAGTTGTCGATAAAATATAACTTTCGTATAGGGAAGGCTGTTGATCTTTTCGTTGATAAATAAACTTTTAAAAAAGTCTGATAAAAACTTTATCCCTTTTGTAATTAACTTATATAATATACTGTTCTTAAGGATCATCTTTGCTTTCCATTGACGAATTAAGGATAAATAAATACAACCGATCATGGAGGAAGTCAGTATTGAGATGGCGATAATAAAAATCATAGCATACTTCTCATTCATCGTTAAGGATGGCTCATAAAATCCAACATAAGAATCTGATTGTCCTCTTTGAACTATTTGAAAGGATACATTAATGCTCAATAATAAGATCAATACAACGAGTAGTACATCCGAATAGACTAAATCTATTTTTGTCAGATGTAATGTATTATCTGTCTGAACCCTCCCAGCTGTAATACTTAACGTCACTAACATGAGAATCGCTACTAATATGCATAGTAGAGTAGATAATATTAGTGGAATAATCTGTTTGTTGTTTTCCCATTCCATCTGCTTTTGTTCCAGATAGTAGTTCTGAAATGCAACAAAGAGCTTACTGTCTTTATTTAGATCCGTTGGTAGAATCACATTCGGATTTGTATCCGTTCCAAAGGTCCATATTCCATCTTCATAAGAATAATAACATTCGTTATGATTCATATAAGTATCTTTCGGAATACCATAGTTCCCATGATCCGGGATATTATCAAATTCCTTTTTTCCATTATAGAAATAGTAATAATATCCGCAATCCTCTGGGATCTCATACCGATCATATACATTAGGAACCTCGTTTAATGCCTTTGTCGCCTCATAAGCGAAATCATTGCTGTCCTTATAATCTTTTACTAGTACGATCTCCGGATCCAACCCTCGAAATGCTATGTATTGCACCTGTGCTACTGCAGCCGTAATCGCTGCCACCATAAGTAAAAATGCTACTACTTTTGTAATTTTAAGCCTGCTAACACTTTTCAATTTTGTAACCAATTCCCCACACCACCTTCAGATAATTAGGTTCCTTCGGATTGATTTCGATTTTTTCCCGGATACGTCTGACATGTACCATTACAGTATTCTCCACGGAATATGCTGGTTCATTCCATACCTTTTGATAGATCTCTTCCGCAGAAAATACGATACCAGCATGACTCATTAATAGCTCCATAATCTTATACTCTGTGGCTGTTAACTTGACCAGTTCACCATCCACAGTAAGGAGCTTTGTCTCGGTGTCAAGAAGAATACCACCGACGATGATCTGCGATGCTTTCTTTACATTTCCCACATCTCCAAGATACATATATCTTCTCAGCTGGCTTTTTACTCGAGCCAGCAATTCCTGGGGATTGTAAGGTTTCGTAACATAATCATCTGCACCCATGGATAGACCAAGAATCTTATCACTATCCTCTGACTTTGCTGACAGTATAATAATCGGAATATTTTTCTTTTCCCGAATCTTTAATGTAGTAGATAACCCATCCTGTTTTGGCATCATGATGTCTAGGATCATCAGTTGAATGTTCTGACCGACTATAACATCCATAGCGTCCAGACCATCATATGCCTTTACTACATCATATCCTTCCATGGTAAGAAGCCGGTCTATTGCTCTTACGATTTCCTTATCATCGTCAACAACTAATATTCTCGCGGTATCCATTCCTTCCTCCTCTTTCCGAACGCCTTACCTGTATGATAAATGGTAAATCTTTCATTCCCGTTGATATGTTTCTTACAAATTTCTTACATCTTATCTTCCTATAAATTTACAGAAATGTCAAATTAAGTTTACCTGTTAACAAAAAAAGCTGACTAAATTAAGTCAGCTTGCTTTCCTCATAATTAACAATTTGTAATTTGCATATGAAACATTACCCTGTATAGTTCCGATGTATTCATAAGTTCGTGATGTGTTCCATATTCCACTTTATTATTTAAGAAGATGATATGATCCATTAAGTGAAATGAGGTAATTCGATTCGTAATCCATATAGTTAGGCTGTTCTGTGTATTTTTTTTCCACTCTTTTAAGAAGGATCTCTCTAATTGTTTGTTTGTCTCAATAAGTGGTTCATCTAAAATTATAATTTGTGGGCAGTTCGCCTTTTCCTTATACTCTGTTAATAGATTCGTATACGGGTCGTTCTGATAATAAATTTGTTCGCTGCGCGCTCTCTCTGTAAGAGAACATAATTCCTTACCATTGACATGGATATTACCATCGTAGGGGTATTGACCTGCTAATATAATGCCCATGGTTGATTTACCGGATGCAAGCGGACCGGTAATTCCAATTATCTCTCCTAATCCTCCTGCAAAATTTATATTATCAATTATTTTCTTAGTACTATCCGGATATTGAAAACATAAATGACTTACTGTTAAAAACGGTGGATCGTATGAACTTTTAATTCTGACTTCCTTTCGATCAGTAGGATCATTAATTTTGCTCGTTAATGAATGGAAGAAATTACTCAATGGAAGCCCTCCTGCATGCTGTCATTTCTATATCATAATTATATACAAATAGATCAACAGAAATCTATAGTCTTTTATAACGATATGACAGTACTTTTTCATGTATTTTGTTAATTTTATTCAAAATATTGTAAACCGCATTCCACTATTTGTTATATATTACCATATTTACTATTTTATGAGTATTCTGCATACTTTCGTCTAGGGTTTCCTCCCACCTTATGCAAATCGTACCATTATTAATTTGTTGTAGAACAGATAACCTCCTTGTCCTCATATTCTATTCACCAGAACCAACTCAGTATTTTATCATTTTGTATTAAACTTATTTAGATTTCAATCAAATATATTAGATATACATCTAATACTATTGACAGACATCTAACCACATGATATAATTCTGGAAAATATAACTAAAGGAGAAATTTACCATGGATACCAATTATACTTTTTGTGATCAGCCCTATTGGTTTTTTGAAGTAACTGCTTGTATCTCAGACTCCTACGCTCCAACAGATATAACATTACTGGAACGACATTCTAAGTTTGGCTTTACTATGGAAGAAATGGCGGATTTCCTATCCCCCTACACTCAATACAAAAAAGCAGTCACCGATGAAATCCTTCCAATCTACCAAGAGTACCCCCAGTTAGATAGATTTTTTCAACCATTAAACTTAGATAATGAAATTGATTTTAATCTCATGATGACAATTGTTAAGTTTTTTGGAGAACAGCTAGCAACCCCTCTTTCCTCTGAAGCAATCGATCTGAATATGAACAAACTTATGGAGGAGGAATTATCCGACTTAGCACCAATGGATCAGGATACAGAAATAAAGATTCAAAATCTAACGGATTTAGTGACCATACTCAATCAAACAAACCTAGATAACAATTATAAGCTCCAGATGATTGATCTCTACAATAGACGTTTCGAGATTATTAAACAACTATCTGAATTATTGCTTCGTTGCACTGCAATCTTACAAAAGCACTTTCCCATCATAGAACAACCATATCAAGAAACAATAAATCATCTGCGCAATAAAGAGAATTTAAATCAACTGCTAAATACAACCATCATAAAATTAAAACCTGCAAGAGATAACAGACTCTATGTTACAATCTTTTTCTTTAATCAATTTACAATGCGTTACGCAAAGGACTCTTATCAATACTTTATCGGTATGTATGTATCCGAGTTGGTCGACCGTAAAGCGCAGAATCAGTTCAATGATTCCCGGCTTGTAACCGATTTGAAAGCCTTAAGTGACCCAACCAGACTGCGAATTATACGTATACTATCAAACAAAAAGATGTACCTTCAGGAATTGTCAGGGATGCTTAATCTGACTCCAGCCACCGTATCCCACCACATGACGGTTTTATTGCAATCAGAAATCGTCTCCCTCCTAGTGGACGGAGATAAAAGCCGAAAAATTTACTATGAAATCAATCCTGAGAAACTCCACTCTTTAGGATTTTCCATACAGAGACTCGTGAATACCAATGATATCATAAACCCAAGTGATATCTCATAGTTAGGTATGGAAGATGGATTGATTATAATAATGATATAACGAAAGGTAAGGTAATTTTATGAATGAAAAAATTGATTATCCCTTAGGCAGTACGCTAAGGCGGATGCTTAAAAATGTAAGCAGTCAAAATAAGAAGATTTATATTTATTTTATCCTGTTTACCATTACAGCAACCATTTATCCCTTCTTCTCTGTACTTCTTCCAAAGTTATTGATTAGTGAATTATCATTAGGTACCTATGCCCGCATGAATTATATTCTTTATATTATTACGGGCTATTTTGTCATTGCAGCTATCTTTGGTTTTGTAAAAACTTACACCAAAGACTATGCCTATCCCTATATTACCATGCTAAGAATTGATTACCTTAGAGATATGTTTGATAAGCTCATTAGCCTTGATTATAAATACAGTGAAGATGCAGCCTTTACCGAAGAGCATCTAAGAGCAATGAGTGCTACCAATAATAATGGTAGTGGCTTGGAAGGCGTGTATCATCGGTTATTCCAATGTGTTTCAGAGTTTCTTACTATATTGGTATTTGTATTATTGATCGGTAGATTAAATTCATTTATCCTGCTGGGATTATTTGTTAATATCGTAGCTACCCTATGGATCAGTAAAAAGGTTCATCAATTTACTTATTCCAAAAAAGAAGCTCTTGCCCATGGTGAACGAAGGAAGAATTATTATTATAACGTAACTCATGATTTTGGATATGGTAAGGATATCCGCATTTATCGTTTTAAGGATCGTATCCTCTCAAATTATTCCAAAGAGATTGACGGATATATTAATGTTCATAAGCAAATCAAAAACCGGGAATATCTGATTGGTTTCCTCGGATTATTAACCTTAGGAATCAGCGATTTACTAACTTATGGTGTATTAATTTATAAGACAGTTCACGGAATGTCCATCGCTGATTTTTCTATGTATCTTGCTGCTACCATCAGTCTCTCTGCATTATTAAAAACCTTTATCGACGATATCTCCTTTATTCGCAATGAAGGACAATATGTCTATGATTTCTATACGTTTATGGATACGGATTTTGGAGAAAAAGGTGGAGATCTAGAAGCAATCAAGGATGATACTTTAGAGATCGAATTTTGTAATGTAAGTTTTCGTTATCCTCGCACAGAAAATTATATTTTTAAGAATCTTAATTTTAAGGTACATAAAGGTGAACGGCTAGCTATTGTTGGTATCAATGGTGCCGGAAAAAGTACCCTAGTAAAACTGATGATGGGATTATATGAAGTAACCGAGGGGGAAATCCTAATCAATGGCATCCCTATTCAGCAATTTGATAAGAAAGCTCTGTTTTCCATGTTCTCCGTGGTATTCCAGGATGTTAATATCCTAGCTTTTACCCTTCGGGAAAATGTGGCTTGCCAGTCCGATGATATTGATGATTCTATGGTTCTTACATCTCTGAACAAAGTTGGTCTTGGGAATAAAATACAGAATCTAAAAAGCGGTTTAAATCAAATGATGCTTAAGGTGATTGATGAAAATGGAACCGAATTCTCCGGCGGTGAGAATCAAAAATTATCCATCGCCAGAGCTCTCTATAAGAATGGATCTATGGTTATTATGGATGAACCTACCGCAGCTCTTGATGCTTTGGCGGAAGCTGAAATTTATGAGAATTTCAGCGAACTTGTGAAGGGGAAAACAGCTGTCTATATTTCGCACCGGTTAGCTAGTACAAAGTTCTGTGATAAAATCGCCTTATTTGACCGGGATGGTCTGGCTGAATATGGAAATCATGATGAGTTGATGCAAAAACAGGGAAAATACTATGAAATGTTTACCATTCAGGGTAAATATTATACGGAAGGTGGTATAGTACATGAAGAATTATAATAAAATCAGACTTTTCTTTTCTCTATCCTGGAAGATATCTCCTACCTATATACTTCTACTCATTGCGAATACATTTCTTGGTAGCGGACAGATCTTGGTTAATATCATCTTGCCCAAGTTTTTAATTGACGAATTAATTGGTAAACAGCAGATAAATGCTTTAATTCTTTGGGGATCCTTGATTGTAAGTTCAAACCTCCTGTTTTCTTTCTTAAATAAAACGATTAGTAAACTACTCGATGTGAAAAACATCTATATGCAGGAGAAAATGAACGAAGCTATGGCTGAAAAAATTATGAAAGTGGAATACTCCTATCTTGAGACGCCATTTTATCTCGATTTAAAAGAACGAGCAGTTTTTGCATCTGTCAATCAGCAGGCCATGGCAACAATGATATCAAGTTTAGCAAGCTGCTTAAAGAACTTATTTACCATTATGGGATTACTCGTAATTATGTTTACTTTAAGCTGGATTCTAGTTCTGTTGTTGGTAGTTTCCATCGGTTTATCGATATTAATTTATAGTTCCTTTATGAAATACCAGATGAATTTCTTTCAAGAAATAATTCCGGTAAATCGGAAATACGGCTATTATTTAAACCTCGGATTTAATGATGCGATACAAAAGGATATCCGCTTATATCATATGAATAAAATGCTGACAGATCGAGTAACTCTCTACAACAAAGAAATTAACACTTGGTTTTGCTCTTATTACAAAAAGCAGGGTAAATATCTTGGTCTTTATCAAGTGATCAATGATCTTCAAGCAGCACTAGCCTATGGATATGTGGGTCTACGGGTTATCTCGGGGCTCTTTGGAAAACGCATTGGGCTCGGATCCTTTACGATGTATGTATCCTCAGCCATCAGTTTCTCCCAGTCTACAATGGAATTTGGAAATAGTTTAATCACCATTGCACAAACTTTAGGTTATCTGGATCCCTTCATGGAATTTATGTCTCTCCCGGAAGAAGAGATGCAAACAGGTAAAGTACCATTTTCCGGAGATATTGATGAAATTATCTTTGATCAGGTTTCATTTCAATATCCAGGAAGTGATAAAACCATTCTAGATCACATATCCTTTCATATTAAGAAGGGTGAAAAAATATCCATCGTTGGATTAAACGGTGCAGGGAAAACAACTTTGATTAAATTACTCTGCAGGCTCTATCATCCTACAGACGGACGCATCTATATTAACGGTCATGATATCTTTGATTATGATCATAAGAGTTATATGGAAAAAATAGCTGCAGTATTCCAAGACTTCAAACTATTCGCTTTTAGTATTGAAGAAAATATTACCTGTGATGAACAAAGTAAAGACTTAGCGACAGCGATGGAATTGATTGATGAGGTAGGATTAACAGAGAAAATTGCAGGTCTTCCTGCTGGTATTTCCTCCATGTTTGGTAAGGCTTATGATCCTAGTGGTATTGAGATGTCCGGTGGAGAAGGTCAGAAGGTAGCAATAGCCAGGGCTCTCTATAAAAAGGCTCCACTTATTATACTAGATGAACCTACCAGTGCTTTAGATCCACTGGCAGAGGCAGAGATCTATGAGAATTTTAATAATTTAGTAGGTGAAAAAACTGCGATCTATATCTCTCATCGAATGTCCAGCAGTGTTTTCTGCGATAAGATTTTAATTATCAATAACGGAAAAGTCATGGATTATGATAGCCATAGTAATCTTATGACTAAAAAAGATAGTTTGTATTATAAGCTTTTCCAATCACAGGCATTGAATTATCAGTCTTAGACATGTATCTTCAATTTCATTATAATACTTAAATTAATCAAGATTTATCCTATAATTACAACGATTTATGCGCCAGATTCGTGATTTTTCATAATCTAATTACACACAAAAAGATGGAAGGATAACCAAAGAATTATTCTTCCATCTTTTATTCATATATCAAAAACGGGATATCCAATCCTATTTTCTCACACCGTATTTTTCAGCAATTTTAATGATAACATCTACGCATTGATCCATTGCTTGAATGCAGGCATATTCCATCTTACCATGATGATTATGACTGCCAGTTCCAAGGTTTGGACAAGGTAGTCCCATAAAGGATAGACGGGAACCATCGGTTCCTCCTCTTACCGGAACGCTGATAGGAGTTCCTCCAACTTCCTTGACTGCTTCGTAAGCGGTATCAATCAAATGCCAGTGGGGTTTGATTTGCTCCATCATATTACGATAACTATCCGCTATCTCTATATGTATGGTTCCTTCTCCATATTTTGCATTAATTTGCTCTGCAGCCTTCTGAATCATAACCTTCTTCTCTTCCAGTTTTGCAGAATCATGATCACGAAGGATATATTCCAGTTTCGCTTCATCTACGATTCCTTCCATATGGGTAAGATGATAGAAGCCTTCGTATCCTTGTGTTAACTCCGGTCTCTCTGCCTCCGGGAGCAATGCATTGAATTCCATTCCAATCAATAATGCATTTTTCATTTTGTCTTTTGCAGCACCGGGATGAATATTCGTTCCATTAACAACTATTTTAGCAGAAGCTGCATTGAACGTCTCATATTCGACTTCTCCAAAGGCAGCACCATCTAAGGTATAAGCAAATTCGGCACCAAAACGTGGTACATCAAATAAGTCCGCTCCTCTGCCAATCTCCTCATCCGGTGTGAAACCAATCTTAATGGTTCCATGTTTAATCTCGGGATGATTCTTAAGTATTTCTGCCGCGGTTAAGATTTCTGCAATTCCTGCTTTATCATCCGCTCCAAGAAGTGTTGTACCATCTGTTACTAACAGGTCACAGCCCACATAAGAATTGAGTGTATCAAACTCTTTAGGACTTAGGATAATGTTCTTATCTGTATTCAGTAAAATATCCTTACCATCATAATTTTCAATTAATCTTGTCTTAATATCCTTATATGGAACATCACGAACTACATCCACGTGGGAGATAAAGCCTATGACTGTTCCGCTCCAATTATCAATATTAGCTTCGATCGTACCAAAGATATAGCCGTTTTCATCCATATTAGCATCTAGTATTCCGATACTCTTCATCTCTTCCACCAATGCCTGTCCAAAGATCAGCTGTTGTGGTGTACTAGGGCAGGTGTTACTCTGACTATCCGATGCGGTTGCATATTTTGTGTAATTAATCAATCTTTCATATGCTCTCATAATTTTCCTCCATTAAATATCTAATTTAAATAAAAATACAACGAATCGACCAACTCTTGCAGGTTCCTTAGGTTAACACATTTGAACAGATGATTTTTTAAAGAAGAAAGCGTTCCATTTTCCTTGCTGTAGGAATATAATAGCTTTTCGTAACGCTTTCTTTCTGTTTCAGTACAACTATCATATATCCTATCCCAAATGCACTCTGCAGCTGTTACCTGCGCTTTTGAATTCACCGGTAATTCCAATGCCTGTTCTATTCGCTCATAAAACCAAGGAGCAAATTCCTCCCTGCTCTCACTTTTTACAAAAGCTTCATTTATCACTGTATATAGGTTGGGAGAACGGCTTAATATCAGGTATTTATATCTGGACCACTCTTCTTTTAACTCTTCAACCCTTGCGTTCTCTAAAATATTCTTGCATTTTACCGCAGACAGATTTTTATCCTTAACCTCTAGCATAATATCTATTTCTTTCTCGTTCAACCTATGATAAAAGCTTAGAAAATCATTATAAAATATCATATCCGAATGGGAGCCAGCTGGTGCATTCTCCTTTTGTTGGGAATAATGTATCTTCTGCTTTCCGTCTGTACTATTCCAGGTTTTTTTACATTCCTTGATCCATTCACAATCTGGCCTTTGTTCTTCTGGTGGATTAATGGCATGATGAAGGTTGTCAAATACAACTGGTGCTCCGATTTTTTTAGATACCTCTAAAACCTCTGAAATGGTAAAATTCTTATCATCGTTTTCAATGATCAACCTATCTTTAATCGTCCGAGGTAGTTTTTCATATTGACGAGCAAAGGTATCCATAGCTTTATTCTTATCCCCATATACACCACCAATATGAAGAATAATTTTACAGCTCTGATCCATTCCTAAGGCTTCCAGAACTTTATCATGATAAACAAGATCTCTAACTGCATTCTCAATCACATTCTGTTGCAAAGAATTTAACACCGTATACTGTCCCGGATGCATGGATACCCTGATATTGCCTTGTATTATCTTCTTCCTGATGCACTCGAATAAATCCTTGCATTGATTCCACCATTCCACTTGATTGACTGGATGGGAACCAAATGGAATGATATCGGAACTAATCCGAAAAAGTTGGATATTATGATGAATATTGTAATCCATCATTACCTCCAAAGCATCCAAGTTTTGCTTTGTTATCTCAATGATTGTATCCTGTGTAGCATTCTTTAAGATACAGCGAGATAGTGCAGCATCTTTTACCCCAATCGTTAAACAAGCATAACCAACCGCCAAAACAGATACCTCCCTAATTCAAATGATTCATAAAAACTAATATGTATTAATCCGGGAGCTTATTCTACATGAAACATTTCTTGAGTTCGAATATCCGGGTGATGGTACCTTCCTCTTTTGATGGTTCTCTTTTTATATTGGATCGCCTTCTTGGGACACCACTGCATACAGGCAAGACATAACTCGCATTGACCAGTCCATACTGGTTTGCAATGTCTCATTACGATATTTTCAGCAGGGCAAACTTTGACACAGATACTGCAGCAATTACATTTTTCATCGGTCCAAAAATTCTTATCTTTTTTCTTTGGGGAAAATGCTGCCGACATTGCACCACCCAATAGCTTTGTTGGGTATTTTCCCTTTTCATGGAATTTCACCTTCTGCTTCTTCCTAATAACCTCTGCAATGTCTTGCATCTGAGCTTCCTGTACAGTTAGAATTCTTCGCTGTTCATCTTCTTTGCTCGGTTCAAAAAGCAATTGATAATTATCCGGCATGAGTAATCGAAATCCTGCCGATAAGTTCTTTCCCTGACCTTTGCTTTCGATTAACTTCTTCATCTGTCTCATTGCTGCACCAACAGATCCTCCGCAAGTAGCAACAGCAAAATGATATGCACTAGGTTTACTAACTAACTTCTTAATAAACTCTTTT
Organism: Herbinix sp.; assembly: GCA_029238935.1. Classification (GTDB taxonomy): domain Bacteria; phylum Bacillota; class Clostridia; order Lachnospirales; family Lachnospiraceae; genus Mobilitalea. The sequence goes on from JAQZBN010000010.1 coordinate 20,568, forward strand.
ACCATAAGAGGTAATCCATAATAATACACCGGAAATACAATTCCGACGTCACCTTCTACATCAATACTTTCCTGTTCCAGTAAACTTTTATTAATTCGGACGAGTTTTAAGTCCTCCAGTTTATCCTTCAAATCTCTCGCAACTTTATACGAATTACCTGTACCACTGAAATAAAAAATTGTGACAGACGTAATACTCCCTCCGCTTCCTGTTGATAATAATCATTCATAGTTTTATCTATTATGGTAAATATTATAATCCCTAACTAATTGACAAGTCAAATATTATGATGTATTTTCTACACGTTTCCAATAAAAAACCTTCTTAAATATCATTTGATATAAGAAGGCTTTTGTTTTCTTGAACTATATTTCTTTTAATACACGTTTTAAGAATTCTCTGGTACGTTCCTGTGTAGGGTTATTAAAGATTTGTTCCGGAGTCCCTTCTTCCGCTATGACTCCTTTATCCATAAATACGACCCTGTCAGCAACTTCCTTAGCAAACCCCATTTCATGGGTTACCACCAGCATAGTAAGGCCGCTTTCTGCCAGTTCCTTCATAACCTTTAGTACTTCACCTACCATCTCCGGATCCAAAGCTGAGGTTGGTTCATCAAATAACATTACATCTGGCTCCATTGATAGTGCTCGTGCAATAGCTACTCTTTGCTTTTGACCACCGGATAACTGCTTCGGTTTCGCATTAATGTATTGATCCATACCAACAACTTTTAAGTACTTTAGAGCTACTTTCTCAGCTTCTTCCTTGGTACGCTTTAACACTTTCACTTGACCTACCACACAATTACTAAGTACATTGTGATTATTAAACAAATTAAATTGCTGGAATACCATACCTAACTTTGTTCGATATGCATAGATGTCATGCTTCTCATCTAAAATATTCTCACCGTTATAGATGATCTCACCTCCGGTCGGCTTCTCCAGCAGATTGATACATCTTAGAAGTGTTGATTTACCTGAACCCGAGGACCCGATGATACATACAACTTCACCTTTGTTGACTGAAAAATCAATATCTTTTAAAATCTCATTAACCCCAAAGGATTTTCTTAAATGCTGTATATCTATTACTTTTTCCATTTACATTACCTTGCCTTTCTACACAGCCTGCAAGTTTTGGCTGCAGGTACAATATTTGAATATCGTGAAAATTTATCACTATATTCGCCTGACTAATATTTTACTATATCAATTATTTTGATTTCTACGAACTGCATCTTCCGGTCTCTCAACTTGCATTTGATTACCCGGCATAATAAAATTCTCCGGACCATCTAGTTTACGTTCAAAATAACGCAAGATACGTGTTACGGTAAAGGTCATAGCAAAATACAGGATACTTGCTACGAAGAAGGCTTCAAAATAACGATAATTATTACCTGCGATTGACTTGGTTTGGAAATATAGCTCAGATACAGAAATAACGTTTAATACGGAGGTATCTTTGATATTAATTACGAACTCGTTACCTATGGCCGGTAAGATATTACGTAAAACCTGAGGTATGATAACATTGACCATTGTTTTTACATGATTCATACCGATTGCATGGGCAGCTTCAAATTGTCCTTTATCAATGGAGATAATACCTCCACGAACTATTTCGGCTGTATAAGCACCGGTATTGATGGATACGATAAAGATTGCTGCGGTCAGACGATCCATATCAATGCCAAATGCCATAGCAGATCCGTAATAGATAACCATGGCCTGTACGATCATTGGAGTTCCTCTAAAGAACTCTACGTACACAGATAAAATTCCATTTACAATTTTTAAGAACCTTCTTTTTAATCTCTTTGAACTAAATAAAGAATCATTTACATTTTTTTCAGGCATAGGGATGGTACGTACCGAACCGATTAATAAACCGATGATCGTACCTATGATGGTACCTACAATTGAAATTAATAATGTAACGCCAGCTCCACGTAAGAACATTGGCCAAAAGTTTGTAATAATTTTCACTAACCATTCCCAGGTCATACTTATCCTCCTAAACAATAGAAAACCGGCTACATTTCTCTGCAGCCGGTTTTTCACACACTATTCCGCTGCAGGTTGATTCATAATAGCAGCATCCATAATACTTACACGATCTTCTTCTGATATCCCAGCTAAGATTTCATTGATCTGATCGGTAAGATTACTTTTCTTCTTGATGCCTACTGCGATTGCAGTTTCATCTTCGGAAGTAGAAAAACCTTCGGTGAATTCAACCATTGCAAAATTTTCATTCGCAGCCTGTGCACTAATACCTTCCGGACGCTCTGATACATATCCATCAATAACACCAGCTTCTAATGCAACTCTCATTGCTGAGAAATTATCCATCGCTGTTTGTTTTTGTACACCTTCGATTTGATCGATAACAGAATAGTGGAATGTATTTAACTGAGCCGTAATTTTTGCACCGCTAAAATCCTGAATGGAGGTAGCATTCTCATATGCTCCACCCTTCTTTACAACCATAATTAATTCTGATTTATAATAATTATCAGAGAAATCAATGGTTTCCTTACGGTCTGCTGTTGGTGACATACCGGCAATGATTGCATCAATCTTACCAGAAGCCAAAGCAGGAACTAATCCATCCCATTCTGTCTTAACGATAACCAATTCCTGTCCTAAGGCATCCGCAATTTTCTTTGCTATTTCCACATCATAACCACCGGCAAATTCGGCACTTCCTTCAATCGGAACTGCACCCTTGGAGTTATCAATCTGCGTCCAGTTAAATGGAGGATATGCGGCTTCCATTCCCACACGGAATATACCATCATCCTTTTTACTGCATCCTGATAATAACATAACTGATATAAGTGCAAATGTTATTAATAATGAAACTTTTCTTCTCATACTATTCTCTCCTTATTTTGTTAAAATATTTTACATTACATGTTTCAATCCAATCATATTTTGCTGATGATTTCACCAAATCATTCATTTATGTAAATGAATAAAAAAAAGCCTGAGTCTCCTCAGGTTGAATTCTTGTTTTTGCCCAAGACCTCTCCTTCCCTAATGAGATAGCACAACTCAACGAACCGGGTAAACGTCCATTGAGACAGTCCTGCAGCTCTTAACTGCAGACCCAGCAAATAATACTGAGAATATTATAAGCTTCGGCAGAATCTCCTTCTCCATGCATCATTGCTTCTCCTGCTCCGCCATGGACTGTTAAATTCCGCGCCTCTACCTCACTTGTTACAGTGAGGTTGTATGAAATTATGCTATTAGCATACAACATCAAATCCTATCTGTCAATCCTATTTCCACATAGAATTCCTATCAATCCTATAAACATACATTTTTTATCATTAATAATAGAATACATTGTATTTACATCCATTATTTTCATATTTTCATCCAAATTCAATATCTTTTCCTCCGATTATGATACTCTTCATTATTATTTCAGATGGAAAGATCTATAAACGAAACTTATCCAATACCCAGTCTATAAATCTTACCATCTACATATTAATACTACCTATGGCGCAACTATTTTAACAAAGGAAATACTATAGTCTTAGAAAAAGGATATTATTTTGTTCTATGCAAGTCCTGGATGAGTTTCTAGATACTGTACTATCTGTAAATGCCATTCCTTCTTTTCAGTAATACCGGCTTCCAACTCATAACCTGCTTCTTCCTCTGCTCTTTGATGAAGAATTGCCAGCTCTTCTTTATTTAGTAAATCATATACAGCTGTAAGCTCCTCACCAAAAAAGCATTCCTTAAGAAGCTCAATAAGATCATCGAGATTACGAACACTTCTTTTTATTAACGCCAATTTATCAGAAAGATGATAGCACTCCCTTAGTTCCTCCATAATATCACGCAGCTCATCGTCACTTAGTTCTTTTCCCTGCACATAACTGGATTTTCTTGTTTCAACTTTTGCTTTACTTATGATAAATAACTGTTCCAATGTCCCGGTATTTAGATTATGAGCAAATCGTGCAGCAATCATTTTTAGTGCTTGCATTGTATACCAGGAAGGGGTCTCTTCCTTAATGAAGAGTTTCTTTGCTACTGCTTCGTATGCTTCAAATAGTTTTTGATACAATTGCTCCATCGTTGCTCCCTCAAACGCATGCATCATCCAGATAAGATCTTCTGGTCTCATCTGTAATGTGGGTTGAATTTGCCCGGTTAATTCACAACCTAAGGCATTCGTTATCACCAATTCATATAGATTAACCAGAAGATGTATCGATTCCTTATCATAGCAATATAGAAGTTGTTCCATCTCAACCGCCGGAAACCTTTTACAAAAGATATTCTCTTCTGTTAACCGAATCAAGTACTCATATATAAATTCAATTCCTAACCTATGTTCCACCGGGTTGCATAATGGATAGTCAACAAATCCTGGATTATCATGAGCTCCAAATTCCATATTATAATCATGGAAGAATTTTGGTATGCCTACAAAAAGAGTATCATGATAGGCTATATTCTCTGTTTTAATCCGGTTATGCTGAAGATTTTCCAGAAGCTCTTTCCCTTTTCCATAGATCGAATTCATATCCAACAGACCCTTTATATACAGCTCAGACAAATTGGATTTCTTCAGTTGATTGATAGAATCATTCGTATCAATACTTTTTTTTAACTGTATGCCAATACCATAACAGATCGATTGTAATATTTCCTGAGCTTTTTCTACTGGTACTGAACTGCTCTCATCATTGGTATATCGCTCTACTTGTTTTGTCATCAGAGTCACTAATTCCATTTGAATACGTTTTGCTTCCTGTTCTGAAATCAAATTTGTATTACATGCTTCCTGAAAGATAGACTGAAAATAAAAATCTTGCTTTATGCTACTTTCATCGATTATTGGCTGGTTCATAATATGGTTCATGTCTACCTCCACTGTTTAATAATCATCCTGATGATTTAAGAAATCGCTGTATTCATCCTCATAACCATTTAGGTCTTTATAATAATTGCTTCTATAGCGAATATCCCTCGATATATTCTCCAGTACAGTAGCCTGTAGATATTCTACCGACCCTTGGCACTCATCATTATAATAATCCTTCATCAGAAGTATTAACTCATCATCCGTCATATCCTCTAAGGTTTCATTTTTAAAATAATAAAAACAATCCTGCAGCTCTGTTAAGATATCCGCATAATTATCTTGATCAATATAAGGAGAATCTGCAAATTCCAGTATTAGTTTCTTTATAATTCCTCCACCAAATTCTATCCTTCCATTGGTGGATAAAGAATCCTTTCGACTTTCAATCAACATAGATATTTCTTGTTCTGACAATAGTAGTCCAAACCTTGCTGAATAATCATTGCATTGTTTTAATTCTAACATTGCTTGCTCTTTCATCATTGCAACCGGTAAAAAATTAAAATTTTGATTCATAGAACGATCTCTCCTTCTAAAATTTTTTTAAAAATAGGGATTGACAAACAGACATTATTGTGTTATAGTTATTATGGAATAATACGAATAACACAAATTAAAGTGGTAATAATATATGATTGTAACTTCTTTTTCAGAAAATGTCAATCTATATTATTATTTTTTATGTCTATAATCAACTTCCATTATTAATAATTGATTGGAAGTAATAGAATTTCAATAGAGAAACATAATAAGAAAGCAGTATGTTTTTATAGTGTAAATGAATCCTGATGCCATGTTACATCATATCTCTACAAGAAGCTCCGGCATAGGATAGTCATTTACAAAAAATAAAACATACTGCTCTTTTCACATTTATCTCACTTAAATTATGATTTTACTTTATAGGGTCTCATCATCTCATTATCTTCATGGTCTAATATATGGCAATGCCATACATAACCAGGTCCACACTCTGGGGAAAATGGATAATAATTCTCTCCGGGTTTTACCGCATCAACAGGTAAATTTTGAGGTGCAAAACGTACCAATATTCGCGTGACCTGACCAGGATTCATTCTTATGGTATCCTTCCATCCTTTCTCATTCTCATCCGGTAAGACAGGTTCATTAATTAGATAAGAATCAATTGGTATTATATTGGATGAGTGTTCGGAATGATCCATTCCATTCATTTCTTCCCATTTTGTCTTATACTTTTCAGCTAAAAAATCCTGTCTGCTCTTAAGTTGAAATTGAACCAAATGCAGATGAATGGGATGGGTGTCCATCGTAAGATTCATAATACACCACTCTTCTGTTGAACCAACCTTAGGATATTCTGTGATAGGATCTGACCAAGTCTTCCCATCTAAAAGTACCATGACCGGACCATTTGGCCCCATTACCTCATTGAGAGTAAGATATCTAGTTGGAGCGTTTGGTCTAATACGCGGAATTCGATTTAATTTCTCAGGTAGTTTTGGTGGTCTTACAGGAGCCTTCGTTTCCATTGGTATACTAAATTGCATGATTTGGCCAACGGTTTCAGGATCAGCATCATCTCCATCTGGATAGGGTGCTTTCGCATCATTGAGTAGTTGAATCTTTTCACCGGGATGTCTATGAGAGAAATCGACCAGGATATCTGCTCGCTCTGCCGGTGCCAAAAGAAGTGTATTCATTAAAACAGGTTTTGGTAACAAGCCTCCATCACTTCCGATTTGAATAAAACTCATACCATTGGAAAATTTGAAGTTATAAAATCTTGCATTTGATCCATTTAATATACGAAGACGATACTGCCTTCTCTCAATTTGCAATTCAGGCCATACCTTTCCATTTACCATAATGATATCACCAAAGAACTCCGGATTCCAATATGGGTGAATATCCGCATTAATACCATCGGATGGAAAGAGCAACGATCCATCCGTATAAAAGCTTCGATCCTGAATCACTAAGGGGATTTCATATTTACCTTTTGGCAAGTCTAGTTTTTTTTCAGGACACATCGGTTCATTGCTTTGACTTTCTTTATCCCGGAGCAGATAAAATCCTGCCAGTCCTGCATAAACATTTAATCTTGTTATTCCAAGAGCGTGATCATGATACCAAAGAGTAGTCGGATCTTGTTGATTTGGATACGTATAACAGTTAGTGCGATATGCTGGTCCCTTTTTCCTATTGTGCGTATACCAGGCATCCGGGTGACCATCAAAGATCGATTCCACTTCTCCCCCATGTAAATGAGTGGCAATTGGAACATTCTTTTGTGCTTTCATAAAGCCCGGTGGAAAATCAGGCCATGGCTTAGGAGGATCCATTGATATCTTGTTAGGGTTTGCCCAGTGCACCGTAGGATCAACGGCGAGTAGATGAGGTTTCTTAATATTATTGATCCACTTTACTTTCACAGGAGTATTCCGAACGGCTTCCAATGTTGCCCCTGGAGAACTTCTGCGGTATCTCAAACCCCATCTTTTATCTTCCACTATTCCTCCATACCCATACACTTTCGTCATAGGAAACCCCTTGGGTAAAAGTTGCTGATAAAACTCGCTGCTATCTATAAAATAAAATTGACTTTTCACTCCGGTTTTGTCTTTGCAATCAATCGGAAGGTAAACAGGAGGTTTATCCAATTGATTTTCGTATTTTGGTATTTCGGAAGGATCCAGCTTCTGAACTGGCTTCTTCCCTCGATTTCTTGATGTTTTATTTTGAATTACTTCTTCTATATGATTAATGAACTTCATTATATAGAAAAAAAGATATCCTAAAAGATAACGTAACATAATAATAAACCTTTCTATTTCAATATAGTTTATCATATGACAGATTTCTCTGTATGTGCTTTTTCGACATATTTCATAGTAATAAAAAGAGCGTACCCTATTTTCTTTACATTAGAAAATAAGCTACGCCAAAGCATTCCTCTTATATAATTGATTCGTTTATTTATGATAGTTTTAAACAAGGTCCATGTCCAGGAGCAATGTACTTTGGATTTAATTTAGCGAGATTTTTTTGTAGCTTCGCTCTTTTCTCCGGATCAGGCAATTGATTATGCTGAATATTCTTAATTTCACTATGCCAACTCGATTCAATCTCTGTTCCAAGTTCTTCTCCAAAACGCATCATTAAATCACTGCTAAAAAAAATTTGTCTGTGAGTCTCATATGCTAGGAGTCCTTCCCATAGGTGCATTTCTGAAGGATACTCGAGAAACTCTAATTCATAGGAGTTCGTAGTAAGCTTATCACCCGGTTTTTTTATCATCATTCTATTGCAGATTGAAAAACCTTCCAGTTGACGTGCTGTAACCTCGGAACAGATAGGAATAGCTTCGGGATACTGTTTTAGTATTTGTGATAGTCCTCCGCATTCATCGGATTCAAAATGGGATATAAAGATATATTTTAAACTTATATCTTTCAAAACAACAGAAAGCTGTGGTAGTAGTGCTTCTGCTAAGGTTACACTACCGGTATGAACTAATATTGGTTCTTCTGTAAGAAGAAGATATTGATGAAAGGTAAGATCAATCGCTTTCATATACATACTGAACTGATGTAAATCCTGCTTGATTATAGCCATACATTATTCTCCTTTTTCCAAATTCTATCGAAAAACATACCGTTAGTATATTCAATGGTTTTTATTTTAAACCTTTGTAATTATTTTTGTACAACAGTTACAGTTATGAAAGCTTAATGTTACATTTACCACACATCCTCCCTTATAAGAAACCTTCATAATTAGGAAGAAGCTTATTAATCGTAGTAATAAAAATGCAGGAAGGACATTATTCTCTCCTTCCTGCATTTCTATAATTTATTGATGACAACTATCTTTGACTGCACAACCATCACATCCGCAGCCACAACTAGAACTTGATTTATTCTTTGACTTTTTAAACCGATGAATAAAAATAAGCGCCAAGATGACAGCAACACCAATACCTATAATATAATCAATTATCATAGTCTTCTACCTCCTTGTTTGCCTTTCTTAATTAATACCGAAATCTCCTGGTTGTGGATATACCCTTTTGACTGTAGATATCGTTTTAGGACATGATATAACTCTTCACTTTGAATTTCCTCTGTATTCTCTTCATCGATTAAGATGATTTCACCATCCGAAATCTCATCCAAATGGTCATATGTAATGTGATACATATTTTTCCTATTGATTGCGCCTATATCTTCTAAGGTCTTTATTAATCGATATACGGTTGCGATTCCGATGGTTGGATCCTTAAGAAGTGCTTGATAATAGATCTCTTTACAACAGGAGCATTCGTTGCTTAGGATGATTTCAATCAAAAGAAGCCTTTGATTTGTTATTCGGCAACCCTTTTTTTTCAACTCCTTGATAATAATATCCTTCTTATGGATCGCTGGTGTAAAAGAGTGATTGTCTATATGATTCTTTTGCATATTAAGCACCTCAATTTTATAAGAACCCTATATTAAAAGATTAAGTGTCCTATTACATTTATTAAAAGAGCAACAACATAAGCGACTGCCATTTGAAATCCTACGGTTCTAAGTGTCCATTTTAAGGAACCCATTTCTCTTCGAATTGCTCCAACAGCAGCAAAGCATGGCATGCAGAGTAAGTTAAACGCCATATAAGAGAAAGCAGATACTTTATCAAATACATCATGAATTGCAGGGAGAGCCTGCTCACCTGCCATAATTGATTCAATTACTGCTTCGTCATCAATACCTGCATATAGTTGACTAAAGGTAGCAACGATATTTTCCTTAGCAATCCAACCGGTAACAACGCCTACCGACGCTCTCCAATCAGCAAAACCAAGTGGTGCAAAGATGAACTTAATTCCATTCCCTATGGAAGCTAAAAAGCTGTTTTCCATGTCAGTCATACCATGGAAATTAAAGTTTGATAATAACCAAATCAATACTGTCGCAGCAAAAATAATTGTTCCTGCTTTGATTGCAAATCCTTTGATCTTTTCCCAACCATGGATGAATACACTTTTTGCTGTTGGTACACGATATTGTGGAAGTTCCATAATAAAATTAGAGGTATCACCTTTGAACGCATATTTGTTTAATAATAACGCACTTATGATTGCCACTATCATACCTAACATGTAAATTGAAAATACAATGATTGTTTTATTACTTCCTTCAAATAATGTAACTGCGAACATAGCATAAATCGGCAGCTTAGCCCCACAGGACATAAAAGGTGTAATCATCATAGTAATTTTACGATCCTTATCACTTTCTAAGGTTCTAGAAGCCATAAGAGCAGGAACAGAGCAACCAAAGCCCATTAACAAAGGTATAAAGGATCTTCCGGATAAACCCAAGTGACGGAATAAACGGTCCATAACGAAAGCAACTCTCGCCATATAACCACTATCTTCTAGAAACGATAATAATAAGAACAGTACCAAAACTAATGGCATAAATCCAACTACAGCACCAACACCCTCCATGATTCCATCAATCACAAGCGAAAACGCCCAATCCGATGCACCGGCACTCTCTAAAAATCCTTCGATAAAACCTGTCAAAGAACCCCAACCTGTTTCAACCAGGCCAGCCAACCAGATTCCCGGACTTGGTAACCCTTGAATGAATAAGAAATTCTCGCTGAAAGTACAAGCAAATAGTAAGTACATTATTACTGCAAAGATCGGAAGTGCTAAAACTCGATTAGTTAAAATACGATCCAACCGATCAGATGCTGTTATTACATGACCTACTTTCTTCTTATTAATACTTGTTTTGACTACCTTGGATATGTACTGATATCTTAAATCTGCTATTTTCGCCTCTGTATCCCCATCTGCATCAGCTTCCGCTTTCCCAATGATTTCATTGGTCGCTGCGACTTGGCTTTCAGAGAGAGTTTTTAATACTATTTCATCCCCTTCAACCAGCTTTATTGCTTTCCAAGTCCTATCTTCTTCCTGTATATCCTCTAGAAGCTCTGCAATATGACTAACAGCAAATTCTATATTAGCATCAAAAATCGGTAATGAGTTTGGTTTTTTCTTGGATTTAGCAACCTCAATTGCCGCATTCATAAGTTCTGTAAGCCCCTTACCGCTTCTTGCTGTAATTGGAATTACGGGGACACCAAGCTGTTCCGATAATTTCTTGACGTTTATGTAATCACCTTTCGCCTCTACCTCGTCCATCATATTAATGGCAATTACGGTAGGGATTTTCGTTTCAATAATTTGAAGCGTTAAATAAAGGTTTCTCTCTATACTTGTGCCATCTATAATGTTAATCACTGCATCTGGCTTTTCTTTCACAATATAATCTCTCGCAATAATCTCTTCCGCAGAATAAGGAGATAAGGAATAGGTTCCAGGTAAATCAAGGATTTTCACATCTTTGTTTTTCTTGTAGATACCTTCCTTCTTATCAACGGTAACACCGGGCCAATTTCCAACATGTTGCTTGGAACCTGTGAGTTCATTGAACAAGGTTGTTTTTCCGCAGTTTGGATTACCTGCTAATGCAATACTGTAAGACATTTTCTTCCTCCTAAAGGTTTCATTTATTCCATGACATACTTATTCAATAATAAAATAATTTACTTAATTATAAATTGATCAATTAGTAAAATCAGGCACAATCACAACCTGTTATTATGGCATGGATATTATTTATGATTGAATAAGAATTTGGTTTGCTTCCTCTTTACGTAAACTTAGTTCATATCCACGGACATTAATTTCAATGGGATCCCCCAACGGTGCAACCTTAATAACTTTCACAACCGCTCCCGGTGTTACACCCATATCCATAATTCTTCTTCTGGCCGGCCCTTTCTCTCCAATCGAAATGACCGTTCCTTCCTGTCCAGGTTTTAACTCTTTTAAAGTCATTACTATTCCTCCTAATCAACCATTATCTTTGATGCTAACCCTTTATTAAGAGCGATTTTTACGCCTTTAATCATCAAAATTATTCCGCTTGCATTATCTCCGACTACTTCGACTTTTTCCCCTTTTATAAAACCAAGATTTAGCAAATGTTTCTTTATGTCTTCTTTTCCTTTGAACTCAGATATTGTCTTTGTTTCACCCAATGCAACCATTGTTAACGGCATTCTTATTTCCCCCCTCTTATCATTGAGAATGATTATCGTTTGCTTTTCTATATCATAATATTCCTCCAGTCGAAAGTCAATACATTTATTGATAATAATTATCATTTGCTTCAACAAAAAAGCAGATTAACTCTTAATTGAGATTTCTCTGCTTTTCATCTTGCATTTTTATTATATTAAAACCTCTCATAGTGAAAAGGCTTGTAATTCAACTACATTAAAATAAAAACTGTTACAATGTTAATTAACTTCTTAATTAACATTGTAACAGTTTTTATTTTGCTTCCATATTATCCAACGATGAAAAATCCTACTGCTGCGATTAAGTAGACGGATACTAACTTTAAACCTTCCATCCAGTTCGTTCTTCCAGACTTTACAATTTGATTTGCAATTAAGACGCTTGCTCCAAATAAAAATAATTCAATTGGCTTAAATACAATACTCATTGGTGTAAAGAACAGACTGATTAAAACGGATACTGGAATTACAAATAGTGAGATTTGTAAGCTGGAGCCAACTGCGATTTCAATGGAAATATCCATTTTGTTCTTTAATGCCATAATCACAGCTGTGCTATGTTCAGCAGCATTTCCGACGATTGGAATGAGGATGATACCTACAAACATCTCCGGGATACCGGCCGCCTTCGTCATAGGTTCAATATTACCAACTAAAATTTCCGATTCAATCGCAATAAATACGGTTGCAAGTGCTAATATAATAATACTTACAGGAAGACTCCACTTTGAATCAATATCTTCTGCATGTTCTACTCCGTATAAGTCCTTTTGTGTTTTAAAGGAATATATCATACCAATAACATAGATTGATAAAAGTATGATACTGACAATCGTACTAAGATTTTCATACTTTGAGGAAATTAGTTCCTCACTGATATTAAGAGTAAATACTGCTGGAAGCGATAATCCAAAGACTGCAAATAATAACATGGTGGCTGTAAAGGTTCCTAACTGAGAATCATACTTTAATTCTTTATGCTTTAATCCTCCAAAGAAGATGCTGCATCCTAAAACTAATAGTATGTTACCAAGAACTGACCCTGCTAAGGAAGCCTTTACTACCTCAAATAATCCTGCACGAATTGCAAAAAAACTAATGATTAATTCTGTTGCATTTCCAAAAGTAGCATTTAGGAACCCTCCAAGTTTTGGTCCTGTATAAGCAGCAATTTCTTCCGTTGCACTGCCTAATAGTCCTGCCAAAGGTATTATGGATGCGCAGGTTAAAAAGAACATTAAGGTTGCATTCCATTCCAAATAATGACCGAGGATAGAGATTGGAACACATAGTAATAAAACTTTTAAATACTTCATACATCTTGCCTCATTTTTTGTCATTTTACCAGTTTCGTAATGTCTGTGCGTTCATGAAATCTGTCGATTTTTGAATGTACTTGGGTATTTTAAATCGTATTTCTAATAAAGTAAAGTTAATTTTTCGTTAATATATTGCACTCTCACCACGTTCTTTTGTTCTGATCCGGATACAATCCAATATTTCTGAGATAAAAATCTTACCATCCCCATGTTCTCCTGTTTCTGCAACCAATATAATAATATTTAATATTTCATCCAGTCGTTCGTCAGGAACTACAATTTTGATTTCTACCTTTGATAACGTATTCATGATAATGGTGTTACCTCTAACATATTCAGTAAAACCATATTGGTTCCCGCATCCGAAAACCTGATTTATTGTAATACCATTTACTTTAGCCTGCAGCAATGCGTCCTTTAATGGTTCTAATTTTTCAGGCCTAATAATTGCTTCAATTTTCTTCATACGATCTAATCGTCCTTTCTGTTAAATATTCGCCTTATGAATCAAATCCGGTAAATGATGGGTATGCCATTTCACTATGTTCTGCAATATCCAGACCATGAGCCTCCTGTTCCTTCGTTACACGGATGGACATAAATTGCTTCATAACAACGATAATAACAAAAGTTGCAATAGCGGCTAAAACGATTGTTATGATAATACTTAATACCTGTGCTACGAATAGCTCTGTTTGGCCAAATATAAGACCATCCCATCTTGCAGCTCCATTAATTGATTTCTGTGTAAAGATACCTGTTGCAATACCACCCCAGATACCGCCAATACCATGACAGCCAAATGCATCTAAAGCATCATCATAACCAAATATTGCTTTTATTTTTGTCATAGTAATATAACAAATCGGACTTACCAATGCTCCAATAATAATAGATGCCCAAATCGGTACAAATCCTGCTCCTGGTGTAATAGCTACCAGACCAACGACTGCTCCAGTTGCTGCACCTAAAACAGTAGGTTTACCATGAAGTATTTTTTCAATCAGCATCCAGGATAATAATGCAGATGCAGCTGAGGTATTGGTTGTTAGGATTGCATGAATTGCCAGTCCATCCGCTGCCAGCGCACTTCCACCGTTGAACCCAAACCATCCAAACCAAAGAAGAGCAGCTCCCAGTATTACAAATGGGATATTATGTGGACGATAGGAAACCACACCATATTCTCTTCGTTTCCCCAATAAAATACAGGCTACCAATCCTGAGATCCCGGAACTGATATGTACTACATTTCCACCTGCGAAATCGATACTACCCAGTTCTCTGATAAATCCACCGTCTCCCCACACCATATGAGCAAGTGGATAATATACAATGAAAGACCAGAGGATAACAAAGATAAACAATGCTGAAAATTTCATTCTACCTGCTAAAGATCCGCAAATCAACGCTGGTGTTATAATTGCAAACATCATTTGAAATGCAGCAAATAAATTCTCCGGTAAGGTAGTCGAATAAACTTCGTTCGGCTGTGATCTACTCCATTAAAAAATACATTACTTAAGCTACCGATCACACCACCATGATCTGTTCCAAAGGACAATGAATATCCTACAGCTACCCATAACACAGATCCTACACCACAGATGAAGAAGCAGGACATCAAAGTGTTAAGTGCATTCTTCCTTCTCTCCATTCCTGAATAAAATAATGCTAGCCCCGGTGTCATAAGAAATACAAAGGCTGTGCACATTATAATAAATGCGCTGTTTGCTAAACTAATTTCCATACGTATCCGACCCTTTCTATGATGTTTTTTGAATAAAAAAAATGCGACCTCTGTATGGTGTAACCCATAAAGCAGATCGCATTTGATAATGTGATTATACATCATAATTTTCCGTTGTCAATTAATTTTAATAATATATATAAAAAAATTACAAAGCATTTCGTTTACTAAGGATCCATTTTGCACGGTCCAAGGGATCTACTCCCCTTCTTTTTGTGGTAGCTCCCAGCTCCAGAGGACAAGGTGAAAATCCTGCAAATCTACTACTAATCACAGCTCTTCCAGAAGTGAGCATAGCTAGTTTTATCGGGTATTCCAATGAGGTTGCAACGGGCAGATGCGCTTCCACCTGGAAGCTACTTCCTCGAATCACCGGTGCTTCAAACTCCCCACGCATTTGAACTAAATCTCCAATAATCTTCCCTAAAAACTCCTCCTGAGCATTGATTTTCATCGTAATCATCGGCTCTAACAAAGTAGTTCCTGTATTTACCAACCCATTCATAACTGCCATAGGGGTTGCAAGAAAAAAATCCATGGGATGAGTATGCATTATATGATGCTCTCCATAAATTAATGTTACCTTTAAATCCGTAACCTCCCAACCATATAACCCTTGTTTGAGCGTTTCAAAGACCGATGTTTTTACATGATTTTGGTACCTCAGAAAAATATCATTGTTCGATACGGTAGAACTGTATTCAATCCCCGATCCCGGTTTTCCTGGCTCTATCAGTAGTTTTACGATAGCCCAACAGGGCTTTGGCATGGTATATGCTTCAAAACCTTCTCCTATTTTTGTTGGAGTTTCCTTATAGATGACGGAGGGTGGAGAAAAGCTGACCGTTAGATTATAGCGTTCTTTCAGCAATGCGGATATAATTTCTAGTTGAATCGTACCTGTTATCTTAATTTGAATTTCTTTTTCTTCACTGATATATTCCATATCAAGTAGCGGATCCTCATCACAAAGTTCCCGTAAGGCAGACAATAAACCTGCTAGTTCCCCTTCATTTTCCGGTAAAACCTGAACTTTTAATAAAGGTACTGCCAGTTTATAATCGTTCCAAGTACCTCTAGTGCCGATTACATCACCGATTTGGATCGATGATAATCCACAAAGAGCGGCTACATCGCCAGCACCTACTTCTCCTATATCCGTATATTTTTCACCAAATACTCTTCTGATTTGAGTTACCTTCTGGCTCTTATCCAGAGAGGGAATATAGATACTGTCTCGATTTTTAATGGATCCGCCAAACATGCGAACGTGAGCAATTTTACCCATGGTTTTATCATGTTCTATTTTATAAACAATGGCGGAGAGTTCTTCCGTGTTGCTTCCTTGATGGCCTTCCGTGTAATCAGTTATAAAGTTCAGTAATTCTTCAATTCCCACCCCAAGAGAGGCACTGGCACAGAGTACTGGCATCAATTGTGCATTTTGGATGGCATTCTTTATCGCTTCTACCAATTCATTATGTGTAAACGCTTGACCAGATAAATATTTCTCCAACAAATCTTGTTCTGATTCCGATATGGATAGCACAATATCTTCCAAAAACTGTTGATCCAAATAATCCTTGGTTTTCACTTCGCATTCTCTGGTTCCCTGATTGATTGGTTCCTGGAATTGAATGACATTCGCTTGATACTGGGTCTTTAGCTCCTGTAAGATATGCTCTACATCACTTCCTACTCTATCTATCTTATTAATGAATAAAATAGTCGGCGTTTTGGTCTGTCGCAGTGCTTCTAGTAAAAGCTCTGTCTGGGCTTGTATTCCTTCTACAGCCGATATTACAAGTATAGCACAATCCAAAATTGTAAGACTTCTCTCCACTTCACCAATAAAGTCCACATGACCAGGAGTATCTATGATATTAATTTGTTTATCCCCTCTCAAAATGCGAACGGAAGATGATTTTACAGAAATTCCTCTTTCTCTTTCTATGGATAAATAATCAGTTTGTGCTGTACCCTCATCGACATTTCCTTTTTTACGTACTTCCCCAGAGCGGTATAGCAACTGTTCCGTTAATGTTGTCTTTCCCGCATCAACATGAGCGACTATGCCAAGATTTATTATTTTTGTATTCATCGGGACCACCTTATGTAAATAATATGATACTTAAATTTATATTTATTGTTTTTCTTTACTGATGTTTCTCTGAATTGATCTTCTCTTAACTGATGTTTCTTTTTGTAACGTATTTCTCGAATTATGTATGATTTATAAAAGTGTATATTGTAAACATTATATATTGCCAATTCCAAATTCTATGACCCTTTCATTATGTATCTAATTTCTGTATATTTCATTTTCTGAATTGTAATTTGAGTTGTGATTGAAGAATTTTTTTGTTTTTTATGATTATGATTAGTTTCAAAGAACATGTTGACAAAGTAAACAATATGTGGTAACAAACAATGATTTAAATTTTTTCATTCATCTTAGGATAAAACTATTGTTACTACAGGCTTGTATTACTACGAATAATATGCTTATATTTATATTATAACAATTGTACAACGATGTGTACGCACACATTCATCATCACATAAAGTGTTAGAAAGAAGGACTCTGTATGATAACTAATCAAATGCATTCGAAGCAAATTCTCGTTACTGTACCTGCCGGAAAAAGACTAATCGCAAAGGCGGTTACTATACTTCCACAGATTAAACAATCACTAAAAGAAAACACTGTTGTTATTATTGCCGGAACAACCAATGGATTTGTTGGGGAAGAAATATTACAATCCATCGATCAGCTTGATGACTTTACAAAGGATAGTTTTTATCGTGGTGCTACCGTTGCTCCCGGCAGAAAATTAGAACCTGATAAAGATGGATACTTTAACAAGGATATCGTAATTGAAAAAGGTAAATGGATAAAGGATAAAACCATTTATGATGTTGGATCCACATTATCCCATGGGGACATTATTATCAAAGGAGCGAATGCAATAGCCCCAGATCGAAAAACTGCAGGTATACAAATCGGTAATCCATCCTTAGGTTCTAGCGGACCAATTATGCAGGCTGTAATAGGGAAACGAACCGAACTGATCCTACCGGTAGGCTTAGAAAAAAGGGTAATGTCCGATATAGGACAGATCGCTGCCAAACTAAACTCCCCTACGACGGAAGGTGTAAGAATGCTTCCGGTCAGTGGGACCATTGTAACAGAAATTGAAGCAATTGAGTTATTATCCGGTGCTGTAGCTGAACTGATTGCAGCCGGCGGGGTTTTAGGCGCCGAAGGAAGTAGCCTTCTATTGGTAACAGGCTCTGAGGAACAGCTAGAGACAATTTCCTCAATAATGAAAAATATCTCCAAAGAACCTTCCTTTGGTAAGCAATAGCGTCTTTTCTACTATTCTAGCTTTCGTTTGACATCATCAAAACAACAGCACGAACCACTTCTTCCGTCATTGTATCATAGTTCATATAATCATGTTGATGATATACAATCTCATGACAGAGATTTTCAATCATCCCCATGGCTATATGAACTTTTTCATTTGGATTTGACGGTGTAATTCCCACACCTTCCATCAACTCCACCACTTTCTTAGCAGTGTTCATCTCAAATTCACAGAAATATTCCCTAACTGCTTCATCTGAATGTGCCATCGCCATCATCTCCTCATGAGCTGATTTCGTAATATAATGTGATTTGACAAACATTGCTATCAGTTGATGAATTAAATTCGTTAAATCAATCGGTGTATGAATTTCTTTCATCATTGCATACATCGGTTTCGTCAAACCATCGGTATACTGTCGGATGGCATCTAAAAATATATCCTTTTTATCCGTAAAATAATTATATACTATACCGGTCGATACTCCGGCTTCCTTCGCTATTTCAGCGGTATTGGTATTATAATAGCCTTTCTCGCAGAATAATTTAAAACCAGCCTCGACGATTCTTCTCTTTTTTTCAATCGAACGTTTTTGTTTCGGTTCTCGTATTTCTGCATTTCCCATATATATAACCTCCAAAATATATTAAGTTGATGACATGGCTGCAATAAGCATTCTTCTTAGCTTTTATTAATACATGGAATAAACTGATTACATTCTATCTATTCAATAAAACATTGTAAATGGCTTAAAGTCTTATAACTCACAATAAATCTTTATTTATTATACAATAGTAACGAATAAAGTGCAAATCAAAACATGAAATTTATTTCATATTTACATTGACATCCAATTCATCCATATTTATACTATAAACATGAAATATATTTCATATTAGGGGGACATATCATGAGAACATTAATTGAATTTAAAGACGTAACAAAGGAATATGTGGTTGGAGAAAAGAGATTATTAGCGGTGGATCATATTAATTTTACGATTAATGAAGGTGAGTTTGTTGTAATTCTAGGACCTAGTGGTGCCGGAAAATCCACGATTCTTAATCTTTTAGGAGGTATGGATTCTACTTCTTTTGGGGAGATCATGATTAACGATATCAATATTGTTCACCATAATGATGTGAAACTTACAAGTTATCGTGCTGAGAACATCGGATTTGTATTTCAATTCTATAATTTAATTCCAACACTAACAGCTTTAGAAAATGTTGCTCTTACCAAAAGTCTAGTAAAAAATCCACTGGATGCAACGGAAGTATTAACAAGTGTTGGACTAGGTGATCACTTACATAAGTTTCCTTCTCAGCTTTCCGGCGGTGAGCAGCAAAGAGTATCAATTGCCCGTGCCATTTGTAAAAATCCTACGATGCTGCTCTGTGATGAACCAACCGGTGCTTTGGATAGTGAAACCGGAATCGTTATATTATCCCTGCTGCAGAAGTTAAGTCGAGAAAATCATAAAACGGTTATTATTGTGACTCACAATGCGTCTTTGGCTCAGGCTGCTGATAAAGTAATACGGATCAAGAATGGTAAGGTCAAAGATATCACATCAAATGATGCCCCTCTTGCGGTAAGTGAGGTGAATTGGTAATGTTATTTCGTAAAATGCTTCGTGACATGAGATTGAATAAAACACAGTTTATCTCTATATTTTTAATGGCATTCTTAGGGGTATTTATCTATGCCGGAGTCGGTGGCGAATGGTTTGGTTTGCAACAGACCGTAAATCAATATTATGAGGATACCAATTTAGCTGACATCTTTCTCTTCGGAAAAGATTTTTCGGTGGAAAATGTAACAGCCGTCCAACTGGTGGAGGGTGTTACCGGAGTTCAAAGACGACTCACATTGGAGTCCGTTGGGAATTTCGAGAATAATCCCGACATCATACTCTATTTTATCGAGAAGAATGAGATATCAAAATGCATGATCATGGAGGGAGAAGCTTTCTCCAATGAGAAGGATGGTATTTGGCTGGACCATTTATTTGCAGATGCAAAAGGACTATCGGTAGGTGATACGATATCTCTAACTGCTTATGGTATGCAAATTGAGAAGATAATTCTAGGCACGGTGCTTAACCCAGAATATGTATATTCACCGGGTGGTAATGACCTTATACCAAATCATGATAATTTTGGTTTTGCCTATCTACCATTAAGTTCCTTTCCATCTTCGATGGATCTATTTTATACGGATTTACTAGTAACTACGGATCGAAAACCGGATTCTGCCTTGGAAGATGCCATCGACCAAGTACTTTCCGGAAATTATAGCGTTTACCTGACTCGAGATAATCTTGAAAGCTATGCTATATTTCACTCTGAAATAAAGCAACATAAGGCAATGGGTGCTATATTCCCTGTTGTTTTCCTTGCAATCGCCATGTTAACCATTCTCACTACAATGACCAGAATGGTTACGAATCAACGGACTCAGATTGGAACCTTAATGGCATTGGGATTCCAAAAGAAAAAGATATTGTTTCATTATCTTTCCTATGGTTTCTGGCTTTCCTTAGCAGGTTCTCTGTTTGGTGCGGTCATAGGTCCACTTACTTTACCAAACTTATTCTATTCTTCTATGCAGACTACTTATACCTTACCGGAATGGAAACCAGCTGTATCACCTTCCTTTTTTCTTATGGCTTTCTTATCTATAGCAGCTTGTACACTGGTGACTTATTTATCCTGCAAGAATATTCTGAAAGATACCCCCTCGCAATCTCTACGGCCAAAATCGCCGAAGGCTGCCAAACACAGTGCTTTTGAGAAGACTTCACTTTGGATTAAATTAGGCTTTTCCATTCAGTGGAATCTCCGAGATATTTTTCGCAGTAAGATTAGGTCTTTGATGGCTATTATAGGAGTACTGGGATGTACCGCACTGCTTGTTTGTGCTTTTGGAATGCAGGACAGTTTAGATGATGTCATGACCTGGCAATATACCGAAATTAATCAGTTTCAAACAAAGGTCTCCCTTGCTGAAGACGTGACCTCTTCACAAATTGAGCATATAATAAATGATTTCCATGGAGAAGCCTTCCTGGAAGGTGCCATTGAGATGAAAGCCAATGGAATTAAAAAGACCGGGGAACTAATCGTCACCGATCATGTAAGTTTAATACATTATACCAGTCCTAATCGAAACTTTCTTACTCTTCCACAAGATAGTATTTCTATCAGTTATAAGATGGCAAAATTATTGGGAGTTCATAAAGGAGACAAAATCTCCTGGCATATGTATGGAGATGCAAAATGGGTGGATAGTACCATCGGTGAAATTTACCGATCTCCGGTATCCCAGGGCATTTCCCTATCTCGTGAACTATTTGAATCCTATGGTTTTATTTTTCATCCCACTTCCATTGTTACTAACCAGATTGTGAATCTTCTGCCGGAGGGTGCGATTAGTCAATGGTCTACGAAAGATTTATCAGAAAGTTACGAGACGATGACCGAAGCTATGAATGTAATGGTATATGTGCTAATCTTAGCTGCTGCTATCTTAGCCATGGTTGTTCTATATAACCTTGGGATACTTTCCTTTACAGAACGTGTAAGAGAAATGGCTACACTAAAAGTACTTGGATTGCAGTCGAAGAAAATACGTTACCTGCTATTAATCCAAACGATTTGGCTTACCTTTATTGGGATAATTCTTGGTATCCCTTGTGGAAAATTTCTAATCGATTTTATGTTGGCTTTTATGGGCGATTCCTTTGACATGATGTGTATTATTAACACCTCCACCATACTATTTAGTACCGCTATCACTTTCTTACTATCTATAACTGTAAATTTTATGTTCTCTGGGAAAATAAAAAGAATTGATATGGTAAGCTCTTTAAAAGGTGTTGAATAAGTATAGCTTATTATATGATTTTATTAAGACAGGGTCCCATTGTCTATTCAGAAACTAACTTCCATTTAAGTTTTCTGATTGGAATGGGACTTTATATTATTCCCTTCAATTTTGCAGCTTCACTTGCATGTACACGGTTATTTACCTGTAAACTTGCCGTAAGTATTAATAATATGCGTCTTAACTGATGTAATTGAGATATACAAATGTTCTGCCATTTTTTTATTTGTATAACCGATTACCAATTCCTTTGCTACCTCTAGTTCACTCTCACTCAGAAAGTCATCCTTCGTATACCACAAACTCATGATACGCTTTACAAAGGCTCGATCATCTTCGAAAAGATACATTTGGCCATAATAATCCGAGGACTTCACTTTCTTTTCTTCACAGGGAATCCCTTGTATCACTTTCGTGTTTTCTAACCAATTTGTTAACAGCAATCATTGTAGTCATATAAATCAGCTCTTTTTCTAATTATAGCTGAGACAAAAAACAAATCAACCGAACGGTTGATTTGTGAGGTTGATTCCATATTCATTTTAGCCTATCTCTAGATTAAACTAGGACCGGCTTGCTTTCATAGGATAGATAAGATATCAATGATATGTTTTGGCCTTCATAGTCCTTTTTTAATTTACGCATATTATCCTGATACATCCTTCGAAGCATTTCATCCTCCATGGCACTTCGTATTTGATCAATACATTCATTGCTATCTCCTGTAATAATTCTTCCAATCTTAGCTTCGTTGATAAAATCTGCATTATAAATTTCCTGCTGAAGGAAGGGATTCCATGCCAATATTGGAACCTCGGCATGAATTGCTTCGAAAACAGTAATACCACCAGGTTTTGTCACAATGGCATCCGATTTTTTCAGATAATCAAAAACATTTTCTACGTAACCAAGTACCGTAAGATTCTGATATTTATTATGAAGTCTATGGTATAAAACGCGATTGTTTCCTGTAATGATTGTTACCTCCATATTGTGCAACGAATTTAATCCTTCATAAAAGCAATCATCCTTCGGTAGAATCCCAAGTCCACCACCCATGACCAATAAACTTTTTCTTCTTTTTGAAAAATTCCGGTATTCCAGATCCCTTATATCTGTATCAAATTCTAATCGAACGGGAATTCCGGTAACATGAATAATGGAAGAATTTACACCCTTTTCGATAAACTTATTTTTTACCGTTTCTGATCCAACCAAATACAAATTCGTATGCTTGCTGATCCATTCTGAATGCCCGGTTATATCTGTGACACAAGTGATCAACGGTAACTTAAGCTCGTACTTTTCCTTATAACAGGATACTAGCTGAGCACATAAAGGTAATGTTGTAATAATCACATCCGGCTTTTTTACCTGTAAAAACTTCGTAAACTGCCACATAAAGTAATGATACAGTTCCGGCTTTTTATTAATCTTTTTATTTTCCTGTCTTAAATATCTCTTATTGTACAGTTTGCTTCCCTTATCAACGATCAATGTATATAATTTATAGTATCTTTCTGAATATTTCGGAGAAGCATATTTCATCCAGTCAATAATTTCAATCTCTGCTTGCAGTGTATGGTGCAACTGTTGTTCAATAGCCTGAGCTGCCATATAATGACCTAATCCAAATCTTCCGGTCAGAATTATTATTTTCATCTTTGCTCCCTCCTTATCAAATATTTATTCCCATTTGTGAAGGAATCATTCAAAACAAGTTATATTAAGAATCGAATGAAAATGTAACATATGATGGAC
This sequence comes from Herbinix sp., assembly GCA_029238935.1. Taxonomy (GTDB): domain Bacteria; phylum Bacillota; class Clostridia; order Lachnospirales; family Lachnospiraceae; genus Mobilitalea. The sequence goes on from JAQZBN010000010.1 coordinate 44,687, forward strand.
CTGCGAATATATTATCACGAAATAATCGTATTATATCGTTATTAATTAGTATTCTCTTTGAAAGGATGGTATGAATGCAAAACAAAATTACAAAACCGTCCAGATTACTTGATGTTGATGGTGAATTAATTCAAAAAGGCTATGCAACCTCTGCAATATTACGTTATCACAGGAGAGATATCAAAGCCTTTAAGGGGAAGATAAAAGAATGGGATTATTATCTTGTATATACCGATGATTTTGGAGTCTCAATAACGATTGGAAAAGGTTCCTCCATTGGTTTATTTAGTGCAACCTTTTTTGATTATAAGAAAAGAACGCAAATTACAAAGAGTGTTATTAGTTTTGTGCCTGATCGTAGGTTATGTATGCCCAAATCACCTGATACCGGTGATATCCTCTATCAGAATAAACGTGTTCATGTATCCATTCGTAATGATAAAAAATCACGACGTATCCACTTTAAGATGAAACACTTTGATCAAGGAACTGATCTTAAAATTTCCCTTCTTCTTAATGATGAACCTAAGGATTCCATGGTAATTGCAACTCCTTTCTCTGAAAGCAAAAAATTATTTTATTATAATCAAAAAACCATAGGGATGAAAGCTTCTGGTTCCATCATTTATAAAAACAAAAAATATATACTGCCTCCGCACTCATCCTTTGGGCTTCTTGACTGGGGACGAGGCGCGTGGCCATATAAAACTATTTGGTATTGGAGTGCAGCTCAAGGAATAAATAAAAATAATGTATTTGGTTTTAACTTAGGTTATGGGTTTGGTGATACCTCGAAAGCAACAGAAAATATGTTATTTTTTAATGGTATTGCACAAAACCTGAAGGATGTAGTTTTTCTGATACCCATCAATGAGAGTAATGAATATGATTATTTACGACCTTGGGTCATTACTTCTTCTGACCATCGGATAGAAATGAATTTCTTTCCGATCATGGATCGTAGTGTAGAGTTAAATGCTATTTTATTATCTACTGATCAGCATCAGGTATTCGGTAAATTTTATGGAAAAGCAATCCTAGATGACGGAACTTTAATTGAAATCAGAGACATGCTTGGATTTGCAGAAAGAGTACAAAATAAATGGTGAACTATCTTATAATTGTGATAACACATTTTAGTATATTTGATAGGCATTGATAGAACAGTTGGATCTTATCTTATTATTTTATACGATGTGTATGCCAATTTATCTTAGGTATGGAATTCGTAGAAAAAGGTTAATTACCGAGAACTCTTAGTAGAAACTACAAAGATTCTATCATACGGTAATTAACCTTCTTTATCTTTTGTCTTTTTTTGTTTTTTCTTTTGTCTTTTGAATTTTGTTCTTTGAACTTTATTGTATATTTTTTATCTTTATTTTTACCTAATCATTTTTCTTTGTATAAAATGTACCCTATAAAGTATTCACTAGTTTTCGTACCAAACCCTCTTTGTGGATCATTAATCTTACGAGTAATCTATTTTATCGACGCAATTCTATACTTATTAGGGAATTTTATTATTTCACAATACCATCGTAGGTTAAGATTGCTTTATATAAATCGGGTCTGCGGTCACGGAAGATACCCCATTCAATTCTTTGTTCTGAAAGAGCGTCCAGATCAAATTCAGCAACAAGTACCGTTTCCTCAGTACGATTCGCTTCAACTACCTTTTCTCCTGTGGCATTGGTGATAAAGGAGGAACCATAGAACTTGATTGTAGAATCTTCAATCACCTCGCTACCGATACGGTTTGACGCAACCACTGGTACAAGATTACATGCGGAATGCCCAATCATACAACGCTGCCAATGATCCTTGGAATCCACTTGTGGATTTTCAGGTTCTGAACCTATGGCTGTTGGATAAAATAAAATCTCCGCACCCATTAAGGCCATGCATCTTGCTGCTTCCGGATACCATTGATCCCAGCAAATTCCTACACCTATCTTACCGTATTTCGTATTCCATACCTTAAACCCAGTATCTCCCGGATTAAAATAATATTTTTCCTCATATCCTGGACCATCAGGTATATGGCTCTTACGATATACCCCAAGAATTTCACCATCGGCATCTATGACGGCCAGTGCATTGTATCTTGCATTATTTTTTTTCTCATAAAAACTGATTGGAAGAACTACCTTCAATTCTTTCGCAATTCCCTTAAAATGATTGATTGCTTTATTCTGTTCTACTTCTGTAGCATAATTATAAAAGTCCGGTTTTTCCTTCTGGCAAAAATACAGTGTCTCAAAGAGCTCCTGTATCAGAATAATCTGTGCCCCTTGGGAAGCAGCTTGTCTCACCAATTTTTCTGCTTTACTAATATTATCTTCTATGCAGTCCGTACAGCTCATCTGCGTTGCTGCAACCTTTACTTTTCTCAATGAGATTTCCTCCTTATATGTTGTTCTATTCTATCCGTTTCTAACGTTTCAAATTCTTCTTTCCTAACGGAACGTTATACTTATTTTCCAGCGGGCATTTGTTGTGTGATACAATGAACATTACCACCTTCTTTAATCAAAGGCATTCCATCTACACAGTGAATGGTACGATCTGGAAAAACAGAAGCCAGAATTTCTGCTGCTTTCCTATCTGTTTCTTCTGCATCTTCTCCAAACACCGGTAATATAATACCGTCATTTACAAAATAAAAATTTAAATAGCTCAGCGTTAAGCGCTCCTCGTTATAATAACGAACAGGTGGCTGTGGAATTTCAATGATAGTAAGCTTTCTTCCGAAAGCATCCGTAGCATTCTTAAGAATTTCTAAGTTTTCTTTTGTTATCTCACAGTTAGGATCCTTGGGATCATAACAAGTTTGTATTAATATGGTACCGGGCTTTGCAAAACAAGCTACATTATCAATATGACCATCCGTTTCATCTCCGAATAAGCCCTGTTTTAACCAAATAATCTTGGAAACATTCAAATACTGTTTTACCACTTCTTCTATTTCTTCTCTGGTAAGATGAGGGTTTCTGTTTTTATTCAGTAAACACTGCTCTGTCGTAAGTAAGGTTCCTTCTCCGTCTACATGGATGGAGCCCCCCTCTAGTACAATCGGTACATCAATTACAGGAATCTGAAAATGATTCAAAACCTTACTTGCTACTGCATCATCTAAATCATATGGTATATATTTTTCACCCCATGCATTAAACTTCCAGTTAATTCCCTTTCTTTCTTTTTTATCATCCCATAGAAAGGTTGGACCATTATCTCTACACCAAGCATCGTTATGGGGTATTACAAGAAGTTCAACCTCATCACCACAAATCATTTTAGCCTGTTCATACGTATTATCATTAACTATCATTGTAACCGCTTCATATACAGCAATTGCTTTCGCTACATTGCCGTACCCACTACATACTTCCTCATAATTCTCAGACCAAACAAGCGAATCCTTAACAGGCCACTCCATGATTGTTCTCTCATGCTGTTCCCACTCCGCCGGCATATAGAAATTATTATCTTTTTTCATGATCCACCTCTAAAATTAATTTTTCATATTTACTCTATCGATACGGATATCCGTTAGCTTATGATGCCAAATCCATAAATCGCGGTATATCTTTAATTCATCCGGGATGAACACTATTCTCTTGAGTTCGAATATATTTGAATTTTGTTATTACGTTACATGAAATATATTGCATCGTTACATGCCCACTCAACACTTTTGATTTATACTACAACTATGTGCTAATTCAATACCTTAGCGATTTACGCATTCACACTATTATAACGTCTTCTGACTTTTATGACAACACCTAATTGAATACCAATTAAATTCTCATATTGACACTTAAGTATTAGTGATTCATAATTGACTTTATGGTAATTTCTATTGACATTACTAGTATTATTAAACATAATTAGAATGTATGGCTTGGAACAAAAGCTTACTTGTTCATCCGTTATAGATATAATATCCGGGAGTTTATCCCAATGGAATAAATCAGAAAAAAGAAGGTCATCGTTATGCTATATATTACAACTGCCTTGTACTGTGAAGCAGAACCTTTTATCGATTATTTTCATCTGAAAAAAGATACTGCTATACATAAATTTCAGGTATTTGAAAATGAGGATATTATCTTAATGATAACGAAGCCGGGTATCGTGCAGGCATCTGTGGCAGTAACTTATTTGTGCACAATCCGTCCTCCGAAGAACACTGATTTATTATTAAATATAGGTATTTGTGCAACCTTGAGAGAATCTATTCCTTGCGGTTCTTTATTTTTGTGTAATAAAATCATGGATCAGGCAACGAATCGAAGTTATTATCCTGACTTATTGTATCTTCATCCATTTACTGAACATTCACTAATGACTTGTCCAATGGTAGTTCAGAAGGGTTTAACCGATAGTACACGATCCTTTGAGCTGTATGGCAAAGAGGAAGATCTTTTATATGATATGGAAGCCTCCGGTATTTATCAGGCTGCTTCCGTATTTTTACAACCACATCAATTGATCTTTCTTAAAGTGGTTTCCGATTATGCTAACGGAGAAATGCTTAGGCCTGAGCAAGTATATTGTCTCATCCACAAACACATAAATGTTATTACTACATGGCTGTCTCAAATCATGTCTGGATATGAGGACTTTGTATTCCAATTTGCCAAGGAAGAAGAACAAGAATTACATAAATTATGCGAAGATTTAAAATTATCAGCTTCCATGAAACATATGCTATCTCAGATACTTCATTATTACACACTGGAATGCGGTAGTTTTTTACCTATGATAGAAGATTTTCGCAAAGCTTTTTCTTTACCCATTCCTACCAAAAAGGAGGGGAAGCTATATTTTGAGCTACTTAAAGAAAGACTACTATAATGAGCATTTTTCCCATATTTATATAGAAAAAGACATACGAAATCATCCAAATACACAAAACATACTCTCTCATTTTCCACGAGCGAACTTAATAGAAATCAATCATTATAAAGAGATATTCTGTCGCAGCCATCAAAATTATTGTTTGCAGAAGCAATCTCCAAAATTAATTCTTGCAAAGAAACAGAACTCTCTTATGTATGAAGGTGCACCGGTATGCCAAGACTTTGGTAATAAACACTTTTATTATACTTCTCAGGTGATGAATTGTATTTATGACTGTGAATATTGCTATCTGCAAGGGATGTACCCTTCTGGTAACATCGTTGTGTTTGTTAATCTGGAAGATATTTTTTACGAAATCGAACAATTACTTATGAAGCATCCGGTGTACTTATGTATCTCTTATGATACCGATTTGTTAGCTTTAGAGCATATCCTAGGATACGTTAAAAGCTGGTTTTCCTTCGCTTCTAAGCACCCTGACTTAACCCTTGAATTAAGGACTAAGAGTGCCAATTGGACAGCCTTATCTTCTTTCGTCCCTTGTGATAATATTATTCTTGCTTGGACCTTATCACCGGAAAATATCGTGAAACGATTGGAGCACCATACTCCCACCTTACGTCAACGACTTTCCTGCATACAAAAATCCATTGATTTCGGATTTCCGGTAAGACTGTGTTTTGACCCAATTATTGATACCAAGGACTTTAGAACATCTTATGAGGAGTTCATAAGAATTGTATTTGAAGCCCTTCCCAAGGATAAGATTAAGGATGCCAGTATTGGGGTCTTCCGGGTATCCCAGGATTATTTAAAACAAATGAGAAAGCAGCGATCGAATTCGTCTGTACTCTTCTATCCCTACGAAAATGATAATGGTGTTTTCCACTATTCCAAAGAGCGGACAGAAGAAATGCTTTCATTTGTTCTTGGACTATTAAAGGAATATCTGCCGGAAGATAAAATATTTCAGTGGAAGGAAGCAACGTAATATGAAAGCTGCGATCGTAACCGGAGCCTCCTCAGGAATCGGACAGGAAATCAGTAAAATTTTACTTCAAAATCATTATAAAGTTTATGGCTTCGGCCGCAATTTTTCATCAACAGATATTGTATCGGAATATTTCATTCCTATTAGCTGTGATATAACGGATACCAAGATGTTAGTGTCACGGATTGAGGATATATCGGATAACGATGAAGTGCATATGTTGATCAATAACGCCGGTACAGGATATTTTGGTCCCCATGAAGAATTGAATCCTAAGAAGATCCATGAAATGGTAGCAGCTAATTTAGAAGCACCGCTCATACTTACTCAGCTTTTATTACGAGATATTAAAAAGTATGCCGGTTGGATTATCAACATCTCCTCTGTTACTGCAAAAAAGACCAACACTCATGGATGTGCCTATGGTGCGACCAAAGCAGGTCTTAGCAGTTTTTCCTCTAGTCTTTTTGAAGAAGTCAGGAAATACGGAGTAAAAGTCATAACCATTCATCCGGATATGACAAAGTCGAATTTCTATCGTAATGCTAACTTTCATGAAGGAGATTCTGATGATACTTATCTTTATCCGGAGGAAATTGCACATACTGTGGACATGATCATAAATAACAGGGATGGCCTTGTAATGACAGATATCACCATGCAACCTCAAAAGCATCAGATCAAAAAACAAAAATAAAAATATATGACGAAATACAGAAAGGTCAGGGTATTCTATGATTCACTTATTTGAAAACAATTTTGACTACAAAATAATAGCATTTTTCGGTATCATGTTTTCTTACATACTTACTTGCATGTTACTACGATTTACGTCGGATAAACTTCCAAAGGACGGTGGCAGGGATTTTGCCCACGATGGTAAGTTATCTGCCGGAAAGCCTAGAGGTGCCGGATTTATCTTCATTTTAGTTTTCACACTCTCCGCTATCATATTTTTACCGATTAGCACGGAAATCATAGTATACCTTATTTTAACTGTTGCTGCCATGATAACCGGATTTTTGGATGATTGTGCGAAGTCACCTTGGGGAGAATATCGTAAAGGCTTTTTAGACTTAGTCATTTCTCTCATGACAGCAATTGCTTACACAAATTTTAATTCCTCCAATATTACGATCCCTTTTATCAATTTATATGTTGAAATTCAACCGATCATATTTATTTTACTGGCAACCATATTAATCTGGGCTTCCATTAATGTTACAAACTGTTCTGACGGGGTAGACGGTTTATGCGGCAGCTTATCCATTATCACATTATTAACGATTTATGGTTTAGGCAACTTTATAGATAATAGCCGTGACTTTAATTATATGATTCTAATTATGGTTTCTTGTATCTTAGGTTATCTCTGGTTCAATGCCACTCCAAGCCAGATGATTATGGGTGATGCCGGCTCCCGAGCACTCGGACTTTTTATAAGCATTGCTATTCTTAAAACAGGCAGCCCACTGCTCTACATTCCTGCCGCTTTTATGCTGATCCTTGACGGTGGACTTGGATTAGTTAAAGTTTCACTATTGCGATTCTTTAAGATTAGAATATTAACAAAGACAAGAACCCCCATTCATGATCATGTAAGAAAAAATCTTGGGTGGTCCAATACCCAAACCATGTTGAAATTTTCTATTATACAGTTATTGATCTCATTTTCTTTATTATGGTTATATTCCTAGAATAACTTATCTTTCATGAATAAGATTGCAATCTAAAGGAGATAAACGGTTTCGTTCATCTCCTTTTTTATGTGATGATTTCATTGGAGTCTAATACTATTTCTCCTTAATCAGCTTTTTCTGTTTTATGATACGGAAATGAACTACCAAATACATGATAAAACTTATGATTAAGGGTAAATAAAAATTAATTCCCCTGCTTAATAGCATGGCCGAAGGCAGTATGTCGGAAGGGTAAAAAATTCCGAACACAGACAAAAATCCCTTTTCAGCTACACCTACTGATCCCGGTAGCGGAACAGCTGTAACTGAAATGTTCATTAAAACCTGACTTGTAATCAAATCCAAAGCATCATACTTATGATAACCGAGACTACGATACACCAAGTAAGAGACCGTACTGGTAGAAGCAAATTGTATGATAGAAACTCCTAGGGATTTAAAAAATAGTACAGGATGAAGTCTTATTATTTTAGATTTCTCATGATAAGAAATCATTAACTGAGCAAACTTCTCCTCCAATTCCTCCTGTTTCTTAAGAAAGCGCATTTTTTTTATTAATATAAAACTTAATTTAATTACGATATGAACTATTTTTTCAGAAAACATGATGATCGTTAATATCAGAATGAGTCCTATTGTCACAATACTACCCAATATTAATAAGTATTTAAACTTATCTATAAAATGAATTGCAATCGTCGGACGTAATAAGGATAAAATACCAGCCAATAATATCATTGTTATCTGATATACAAAAACTGCAAAGAATATCATAATTGAGGAATGAGCTACCGTAATCTTATCCTTATTCATATAATACATCTGGGCCGGTTGCGCACCACTGGCGGAAGGTGTAATCGAACCAAAATAAAATCCAATATATGCATACTCCAGTCCTCTTACCACAGTGCAAGGCTGTTCCAAGACTCTTAATATCATAGAATAATTGATTGCCTGACAAAAAAAGTACAGAAACATCATCCCAACTCCGGCAAGTAAATAAACCGGTTGAACCTCTCGAAATACACTGATTAACTCCGCTATGGTATATCCCTTTAAAAATGTATATATTGTTATACTCATTAAAAAAAGTATTAAAAGTATGCTTCTTATTTGATTTTGTTTACTTATGACGTTCTTACCCATATTTTATCCTCTCGCATATAGTTAGCTTCCTCATCTATTATAACGACGATTTCCTCCATTATACATAATGGTGCCTGACCCTGTAAACAAATTATGACTTTCGTTCATAATTTGTTTACAGGGTCAGGCACCTTTTTATATTATATATTAAACTTCGATACTTCATCCATTAGTTTACTAGCACTATCTTTTGTTTTCATTACCAAAGACTTCACATCGTTTGATTTACTATTAACATCACTCACTCGGTTTGCGATATCTGTCGTTCCGCTAGAACCTTCATCTGCTGCTTTCGCTACACCATCAATTGCGGATAACATGTTTTGTATTGAAACTTGCAGCTGCTCAGTTGTGTAATGAAACTCTGATACTAATTCATCTATATAAATTGCATCTTTGTTGTACTGCTCCGCCACTTCAAGTAATATCTTGTAGTCATTTACTACATCTTTGGAAACAAAGTTTAGTAAATCACTGGAACTGGAAGATAAATTGTCAACAGATCCTGTTACTTGCTCCGTAACCCCCTGAATTTGTATTGCGGTATGTTTTGACTGTTCAGCTAGTTTTCGTATCTGATCCGATACTACAGTAAAACCACGACCGGCTTCTCCTGCTCTCGCTGCTTCAATTGCTGCATTTAATGCTAACAGATTCGTTTGTTCCGTTATCTGCATAATGGAATCTGTCAACAGGTTAATTCTAGTTACAACTTGTACTTCTTCAATTGCTTTATCTAATTTCAATTTTGTACGTTCTATAATTTCTAGCGCTTTCTTCTGTGATATATTTACATTCTTCTTCGTATCATCTGCTCGATGAATAATTTGATCCGCTGCAATTGCTCCTTCTTTGGATTTATTTGCAATCGTTTGTATTGCTGCTTCTATCGTCTGTGATGTTGCAGACATTTCCTCAGAGGATGCTGCTGTTTCTTCCATACCAGCAGCAAGTTCTTCTGTCGTAGCTGAAATTTCATCTAAATTATCATTTAACTGTATCACATTTTTCAAAACATTAGATACTCCTGTATCAATTACCGTTGACTCTTGTTTGATACTATCAATCAAATGTCGAAGCGATACCTTCATTTCTTTGATACCATTTGTTATTATTCCTACTTCATCCGTTCTTGCCAAAAGTTTTTGATCTATTTCCATTGAGAAGTCCCCAGATGCAATTGATTTTAAATATTCTGAGGATTGAATAATCGGTGTTGTTATCTTTTTAGAAATTAATGTAATTAAAACAACTGTTAATGCAAGCATTATTAAAGATACAATGATTAAGACCGTTGATATATTTCGAGCACTTTCGTTTAATTCATTTAATGTCATTAAAGATGCAAGAATCCAATCAGTACCTGCTACCTGATAAGGTATTACCACATAAGCTTGACCATCAATTTTTACGTCAAATGGCTTTAAATCCTCTGATAAAAGCTTTTCGAAACCTTCAATATTAAGTTCGTTGATCTCTTTAAAATTGTTATCCGGATTATTACCGTCTGCTAAAATAATGCCAGTATTATGTATAATCATAGAATACCCAGTATCTCCAGTTTTCATATCACTCAACATATCACTAATTACGGTTTGCAAAACATCTATTCCTATCACACCTGCAACCTCACCGTTTGCATCGTTATAAGATCTAACGTTACTTATAATCATTTGTTTACTTAGTAAATCATAATAAGGAGCGGTACGCATTATTTTCCCATCTCCGTTCATTCCATCCTGATACCATCCTTTTTCTGGAGGATTATAATTAGCCGGAAGTTTTGTTTCAGGCCACTGAAGATATGAACCGGATTTAGTCGCCATATAAACATACATTGTTCCAGGATGAGTATCTGCATAATGAAGAAACATCTCATATATTTGCTGTTCCACACCACCATTTTTTGAAGGAGTCATCTGGGTCTCTTCATTGCTTTTCACATAAGATGTAATTTGAGATCCATCTAAATTAACTAACTGAGGATTCGTTGCCATCATATTAATATTTTTATCAATCTGATCATAAAAACTATTAATGGCTTTTTCTACAATTTTCATCTGTTCATAGGAATTATCAACATAATCTGTTCTAGCTTGCTGAATAGCCTGTCTACTAATAATTAAACCAACAACTACAAGTGTACTAACAATAAGCAAAACTGTAATCAGCATAAATTGTGTCCGTATACTCTTTTTTCTTTTCCTCATAGATTTATTCTCCTTATCATATTTTTACATTATACTACTAAATATAACATAAAATATCATCATATTCCATGTCAATAATATGGGAAAATACATAATAGTGCCTGACCCCATGAACAAATAATGAACGAAGTTCATAATTTGTTCATGGGGTCAGGCACCGGTATTAAGGCACCGGTATTACAGTTCTCTCAGTAAATCAGCATACCAATTCATTACGTTCTGTATCCGGTAAAGCTCGGATTCCTTGCTAACCGTTCTCCAGATTTCTTTATAGGAATAAAACCAATTCTCTAATTGAACTGCGAGTATCGTGGGTTCCATGGCAGAATCGTTATTAATCGAATATTTTCTCTGGCTTATGGTTGCTCCAATGGAGTTAAATAGCATCATACCATCAGCTGCAACGATATATGGTTTTACCACATATCTCATCTTCCCATCCAGATGTATAATTCCTTCATACACTCTTTGAATCCCGTTCCGTAAGTTCTCATTCGCAACAGAAGATCTAGATAAATCAAGACCAGTAAAATACTTTCTCATCTCATCCTCTGATTTACCTTTTACACTCATCTCCATAAAGCGTACGGTATGGAACCATTCGAAAACACTGTTAGTAGCTAATGCAGCTACATGCTCTAACCACTGCTCTGTTTTATCTCCATATTCCAATCTTGATATCTGACGGTTGATATCTTCAAAACCAATCAATTCTTTATTCCATGAAAATGCCGCACCGTAAATCATTCCAGCAGTCGAAAACTCCGGATGATTAATATGGCCATAATCACCCCAATCGGTATTCAAAACGCCCAGTGCTTGATACTGATGCGCATAGGTACACATACGGGTTATATTTTCATACGAATTTCTAATCATATTAATGTACTGATTCCAACCGCCTACGCCAGGACATAAATACTGGGTTGCGCCAGCCTGATGAAGAAGCTTTGTTGATTCCTCTGATTGATAAGCAGCATAGCCCCAATTGAGACAGATTGTTTCTTTCGGCAACTGCTGTATTGCCTCAGGGAAACCACATACCACATCGCCCCAGAACATTGGACGCTTACCCTTTTGGATTAAATGTTCACACAACTCTTTTACAAAATCGATATAAATAGTTTTGATACCTTGTGAATCCGCTAATACTTTAGCCTTTCCTTTTCCAAGATCGAAGGTCTCATCTGCACAAATATTAAAATGCTTGGAATGAAATAACGGCAAATACTCGTCGATCATCTTTTTGATCAATATAAGGCTTTGATCATTGGAAACATCAATGGTGTGATGTGCCATACGATCATCAAAGGAAAATGGTTGTTTTTCTGAATCCTCCATTTCGCAAAGCTGAGAAAAAGACTTAGTACTTAATAATTTATACAAGTGGCCAAAACTAGCCATCGATGGTACTAATTCGATATGAAGGCTCTTGCAATACGCATCAAACTCCAGAATTTCATCTGCAGTTAACGGCGTATCATCCCTCCACATTTCGCTAAGTTCCTGAAACAAATAGCTATGTTCTACATATAATTGTAGCTGATTGATCTTATAAAAGCTTAATTTATCCGCAAAAGCCTTAAGATATGCAAGAGTAGGTACTCTTCCCCTGGTGACATCAAAGTAATACCCTCTGTTTTTCATTTCCGGATAATCCTTTATAACAACATACGGTAAAACTGCTCCTGACTGGGTGATGATTTGTCTTAAGGTCTGAATTCCGTATAGAATTGCAGCTTCATCTCCACCAGTAATTACAATTCCCTCTGTAGTAATTACAAGCGAATATTCTTCGTCTCTTAAAGTCTTATCTAACTTGAGATAAATACCACGCTTTTGTCTTGCACCTTTTGCAATTGATATTGCAAAGCCTAATTGTTCCTGTATCTCTTGTTTTAAAATAGATGCAAAATGATAAACCTCACCTGTACAATCCTGATCAATCACAATTCGATCCTGATATGTCAAGGTAATATTACCATCCTTCCATTCCACTTGTTGCGGACTTGGTAATAAATACATAAGCTACCCCTCTTTTCATAAGTATTAGTTTACAGAAAATGAACCTTTCCAAATATCTTTTCCGCAATCGCTTAATATCACTTCAAATTCTCCAGGTTCAACAACAAAATGCATCTCATCGTTCCAAAGAGACAATTTTTCTTTATTTAACGTAAGTGTTACAGGTACCGTCTCTCCTTTTGGTACCCATACCTTATCAAACGCTTTTAATTCCCTAATCCTTCGTATCGTACTAGCTTGTAGATCCCTTATATATAATTGCGGAACTGCATAGGAATCTTTTTTACCGGTGTTCGTAATATCAAAGTTTAGCTTTACTTCATCGCATTCTAATTCGAATAATGAGATATTGATGCGATTAAAACCTATCTTATTATATTGAAAATCCGTATAACTTAATCCATATCCGAAAGGATATAGCGGTTGCTTCATAGTATCATAATAATTCATCGCTGTATAGGAGGATTTATAATTATAGTACACAGGAAGTTGACCAACATGCCTTGGTATAGAAACCGGCAGTCGACCGGAAGGACTGAGATTCCCAAATAAAATATCTGCGATTGCCTGACCACCCTTCATACCGGGGTAAAAAGAACATAGCAACGCATTGGACTGCTCTGCGATACTATTTATTGCATAAGGTCTTCCTTGAATAAGGATGGTTATTACGTTATTATTTGTACAAAAAATTGCCTGAGCAAGGGTATTCTGAATCTCAGGAAGCTCAAGAGTGGAACAATCTACACCTTCTCCACAGTCCATGGATACAATACCATCTGTGATTGCTGCTCCGTTAATATCAAATTCAACTTTTCCAAACCTGCTGGAGGAACCACCAAGTACCAGTATTGTCAGATCGCAGGAATTTGACAGTTCGATCGCTTCTCGGATACCTTCCTTGGTGCCACGAAATGTATCGCATCCCTTACTATATTTAATATCGATGTCCGTTTCATTTTTATTCAAATAATCTAAAATACCTTTTAAAACTGTGCTTCCGTCTTCACCTCGTACCGGTGGAGTATAGTCTCCTAACTGGTTATAGATTTCGTCAGCATTAGGACCAATAATGGCAATGGATCGAACCGTTTTCGTATTAATCGGAAGGATATGATCCTCATTCTTTAACAAGACAATCGACTCTCTGGCAAGTTGAAGAGCTTCCGGATAATTATCATAATGATACTTCGTAAAAGTATCCTTTTCTTCCAAGTAAGGATGATCGAACAATCCTCTCTCAAACTTTAATGTAAGAACTCTAAGTACAGCTTGATCTATTTCCTCTTCCGTGACAAGTCCCCGTTCCACAGCTTCCTCAAGTCTTGTAAAACCGGTATCCCAAAGACTTATATCAACACCAGCTTTCAGAGCCATTGCTCCGGATAGTACTCGGTCTCCGGTTAAGACATCCAATTGATCAATTGCAACTCCATCTGACATAACCACACCGTCAAATCCCAGCTCATCTCTGAGTATACCTTTGAGCAATTTCTTATTTCCATGACAGGGTACTCCATCAATTTCATTATAAGCTGCCATAATACCCTGCACCCCTGCTTCTGCACAGGCTTTAGCCGCCGGAAGATGAATTTCCCTAAGCTCTCTCTCCCCAATTCTGGCTGCACTGGCATTGACACCTCCAGTGCCTTCTCCTTGGGCACAAAAATGTTTCGCTACCATAGCGACACCCTTCTTCTGAAGACCATTTACAGCAGCTTTTGCAAATTCGGAAGCAAGATAAGGATCTTCTCCAAAGCATTCTTCACTTCGTCCCCAACGAGGATCCCTGAGAATATCTAGGGTGGATACCAAACCAAAATCAACTCCCATGGCCTTTAATTGCTCACCACATACCTCATATGCTTTCTCAAGCAATTCCGGATGAAATGTTGCACCGGAACAAAGGTTTACTGGCAAAAGATAACCATCCAAGGCTTGATGTCCATGAGGACACTCCGTACTCAACAGCATCGGTATTCCAAGTCTGGAATGTTCTATCACATATTTCTGAACTTGATTATACGCTTTGATTGCTAATATCCCGGTTAAACCAGTTTTAAAGTTCTTTCCTGACCAGGGATCTGCACGGTATAATCCATATAAGGTTCCTAACCCGCTATACTTTTCTACTTCTTGTTTAAATTCATCGGTTAGGATTATTTTATCCCCATGACGCTCGTAAATGGAAAAGCCATAGAGTCGCTGGTTTAATTGACCTACCTTTTCCTTTAGCGTCATAAATGATAACAAATTCTCTGCTCGTTCCCGAGCAGAGATGGAAGGGTTCCTATATAATTGAGGCATAGATTTCCTCCATATATCATATTATTTGTAATTTTATATAACAAAATGAATTGGCATGCCAATTCATTTTGTTACTTCTTATATTATCTTACTTTTTATCCATAAGATTATGGTTTCATATCCTAACTTTTATTTTATGAAGTAAATTTTCGTTTGTTTATCTTGATACCAAGCTCTTACAAGAAATGGATCATTAATCTTAGCTAGCATTCCTATGTCATAAGCCAATCACTTGTAATTCATCCTTTATCACTAATCCTGTACCATCCTATCCATTATAAGTGATTAACTTCATACCATTGAAATAATAACACACTCTTAATCATCCGATATCTAAAGAAATCCAATCGAACTTAATTACTTCAATACAACCTTATAAGTCTTAATTTCATAAGGCTTAATTGCTACCTTAAATCCATTTTCCGTTGTTTCTACAGCAGCGATATCTTCCTCTAAAAGATTACACTCTGTGATGGATTGAACTTCTTTTGAAAGACCAAGACGTACAACCGCTTTCGTAGCTGCATTCTCACATTCAAACATACGAATGATTACGCCACTTCCGTCTTCTGCTTGTTTAATCGTCTCAATGATTACATTCTTCTTATTCACTGATGCAAAGGAGAATTTTTCACCCGGTACACCACCATTTACAGCATAAGCAGGTTGATTCAATTTATAAGCTTCCAGTACAGTTTCACTGTAACGCCAATCCTCAGCATGAGGATAAATTGCATAGGTGAAGAAATGTTCTTCCTGATCGGTAGTAGGATTTGGCTCAACGCCGGATTTAATCAAGGTTAATGCCATATTGGCATCTTTTACAGAATGACCGTATTTGCAATCATTTAATAAACTTACTCCGTAATGACCTTCGGATAAATCAATCCATTTTTGTCCGCAGCTTTCAAATCTAGCCTCGTCCCAGCTGGTATTCGTATGAACCTTTCTGGTTACATTACCAAATTGAACATCAAAGGTAGCTTCGTCGGAATGAATATCTACCGGGAAATGAACCTTTAACAGATGCTGATGCTCTTTCCAATCCACATAGGTATTAAACTCAATTCTTCTGCTGTCTGCATAGAAATAGATCTTCTGCTTAATTAAGGAATTACTGATCTTACGATCGATCTCTAAGGTTGCACGAACTGCTCCGACTTCTATCCATTCCATACGGGTAACATCAAGTACATCCCAGAATTTTTCTGTATGATAGATATCAATATCCCAATTATCGTAATAAATCGGTTTATCCTCATACATACGAAGTAAATTAGCTTGTTTGCCGCTCTGAACCACTTCTCTTTCATTTTCTTTATCAAAGATGGAGGTAAAGGTACCTTGTTCATCGATGGTTATCTTATAAAAAGGTGTTTCTAAGTTATTTCCTACTAAAGTAAATGGAGTTTCTGCGTTAGTCTCAACAACCTCAAAGGTCTTGCTACCCTTTGCAGGAATTCCCTTTAAGTAAACTACAGCACCATCTTTGGTCTGCTGAACGGGATAGAAATTGCCTTCTTCATCCTTTAATCCAGCAGCACTGCATTCACAAAGATGAACGATGTCATCACGATCAAAGCCTAAGGTATTATAAACAGTTACGCCATTACCGCTTGCTGTTAAAGCCTTCAGACGCTCTGCAATTAACTTTGTTGCCTTCTCTGTTAATTCTGCGTACTCTTCTTTGGTAATATCATATACCTTCTTAATGGAAGAACCAGGAAGGATATCGTGGAACTGGTTAATTAATACGGTTTTCCACATTTGATCCAGTTCTTCTGCAGGGTAATTTAATTTAGCCGCTGCAAGTACTGCTAGAAGTTCCAGATCCATAAGCATAAATTCGCTCTTTCTATTGGAACGCTTATTTCTTGCCATAGAAGTATAAGTTCCTCTATGATATTCAAAATAAAGCTCACCTTCCCAAACAGATAGTCTCTTATGATCCTTTACTCTTTCCTCTAATTCCTTAAAGAAGGTACCTGAAAACTCTTGACGAACCTTCGGAATTCCCTTAACACCTTTTTCCATACGAATGGAGTTTTCCAGCATCTCTCTGGTAGGACCGCCACCACCGTCTCCATAACCATAGGAAATTAAGATATCATTATTGATTTCTTTATCCTGATAACGGATCCAACCGCCCATGATGGAATCTGGATGAAGCATACCATTATAGGTAGTAAAGAAATCTTCTTTGCTCTGTCCAACACCAAGGGTAGTGATTAAGTGTGTTAAAACCTTAGATCCGTCAATACCCTTCCATTCAAAGGTATCATGGGGAATTTTATTAAACTGGTTCCAAGCCAGCTTGGTTGTCATAAAGTAGTCAATTCCACTCTTCTTCATAATCTGAGGGAGTGCTCCGGAATAACCGAATACATCAGGAAGCCATAATATCTTATTATCTATACCGAATTCGTCTTTGAAGAATTTCTTGCCATGCATAAATTGACGAACCAAAGACTCACCGGAGGTAAGGTTACAATCTGCCTCAACCCACATACCACCTTCTGGTTCCCAACGACCTTCCTTCACTCTTTCCTTCAGTCTTGCATACAGCTCCGGATATCTCTCTTTAAGGAAATCGTAAAGCTGTGGTTGGCTGGACATGAACTTATAATTCGGATATTCATCCATTAATTTGAGAACAGTAGCAAAGCTTCTGCCAACCTTTTCACGGGTTTGTTCTACTGTCCACCACCAAGCAACATCAATATGAGTATGACCGATACAGGTAGCAATGATATCCTCATAGCCAGCCATATCTTCATACAAAGCTTTCTGTAAATACTGATCCGCTGCTTCTAAAGAAGCATAGAAAGCCTCTGAATAAGGGGTTCTTAAATCAAGTAAATTAATGGTATCATTAAGAACTGCTTCGATTTCTCTTCTAGCCTTATCATCCTTTTCCATTCGGGAAAATGCACTTAAAGGAACATAGAGATCATAGTAAAGCTTCTCGATCTTTGGATCAATTTCTAGCATTTCAACAATTAAATTAAATTCAGAATGTAGTGTTCCGGTATAAGACTGAAGATCCAGTTCATAGGTCTGACCTTCTGCTGCTGATTTCGTAAGTAACACCTTTCTGTGATTCATGTCGATACCCTGGGTAGCAACCTGATCAACAAAAAGTAAAAATTGAGGATTTTTTCCATCATCCCATTCCTCAATTTGTGTCTTAACATTCATCCACATACTCTTTCCCTGTAAGGAAGCGGGTACGGTGAATTTTGTACGGAACCAGTAATGTTCATCTGGTCCATACCAGTGCATGGTCTTACTGTCAAAGCTGTTCCATTCTTCGGTTGCCTGATTGACATCCTCCGGATGAATGTAATTGCCTTTTTTGAACGTCCAGTCTTCCACAGGTATGGATTGAACGATGGCTAATTTCTTTAATTCATCGCAGATAACTCTAACTCTTTTATCTAAAAAATACATACAGTTCCTCCAGGTAAAAATGTTTTCTGATCATGCTTATTCTATATAATCCTGGTATTTAGAGAAAGCATCCTCTATAAGCCGGATATATGATACTTCGTTCTTTATATGAAAATAGCATTCTCTTTTGTATACGGTTGATCGGCAGTCTTGTCTATCAAAGAAAAACTTCTGTAATCTACTTAATTAAAAAGTATTCTCTTTCGTATACTTAACCAGTTCATCTACAGTCGTAAATGCAAGACCGGTTACAGTATCTGCACATCCGTAGTAAATAGCGATTCTTCCGGTATCTGCATCTGTTAAGGTTGCACATGGGAAAACTACGTTAGGTACATCTCCGACACATTCATAGTATTCATATGGTGCCAAGATATAATTCTTGGAACGATATTTTACTTTCCAAGGCTGATCTTTATCAAGAATTGCACAGCCCATACGGTATACAAATCCGTTGCAGGTTGTGATTACACCATGATAAATTAACAACCATCCCTCATCGGTTTCGATCGGTACCGGACCTGGGCCAACTTTAGTCGATTGCCATGCAGACTCATCACCCTTACAGGTAGTCATAACATGTCTGTGATGTCCCCAATATTCCATGTCATCACTCTGGCTGTAGAAGATATCACCAAATGGTGTATGACTGGTATCACTCGGTCTGCTTAACATAGCATACTTACCGTTAATTTTACGAGGAAATAAAACACCATTACGATTGTAGGGTAAAAATGCATTCTCTACCTGATAGAAGGTTTCAAAATCAAAGGTATAAGCTACGCCAATCGTAGGTCCATGATATCCGTTACACCATGTTATATAGTATCTATCTTCAATGAAGCACACTCTTGGATCATAGCGGTATTCTCTTTTGATAACCTCTTCGTCCCCAAGAAAAGTAATCGGAGTTTCATTTATATTCCAATTTAAACCATCCTTACTAAAACCTGCAAAGATGTCCATACTTACTGACTTACTATCACAACGAAAAACACCTGCATAACCATCTTTAAATGGTATCACTGCACTATTAAAAATACTGTTCGAGCTTGGAATTGCATCTCTTTGAATAATCGGATTATTCGTATAACGCCATACAGGCATCTTATAACCTTCAGGCTTTTCTTGCCAAGGCATATTCGGTAAAGAGTTCCCTATTATTTTACTCATTATGTAGCCTCCTTAAGTCTTAAAGTATTATAGGGAATCATTATGATTCCCTATAATATTTCCACAATTGTATGTAATGATTTTGCATACAATTGTAATCATTATTTGTTTATTTTACTTATTTGTACATTGCATCTACTTGAGCCTGAGCTTCAGTTAAGATTGTCTGGAAACCAGCTGCATCAAGTTCTGCTTTCATAGTTTTTACTAATTCTCTAGGCTCTTTAGCACCAGTTAATAATTCGCTTCTGTATTTCTCGTATACCGCACGGCAGTTAGCAAGTTCAGTTTCAACATTTGTTGTATTTAATGAGAAACCAAGTAATACGGAAGGTTTAGCATTTGCATTTAACTCTTTAACTTCATCCCATTGATTGAAATCAGTATCAGCTAATTTAGAGATGTTGAAGAAAGTACCCTGTGTATAACCAGCCATGGTCCAATCGCTGTTTAACTTAACGATTTCACCATTTTCATTGTATTCGAAGTTTTCACCTTCAAGACCATAATAGAAAGCATCTCTTACTTTAGAATCTAAGTTAACTAACTGTAAGAATTCAAGGCACTTCTCAGGATATTTAGAACCAGCATAAATTGCATTTAAGGAACCACGAACAGTATCGTTAGATACGATAGTATCGCCAGTTTGTGTTGCTACAGCTTCAACGCCCATGCCAGGACCCCAAGTTGTGATAGCTGCACCGGACCAGCCCTGTGCTGTATAAGCCATACGGTAGCTAGGAGCTTCTGCTAAAGTAGGAGCATCTGCATTGATAACGCCGTCTTTATACCAGGAATGTAAAACATCTAACTGAGAAAGAACGTCTTCTTGTTCAAATACGCTTACTACAGTACGTGTATCATCATTGTACTTAACACCAAGTGCAGGAAGACCAGCACCCATCTGATCATAGGTAGAGAATACCATATCAGAACCACCCATTGACATAACGAATGGAGCAGTACCTTCACCGTCTTTAATTTCTTTCATCTTATCTTTTAAGGTAGCAAAAGTATTCATAGTAGCATGATCAACACCATACTTATCTGCAATCGCTTTATCCCATACAAAATACTGAGTAGCTGAACTATCCTTGTAAGTGGGTACGGAATAGATTTTTCCTTCTACAGAAACTGCCTGCCAGTAATCTTCAGGAATATAGCTGTATAAATCAGAAGCAGAAGTTTTAACAAGATCAGTGATATCTAAGAAAGCACCTAATTTAGAAGCTGCTGTGTACTTAGAACCATCGGTGAATAAAATATCAAAATATTCGCCAGAGTTAACGATAACGTTTCTTCTGTTATCCCAGTCACCCCAAGATACGATTTCCATATCAATGTTTACGCCGATTTTTTCAGCTAAGTATTCATTGATTTTTGCCTGCCAAGCATCATAATTCGTTGGCATACCACTACCAACGGTGATCCATTTTAAGGTTACAATTTCATCTGTTGCAGCAGGAGTCTCTGTATCTGTGTTTGTATCATCTGCTGGGGTTTCAGTCTGTGGAGTCTCTGTTGCAGGATCCTTTGTATCCCCACCCTTGGAACAGCCTGTAAATGATGCTGCTAGCATAGTGCATGCAGCAAGTAATGCTACTGCCTTTTTAAGTTTCATAATTCATCCTCCTTTAAAATAAACACTAATAAATATTATATAGACTTTCCGAATGAAATCTTTACTCAGGCCTTTAAGTATTGATCTCATCCAGAAAGAAATATATCATTAACCCTTGATTGCTCCGATGGTTAGACCGGAAATGAAATATTTCTGGAAGAAGGGATATGCGCATGCAATTGGTAATACGATTACAATTGCGATAGCCATTCTGGCACCTTCCTGAGGCATTAAATTCTTATACTGTTGAAGTGATAATCCTGCGGTAGGATTACTTGCTAAATATTGAATATTCTTTTGAATATTATTCAGCAACGCCTGTAAGGAAATAAGGTTTGCATTGTTAATGTACAAAGAAGATTGGAACCAATCATTCCAATAACTAAAGCATAAGAATAAGCTAATCGTTGCAATAACTGGTTTGGAAATTGGAAGTACAATTCTAGCAAATATACTAAGTTGTGCTGCACCGTCGATCTTAGCAGATTCTACAATAGAATCCGGAATTGTTGTTCTAAAGAATGTCTTACAAATGATTACATTGAAGGATGAAACAGCCAGAGGCAGGATTAATGCCCATACGCTATTTTTTAATCCTAATAAGTTAGTATTAACTACATAAGATGCAATCATACCACCGTTAAAAATCATTGGAATAAAAACGATCCAAGTAAGAAAACCATTCAACTTATAACCCGGTCTAGATAAAACATATCCCATCGTTGTAGTCAATGCAACGCCCAATAAAGTACCGCCACCGGTTACTCCCACCGAAACAAGTAAAGCTTTCAGTATCGTTTCTTTCTCTCTCCATAAGAAGAGATAGGATTCCATAGAAAATTCTTTCGGTATCATCTGATATCCAAACTTTGTTAGAGATGCCTCTGATGATATTGATATCATGAATACAAATATTACAGGAATTATACAAACCAAAGCAAGTACTATAAATATTACATTAAATATTGTATTTGAAGTTTTTCCAATTCTATTTAATTTATTATTATCTTCTGCTTCTTTTATCTTTTTCATATTTATCACCCTCACTACTTCTTATATAATTGCACTTTCGTTGTCAATTTTCTTAACAATCCAGTTCGCGATTAAAATTGTAATACAACATGCGACGGATTGGAAAAAGGTTGCTGCTGCTGTCATTCCTACAGGTGTCGATGCCAATAATGCAGTATATACGTAAGTATCCAGAGTGGATGCCACATTATATAAGGAACCCGTGATACCTCTCGGGATCTGATAGAACAAACCGAAATCGGAATAGAATATTCTACCAACACTTAAGATGAACATCATGATTACAATAGTTTTAAGACTAGGAATAGTAATGAACTTAACTTGCTGCCATTTGGTAGCTCCATCAATAACCGCTGCCTCATACAGGGTACCGTCGATACCCGTAATACTTGCAAGATAAACAACCATGCTATAACCAACCGTCTTCCATACTTGCATAAATACAAAGATAAACGGCCAGTACTTCGCTTCCATATACCATTGAACCGTTTCATGTCCCATTGACTTTAATATGTTGTTGATCACACCCTTGTCTATGCTTAGGAATGCAAATACAAAATAACTAACAACTACCCATGACATAAAGTGAGGGAAAAACATCATTGTTTGATATACCTTGGATTTTTTCTTGCTATGGATCAAACTAATCATGATAGCCAGTGTTACTGGAATTAGAATTCCCAGTACAATAAAAATCAAATTATATCCGATGGTATTTCTTAATAGAATAAACAGGTCTTTTGATTTTACCATGAATTTAAAATTATTAAATCCCGCCCATTCACTATGAAGCAGATTATAAATAAAATTATGCCCTGGGAAAATTTTATAATTCTTAAATGCGATAATAATACCAAACATCGGAAGAAAGCTAAATAGTATGTACCATATCGTCGTTGGCAGGGCAAGTAGAGTTAATTCTGTATCATCTCTTCTCCACCGCTTTTTCCTTTTCGTATTTTTAACATTTTCAGGTTTTTTAACTTTGTTCACACTTATTACCTCCGGTTCTGTATTATGCCTTTGTTTCTGTACAAATGTATATTAACATACTTTACAGAGCTTTTCAATATATTTTTAATATTTTTATCAAATAATTTTACAATACGCTTTAACATTATAATTTTGCTTTGATTTTATTGCATATATTGCAGTATACAAACCTATTTCTTTTATATAAATTAAACAATTACTATACTTTCCAAGTGAAAAAATCTTCCTTTTTAACTTTTACAACTTTTAACATACTTTTAACATGTTTTTGTTAAATATTAAGTTAAAAATGTTGTAAATATTTATTGTTATTTGTTAAAGGCTATGTTATAATCAGTTAAAAGAAACTCACACTCTCTATGTGGAGGAACGAAAAACCTAAGGGGAAGATAAATTTATGAAGAGAGGTAAACGTATAATATGAAGAAAACGACTATGCAGGATGTTGCAGATGCCTTGAATATATCCAGAGTCACTGTATGGAAAGTTCTAAACAATCAACCTGGCGTATCTGATGTCCTTTGCAATCAAATATTAAGTAAAGCAAGAGAAATGGGATATTTCAAGCAGGGACAACAAAATAAATTAACACCTGCTTCTAATCCTATAGTAACCGAAGTACAAGAAGTAGGCCAGATGACGGTATCCGTGGTAGTATCCCGTCCGGAATCTTCGGTCTTCTGGATGAATATTATTCATCAAATAGCAAAAGAACTTGATAAATCAAATGTTAACATGATGTATACCTACCTACCGTCAAAGATGAGTGCGGGGTATACGCTACCAGCTGTTTTAACCAATGGTTCCATTCAAGGCATGGTGGTTTTAAATGTTTATGACAATGAATTGTTAAGTGCGTTAAACAGTTTAAAAGTTCCAAAGATCTTTCTTGATATGGTTTCTTCTATCTCATTCGATACTCTGACAGGTGATTTATTCTTACTAGAAGGAAAAACAAGTATTTGCAAAATCACAAACGAGATTATCCGCAGAGGACGTACTGAGATTGGTTTTATCGGTGATACTGAGTATGCAAGAACGAACCGCGATCGTTATGAAGGATTTTTGGAAGCCATGGAACAAAATAGTTTAAAGGTAAATCCGGAGATTTGTCTTACCGGAAACATCGGAATTTATACTTATCGCGAAGAAATTCACAGCTTCCTTGCTAATTTAAAGAAGTTACCTCAGGCATTTGTTTGCGTTAGTGATTATGTTGCCCATTTTCTTCTACAATATTTAAACGATAATAATATTCGTGTTCCCGAGGATATCGCAGTTTCCGGATATGACGGCAGTACAGAATATCCTTTAGTTGCTGATCGATTAACAACGGTACAGGTACAAACCCGTTCTCTAGGAACGAGACTGGCAAAACAACTGCTCTATCGCATTGCTTATCCTAATACTTCCAGTGAAATTACCTATATTAATAATAATATTATATATGGTGAATCTACAAATTTCTAAGATGAAGTTAACAAAGTAAGCTATTCGTTATTACTATACTAATGCTAACAACCATTCATTTGTATAAAATCCCCAATAAAAAACGGATTTGACTTTACATTATAGTCTTATCCGTTTTTTTATTATATAATCATGTTTCATTCGAGAAATTCAAAATGTTGCTGGCATTTATCAAATTAATACGATGATAAATAACTTTTTATCTAATTAACACCTACCACTTTACTTCTTCTCTCCATCAAGACAGTATTATGCCATATGCCTTCTTGATCACATCCAACCTTCTCACGGTAACCGACCATACGAAAACCGCATTTTATATGAAGCGCAATACTCGATTCATTGATTTCAAAGATTCCTGATTGCAAAGTCCATATGCCCATTTCCTCGGAACAATTAATCACAGCTTCGAGCAGCGAAGTTCCTACATTCATCCCTCGACTATCTTCTGCTATGTAGATACTCACTTCTGCTACTCCGCGGTATACACAACGGGAACTGGTTGGAGATAACGCTACCCATCCTGTAATCTTACCGTTCTCATCAATTGAAACAAGTCTTCCTACTTTCAAATGAGATTTATCCCAATCTGCATAACTAGGTGTTTCGGATTGAAAGGTTGCTCTTTTTGTTCGAATTCCTTGCATATATATATCAGAAACCTGTTCCCAATCTTCCTGTTTCATTTCTCTAATACGCATATGTACCTCCTGTTCTTATATTCATAAGAATAACCTTTATCTATCAATATAATCAATTCATTATTTATGATTTATTTTATCATATTATTGACATAACAAACACTCTAAAAGTAAAAAACCTTAAAGTAAGACAGTAGTCTTACTTTAAGGATCTATTCATTATAAGAAACTCTCCAGAGATAAATGGATGCCACAAATCCATAGGGAGAATAGCGCATACGATAGGTATGAAATTGGCCCTTTGAAAGTTCAGTTAAATTATCCTTTCATCTGGTTCATAAAGTATTCTTCTAAAAGTTCTTGTATCTTAGGCGTGCAGCGTCTTCCACCACATGGCCCGCTTCCTGCTCCGGTAGCTTGTTGCACCTCCGATAAGGTTAGCGCACCTTCCCGTATCACCCTTTTCATCGTTGCTCTTGATATTCCTTTGCAAATACATACTTTTGTCATTTTATCTAATATTTCTGAATTAACATCTTGTTCCATACTTCCTCTTTTCCATCTTGTTACTTATAAGATATTTTTGCAATTGATTGTTTTATATAAGTTTACATAGTTTTAATACAAAGTACAAGTATTTCCATTTGAATTTATCTTACATTATAAACTCTATTTTAATACTTATTCTGCGATATACTAATTTCGCATTCAAATTTATATTTATAATCAAGTTCTATGTTAAATCTACCTCTTGCCTTTTCGTATCTGGTTTCTCCCACTCCATGATAGATCTACCGATATTGATACATAAACCGTTCCATATAATACAGAAATACCTGATTATAATAGCCAGCAAAGTAAAGATCACTGCCATGCCCTCCAAATGGCATCGAGATCAAAGCACATGCTGAATTTCCATTCGTTAAGTATTCATCACGAAATTCCTTCGATATCAAAGGATCTACAACCCCATCGTGGCTCCCTTGGTAGATCAAACATGGAGGACTATCTTTCGTTACCAGAAGCGACGGATCCACAAATTCATTCCTACCCTCAATGCCAAGTATTCTAGACATTCCATTGGAGGGGTAAAAGGGGATCAGTCCTTTTACTGTTACCCGTGGATTTAGTATATCACTATATTTACCACTACCAAAAGCAAGACCGGAAGCTAAGCTCAGATGCCCACCCGCAGAACCACCGGATAGGAATACAGAGTCAAGATTCGCATGATATTCTTTCTGGTGGTCAACCAAATAATCCGTAAATAATCCGATATGTCTTACCATGTCATCAATGGTAAAACTTCCTTGTCTAGTGGTATCCACCGGAACAAAATCGATTAATTTATCCAGATTATTCAAACCATATTGAATATCAAATACAATATAGCCCTGTTTCGCAAAGTATTTATTCATCTGTGCAAAATTCAACGCTCCTTTATCTCCTATGGTCCATCCACCACCATGGATTCTTATCAATACTGAATTGCCACCAGGTAACTCACTGGCATCTCTGGTCGGTACATAAGCATCAAAATATAGTTTTATCCCCTTGTCAACTCCTGACTTACCCTCATAATAAAGAATATTCTCTTGAACCATATAATCACCTGACGATATTCCGTAAAAGTATTGAGGCAGGGAAAACGGTACCTGGCGAAATTCATTCGTAGTATACAACGGATTTGATAAGAAATCTGTTCCAAAGGCTTCTGTATAAGTATTCTTAGCATTTTTAAGTAGGAGCGGTATTGACACCAAGGGGAGCATACTTACCATAAAAATACCCATTGAAACGGTTAATACTATGGACCGAAATACAAAAAGTTTCTCGGTTCCTAGATATTTACGTATGAAAGTTCCGAGACTTAAAAAGCTAAGTCCATAAAACAAGGAATATTCCGGAACAAATACCTCTGAAAATCCTTCCTTGTTTTCTCTTAGCAGATCTAAAACTATAAAGATACCACAGAATAAACACCCGGTTAGTAGTGCCATAATTGTACGAATTGCATATCTTCGTATTCCACGTAACTTTTCGGGAATAGGTGATGCAATTGGTTTACCTTCCTCTTTTTCTTTTCCAAATATATTATTTGCAGCTATATTCCCTCCGATTAGGAACAATGACAAAATAAAAACAACCGAAAAATTACTTTGCGATTTCTGATTGGTTGGAATTGATGAGACTACAGTATTAATTAGTGGTAGCAATAGCATCCATAAAGAGGTTAATACCAAATATAAATATGCTATTTTTTTGTTTTTTTCTTCCATGAAGGCTAACGCTATATTACCAATAAATGCAGTAAGCATCAAATAACCATAAATATTCCAAAAGTTATTGTCTTTTCCGAAGAATAAGTAAAGTATTCCAAACAAAAAACATATAACATTAATAGCCAGCATGATTACATCAAACAATTTACCTTTTTTTATTTCGTGTTTATTTAAGATTGCTACCATATTTGATCATCTCCTATTTGACATGCATTACTTGTTGCATATCTATCTATATAAATATATTTCTGATCCATGCTGATATTCTAATCTAAGTAACTCTAAACTGAATTATTTCTAATTTTATTCTTATACATTATTCTCTTATGGAATTACTTCATTGCAATGTATTTGAAGTAATTACAGTATTTGAATGCCATATGTCATCAATAGATGATAAAACTATTCGATCTTGAGAGATATCAATGTTACACATATGACATATATTATTATAACTATTCTTTTGAGGTCTTAATGATGATAGGAACCATCGATTCTCACTCTATGAACACAATGACATTAACAGGACAAGGGCAAGTAACAGTTGCTCCCGATATTGCCGTAATACAATTGGGAGTACAATTGACCGGTGAAAATCTTACCCAAATACAGTCTGAAAATGCTAGAATTGTTCAAAACATTCTTCTAGCGCTACACCGTATTGGAGTAAGTGAAATTAAAACATCACAGTATACGGTTGATAAATATTATGAATACGTAGAAGGAAACCGTATTGATCGTGGATACATTGTTCGCAACATACTAGAAATCCGAACATCTAATATGGATCAGATTGGTATGATTATTGACACTGCTGTTGAACAGGGAGCTAATGCAGTTGAGTTTATCTCCTTTGAAGTATCAAATACTGATTTTTATTACCAGCAGGCTCTCAATTTAGCGATTTTAAATGCTATCTCCAAAGCAAAATCCATCTCTATAACACTAGACTTGGCACTGGACCCCATTCCTAAAAAGATTACTGAAAATACTACTACGCCAATTCCTTTCTCACGGATGTATACTGCAAGGGAAGGTGCTTTTACTACACCCATTGAGCCTGGTGAAAAACGAATTGAGGCCTCTATTACAGCAGAGTTTATGTATTAAATAATTATATATCGCTTTTATCTTTGTGTTATTGCAGCTTAGTAATTCATAATCAAACAGAAAGGGCAAATCATGTTATAGTTCTTTTGCATGATTTGCCCTAAAATTCAACTTATTTTTTTCTTTCTTGTTCCACTGCTGCATGAGCCAAGAGATTTAAATAATTCCATGGCCGATCAAAATGTGGTTGAAAAAAGAAATCTACATAAGCCAGTTCTTCGATTGTCATCTTATTTTGAATCGCAAGGGATAGGGTATTGGCAGATTGTGTCACGTCATACTTTGACATTACCTGACCACCGACAATTCGTCCGGTCCCCTCTTCATAAACCAATTGCATCAATATTTCTTCGTTGGTAGGCATAAATTCCGGACGATACATATCTTTCATGATAACAGATTTGACCTGTAAACCAAAGAATGCAGCACTTCCTACCGTTACACCGGTAGAACCAATATTATAACCAAAAAGATGAAGTCCCGAAGTGGATTGTGTACCAATGTACTTTACTTTCGGTTCTTTGATATTCTTACCGATTAACATACCCATTCGTACTGCATTGGTTGCCAAAGGAATGTATGCATGACCTCCATTCGGATTATAGCGTACAGCACAACTATCACCGGCTGCATATACATCGGGGTTACTTGTTCTCATATATTCATCAACAATGATTGCACCATTAGAGAGCATCTCCACTTTCCCCTGCAATAGTTCATTATTCGGTTTAAATCCCACACAAAGGATGACTAAATCCGCTTTATATTCTCCTTCAGCAGTTACAACGGAGCTAACTTCCCCATTTTCATTTGTCTGAAAACTCTTAACCGCTTGATTGAGCGCAAGAGTAATCCCCCTTTTTCTAAGGTCATCCTCTAAAATATTTGTAAATTCCTTATCCAAATATTTATTTAGTATACGATCCAAGCCATCAATTAAAGTAACATCCTTACCGGAGGCTTGAAATGCTTCTACCAGCTCTATTCCTATATAACCTCCCCCAACAATTACTACTCTAGAAACATCCTTGGTTTTACGGATGATTTCATTCGCTTGTTCATAATTCTTACACAACAGAATATTCTTACTATCAATACCCGGGATTGGGGGAACGATCGGCCACGACCCTGTTGTATTTACTAACTTATCAAAAGTTTCTTCAAATTCTACTCCTGTAGTCAAATCCTCTGCCACGACCTTTTTTGCTTCCAGATCAATACTTTTTACATTATGCTTTATTTTAACTATAGCACCAAGACTCTTTAATTCGTCAGGATTTGAATAGAACAGACCTGCAGGATCTTTTACTACACCACCGACATATAATGCAATACCGCAGGATAAGAAAGAGATATTGTCATTTCGTTCAAATACGGTAATTTCTGTACCCGGATATTCTTTTAATATTGTTTTTACTGCAGAAGTACCAGCATGGGTACATCCTATAACAACTACTTTCATATAACACCTCCTAAATATTTATGAACACAAGATCCTAAATAAGTAAAAATATAATCAGTAATAGTAATTCTTACTATTATTACACTCATTATATCATTATATGTAATTTATGAAAAGATATTTGTTATAGAATTGGATAATTTTGTTCATCAAATTTTCTCCAAGAACATCCACCAATTCTGATCAAAACCATCGTAATAAACTTCTTTGATCTCAGGGATTTCTTTCACCCATTCTCTGACAATCGGAATCAAAAATTCAAATAGATATGGAGGATACCCCCAATCCAAATCCAGCTGGAACATATAATGATTCATAACCATCATCCCACCTTTTTTTAATACCTTTTGCATAGAATTTAGAAGACTAAGAAAAGGAATCTTAACTCTCGCTTCTAAATTATTATCAATAGTAACTTTTTGCAATATCTCAATCATCCTCGGTAATGTTTCCATCCAGTCAGAGTAAATCGTATCAATACCTTCCTGGTCACAAAGAATTGCTTGCAAAACGTCATTCACTGCGTGTTGAAATGCGATCATATCCACTGATTCTATTCCAAGATATTGATCAATGCTTATTGCATCATCTTCAATAATTTGCACTGCGATAGGTAAATCTTTCGTTTTATGAATTAAACTTTTACTAAGTAGCTTGTTCATATTTGCAGTGATATACTTTCCATTTTCATAGGTACGTGCCATGGCTTGAACGATCATATCAGCATCTCCCGATGCAATTTCAAGCAGAGTTAAATCATTCTCCGGATGCAGGATTTCCATTATTTGAGACCACCTGGCACGAAAATAAACCTCGTTTACCACAGTAAAGTTAGCAATCGGTTTTTCTAATAAATCTTTTAATTGGCTACTGATTGTTTCCGGGTTTATAGACAGATACTCTTTTAACTCCATGTCATTTAAAAACTTGTGTGCCAGATCAGAAAATCTGGGATTCCATTTTTCATATTGATCCAGTTGTTTCATAAGTACTTCCCTTCTTTCTTTTTTACTTTCTTCTTTTTTATTTTTTCTTTTATCATTTATTCATTATTTTATTTTTCTAATTAAGTTTAAGGTCTGTTAATATCTGTAAATCTGTTCAATTTGAAAACATTATATGGCATGGCTATTCCACCGTCAATTCACTAAATAATTTTACAAAAAATAAAAACGTATTTATCAACCCAAGGCATAATAAGAGTTTTAATAAATACCAAAAATCAAACTAATTACTTGGTAGTATAATTTTACATAACAAACACATTCAGTAGAATATAATATAATTATTTTGACTTAGAACTTCTTAAAACTTGCTTCTTAAAACTTTCTTCTTAAATTTGCTTGCTCTAAACTTATTGATAGAACTTATCTTATTTCTTAATCCTTAGGTTAAAAACTTAATTTAAAACGTAAGGAAATTTATGTTAATTTTCTTCTTGCATATTACCAAGTCCTATGATATACTACACAGAAATTTACCTGTAAGGAGTCAATACAACATGAACAACTTCCGTACCCTCGCCATTAGATACGAAATTCTTATGAGACTATAAGCTTGCAGCCATTCAGGCATAGATGCAAGTTGACATGTCTCTTGTATCTATGCGGTTACGGATTATGATAGAATCAAAAACCGCATTGTTTTATATTTTTCAAACGAAAGATATAAACCAAAGCGGTTTTTTTGTATCAAACGATATTTATTCCAGATAAAGGTTCATAACAAAATGTTATTTGTGCTATACCCAAGGTATAAAGTAGCTCAATATAAAAAAGGGGAGTGTTAATTATGAAAGCTATTGAAGTCAATCAGTTATCAAAAACCTTTCGTGTAAAGGAAAAAGACAAAGGGCTGAAAGGAAGTTTTAAATCCATAATATGGCCAAGATACCGCGATATCAAAGCGGTCGATCAGATCAGTTTTTCAGTTAACAAGGGAGAAATTCTAGCTTTTATCGGACCAAACGGAGCCGGCAAAAGCACCACAATCAAGATGTTAACCGGAATTCTGTATCCCAATGAAGGATCCGTATCAGTCATGGGAATTGATCCAAAGAAAAAGCGAAAACAATTGGCATATCAAATTGGGACAGTGTTCGGACAGAAGGAGCAACTATGGACACATCTCACTCCTTATGATAATTTTAAGTTCTTTGGAGCAATTTATGATTTAAGTGATCAGGAAACAGAAACCAGGATTGCTGAGTTAAATAAGGTATTTGAGTTGGAGGAATTTATCAATACTCCGGTTCGTAATTTATCCCTCGGACAACGGATCCGCTGTGAGATCGTTGCCTCCTTACTACATAAACCGGAAGTTTTATTCTTAGATGAACCTACCATTGGACTTGATCCGGTGGTTAAGGAAAATATACGCAGTCTTATAAAACAAATGAATAAAGAATATCAAACCACTATTTTTTTAACGAGTCATGATGTTGGTGACATTGAGAAGCTATGTAAAAGAATTATCATCGTAAATCACGGTAAAATTGTTCTCGACGATACGATGGAGCATTTAAAATACCATTACTTGAATAAAAAAATCGTTGAACTCAAGTTAAAGGAAGCAGCTGATTTTACAGATGAAGATGGAATAACAGTAAAGAAAAGCAAAGGAAGTAATATCAAATTAGAAATCGATACCACCAGAAAGAAAATCAATGATGCAATCAAATTTATCGATGCCGATAACATTGTAGATATCAATATCTCCAATGTCCCATTAGAAAACATCATAACGAATATCTATAAAGAAGGGGGAAAGAAAGGAAAATGAAAAAATATATATTTATCTATAAAGTAACTTTAATGGATAGCCTTCAATATGTGATGAATATTCTCCTGGGTTTTATTACCTTCTTTGTAGCTCTCTTTGTATTTATGAATCTGTGGGAATATATCTATTCCGATACACAAAATTTGATCAGCGGATACTCCATAACCCAAATGGTTTGGTATGTAATCATCACTGAAATTCTATGGTTTGGTACCAGGAGCAATACCCTGACTTCTCAGATTACACAGGATATCAAAAGCGGTTCAATTGCTTACAGCATTAATAAACCCTATCATTATATCCTATTTATGATAGCTAAAAACCTCGGTGAGATCACAATCAAATTCATACTGTTTATTGGTATGGGACTAATCATCGGTTTCGCCTTTTTAGGAAGTTTACCGCACTTAAATCCGATCTATCTTCCTCTGGTACTACTATCCTGTTTCATGGGAATTATGATTAATTCCTTCCTCCGAATGGGAATTAGTGTTTTATCCTTCTGGATAGAAGATTCGCATCCATTTCATTGGATTTATGATAAATTAATCTTAGTCCTAGGTACGTTATTTCCTGTTGAAATTTTCCCTTTATGGGCTCAGCCAATCATGAAATGTACTCCCATCTATGTGGTTACTTATGGTCCTGCAAAACTTGTCACACAATTTAGTATGGAAATGTTTCTACAAGTACTATTGGCTCAGGGGATTTATTTTATCCTCAGTTTCCTATTATTATTTTTCATGTATCAGAAGGGAGAGAAAAAAATAAATGTTAACGGCGGCTAAACAACAAATAAGAGTCATGATACTATCCTTGCGGTATAATATCATTCGCGAGATGACAAATCGAGTTACTTTCTTAACCAATGTCATTTTTATGGCTCTCAACAACTCTACCTTTATCATTCAATGGATGATTATATTTAATATAAAGAGCGACATAGGTGGTTATGGACTAAATGATGTTCTAGGGTTGTGGGGTATTGCTGCCAGTACCTATGGCTTGTCCCATATCTTATTTCAGAAAGCATATGAGATACCCGATCTTATCATAAACGGTAAATTGGATTCTTATCTGGTCCAACCAAAAATGTACTACTAGGTGTAATCAGCTCCGGTACCAGTACCTCCTCCATCGGGGATTTGATTTATGGATATTTAGTGATTATCCTGTTTAAGTTCAGCATAATCAATCTTTTGCTTTTTACATTATTTACGATTACCGGAGCAATTATCTTAACCTCTTTTGCAATTATCGTAGGCAGTCTGTCCTTCTGGATCGGAAGAGGTGACCTAATATCAAGTACTCTCAATAACGTAATGATACATTTTGCTACCTATCCCGATGGTATATTCAAAGGAATCGTAAAACTCCTATTATATACCATTCTCCCGGTTGGATTAGTGAATTATCTTCCCCTGAAGGTAATTCTTACTTACGATCTTGTATCCTTATTCTCCATCCTTGGATTCACCCTTCTGATTACTATTCTCGCTTTTTACCTTTTTTACCGAGGTCTCAAACGTTATTCCTCCAGTAATTTGATGAGCGCAAGGATGTAGTAAACTTATATTAATAATTTTTAGGAATTTCCCAAAAACTCCAGTCTTATTTTAAAACTAATATTTCTGGTTGTCTCCATGGAATCAAATTTGATTACGTAACTAGAAGTATCTTTAATCACTTCAAGAATTTTACCTGTACCAAAGACTGCATGCTTAATTTGATCATTCACTTTTAGAACCTGATTGCTATTATTTAATTTTATCTCATTCTGATCAATATAACTGGTTGCTTCGTAAGTAAACCGATCTTCTAACTCTACCGTGTAATTCAAATATGCTTTATCTACATTAAAAATAAAGCGGGAGGGATAACGATAGGATCCATCATAGTTTATCCCTTCTGCATCACTTAAAAATAATGCATTCTCAGCTCTTGTATAAGCAACATAAGCCAGTCTTCTCTCCTCTTCCATCTTATCCAGCGTATCGATATGCTGTGTAGGGAAGATACCTTCATTTAAACCACAGACAAAAACATACGGAAATTCGAGACCCTTCGCGGTATGAATCGTCATCATCTGAACTGTATCAACCGTTTCCTTTTGGTCTAAATTCGTGTACAACGATATCCTATCCAGATAATCTAAGAGGGAGCACTCCTCTCCGGCTGAATTTTCGTATTCAAAGATGGATTGCTTTAACTCTGCAAGATTATCTAACCTTTCCTGTTCACCATTGGTTCGAAGTAAGGCTTCATAACCACTATCATTTAATACGCCGGTTAATAGTTCTGAGAGCTTCATCTCCTCATAGAGCGGTTTGTACTTATCAATCAGAGCGATAAATGCTTTTGCCTGGGTCTTTTTAAACATATCATCACTGATCGTATCATTTAATGCCTGATACAAGGAACAATCATGATGATTCGTGTATTCCTTTAGAAAGGCAATTCTTTTTTCACCGATATTTCTTTTCGGAAGGTTGACAGTTCTGGTAAAGGAAATATCATCCGCATATGCAATCATTCTTAAATAACATAAAACATCTTTGATTTCTTTCCGTTTATAAAACTCTATACCACTGTAAATGGTATATTGAATCTTTTCCTTGATAAAAACTTCCTCAAAGCTTCGGGAGACAAAATGAGATCTGTAAAGAATTGCAATGCTGCGAAGACTTTTTCCTGATTCCTGTAATACCTTAATCTGCCCGGCAATCCATTCTGCTTCCAGCTGCGTGGTTTTTGCATGATGATATATAACCGGTATCTCTTTCTCACTCATCGGAATTAAACTTTTCTCAATTCTTTTCTTATTCTTTTGAATCAAGGAGTTCGACACCTGTATTATATTCGGTGTTGACCGATAGTTCTTATTCATTAGTATTGTTTGTGAAGAGGGATATTCCTTATCAAAGTTTA
The DNA here is from genome assembly GCA_029238935.1 of Herbinix sp. Lineage (GTDB taxonomy): Bacteria > Bacillota > Clostridia > Lachnospirales > Lachnospiraceae > Mobilitalea. The sequence goes on from JAQZBN010000010.1 coordinate 80,878, forward strand.
AGATGTATTCCACTTTGGCCCCACGCCAGGAATAAATCGTCTGATCCGGATCACCGACGATAAATAAATTATGATGATAATCACTTAGGATCTTCGCAAGCTTATATTGTCTTGCACTTACATCCTGAAATTCATCAACCATAATATATTCCAATTTGTGTTGCCATTTTGTGCGGATATCCTCATGTTTCTCAAAGATATGGAGTGCAAAATTAATCAGATCGTCAAAATCTAAAGCATAACATTTTTTCTGTTCATATAAATATCGATAAAAGATTTCATCCTCCTGACTTTTTGCATGAATAAATTTATTCTTTAACTCATCGTTATTCGTATCCAGAATATCATTGATATAAGATTCTTTGCATTTCCGAAAGGTAATCATATTCGTTATCGTTGTAAACGTATAATTCTTTGAATTCAATCCCATATCTTCAAAGATTCCATGAAGTATCGTGTTCACATCCTCCGTATCAATTATTAAAAAATTCTTCGGATAATGAATTGCATGAATATCCTCTTTTAATACCTGTACACAAAAACCGTGAAATGTATTGATATAACCGGTATCGTTATCCCCAATCATATTACGAATTCTTTTCTTCATTTCGTTGGCTGCTTTATTGGTAAATGTGACACAAAGTATATTCGCAGTGGAAATACCCAACTCATTTACCAAATAAGCAAAACGGTTTGTTAGCGCTTTAGTCTTCCCAGACCCTGCCCCTGCAATCACACGGATGTATCCTTCCGTTGCAGTGACAGCCAGTCTTTGTTCTTCATTTAGACCATCTAATATTGTGGTTACCATAAAACCACCTCCTAAATCAATTACCATTTTAATTTTTTTGAACGAACTATCTGCAACCGCTCTTTATATCGATAAATATAAATATATATTGTAATTTTTACATAACTATATATAATATTAACATAAAGATCGAAAGGGAGTAAAGCATATGAATGAAGTTTTACAATTATTACTGGACAATCCCGTATTTTATATTGCAACTGTCGAAGGAGACAAACCTAAAGTTCGTCCTTTTGGATTTGTTATGAATTATGAGGGTAAGTTATGTTTCTGTACCAACAATAAAAAACATATTTACAAGCAGCTCAAGGAAAACCCCAATTTTGAAATCAGTACCACATTGAAGACCGGAGGGTGGATCAGACTTAAGGGTAAAGCTGTATTTAACACCAGTACCGAGACAAAGACAGCCGCCATAGAAGCAAGTCCTGCACTTTCTTCTATGTATCGTGTAGATGATTCAATTTTTGAAATCTTTTATGTAGAAGACGGTGAGGCTACAATTTTTCAATTTGATGGCTCCACTAGAACTATCACTTTATAATGTTAACAATCAGATGATAGCTTCTCAAAGGAATGATTATTGAAAACCGGATCTGGCATCAATACAACCAGATCCGGTTTATTTTATAGTGGATTCACTAATTATTACTGTCATTATGAAGGCAGTTATCTATTGCAATTACTAAGGCACATACAAAACCTGCATCTTCAGAATCAGGGATATCAATCTCATAACTGTCACCCCAAGATAGCCATTTCTTCTGAACGCTGCCAAAGTAAGCACCATTCCTGGTTAAGGTGTAATCCATACTTAGGAAATCACCATTAATAGCAAACTGACCGTGATCACTTTCCACCGATAATTCCTTACGGAAGAAGGTTAATTCCTGTTGGATCGTGGCACACAAATCATTATGACGATAAATCTCATATTGAGCCAAAAAGAAGGTTATTCTTCTTTTAATATAATACAGCTCATTACCTGATGAATCATATAAATGAAGTTTAGGTCCGAATGAAAACAATTCACTTTCAACATTAAAAATAGTATTTTCATTTACATCGTAAATATCATACTTATCTCCCAGTGAAAAAATCCTTTGTTTTAAATATAACTTCATATATCCTCCCATGTTAACTTATTTTTCTTGAATTGAGCTAATTGATTATAACACATTTCTTTAACCCATACTGTAATTTAATCAAATTCTCATCAAAGAATAACGTATTATATAAAATTAATCAATTCTCTATTCCGAATGATATTTCCCGTACAATTATGTTATAATATTAGGGACTGCATACAGATAACGGCAGTATAGGAAAGAGGAGGAAAAAAAATGGAACAACATAACCTAGATACAAAGATAGCAGCATTACGAGAAATGATGAAAGCTTATACTGCATTGGATGAAGATTATGACTCCGATCAGGAAAAAGGGTTAGCACAGCCACCTTTAGAGAAAGGTTCCATAGGCACTAATATCATAGCCCTGACAAAAGATTTTTCAAATATCATCAAAACCAATGATTTTCTGACTATTTTAAATAATAGAACCAGTAGACGCAAATATAGCGAAACACCAATGCAGATCGATGAACTGGCATTTCTATTGTGGGCCACCCAAGGGATAAAGCATGTAGCAGCCGGAAAAGTGCGTAAAGCAACCATCCGTACAGTACCCTCCGCTGGTGCAAGACATCCCTTTGAAACATATCTCTTTGTAAAAAATGTTAATGACCTTGCTCCTGGCTTATATCACTATATTGCGCTCGAACACCAACTGGAATTCGTTGGATCTATGGATCGACTTGTGGATCGGTTGACCGAAGCATATGCAGGACAGGAATTCTTTGGTGAAGCTGCAGTTGATTTTGTATGGACTGTTGTCCCTTATCGAAGTGAATGGCGGTATACAACCAAAGCCCAGAAATACGCTCTGATTGATGTCGGTCATGTGTGCCAAAATCTATATCTTGCCTGTGAGGCGATTGGCTGTGGTACCTGTGCGGTAGGAGCCTATGATCAAGCTTTGGCGGATGGTCTTCTTGGTCTTGATACAAATCCTTCTTGTAACCTTGAGAATGAGTTTGTTGTGTATGCTGCGCCTGTAGGTAAATTAGATTAGTTAATCGTTCATTTGTTTATAATTTTGCGTTTAATGAAAAACTCTTAAGTAATGTTATTTTTACATGATGTACTACCTATGTTCTCAAATTTTTATTAGAATTTATGTAATATGTAAAAATGTATTTACATTTATTGTAATTTCATGATACAATTTTCATAAAATCAATAGGGCAATACATTCCTCCCTTCAAAAGATATCAGCCAAATCCTTGGCTGCAAATTACTTAACGAATTAATGTACGTAAAACGAAGCGGGTTATTGGTATACAAAACTTGTTTAGCAGTGTACGCTTCGCATAGGATAAAACTATGCTACTTCTATTTTGAAGATAGCATATGTTTAAGCTTAGTTTTTTACCACATGATTCAAAAGTAAAGGAGTGAAGTGATGTATGGTACTTGAAGGAAAAGTAGTTGTAGCACAAGGTGGAGGACCAACTGCGGTAATTAATCAATCTTTGGTTGGAGCCGTGCTGGAATCAAGAAAATTTCCACAAATAACCAAGGTGTATGGAGCTATTAATGGTGTGTCCGGAATTATCAATGAGGATTTTATTGACTTAACCCAAGAGACTACTCATAATTTGGAGCAAGTAGCAATAACGCCCTCTTCCGCGTTATTTTCTACAAGAGATAAACCGGATACTGCTTATTGCAAAGAAATATTTAAAGTGTTTCAAGCTCATAATGTAAGATATTTTTTCTATATCGGAGGCAATGATTCTGCTGATACGGTTCGTATCGTTAATGAACAAGCTGAGTCCTCTCATTATGAATTTCGTGCCATACACATCCCGAAGACCATCGATAATGATTTAATGATCAATGACCATACACCGGGATACCCTTCTGCTGCTAAATTCGTTGCTCAGGCTTTTATTGGGCTTAACTTAGACAATCGAGCATTACCAGGTGTTCATATCGGTGTTGTCATGGGTCGCAATGCAGGTTTCTTAACTGCAGCTTCCTCGATTGCACAAAAATACCCAGATGATGGTCCACATCTGATCTATGTTCCGGAAAGAAGTTTTGATATTGATCTATTTTTAGATGATGTAAAAAAAGTATATGATCGATATGGTCGCTGTATCATTGCTGTATCCGAAGGAATTCAGGATGAAAACGGAGTTCCGATCGTAACAAAATTAATTAAGAATGAGAAGGATGCTCATGGTAATATTCAGTTGTCCGGTACCGGTGCTCTCGGGGATCTTCTCTCCCAATACATCAAAACAAAGCTGGGTATTCAAAGAGTAAGATCCGATACCTTAGGATATCTTCAAAGATCCTTTATGGGTTGTGTTTCTCCGGTTGATCAACATGAGGCCAGAGAAGTAGGTGAAAAAGCTGCTCAGTTTGCTATTTGGCATAATATTGATGGCTCAATCACAATTCATCGTACAGGATATTATTCGGTTGATTATAAAATGACTGATCTACACAATGTAGCAGGAAAAACCAAGTTGATGCCGGATGAATTCATTAACAAACAAGGTAATAATGTTACGGATGCATTTAAATATTATTTACAGCCGTTACTGGGCTATGATATGCCGGAAGCTAGTATGTTAAGAGCTCCGAAGGCAGCAAAGATATTAAAAGTATAATTACCCCATCGTGAAATAATCTTTTATTATTATACCTAAAATTCAGCTCCCCCTGGAAGTAAACAGTTTATTAGTAAACAGTTTATCCCTGGGGGAGCTTATTAATTATCTGCATTTTATTTTATTCATCCATGCTATCCCATAATTAAATTCATCATGTATTCTTTCAATACCCTTCCTATTCCGTTGTCAGATTACGGATGTATATTGTTGAAGGTCCTTTGTTTTTTAAGGTTAAAAATCTGACAGGATAACTAGCTCCCAAATTCCATTCCACTGTTCTAGGCGTAGTCGTGATATCATTTTCGCTTTGAAGAATATATCCCTCATAGGTAAGAGCAATCGTTGAGGCAGGGCCCATTTCTGTTTTTGCATCAAAGGTAACACTATTTACCTCCGAAGGGATTGGTGGTAACGGAATGCATTGCCCCGGAGCGATCGGGGTCCAACCTGCTTCCGGCAGAACCGAAAATCCGGTGATTTCACTCAAGTCAATATAGATGGGTGAATTATTAATATCTCCTACTATTGTACGATGAGTGACACGTTCATATGAAAAATCAACTGTACCGCCATCATAATAAACACGGATTTTAGTACCGTCGCTTAACCTTTTCAGTTGTCTGCAAATATAGTTAAAACAACAACACATAATGTCATCTCCATACTCTTTATTAAAGTATCACAGCTGATCAATAGCTATATCTACTTCACTAATAAGATATGATAAATTCGACAGAATGTTCCATTATTTCTAATACGAATTACAGGAATAGACACAAAGTATGTAGTTGTACCGCTTCGTCTAAAAAATCCGTTCTTTTTTCTCCAGTTTCTTGCATTTTCTAATATAGTAAAACATTGTACCAAATAAGCAAACGATGAAGATGGGTAAAAACCAAACTCCTACCCTATCGGCTTTGATCTGTTGAAAAAGTAAATAGGAAAAAACCATCATGATTTCCAATTTCATTAAGATAAGCATTGTTTTTAAATTACGATATACAGGTTCACGTATCGTCTCTGTTACTTGCACCGGAATGTTCCATGACTTAGGAAAGATGGTCACCACTGTTAATAATAGATATAAGCCTATTTCTAAAATCGGAAGAAAAAGAATTTCACCCCGATCACCATAGCGATCTATATTTCCCGATATATTATAATGCATCGGAATATGATTCGGTATACTGTTCCAATTGAGATAGAGATAGGTTATAGAGCTTATCATTACAATTAAAGTAAATACCTCCAACATCCAATGTAATTTTGTATGTTTTAATTTCATATTATTAACTCCTATCGCTTTTTAAATAGATTCTAATACTTAACTAGTCATCCGTTTGATCATTATAGCGGATCCCCTTTCGTGCAGATAAGTATTTTATAGATTTTCTTTCATATTGAACAAGCTTATTACCTTCACATGAAATACAATCCATATTTTAGCACTGTTTTTCTAATATACAACTCCACAAAATCATAAATACATAGAAAATCCCTTCCTTGTTACAGGTAGAATATAAGGTTAATCTACCATAACTCGGAAGGGAACTGTATTATTTTGATATCCTATATTGCAATACTTTCTTCTTGCAATGATCTACACATTCACCACATAGGATACAATCATAGGTATTGATATAACCTTTTTTTAATTCCTGACTTACCGGAATACTCATCGGACAATTTTTATCACAAATACCGCAACCAACACACTGACTGCTATCCGCTTTGATCTTTATCTGAGGAATCCGTAATAACTTTCCGATGACAGCTCCTGCCGTTAAAAACGGTGACATCCAACAAATACTCTGACATGCACCACGTTTCCCAACCGTTAAGGTAAGAATTAACAATAAGAGAAGTACAAAATAATAATTAATAAATTTCAAAGGGCTGTCCACAGATACTACCTGTTCTGTCAGATGAAGAGGATTTACTCCCTTTATCCCACCGGCTAAAATAAACATGGTAATTATGACCCCGGCCCAAACAGTAAATATGGAATATCGAATCATTCGGGTAACTTTACGATTTACATTTTTTTGATTAATACCCAAACTGATATCACTCAAACAAGATACCGGACAGATATAACTGCACCAGGCTCTGCGAAAGAAGATACCGGTAAGGAACATAAAAATAAATACCAGAATACTACCTGAAACAATACCATTGATTGCTCCATCGACAGAAACATAAGGGGATAAGAAATTTAATGTTACCGGAAATAATAATAAAGAAATCATTGCAATCAGTCTTCTAAGTTTTTGTCTCATACTTACCTGCTTTCTTATGTAGGAAATCTAATATTTTTATTATGTTAACCTAAATTAGTCCTTTTATAGGATATTTCATCCGTATAAAACGTACAAAACCCCCTCCCAGGCTAGTAGTCTGATACCATCCGGCAAGATTTATTTTCTTGATCTTACCTTCATCCAAAATCTCGATCCAAGCAAAACTACCGTCATTTTCATACTCTAATGAAACTATGGTAACCCAATGCCACGAATCCAATAGTTTTTCAGAACCATTGTGAAGATTTAGGAAAGCCACCGGAGAATCGCTATTGAGAGCTCGATCAATGAATTCAAAAACTTTTCCAAACTCCGGTCTTTGTGTGCGTTTCTTTGGTATATCAAGGACTTCAAGTTCCAGCTTTACATTCTGTTCCTTAATATATTTTTGGATACCTTTGCACAATAGACTAGTATTTGGTATTCCTTGCATAGTAGGAGTAACATATCTCCAAATTTCCTCCATATGTGAAATAGATTCATCTTTCGTTGTAATGCTTCCTTCTGCCTTATTGTCTGATGTGATACAATTAAGATAATATATAATATTGGAAACTACGGTAGGTCCACAGCCCGAAAGTCTCTGCCACTTCGTCTTATACCATTCCTGATCTCTACCATAATATATATCCTTAGTAACCTCATCCATTATTTTAAAATAGTCTATATTCTGTATTGTTCTTGTTGTCATGGTTTACCTCTTTACTTCTTCTGACACTCCGTTATACTAGCAACAGATCGATATGATATACATTATCTTATTATAACACAAGATTTCATATCTTGAAATAGATTCTGTGATAATATCCAAGACATAATGAACAACTGCTCTTCAGCGCTTGATGGCACTGAAGAGCAGTTGTTAAATTCAATAGCGACTAACATTACAAAATATAAAGTGAAGCTTCAGTATTAGTTTCACAAGCACCATTTTTCAGGCTATGTTTGTAATTCTAAGATGGAAAGTTGAATCATATATTATTGGATTAATTTTCTTCTATTATCTCGCCTTGATTAGGATCATAGGTAAATCCCATGGAACCCTCAGGAACATAGTTAAAAACATAGAATATATTGTTTATTTCTTCGTTCTGATAGAAAACATTATTTAGTTTTATATAATAAGAATGATATGGAATCATATTGTCTGTTTTTATAAATACATCTATTTCGTATCTACTGGAAGTACCAAAGAATTCATTTTGATTTCCTTCTAATCGTTCAGAAGAAACCTCTTCATTCGTAGTTAAATCATACAGGTACACAGTGGAATTGTTAAAATCGGCGATCTCTTCTACAGATTTATAGTAAAAGAATAATGCCATAGAATTTTCACTCCACATGGATGTCTGCATATTGATTCCCCAAAATGAGATATAGATCGCATCCCCTTGATCACTGGTGCATTCAAAGGAATCGTGACCACCGCTATCCACATTGTAGTATTCCGTTCGAACTTTCTCAAAACCAAATAACTCTTTGGCTAATTGCAGTTCCTTCTCCGGTATCGTATATAATTCAGCAACGATTTCATCCTTCAGCCGCTGGCCAATCTGATTTACTGCCTGTTCATCTTCATTCTCCAGTGCATCTACCATTTCATTCTTTAATTCATCACTCGCACTGTTATAATACTGATCGAATGCCTCCGTTTCAGCCAATTCAGAGATTGGAGAGTTTGCTTCCATTCCAGCCATGATTTCCTTCACCTTGCTGGTATATTCTGCAACAGTATTGTTAGCGAAGATCTCAGCTTCGTTTTCTATCACCTTAAGGATTTCATCCCCTGTGGTATTCATACCTTTTGCCGATACTACAGTTCCATAAATGTTCGTCTTTACTTCAATGCAGTCAAAAATCTGCGCAGATTTCACCGGTATTACGTTACTGGTAAATATACCGGATATTAATATAATAAAACAAGCTGCTACTTTGATCCATCTCCACCTGTATCTTTCATATCCAAGTGGACTAATTTTGTTGTTGATTGTTGCCTCCTGCTGATACTCTATCTCATCTCCAATCTGATAATGACTTAGATTGGGAACTCTGACCAGATGACCACCACGACCTAATAACAATGCAGTTTGATCATTTACTTCCAGCACCAATGCGGTTGTCTTATTCTCCATTATACGACCCACCTCCTATATATTCATGAATTACATTAAAATCTCCGTTTAGGGCAATGAATAATAAAGTAATATACTTACTATGTTTCTCAAGAAATCTGACTTTCAACTTTGTTTGAACCGATAACTTCCTAACCGGAAGTTTACGATTTCGTAATAAAATCTCTTTTAAAACTTCATCCTGTTGCAGAATTCGTGCTGCATAGATGCAATTTTCTCTCGTATCCTGATGCTTGGGACAATATTTTTCAATATTATCTATTTGGAAGCCCCAATATCTAAGTTCACGAAAGAACTCCGTGATATTTTCTCGGCATTCTTGCTTTCTTTGTGATTGTTGAAAGGACTCTTGTGCTTCGGATACCTGTACATCGTTTATCATCTCTTCTTCCCAGATAGCCTCTTCTATCTTGTAATACCGTTTTCTTAGCTCATCATTAATTCGATTAACCATGACCAGTTCTGCAAATCGAACGAATCCTCCCTTAATCTCACTATACTTTTCTACCGCTTCACAAAAAGCAATTCTTGCTATCTGAAGGATATCCTCATCCATGTTCCCACATTTATTTATCACTGTTCGATTGATTAGTGGCTTATATTGTTCAAGCATTTCTGACTTTCGATTATTGTCCCCTTTGCATAGATAAACTTGTGCACTTAAGCTATCCACACTGTATCCCTCCTTACTCCCTGGTAAATTATTCGATCTTCACATTATTAATAAAAACGTCTTTATATTAATAGATTTCGTTATCATTGGTAATTTTTGATGTGGTGTTTTCAGGTTTTACTAAAAATATTTCATTGAGGTATATATTAGCATTTTTACAACCACATTTTACCATCTGTCCGATCGATTGACAAGAAAGCATAAGAAAAACACCAAACAATGTTCCAATCCGCGGACATCATTTGGTGTTATATTGTTATTCTTTCTATTAATAGCCTTCTGTAAAATCTACTATATTCCTTAATTCCTTCTGATCCAGATAAGATGTTAGATTCTCTTTTGCTTATTCTTATGGTGCATCTATAAATCTAGAATTGATCCTTATTTTACCATACTTTTACCGGAAGATACATTGATTATTTTACGGATGATTCTTTCAACTCACGGTATCCCATCCAAACAATCCATACATATGCAAGAGTCTTGGGTATCATTAGCATTCCTATGACTGGTATCGTATCAGAAAATAAGACAACCGGAGCATAGAAAGCAAAACTTAGAGTCACAGCCAACCACATAAAACGAAACGCTCTATCTTTCTTTTTCTTAGCTTCTGTATAGAACAAATAAATAATGATAAGCCCCAGAAGTGCAAAGGGAATATTACGATAGATTCCCCAGGAATATGGTGCATCATATTGTAACCACTGATTCTGAGGAAGCAAGCATAGAATAATTCTTACAATGGATAAACCATAAACTATCACCGATAACATAAGCTTTCCTGTAATATGATACCGATTTCTAAAAATGTGATATAGTATTACATAGAAAACCGTCATGGTTATGCTTGTAATTAATTTCCCTGCTCCAAGAGCGGCGGCATTCTCTTCCATACCAGTGGTCCATAGAGCATATACTCTTGGCACGAGGTGGAATGCGTCTCCAAACCCAAGTATCATCGCCATAGTACCAAACCATTTCATTTGCTGTCTTCCAAGACTTTGTCGAACCATTGTGATTCCTAGTATAGTTACTGTTACCAAATACGCTGCATCAAACAACGTTTCCATAATCTTTTGCATAATTATCCCCTTTTTATGTTCTGTATAGATTCAATAGTACCCTTTGGAATGTAAATTCCTATGAATAATGTAAATTGTTTCCTACTAAATTGTTCACAATTTATATAAATCAATATACTTTTTTATTCTACGTTTGTCAAGCAACTTCAATTTCCAATCATAGAAATCACATCCTAGGGGGATCTACCTTTTATATGTTTCTGTGCTAAAAAAGAAGCCACCGGGCGAAAAACGATGACTTCTTAAATATTGTTATTAAATCATAGAGAAAAGATCTTTCTCCTTGCTTCATATTAAAAGTTCTCTTTCTCAACCGGGATCGAACCAAGATTACCTTCTTCTTGGGTATCTAAGGTAGCCTCATAACCTTCTCCAAAGGTATTAAAAATCAATCCGGTATCTAGCAATCGATACGAACCTAAATCGCCAAACATCTCTTCCTCTCCAAACCACAGATTGCCATGAGCTTCCTTAACAATGAAATTTCCTCTTGGCATCTCAACGTTCAAGGTCTGACCTGAATTAAGGAATAGTGTCACTACCAGCGGACCCTCAGCGGCATAAATCTTAAGATACGTAGGTTCTCCTTTCGCACTATGAATTATCAATGGTGCATAGTTGTGGTTATAATTGCTGTTTCGATATAATACCATGGTTGCAGGATAGGGTTGAATGCATTTCGTTACTTGCTCTGTACTATCCATATAATCTTTTAGTTCAGTAAACAGTTGATATGCTGTATAAAATTTCTTATCTGCGAGCGCTATATTTGCCATCCGATATTTAGTACTTCGAAAATCTTCTTCCTGCTTCGTTTGTTCTTTAAAATCCTGTTCTATACCATCCAGTATAGAAAATGCTTCCTTTGCTGCTATGTAATCCTTTTCCTCCAGTATTTTCATAGCATTCTCATACTTTAACATATTATCACACTGTTTTAGTAGTGCTATCGCATTTTTAAACTGTCCAACAGATAAGAATTCTTCCTTTGCATCTTCGTATTTACCCTCAGCCATAAGGTTGACCGCAATAATATATCGTTTTAAATTAATCAGTAGATCAACTATCATCCTAATAAGTAAGAATAATGATGTTGCAGAGATGAATACAAGGAATTTAAACATCCGTGTACTTTTTTTATTTCCCATTCCATTTCCTCCGATATAGAGATCACACTATACTTTATGAGGAACCTATGATTTTATTGCTATTATTTTTCATGTAATTCGTTACCCATTATCTATGAAGATAAAACATATTTTTCAAATCTTTCTACTTACTTAATCTCAGAATGATTGATACTTGATAATGGCTTTAAGAAAGTAGGATTTTCATTTAAATCCAATAAAAAATAAGGAATCTCCAATGCACTGATCTGCTCAGACAGTTCATGATAGCTTTGTTCCTTTTGCTTTTTTGTAACCGTGCTTTTGTGGGTAATTCCTATAACATAATACTCACCTTCACGATACTGAAGCTTCTTTATTACGAGATATGCTCGTTTAATCTTATTCGCTTCCTGTATGATACTCGATATCTTCTTATAGATATCACTACCTTGATTACATTCTTTAAATTGATCTGTAACCATGACATGATCAAGCTCATCCTGTATGTTATCCGCTAATATGATCTTTTCTCTCGCCCAATCATCCAATTCTTCTTTTTCCTTAAGCATACCATTCTCCATTAGGTAATTCTCAATTATGGGAAGAGTAGGTTTGATAAAATCAGAATCCAGGTTGATCGCTTTTATTAAATCTTCTATTCCGGATTCATCATAGTTATTGAGTTTAATCTGTCCAATTCGAACATATGCAGGTGCATAGTCGAAAGCCTTTGATAAGATACCTTGATAGACTGCAAAAGCTTTCTCAATCTCTCCTACCTCTTCCAGCGCCATACCATACTCAATATTAATTTCCTTGTCCTGCGTTGGCTGGTATGTTTTAATGAGATTTACTTGTGACTGATATTCTGAATTTAGTTCTTCCCAATGATTCCTCATTTGATCATACCATTCCTTCTCTTTTCGCTGCACAAGCTGGTCAATCTCAGCCTTATAATTGCTGTTTTTCGGATCAAAAGAAAGATGGAAGCAAAAATCCTCTACTCCGATCGCCTTCATACGTTCAGAAAAACTGGGGTGGGTATCATATTGTGAAGAAATCCGTTTTTTTATCTGTAATAACCAATTCTCTTTTTTTGACTCATACTCCATGATAAAATCCTCATAGAGCAAGGAATAAAAATTTTCCGGTGGTTGAGGCTTTGACCGAAGTTTTTGAATGAGTGTTGATTCCTTTATATACAATTCCATCATTTTAATTTTGGCTATGGCCCTTGCAAAAGTTTCTGTATTGGTAAAGGCAATTGCCTCTTGATCTGCAAGATATTCTTTTTTTTTTTGAATCAAATTCATAAATATATCCATTTCATGAATGTAACTAACAGCAAAAGGAACCAGTATGAAATATGCTACGTTGGTTTTAGTCTCCGCATGCATCAATATCCTGGACCACCGGACAAAATTATACATCATTTTACTACTCAGCCTTGTATCCTTATGATAAATATGTGACAATTCATGAATCAGTATCGAGGTAACTTCGTCTTCATTTAATATCTGCAGTAAGGGTATCCCCAGTTCCATATAATTTTTACCACGACCCCAGACTCCTGTAGGAACAAACCACACAGCAGCATTCGCTTCCTCAACTGCAAAAATATGATCCACTTGATCTGCCCCGGTAACAAGTTCTACGCTCTTTACAAGATTAATAAGTTCGGGATAATCATGCTTCGTTATCTCCATCTCCTCGGGGAATTCTGTTTTTAGATTTATCGTTTGAAATATAATAAAGAGAACCATGATTAAACCGACGATAAATGTTCCTGCCCCTCCCATGGATCTACCGGTACGTACTCCAATAACTACTACACCAACAATTGTCATTAATATCGTAACTACTAATACCATTAAATAAATATTACCGGAATAGGATAGGTATTGGATACGGCTCTTTAATTTATGGGGACTAATTTCTGCCAGAACCTGATATTGAAGGAACACTTCATGTTCTAGCTCTTCTTCCCTGGGATTTTGCTTTCTCATCAACATAGTTCCTAAGAAACCAATGAACATCATTAGAAAAAAACCACCTATTCCGAAACATCCCAAAAGAAACAGAATATCTTTGTGATACCCCATTACAATCGCTATCATGATTGTTATTAAAGCTGCTAACCAGATCAGTCCTAACGCCGACATCATATATTTAAAAAAATTTCCCTTATTTTTCATGGACTTTTGAATACCTTTCCCTATTTATCGATTACTCTCTCCTTATACTACTTTTTCATGTCAGGACAACTTGCTGAAGGTAATTTGTTATGTGTAGTATTCTGACAATGAACGAACAATTCTTCATACCCTCTCATTCTAATAAAGCTTAATTTTATTATTCCAACCATTATTCTATCTATCCTTATCCTCTCATTTTCTAATACTAACTACAATATAATCTCATATGATTATCGTATAATTTTATTTTAGTTAGCAGAAAATAATCAGATCTAGATTGGAAGGAGTTGCTTATGCATTATATTATACTCGATTTTGAATTCAATCAGGACTACAATTCGGAGGATAATATCAACGGGAAAAAACCATGCTGTCCTTTTGAAATCATTCAAATTGGAGCTGTCAAATTAGATCAGAACCTAACTATCACTGCATCCTTCCGTCGTTTTGTAAAGCCTTCCATCTATAATAGTATCTCTGGTTTTATCACTGAACTTACCGGTATAACTACAGAACAGCTTCGGAAGGAGAAAACCTTTGATCAGCTGTACCCTGAGTTTATCGCTTTCTTAGGAGGATCCGACTCCATTCTCTGCACCTGGGGATTAACTGATATCAAGGAGCTTTATCGGAATGCAGCATATCATCATCTGGACCAGACCGTTCTTCCCCGCATGTATATTAATCTGCAACCTTATGCCTCCCTTTATCTTGACTATAATCCAAAGCAATTATTAAAGCTTCAATTTGTTGTAGAAGAACTTCATATTCCCATGAAATATTCCTTCCACGATGCCTATCATGATGCAGTATATACGGCAGAAATAATGAAACAAATCTATACAAGCAAGATGGAACCTAAAATTTATGATCCATCCCTTCCACCAAAGCGACCGCGATTAAAAAAACAGATCATTGATTATGATAAACTGATAAGACAGTTCGAGAAAATGTATGATCGTCCTATGACGTCAGATGAAAAGCAGATCATTAAACTTGCATATCACATGGGAAAGACAAAGCAATTTATAAAATTCAATCATTAAGAGCTATTACTAATCCTATCATTTATTCATTAATAGCTTTTAGGTATATTTTTCTTGCATATCCGTATAAAAGGTTATATAATATGTAAAAATATCATTTATATACAGGCGTTGATAAAAGCTACGATTTATACATTTCTTCAGAGAGCCGATGGTTGGTGCGAATCGGTGAAAGGTTAAATCTTTCCACTTTTGGAGCTGTCGGTGATGAGCCGAAAGGTTAGTACCCTTTATTGCATATCAGCAATTTGGGTGGCAACACGGATCCTTTCGTCCCATAGTTATATGGGGGGATAGGATTTTTTTTATGCAAGGCAAGTGAATTCATGATTCAACTTGTAAATTGAGGAGGGAACATACATGTTAGAGTTAAAATTTGTAAGAGAAAATCCTGAATTAGTAAAGCAGAATATTCGTAATAAGTTTCAGGATAATAAGTTGGCACTGGTGGATGAAGTAATTGCTCTGGACTTAGAGAGCAGAAATGCGAAACAGGAAGCTGACACCCTGCGATTTGAAAGAAATAAAATCTCTAAGCAAATCGGTGGATTAATGGCTCAGGGCAAGAAGGAAGAGGCAGAAGAACTTAAGAAACAAGTTACCGCTGATTCTGAAAAATTAGCAGCTCTGGAAGAAAAAGAAGCTGTACTGGAAGAAAAGATCAAAAAAATCATGATGACAATTCCCAATATCATCGATCCTAGTGTACCAATCGGCAAAGATGACAGTGAAAATGTAGAAGTTCAACGTTATGGCGAGCCTGTTGTTCCTGATTTTGATATTCCTTATCACACAGAGATTATGGAAAAATTAAACGGTATTGATCTTGATAGTGCTAGAAAAGTAGCAGGTAATGGTTTCTACTACTTAATGGGCAATATTGCAAGACTTCACTCCGCAGTTATCTCCTATGCTAGAGATTTCATGATTGAACGTGGTTTTACGTACTGCATTCCACCCTTTATGATCCGCAGTGAAGTTGTAACCGGTGTTATGAGCTTTGCTGAAATGGATGCTATGATGTATAAGATCGAAGGGGAAGATTTATATTTGATCGGAACCAGTGAGCATTCCATGATTGGTAAATTCATCGATACCATTATTCCAGAAGCTACTTTACCTCAGGCACTAACCAGCTACTCTCCTTGCTTTAGAAAAGAAAAGGGTGCTCATGGTCTGGAAGAAAGAGGCGTATATCGTATCCATCAGTTCGAGAAGCAGGAAATGATCGTTGTATGTAAACCGGAAGATAGTATGATGTGGTTTGATAAATTATGGCAAAACACCGTTGATTTATTCCGTACCTTAGATATTCCGGTAAGAACATTAGAGTGCTGCTCCGGTGATTTAGCTGATCTGAAGGTAAAATCCGTGGATGTAGAAGCTTGGTCTCCAAGACAGAAGAAATATTTCGAAGTAGGAAGCTGCTCTAACTTAGGAGATGCACAGGCACGTCGTTTAAAGATCCGTGTTGTTGGTGATGGCGGAAAGTATTTTGCCCATACCTTAAATAATACTGTAGTTGCTCCTCCTAGAATGCTGATTGCTTTCCTTGAGAACAATATGAATGCTGACGGTTCCATCAATATCCCGGTAGCGCTACAGCCATATATGGGTGGCGCAACAGTAATAGTATAAAAAACCGTTTCTATAAAGAACCATATCAGCTGAAAGTATAACCACTTTGACATTAGTTTTGTTCACTATGTTTTTACAGCAAAATGATCTGATAGTTACTTTATAATAAATAACAAAACCTCGAACCTTAGGATAATCATAAAATGATTCATTCCTAAGAGTTCGAGGTTTTATTATTCAGGACTTAATTACCTTTCATATAATGTCTTCTTTGCAAGATAAGCAACCAGAATATATCTTTTTGGAGCCGGTCCGATATAATCAAACGGATAACAGGTACTAACCGTTAGTGTTGCCTTGGGTTTTGGTACAATTACCGTCCGATCATCTTCATCTACAATTCTTACCTTATTTACTTTATATTCAAATTCACCAACACTGGTCCGCACCACAAGTATGTCACCCTCTCCTACTTCTCCAAGTTCACGAAATACCGTATCACGGTGACCAGCTAAAACAGAATTATCATTTTCTCCGGGCAGTACACTATCTGCATAGTGACCAACGCCTTTTACCAATTCATCCTCATCCGTACCATGATAAATGGGCAGAGAGGCCTTTAATTTGGGAATATATAATTCACCGATCTCCTCACCAAGGTCCGGTCGTATCGGATATAAAATCTCATCCCCTTCCTTGGCATTGTCTAGAGAAGAATCCCTGCTTTGTAAAATATCCTCAGTAACTAAGCTATTCGTAAACTTTACAATATCCCCTGCTGGATCCGTATCATTTGATGAATACAGTATTATAATCTCCTTCTTAGTTGCATTCTTTTGCTCTTTGTCATGGGTCTGATATGCGAAATAACCGATGGAATACTCATAAAGATTACTTGCAGACAAACCTAATCCAATGATTATAAAAGCTATGCTCGGGAAATATCGAATATTTAGTTTGATATGACGAGATTTTTTATTTTTGAATGGTTTCACTTTCTGTATTCCTTACCTTTCGGAACATGATAATTCCCATAAGAATAATGAATATACCTGCTAAGGTCAATGGAAGATAATTTGAAGCTGTCTTAGGTAATTTTCCACCTTTTACTGTCTTTGTTACGGTCCCCTGAGAATTATCCGGTTTATTTTCTAATGGCTGATTCACCACTTCTTCCACGACTTCTGTTGTCTTGCCGATCAAATCACCAATGGAAGTGATAATTTCATTCGACACGATAAAATCAGCTAATATTTGTGAATCCGTAGTATATAGGGATACCTTTAGTACTCCGTCTCCCAGATCAGTTAGCTTCATCATATCCGGGATACTTAATACATTTTCTGTTCCATTCTCTGTATAAGTAAATACAATGTGTAATTTCATAATGGAAAATAGTTCTTCAAAGATAGACGCAATCTCAGCGCTTTGCTCTTCGGTAAGTTCCTCAGAAAACTCTACTTCTTCAAAAGCCAATAGACGCTCTCCAACCTGTAGCATCCTATCCATGGTTTCTTGACTTGCAAAATGTTCTTCCAAGGTAAGATAATAATCTTCCAATCTTTGTATCTCTTCCTCGGTTAGATCAATTTTTTCAAGGATAATTGGATAAAGAGCTAACAGATTCTCAAACTCAGACCCAATATCCCCTCCAAGATCGGAGGACCAGATAACTTCACTCAAATCCTCAACGTAGATATAGTCACTAATGTCTTTTCCACTCTCTTCAATTAAATCAAGTAGAGCTTCCTTATCCACACCATAGCTCTCTTCAAAGAAATTTAAATTACTAAGATCTGCTTTAATTACATCCCCTAAGAATTCCTTCACTTCTTGAACTGTTTCAAAATCAACAAAACTAGTATCATAATTTGCTAATGCTTTTTCCACATCTGCCTTAGTGATTACGAAACCTCTTGTCTGGCTCACTTCCGTTACGTATTGTTCCAGCTTATCCTCAAAATCTGTTTCCTGTTCTATTACGCCATCATCAGTGTAAAAATATACTGCATAATCCAGATCATTATAATAAATATAATCTGTTAGAGCTTCACCATTCTCAACAAGCAATGCTTCCAGACTTGTCTGATCTAACTGGTATTCTTCATAGATTGAAGTGAGATTGCTTCCATCTGATTTGATCACATCTCCTAAGAGTTCCTTAAGTTCAAGTATCGATGTAAAATCCTCCAGCCCCATCTCAAAGAATGTTAAGGATTCCTCCACGTCTTCTTTTGTTACCTCAAAACCTCTTTCAGTCGTGGTTTCGGATAAGTATTGTGTAAGTTCCTGCTCAAAATTATTTACTTGAGCAGCCATCGCAGATTGTGGATTGATCCCAGCAAACAGCGAAATGATAAGTAATAATGCCCCCAGCTTTTTCATATCTTTCTCCTCTTGATATAATTGTCTCCTGTTGTTAAAAGGATTTTTGTTAACTCACATATTATATAATAAAGAGAAATTCTAATCTAAAGTGACTTATTTCCAAATGGGTTAATTCTATACAATTTATCTCTTAAATACATTCATTTCCTCAAGAAAAAGGATAAAACATCCACTATGCCCATAAAAATCACAACAAAAATAGAGCAAAGAGACCCTTCCACGGAAGTTCTTTGCTCTAAATCCTATATCTGTTCAAGAACAATCCTCATGCCTAAACGGCGCTAGATTTATCCTTGTATTATTTATCCAACCTTAATTGTTCCGGTCTTGGAGGAACATCTACGCAGCGAAGAGGTTCATTCGTCCTATTCACAGGTTTTGCCCAACGAACAGCATTAGTGATTACTTTCTGTACTTCTGCTTGATAATAGATTGGGAATTCTTCATGACCCGGTTGGAAATAAAACATCTTACCCCTACCTCTGGTGAAGGTACATCCACTTCTCATTACCTCTCCACCTGCAAACCAACCAAGGAAGATAACATCATCCGGAGTAGGAATATCAAATTGCTCACCATACATCTCTTCCTGCTCTATCTCAAAATAATCCGGTAATCCCTCCGCAATCGGATGAGCTGGATTAATGCACCATACTCTCTCGCGATCACCATCACGCCATCTTAAATTTAACGTTGTTCCAAGCAATGCACGCATGATTTTACTATGATGAGCAGAATGTAACCCAATAAAGCCCATTCCTTGCAGTACTCTGGTCTTTACTTTCTCAACCACTGCATCTTCAACCATATGATGTGCCATATGTCCCCACCAGATTAATACATCAGTATGATCCAGCACTTCATCACTGAGTCCATGCTCCGGCATATCTAAGGTTGCTACTTTAACCTCGATGTCATCATTCTTACCAAGAAATTCAGCGATACAACCATGTATTCCGTTTGGATATACTTTGCTGATCTTCTCTTCGTTTCTTTCATGGACGTATTCATTCCAAATAGTAACTCTTATCATCTTTCATTCTTCTTTCTATCTTAATTTTTTTCCATCCACCAGTAGTCCGATCGCTTGCTCCAGTCTATTTGCTCTGGTTTCCGGTTTTTTTGCCTCTGTAATCCAGGTAACATATTCTTTCTTCTTAGTGAAAGAAAGTGTGTCGAACGTATCCTTGGCTTTATTATTTTGATCCAATGCTTTGGCAAAATCCTCCGGTAGTTCAATCAAGCGTTCTTCTTCGTCTTTTTCAACCGTTACCTGTATGGTGTCACCAAAACTCTTACCTATTTTATTCCGAATTTCCTGAGTTATTCCTATCATATAGCATCCACCCATGGATACAATGGAACCACGATATTCGATTCCATCAAAGGTTGCTTTTACTTTTACCCGTTTTGCACCAAATACTTCCTTTACATCAAACGGTGGTTCCACATACGCACCGTTTATTCCTTCATGTTGCTGAATGATTGCAGAAAACTCTTTTTTCATAGGAACACCTCCAAAAGTATACCATACCTTGGAAACAGGAGCAATACTGTTTCTTGATATGTTTAAAATTAATAAAATCTTTCCTAATTGATATTATTTTCATTCTTCTTATAAATTAGGCTTGTTTATAAAACTAAAAATGTAGTACAATATACCATATTAAATCAAACCATCTTGTTTTTCAATATAGGAGGTAATACAGATGAGTATCATTCAAGAAATTTCACAGCAAATATTCTGGGTTGGAGGAAATGATAGACGTTTGGAACGTTTTGAAAATATGTTTCCTATCCCCAATGGAGTATCGTATAATTCATACCTGATCATAGATGAAAAAACAGCTCTCATTGACACCGTAGATTCTTCGATTAGTGAAATATTTTTAGAAAATGTAAAGGATGGATTAGCTGGACGTAATCTTGATTATTTAATTATTAATCATATGGAACCGGATCACTGTGCCAATCTTGAAGCAATTATCCACCGTTATCCAGAGGTAAAAGTAATTGGCAATGCAAAAACGTTTCAGTTCTTTGAACAATACTACTCAACGGACATCTCAGCAAACCGTGTTGAAGTAAAAGAGGGACAGGAGCTATCCTTAGGAAAGCACACCTTACGTTTTTATACTGCACCTATGGTACACTGGCCGGAAGTTATGATGACCTATGAAGTATCGGAGGGAATTTTATTTGCCTCTGATGCTTTTGGTTCCTTCTGGGCATTGTCCGGTAATCTTTTCTTTGATGAAATTGATCACAAAGAAATCTTCATGGAAGAAGCAAGACGTTATTATGCAAATATTGTCGGACGATATGGTATGCAAGTTCAGGCGGTTTTAAAAAAATTAACTGGACTTGAAATCAATATGATTTGTGCCCTTCATGGTTTGATCTGGCGTAAAGAGGATATCCCATATATTGTTGAAAAATATGATCTTTGGAGTAAGTATACTCCAGAGAAAAAGGGTGTTGTTTTATTCTATGCTTCCATGTATGGTAATACGGAGCACGTGGTCCAAAATTTAGCCAATAAACTGGCCAAAAGAGGAGTTCGAGATATGCGTATGTATGATGTTTCTAAAACCCATCCCTCTTACGTTATCTCTGATGCCTGGAAATATAGTCATATGGTAGCAGCTTCTCCTACCTATAACATGAGTTTATATTTTATGATGGACTCTCTTCTTAAGGAGATGTCTGTGCTGGGTCTTAAAAACCGCAAGGTATCTCTAATTGGTAACCACACCTGGGCGAGTGCTGCTTTGAAGGAAATGCAGCAAATCATCGGTGAGATGAAGAACATGGAAATCATCGGAACCCCACTGGATGTTAGGTCTACATTAAAACCAGAGCGCGAGGCAGAATTAGATGCGATTGCTGATGCCATAGCCGCTTCTCTCTTAGAACAATAAAATAATAAAGCATCCGAATGATCTGATATGATCCTCCATAAGTAGACTTGGTAAATAACCAAGATCTACTTATGAAGGATCATATCATTCTATAACAATACATACGGATGCTTTTCTATTAAATTTTCTCACATTAATCTAAAATATCTAATTCGATGAATGTTGATCCTAATAATAGTATGAATTACGACTTGTACTTTAGAAACATTTCAGTTATTGATTGGAATCCTCTCTAGACCATATCGGCGGTTCTATCACACCATCTCTTGAAACAAAATAGATATGATCAAACTCTTCCTCTGTATTTATCTTAATATCAAATGCACCATCACGTCCAATGATCCCAATAAGTATATTATATTTAACTCCTATATATAGATTTCCATCTTCAATCTTATATTTATATCCAACATAGGATGAGATACTGTCCGCAGTACTACCTTTTAACGCTACTACCCCATCATCTACAGATACATCCGTACAGAATACAGTTCCGCTGCACATGGAAAAGCCAAACAACCGCCAGCCATACCTACCAATCACAAATACCGTTATTATGAAAATGATCGTTGATAATACAATGAGTAAAATAGTTCGAAAGATTTTTTTCATACTTCCCCCTTATGTCTTTGAAATTTTAGATAATCATACCATATTATTCCAGCATAATCCAGTATATAAAATCTTAGCAAGACATAAATAACGTAAAGTAACCAAAAGGATGATACATTGTATATCTTGCTATCTATCATCCTTTCTTAATCTTATTAATTTTTTAGTTTTAACAGCATAACACTTCTATTCTCTTCTCTTTCTATTTCTTTAAAACCATGCTCCAGATACATATTCAAAGTTCCTCGATATGCTTTTTCTGGCTCTTCCTTATTATCGACTGGTAATGCCAATACTGCATCATACCCTTCTTGTTCGAAATTCTTTACTGCTTCTTTTAGAAGAAGCCTTGCTACTCCTTGATTTCTATATTCCGGATGTACCACATAGCAAATGATGCATCCTACTTTTTTACCGCCAATGATAGGCTCTAGGTAGTTTTCCAAACGAAGGAATTTTCTCGAATCATTCGCATTACACCATCCGATGCATGTATCTCCATCAAAGGCTAAAAATCCTTTCATGTTTCCATTCTTTATTTCGTTTAGAGCTTCCTTCTTATTTGCTTCCCCTGTTTTTTCTACCCACTCTTCAAATGAACAGTTGGAAAAATAATATCTGCAAAAACAAGTTGACCAATGAGGAGCATGATGAAAATCCAGATTGCCAAGATAATCTGTAAAGGTTCCCGCATGTTCTGGCTTCAGTGGTTTTACATAATAATTCATATTTTCACCTATCCATTCTTTCATTCACTTTTCTTTATCTTTTTTGCTTTCTTTTCTTCTGCTAGACTCATATTCTCCGTAACACGGAACATTACGATTCGTTTTACCAGTTCGTAGGGAAGGGGTTTATCGATTGGAAATTGAATCGCGCCTTTGGAATTTTTGTATTCGGACAGTTCGTCCAAAAAATGAGCAACTCCATTTTCTCCCGCATAAAATCCGATATGTCTCTTAAATGCAGCAAAATGAACCAGATTACCCTGCAGAAAGAAGGTAGGCATCTGCCAGCTTATTTTTTCCGTAGCTTCCGGTGCCGCTTCCTTAATTACTCTCCGTAAATTCTCCATTATCTCTTGAATTTCCGTTGGGAATAGTGCAATATACTCGTCGATTGTCTGATAAGTTACTTTCTTTTCTTCCATATCTTTTCCTTTCTTCTTAAGTTTTTTCGTTTATTATTCATCTTTTAAACAGGAGATAAATTTCCTACTAACACATACATTTACTTCTTAGGAATCTTCTAGCTTAGATAATGTTTTTGCCAATGGATCAGAGTTCAATAACAAAATAATCTTTTTTATTATAAATCATTTTAACATATTTATATTATAAATGCCAATTTTTAATAAGTGACTTTTCTTGGAGCATTAGCAGAAATTTGAACTAGTTTGAGGTAAATAGATTTACTTCTTAAATAAAAAACCACCAATCTAGAGATCACTTTCTTGATTGGTGGTTTCGTTTATTTCAATTTCGCTGACTATCTAAATTTACTTATGAAAAATATACTTCTTTATTATATCTTTATCTATAAATACCATTTGATCTTATTCGATCACTCCGCCCTCAACAACCAAATTATCAGGATCAGCTGCATCACCATAAGTCGGTGCTAACGTTTCTTCGTAATTTGCATGGAAGAATTGCTCTTCGCCTAATGCTTTGATCTCATCGTTCAACCAGTTAAGTAATTCTGTATTTCCTTTTTGAACCGCCGGAGCGATGGAATCCAGGCTTCCTAAGGACTCAACCCCTACACTGTAACCAGTATTTTCAATTGCCCAAGCAAGAACTTCTGTATTATCGGTAGAAAGAGCATCCCCTCTTCCATCTAATAATGCATTGTAGGCTTCGCTGTATTGATCGAACTTTAATAGATTAACTTCAGGAAAATTCTCTGTAAAATAAGTTTCTGCAGTAGTACCTTTGCTAACAATCAAGGTCTTACCATTTAATTGTGCCGCATCGGTGATGAGCGCACTATCAGGTGATACAACACCTAGAGCAACTTTCATATAAGGGAGTGCAAAGTCAACCTGTTCTGCACGTTCTTCGGTTACGGTAAAGTTAGCAAGAATAATATCAACCTTTGCTGTAACAAGATATTCCACACGACTTGCTGCTTCTACTGCAACGTATTCTACTTCAACACCTAGGTCTTTCGCGATTCTATTACCAAAGTAAACATCATAACCTTGGTATGCACCATTCTCATCTACATAACCAAATGGCTTCTTATCACTAAATACACCAATAACAACTTTACCGCTTTCTTTAATTTCCTCTAAGGTTCTTGCGGTACCTTTTGCTGATGATGTTCCCGCTGTATCTTCCGTGTCCGTACTCTTTTTGCAGGCTGCCAAAGAAGCTATCATTGTAGTTACGAGTAATAATAATGCCAATAATTTTTTTGTTTGTTTCATGTCATTCTCCTCTTTCTTCTTTTAATTATTTTCAACACTATGTATTGTGTTAAATTCAAATACATTTAAAAACTGTCTCGCGCGGTCTGTGCTCGGGCTGGTAAAAAACTGCTCGGGTTTACTTTCTTCTATGATTTCTCCCTGATCCATAAATATGATACGATCTGCTATGGCACGGGCAAATTGCATTTCATGGGTAACGATCACCATGGTACTTCCTTCCTTTGCCAGCTCTAACATTACATCGAGAACTTCTCTTACCATCTCAGGATCAAGGGCAGCTGTTACTTCATCAAACAGCATAATATCAGGATGCATACATAATGCGCGAACAATCGCCAATCTTTGCTTTTGACCTCCAGATAACTGTCTCGGATAAGCATCCCTCTTATCATAAAGTCCAACACGCTTTAATAATTCTTCTGCTTCCTTTATGACTTCTTTCCTATCTCTGCGCTGTGCCTTTAAGGGTCCGAGTAAAATGTTATTTAAAATTGTCATATGGGGAAATAAATCATAGCTTTGAAATACCATTCCTATTTTTTGTCGTACCAAGTTCATATTCTTCGTCTGATTACTGATCGAATTACCTTGAAGGAGAATATCTCCTCCTTGAATATTTTCCAGACCATTAATACATCGAAGCAGTGTACTCTTACCACAGCCGGAAGGACCGACAATAACAACAACTTCTCCTTTTTTAATCTCTAAGGAGATATCTTTTAATATTATGGACTGGTCAAATTGCTTTTTTAAATGTTTGATTTCCAGTATTGTATCTTGATGTTTCATTCCATTCACCTCAGCTTTTCCATGCTTTTTCTAATTTAGTTGCCAGTAATGATACCGGATAACATACTACAAAATACATAACAAATATCACTGCATAAATCCAAAGAGCAGCCGAGGGAGTTGTAAGTCTTGAGGCTTCAATAATTTGTTGCCCGACCTTGACTACCTCTACCACTCCAATGAGAACTACCAAGGAAGTTGTTTTTATCATTCTGGTAACCAAATTGATGGCAAGAGGTAATAGCCGTCGTAACGTCTGCGGAATAATAATATATAGATTTATCTGATGATTTGTCAGTCCAATCGCTTTCCCACTTTCATACTGGTGCTTTGGAATAGAGATAAAAGCTCCTCTTACCAGATCACCCATCTCAGCAGTTCCCCATAAACTAAATACAAGAATCGCTGAAAGCTCTCCCGAGAGATTTACATGAAATGCTTTCGTAATTCCAAAGTAAACCAGGAACAAAAGTACCAATTGAGGCATAATTCGTATAAATTCCAGATACCCTTTTGTTATTATCTTAATCACCGGATGCTTGATTGTCATAATGATACCAAGGATAATTCCAAGCACGATGGAAATCAGAACAGCGATCAGTGAAATTCTTACTGTAACCCAAAGACCTTCTATTAATCTTATAAAATTCCTACCTTGAAACAAAACACTAATTCCCAAATCCTGCATACCGTAATTTCCTCTCTATCCATGTAAAAATGATTGATATTGGTAACAGAATAATGCAATAAGCTATTACCAGCATTAGCAAAGCTTCATCTGTTTTATAGTACAAACCGATCAAATCTTTTGCCACATACATCAAATCTGCCAACGCAACTGCACTAAATACAGAAGTCTCTTTGATTAAAAAGATGATATTGGCTAAAAAGGCCGGTATTGAAATTGATATTGCTTGTGGCAAAAGGATGTATCGAATAACTTGAAGCTTCGTCAGTCCTAAGCTTAATCCCGATTCTGTCTGTATCTCTGCAATCGCTTCCAATCCACTTCGGAATGCTTCTGACATATAGCTGCTTCCTAAGAAAATTAGGCCAATCGTGGCACAACTTTCAGAACTCAACATTATTCCAAGCTTTGGCAGTCCAAAATACAAAAAGAATAGTTGAATAAGCAGTGGTGTATTTCTCGATAGTTCAATGTAAGCACCGATCACTTTATGTAAAATAGGTATTTTATAATAACGAATTAAGCTGAATACAAATCCGATCACTATGGATAAAGTAATTCCAGCCAGGGCTATTCGCAATGTAAGTGCACCTGCCTCAATGTAAAGCGGTATGTACTTCTTAATAAATTCGATATCCATGTTTCTTCCTCTTTCTTTAAAGTCTGACTGATTTATAATTAAGTAGCATACCTTTCGCTTTCCTAATTATCGACACTTTATGTTTAAGCATAAAAAAAGCAGATACTCCATGGATCAATCCATGCCTCTGCTGAATGAACTCTTTTTGCATACGAAAACACAATCAAGCCAAGTACATAATAACAGCTGCAGGATATTATTCCGATTGACAGGAGCAACACTTGCAACAACAGGTATTATGGATGAATGAATTAATTGGCACGTTTATCATACTAGTTTCCTCTTTCATTTATATCATACTATTTATATATGAATTGTATGTTTATATTAATCTATATATTACCATTTGTCAACCTACTTTTTTATTTTTTTATTATTATTTCTGATAATTCTACTATCAATTTGTAAGTAATTCATTTTATCGTATCTGTAAGAATGTAATGTAATTCATTTATTTACTTGTATTTACTCTCAATTATTTTCCCTCTATTACTTGCTTTAACTTCATAAAGAGGTTCCTTCAAACAATTGATCTGAAGAAACCTCTTTCTCTTAATGTTTTAATATGTATTTCAAAGATAAAATATTATGTTATTGATGCAACTCCTGATATAAAGAATTTAATAAAACTCGGTTTGGATCTTGACTTAATTCCCAAATCATCACACCACCCAATCCTTTTTCTTTCATAAACTTTGCCTTTTCCGACATGGATTGCTCATCATCATAAGTGATAAAGGTAGAGCCATTAAATAACCAGGGAACCAGGGATACCGAATGGAAGAAGCGTTCAAATTCCGGATTGTTTAGATAGTTCCCAGCTATATTACCATAGCTAATTGATGCACCACCGGAATAGGAACGATATAATCCTTGGTTATTATCTTCTACTGCTTTATAGATAAATCCGTAAAAGGGAACACCCATCACAATCTTTTCTTTTGCAAATCCTGCTCGAATCCATGCATCAATACTACTAGAAACGCTGACATTGTAGGGATTGTCTTTTGTTACGTGACTAAAAAGTGGTGCGTTAAAATTCGTGATCGGTTCCCATAAGCCATGGATATCGTAGGTCATTACATTAGCGTAATCGACAAATTGATTAATCCTACTTAATTCCGTGTTATTTACGTACCAGTTACCTGCTGCTCCAGCAAAAGTTAATATATAATGCTTCTGATCGATCTCTCCTCTGGCATCTAATTTTTCTCTTAGGGTTTGTAATAATAATGTAAAATTATATTTATCTTCTGGTCTCTTACCATTGGTTGCTAAACCACCGCTCACTGGATACTCCCAATCAATATCAATACCATCAAAACCGTATTTAACGATGAATTCCACACAACTGTCAGCAAAAGTTGATCTGGATTCCGCAGTGAATGAAACATCGGAAAAACGTCCGGACCAGGTCCATCCTCCTACCGCAATGATAGTTTTCAGGTTTGGATAGGATTTTTTCAGCAGATTTAATTGGCTGATATTTGCAGGATCGATATCCGGATATCCCAGGGCTAATTTCAAGTCACTGCTTATGTTAGCAAAAGCATAATTAATATGTGTTAGCTTGCCAGCATCTATCTTATCCGGTGTAAATCCGGAATATCTTGCCCATGCTGCATAATAACCTACTACCTTCCTATCAGAACCTGTCGAAGGAATCTGGGTATTTACCGGTATTGCAGAGGGAATTGGAGTCAGATTTTCATTCATGCTAGTTATAGTATCTTCAGTCGTCGTTGTTGGAGGATTTTTTACAGTAATCTTACTGGTTAGTTTCCTACCGGCTACAGAAGCTGTAATTGTAACTGTTCCTACAGCCTTTGCTGTAACCTTACCACCGGTAGATACTGTTGCAATGGATTTGTTACTGGTAATCCAAGTAATTGTACTAGTTGTACCGCTAATCTTAAGCGTTTTTGTTGCTCCAGTATATAGGTTGACTGATGTATTACTAATCTTAATTGGTTCCTTAACCGTTATCTTGCTAGATAATTTCTTTCCAGCTACGAAAGCATAAATGGTAGCTGTTCCCTGAGCTTTTGCCGTAACCTTACCTCCGGAAGATACTGTAGCTACCGATTTATTGCCGGTGGACCAGGTTACTTTGCTCGTGGTCCCGGTGATTTGTAACGTCTTTGTAGATCCGGTATAAAGAGTCGCTGAGGTACTACTGATTTTAATTGGTGTTTTCACGGTTACTTTACAAGATAACTTTCTGCCTGCTATGGTAGCATAAATGGTAGCAGTTCCTACTGCTTTGGCTGTAACTTTACCACTGGTAGAAACTGTAGCCACTGATTTTTTGCTGGTAGACCAAGTTACCTTTGATCTGGTTCCAGAGACCGACAAAATTTTTGAAGCTCCAGTTTCCAGGCTAATTGTTTGTCTGCTTAGTTGAATCGTTGCTGCTTGTACCATGACAATATTACTAAAAATAGTTGTTATAACAAACAGGATTAACATAAACATAAGTCTGCTCATTTTGAGTTTTAATTTCATAAGGGTGTCCCTCCATGTCTATAAACAAACAATAGATACCATCCTGGCGCACCCTGATACCTGGCATTTATACATTAGATTTATTTAAGATGCTTCCTAACGTCCCCAAAAGAACTTCTACTGTATGAATCGTCTCATCAGATGCAAGGTAATTCTTGCATAGCAGTTGATCGACCGGCAGTTTTTGCAAGATAAGTTCACGGTTAATCCATTCTGCTGTGTCGGGGGTAATATAATTTGAATGAATTAATAAATCCAGTAATTCAGGTAACTGCCTATTCTTTCTTTTCGCAAAATCCATTGCTTCAATGATCTTCTCAAGACCTTTTAGCATATTAACGATCTCTCCATTGATTAAGTTCCGATTTACAAGCCAATTTAAGAAATCTTCCTGATCCGGCACTTGATTAAGCACTACCGGATCAATGAGTCCGGATGCCTTCATAAATAGTTCATGATGAAGGGTACCTCTATAATAGGATGCAGCGAATTGTTCCCTTTCCTTCTCTGATAACCGTTCATATGGTACTAATTTTGCTGCCTTGTTTTGATTGGTATAGATTGTTTTTTGCTTTTCCTTTTCATCCAATCTTTCCAGAACATCATAGATAGCAGATGGCTTCGCAGCCACTAGGTGCAGATCCGAACCAAAGATCTCTTCTAGCGCTTTTTGAATACCTTCTCTAAAAGCTTCACTACTGGCGATAACAAGGCATCCATCGGCTCTCACTCCGATCGGAACAGCCATCAGAGCCCGTGCTTTTTGAATACTAAGCTTGTCCCTCCAACCGGATGTATCCATTTCTTTGGTCGTATTTAGTTCGTAGTAATCTATCTTTTGTTGAGCAGCTAAAGCACTATATAATGTGGTTTCATCAATAAGACCCAATGCGATCAGACTTTCACCTAACTTGCTACCTATTTTTTTCTGATAATATAATCCAATTTCTAACTGTTCCGGTTTGATTAAACCTCGTTCCAGTAATAACTTTCCTAATTGCTGCCTATTGTCAAGAAAACCACTCATGTGCTCTGGGTTATAAATATATACAATATCCTCGGCTAGTACATAATATCGGTTCATCTTTGAATCGTAAATGACTCTTCTGTCTAAATCAATAGCCAGATCAACTAGTCCCTCCAAAGATAATATATTAATAATAAATTTATCTTTTACTTCAACACTCCCTTCTGTGATCCATTCCTTATATCTCCTATGCTCAATTGCTGCCTTTGACTTAGTACGATTATTCAAATAGATCAAAATTGCAAGGAATATCACCAATGTTATATTACTCAGGATAGGAATTTTATTCTTTGATATGATAGCTTGAATTGATTTCTGATCATCATTGTTGCCATTAACTGCGTTCAATGTACTGCTCGTCATAACATCCTGTACTTTTGGGACAGAAAAGTTGGCTGATTGTAACGTTAGAGGCAGCTCCTGCAGTAACACTTTTTCTACATTTTTTCCATCTACTGTACCATGAATATCTATTTCTGAAGTCACAACCAATTGGAATTGACCGTTTTGGAACATAAGCTCATCACAGATCTGTAATAGCAAATTATATGAATCTGATACATCGAGGACAAGACCTTCCGATCTATATTCAGTGCTGCTCTCTTGACCCGGCTCCCCTTCGGAAAAAGTAAAATCCTGTACAGGGGACTGTTTTAACGGATAAGACCAGTATACTTGTGCTTTATCGTCAACTGCTCGAATTATAGCCTTCGATTGTATTGTTCCTAGGATTGTTTCACCCTTTAATCCAGATATTTTTATTATCGGTGTCACGTTTAACTCAGGCTCGGCAGCGTAAAAATAAGCCGCCATTCCCTGCTCAAATAAGGTTCCCTCCGGCCATATGGTAAGATTCTTTCTTGATGTAATCTTGTATTCCGGTTTTATTTCAAGAATTACCTCCGTTCTTGTATCATCTACTCGATTTACTTTTATACTGATGTATGTCCATATTACGGAGACGATCAAAGCAATTAGTACAATCCAAATAAGACTTTGTCTGAACCATTTTATATTCATGGTTAGCACCTGACTTTCTTATCATGTTTAATAGCAAATAACGCGACGGGGAGAATCTATCGAATCCCCAAACTGCATCGTGTATGTACCCGCAGTATCTTTAGCGGTAAAATAAAAGGATGTACTTGCAAAAGCATGAAGATTATTCTGCATGGAACCCCTGACATCAACCTTTTGGCCAGGTTCCAGGATTAAAGTCACCTGTTTCTCCAGTTCATTTTTATAATGAAAATCACTGACTTTATCTCCGATTTTAATTCGATACCAACTATTTTTATTATTGATCCATAGGTATTCCGTTACAAGTGTGACGGTTAATTCAATTTTTTGTCCAGAATGATTTGTTATTGATCCAATAATGATATCCTTGTTATTAACATTATAAATATTGTTATCTAAGCCATCCAATTTCAGCAGCCCATCCTCATCTGCCGCTACTCTGGCTATTGTTTCTCTCACCAACTTACCCTGGTTTATGGCACCGGAATATCCCATGGAGAGTAAGGCAAATACAAAGCTAAGGATAAAAAATACCGGTGCATATATCTTTTTCAAAATCATCTTACTCTCCTTCTTCCTAATAGTTTTGCCTTCGCTCGTTTTAACCTACGATTAACGATCTTGTCTTTCATTGCTCTCAGTGGAATCCAATCCTCAAAACCGTGGATATGATTTAAAATCCGAAAGAATATAGTAAATAAAAGCCCCATCGATAACCCTTCTACTGTTATAGCAAAGGCAGGATGTAATCGGTGTAATGTTACAATCCAATTTCTTGGAAGCAATGTCGGATAGTTATACACCTGTACATAGCCCTGAAATCTTCCTGTTTGACGTTGTGGAGATATGGTAAGTATGACTGATTCTTTTGACCGTGGTCGGATGAATTCCGGTGCATCGTATATATCAAGCGGTGCTATCCCAGTAAGAACTGTCCAAACTGGTATCAGACCGTTATTCTTTATTACCATGGTAAGCTTTCCCGGCTTATTTACTTCTATTTGATCTCCTAATGTTCCAGGATATTCACTGACGAGATATTTCACTTGTGAGACCCTCGATCCAAGATAAATACTAAGCATTACTAGTAATATAGAGATGATCACAACACTCTTATAGATATGACGCAGCCTTAATCTGTTCTTTGTTTTTGGTCTTCTCACGGAACGTCGATTTTCTTTCAATGTTGCTGCAACTCCCAAGATCAGGAAAAACCAGGATAAGTATCTGGTGTAACCACGAAAACCTTCTTGAATACCGGAAGATAATTTACCCAGACCAGGGATTATGATAGGTTGTCCATAAAAGGTAATCACTTTTCCTATCACTCTATTCGTGATTACTTCCGGTTCTCCACTCTCTTGATCCTCATAAGAAGAATTGTCACCTTTTGTGATAAAGCCTTCCTCACCCACTGCTATAATTCTATGGGTAATATAAGGAGCCTCCAGCACAACCGGGCGGTACATGATGATATCTCCTACCTGATAATTGGAAACATGCCATACAATAAAGGCATCATTTACCTTTATTAATGGCTCCATGCTATTCGAATATACATAAGTTAGAACAGGAGCACCATTGGTGTTAGAGCCGAAATTTAAGATAGCGATAACAATAAAAATACCAATGAATGCTCCATATATTCTTTTCTTCATCTCACTTACCTAAATGCTTCAGATTTCATAAAATATAACTTAACATAATGACACTTATAGTTCATTATTTTCCTTCGATATGAAGAACTGCGTTCAAGGTAGTTAAAGCATCCTGACCGTTTGTATTCACGGTAAAATAATAATCACCTGCTGCACCTACCCCAATAGTTTCGCTGGAATTTCCGGTAGGGCTCATTGTAATACTATTATTGTTACCATCATTTGACATAGTAACCTTGATCGGTATATCTGAATTATTTTTAATTTTAATTACTCCGCTGGTTGGTGTGCCGATTGAAAATACTGCATCTGTATTAAAACCGCTGTTTCCATTGTTATTAATTGCTTCGTTTAGGTGAAGAGTCACTTTGCCATCGGATTCGGTTTTAACTAACCCAGCATATGTTGATGTATTGGATATCTGAATTGCTACGTTTTCATCGGTGTCCACCAATATCTGTCCGGCAGTTACACTACGGTCAAAGGATAAACTGGACAAGGCTGCGGATCCTATCGCTGCTATACTTAGTGCTGCAAAGAGAAATAAAGCCCCTACTTTAAATTTTTTCATTTACTTTCCTCCATTAGATTATTATTGATAAAATAGCTTGGTTTTATGTGATTCGTTTGATTTTTGTATGTAGCTTTTGTATAGTATTATCATACGTTATGATCTCCCATAGGAACAATATTAAAATGTTTCCAACCTTACGGTTCATTCCCGATACCCCTTTATTGGTGTCAAATCATCCATATGCTGTTTCATTTGTTAAGCTATTATTAACGGGGTAAATATATAACTGCGGTGGAGTAGAAACACGAGATCTATTTGATTTGTTAAAGAGAAGGAATATAAATAGATCAAGGAAATCTTGATAGAAAATCTTTCCCACGAAAGAGTCCACGAAATAATGGAAGCATGGCGCAAAGTCCTAAGTCCATATATATAAAAACATCGATAACAACTTTAATATTGTTATCGATGTTTTTATTTTAGTAAATTTTTAACTGTATATATGATGCAAAACCGCTCACTTTTATTTCATACGATTCAACTTATGCAACTCCTACTACTTCTTAGAGGTTGACTGTTCGAGCCAAAAACAATTCACGGATCACTTCTTCATCTCCAAAACCAAAAGGACAGGCATCCGAAGGTCGATTCGCACTATAATACCAACGATATATATCATAAGAGTTCTGGTATTTTGCATAAGCTGTTATGTATTCTTTGGCTGCTATTTCTTCCAACCATTCCGTTAAAAGCGTATTAGTATCATAGGTACGTTTGATACTCTCCGTCATAATCCGTCTTGAAGGCATCTGCACCCAGCCTTCCGGATAGCGGCTATTCACCCATTCATCGATATAGCGGAGAAAATTTGCACGGGCTTCATCTCTAAGAAGTGCAAACCAGGTAATTTCATCATATCCCCAGGTAAAATAACTACCTTGATTGGGTACCCCACGATTTGGGTTCCTTCCAAAATTATCAAACTCAACGATAAAGGGCATCGCTTCGGCCGACCAACCACTGGGTGATACCCCCGGTGCACTGCGTGAAAACAGACTATCCAGATACTCTTCCTCACAGACGCATTCCATGGGCTTATCCAATACTTCTTTTAAGCGGATTGGGAACGCATTATAATCAAAGAGGCTGATACCATCAACACTGATTCCATGAGTATGGGCATCGCAGAGAACATAATGTCTTCTGGCATGCTTCGCAGCGTACTCACGGATCATACCGATGACCTGCTTAAAATAACGGAAACCCTCATCCTCAGCGCCAATCAAATGTACCTGTCCAAAATGAATTCCCTCAAATCCAGCATCAATATACGAACAAGCACGGTAATAGATCCAAAGTCGTGATTCCAATTGATTGATATCCTCTACTGAAAAATCTTCTCCCCATTGATTGATATACTTACCATTCTTAAATAGCATATTATCATAATTAAAATGACGGTCTACGATTTCCACACCAAAAGCTTCGAATACCCATGTCGGTATCTTAATTGAATTTACAAAGCTTTTCTCAATACATTCAAATACACAGGCTTGTAGGATAAATTCCGGATCTACTCCATGAGCTCGTGCTGCTCTTTCCCTGGCAATTTGAAAATGTCTTGCATCATCGGTCTTACTCCATACATAGGACGCTCTACCTATGAACTTCGCACCTTCCTCCTTCAACATTCGTAAATCATCTTCGAATGTTGAGGAAGCCAAGCTGTTATCCTCCCCAATTCCACAATGGGTTACTGCTCTAGCGAGATAGTTATTGAGCACCTCTCTTGTAATGTTTCCATCAAAATAAAAATTCATATTCCTCTCCTTCCTAGATCATAATCAACATTATCATGCACATTAATTCATCCCTTGTTTATCAATCCGAATTCCAAGTATTATTATACCAAATTATTATATCATATTCTAGTAATATTTATTATTTGATATATCTTTTTTGCTTGATAACTGATAAGCAAAAATAATTCTTATATAACATAATCAACGTCTTAAATGTATCTAGGTTTCGAATAATTAATACACCGTTTAGAATGAAATATATATTTTCATCTGAAATATATTTCATCTGAAATGTATTTTCATCTGTAAGGTGTTATTAAGATTATTATGATTTTAAGGAAAGCCCATGTTTAGTTAGTATTGTTTTTATTATATTGAGTGCTTTTGGTCCGAACCCATGGAGTGCCAGTAATTCCTTTTCCGTAAATTGTGTCACTTGTTCTAATGTAGTAATCCCAGCTCCCTTTAATGCCCGATGAGCTGGCTGTCCCATTTTTATCGTTGTTATATCAGGTAACATCCGCACTTCCCCCTATTGATTTATTTAACTTTTTTCATCATATAACATTGAGTAATTCTTGTAAATGAAGGAAGTACGATACACGCTATATTTTAATCCTGCATTTTCGAAAATTAGTCCATAGTTAAAATAACTTGACATACTGTTGTCAAATTATATCGAGTATACTTATTTTCGAAACGAAAGGAGGAATTCATATGGAACAGAAATTATTTCGTCCGAACCCAATGAAGGAACTTGAAGGAACGCGAACCTCTTTTCCTCTGTTCGATTGGATCGAGGTTTTTTACCTTCAATGCTTGCACAGCATCATGGTGTAATTATACACATCTCTTCCATTCAACGAAGACTTCCGGGAATAATGACAATGGCTTATTCAGCAGCAAAAGCAGCTTTAGCTAATTATAGTAAGAACTTTGCTACACAATATGGAGCAGAGGGGATTCGTATTAACACAGTTGCTCCAGGGTTTTACTGAAACAAAAGCTGCCGAACGTCTGATTGAAAGAATGGCTGCCGCATCCGGTAGTGATTATGCCTCTGCACGGCAAGAGCTCATGGATACATTGGGTGGAATCCCCCTAGGACGCCCCGCAAAGCCGGAGGAGATTGCAGAGCTTGTAGCATTTTTGGTGTCAGACAGAGCATCCTACATTACAGGTAGTGAGCATACGATCGACGGTGGTATCATCCGAACTATTTAATCGAAAGGAGAAAGAATTATGAAGTTATATGACTTACCACAAATAATACTTGATTTTATCACAGCTACAAACAAACCGGACCCCATCGCATATGTAGAATGTTTTCATGAAGATGCTATTGTTTGGGACGAAGGAGAAAAAAGACAAGGCAAAGCTGCTATTTTGGAGTGGAGCGATAAGCATCAGTTTGCAGTAAATGTTAGGATTAAGCCAAAGCAATATAAGATGGATATGAATAAAATTATTGTGACATTCCAATTGGATGGTGATTATGATAAGACCGGGTAAATCCAGCTATGATCTTATGTTTATAACCATGTTTGCATCTATAGATGACTTAAACGCATACTTGTCGCATCCTGTTCATTCTAAGATTGGACACGAAATCAGTGAAAATATCACAAATCAAGCATCTGTATGCGTAGAAAGTAATGATTAATCTTGTATACTTTAGAAGTACAACAAATAGAGGAGTGGTTTCATATCACTCCCCCTCTTATAATGAATATTTGTGACAATTCATTATTTTTTTCATAAATCTTTTTATTTAAACAAAAGATACTTCTTAAATGATACTTCTTAAATAACTCTTACCTTAATTAGTCTCAAGGGTTTTAGCTTTTAGCTACCTGATCGATTCAAGGAATGATATGGACAGGTTATGATATGATCATCTACCATTCCAATCGCCTGCATATAGGAATAAATAATGACCGGTCCAACAAATTTAAAATTACGCTTCTTTAACTCCTTACTGATTTGTTCTGATAATACCGATTGAGCCGGCATCTCTTCTTGTGATTTTAACTGGTTATTCATCGGTGTATTCTCCGAGAAACTCCATAAGAACTTTGAGAAACTACCGAATTCTGATTGGATTTTTAATACTGCTATAGCATTGCTTCTTACCGCTCTCAGTTTTGCCATATTCTTAATCACATTGAATTGACCTCGGATGATTTCTAACTCTTCATCACTTAAGGAAGCACAATAGTCTATATCAAAATTATGAAATGCTTTTCTATACTCATCTCTTTTTGCAAGCACGATACTCCATGATAAACCGGCTTGTGCTCCCTCCAGAATAAGCATTTCAAACATATAAGTATCATCATGGCTTGGTACACACCACTCCTTATCATGATACTCCTGCATTATCGGATTATTGCCAGGCCATTCACATGCACTCATTTCTATTTCCTCCAATCTGTTTTCTTATTATCCATAGCATCACATGTATCATAGACAACGGTATGTCATATTACATATTACCTGTTTATTGAATATCTTAATTGATTAAAATCAATTACAACAGGTACTAAAAACAATATTGCGCAGTTTACGTGTAAGATTTGTAGTTCCCGCATTGGTTTTTTGTATCATAAATAGAAATACCAAATCATCCTTGGGACAATTACAGAAATAGGCTCCTAACCAGCCATCCCAGCCGTATTCACCAAGACTTGCCAGATCTCCTCCTTTGCTGCAATCCTTAGCAACACGCATTAAATTACCATAGCTATATCCGCATAAGGTATGCCAGGATGTAAAGTTCTTTTGTTGTTCCTCCGTTAAGGAGCCTGATGTAAAGTAGTTCACAGTCCTTGATTTTAATATGCGCACTCCGTTAAAGCTTCCCCCCTGCAACAGCATCCCAGCAAATTTGGAGTAGTCATCTACGGTGGATACCAATCCAGCTCCACCGGATTCAAATGCAGGATCTTGGTCCATTCTCTGAATGATTCCAAGATGATTTCCACTATAGCATTTTAAACCACCTTGTCCATCTTCTTCATAGGTTTTTACAAGACGGTCTCTTTTTTCTTCCGGCACCCAAAAACCGGTATCTTCCATCCCCAAGGGCTGAAAGATTTCCGTGCTTAGGAATTCTCCAAATCGCATACCACTAATCACTTCAACCAAAGCACCAAGTACATCAGCAGAAGTCCCATATTCCCAAGCTGCTCCCGGTTGAAATGCGAGGGTACATTGTCCCAGTTTATTCATGGCTTCTACCGTACCCATCGGTGAAGCACTAAAAAGTCTCTGATCTATTTCCTGAAATAAAGCCTCTGTATCTTTTCCTGCTTTACTATTACCCCCATATACCAAACCGGAGGTCATTGATAGCAAATCTTTAATCGTCATTTCCCTTTGAACCGGAACCAGGTTATCGCCTTCCTCAACCATCTGATTTTTAAACCCCGGTAAATACTTACTCACAGGTTCAAACAAATCGATCTCACCACGTTCCATGAGGATCATCACTGCTGCAGCAGTAACAGGCTTACTCATTGAATATAATCTAAAAATAGAATCTCTTCGTATAGGTCGTTTTTCCTCCTTATCTGCAAATCCAGCTTCCTCATAAAGTAATTCCTCACCACTCTGAATAACTAATAGATTAGCCCCAGCTATTTCGTTCTTCTTAATACTCTCACTGATTGCCTTTTTAATCTGATTCATTTCTGCTTGCTTAAACATCCTATTATCCCCCAAATATTTTTTGAATTATTAGAACATATTTTTCTGTATTTTTATATGATATATTTATAGATTGCTATTTGTTATTCTCTCTATCTCTTCTATATATTTTTCATACCATTTTTTCCATTCAAACTCTCTGTTTCCCAGTGTTCTGTTATCAATTAATGTTTGAATAACATCCAGGCATACGTGCCAGCCTGCAAGGTCCTTGGGTGTATGGTCTGTAATTTTTTGAAGCTTTTCCTTTAAAAGCAGGAGACATCCTCCTGCTTCGGGGTATAGTTCAAAACGAACACGGTCCTCTCCCCAGTTATATTCTAATACCGAATTATCTTTTAGTTCATAAATCTCCATCTCTACGAAGGTACCATCCTGCATATCAAACATCACAAATCCACCTTCTCTAAGATTATCAATGGAAATTTCAGAAAACCATTGTGACAGCTTTTTATTCGTTGTCAACCATGACCAAACTTCTTCTACCGAAGTATTAAAATGTCGTTGAAATTCAACACAATAACCATATTCTGTTTTTTCTATATTTGCCAACATGCCAATCCTCCCTATTCATACAGCGTGAAAAGATTCATCCTATTTTATCCAATTTAGAAAAGTCTTACCAGACTTAACTGATTATAACATAGTTGTCTCATACTTTTCCATTCTTCTTTTTGATAAACTTATCTTCATAGTATTATTATCCATAACTTTCAATTGTATAAATTT
Source organism: Herbinix sp. (assembly GCA_029238935.1). Classification (GTDB taxonomy): domain Bacteria; phylum Bacillota; class Clostridia; order Lachnospirales; family Lachnospiraceae; genus Mobilitalea. Next base: position 120,986 of record JAQZBN010000010.1, read on the forward strand.
ACTCACATTTCGTAATCAAAACTAGGATCAAATTATTTTACATAAAAAACCACCAAATATAGGAGAATGATACAAACTTCCAATGAAGATGAAAATAATTCATCTATAATAAGGAGTTTTATCATACCTCATATTTGGTGGTCATTTGAACCAGACTGTTTTCGTCATGGTATACAAATCCTGAGTTTACTTTTCAAATGTATCATATAAACTGCGTACGGTTAACTGATTTCTCACCTCATCCAGCGTTAAATCCGCAGACATATACTCTTTTTTCATTTGAATTCTCTTTGTATTGCCAGGAGTTAAATCAAAGATATTATCACTAAATATTGTATCGTCTTTCTTTAAATCCAATTCTACAAATCTTGCATATGCTTTGCAGCTTACTTCGATTATGAATGCATCGTTCTCTTCTGATATGAAAGCACTAAGATGAGGATCGACCAAGGCAAAATGTTTGGCTCTCGCAAAAAGCACTGTTCCATTACTTACGATCGTTCCATTTACCATTAAGCTGTATTCCAAATACGTCTCTCGTCTTTTCTGCTTTGTATCTAATACATTACCAAAATCCATTGAAGTAATTTCTTTTGTTGTTAACTCATCGATCGAAACATCAATCGAATTACTTTGTAATACATTTCCATATTGATCGATCAACTTCCAGTTTAATGTACCGGTTACCCGGTTTAGCGTATCATTGGATACATGCAATTCTACTTTCGTACCTTCTTCACAAGCAGAAACAAGTACCGGTGCAAAAAATCTTCTTGCCGCATAATGAACCGCTTTCCATCTACCATAATAATCAATGCTGGACCAGGAAGCTACCGGCCAGATATCATTGAGCTGCCAGTAGATGGCTCCCATACATCTGCCTCGGTTTCTTCTCCAGTGTTCTACACCATTACGAATGCCTTCCGCTTGAATTAATTGAGAACAGAATAGTAAGGAATCAAAATTCTTTGGATATTTAAAATGTTCTCCGATATAGTACAGTATCTTTTCATTACCGGTACCATTCTTCTGATGGGACTCCATGACATAAGAGAAGATATTCCGGTCTTCAGGTAAAGTGAAGCTTTCTACCGTCTTCATTCCCGGGAAAGATTGAAGCCCAAACTCAGACATGAATCTGGGGAAAATCTTTCTAAACTCGGTGATCGGTTTTCTTCCATGCCATACATCCCAGTAATGCATATCTCCAATATTTTCATTGTTAGGATCATTAAAATATCCTGAGGAGGATGGAGATGACACTAAGTAAGAAGTATTTGGATCGAGTTCTTTACATAGTGGAGGTAAAAACTCTTCAAATTGTTTAATGTAGTCATTCTTTAACTTTTCTCCAAAACGTTCTCCCCATCCCCAATATGCCCAGGCATACTCTAACTCATTGTTACCGCTCCATAATCCAAGGGAAGCATGGTGACGAAGTCTTCTCATATTATCAATGGTTTCCAGACGAGTATTTTCCTTAAACTCCTCATTAAAATCATAAACACCGCAGGCATAAAGATGGTCCTGCCATACGATTAAGCCATATTCATCGCATAAATCATAAAAATAATCTTCCTTATAGTATCCGCCACCCCAGACACGAATTGTATTAAAGTTAGCTTCGACACAGCTTTTGATTAGCTTTTCGGTTCGTTTCCGATTACATCTGGCGAGAATATTATCTTCCGGTATATAATTACCCCCCATGGAGAAGATACTCTTTCCATTGATTACAAAATAAAAAGATTCCCCCCACTCGTCCTTATGACGATCAACAAATAATGTTCTTAAGCCAATCCGTTTGGTATCACGATCCACTTCTTTTTCATGGTGTAATAAGGATATGGTTAATTGATACAACGGTTGATCCCCATAATGATTAGGCCACCAAAGTTTTGGATTCGAAACTGTAAAGTTGATATGCTGTTGTTTCAGGTCACTTACGACTTTCTGTTCTAATACATTTCCCTCCGGTGTCGTTAAGGATACAATAATTCCTAAGGGCTCACCACACCAACTTTCTATACATACCTTAACATCCAGATCAACTTTTTCACTGGAATGGTTTTGGGTAATATAGATATCATCTGTAAGCCTTCCATAATCATAACCACAGAGTGAGATATTTCTCCAGATACCCATATCGGGAAGTTTTGGACCCCAATCCCAGCCAGACATGGAATGTGCTTTTCTATAATGGGAAATTCCCGGTACTGCATCGGCACAGCTATCCAAATACAATTCTTTATTCCTTCGTAATCCGTATTCTACCGGAGATCGAAAGATCGCATGAATTTCATTCATTCCTAACCAAATCTTATTTTTAATATCAACTTCATAGGTTCGATGCATGTTATTGGCATTTAAGATTAAATCTCCGTTGATATATAATTCACACAGGGTATCAAGGCCTTCACAGCAGAGTAAAACGACGTCATGGCTGAGAGTTTCTTTATTCACCATAAATGATTTTTTATATTCATAATCATAGCTGGAGAGTTCCAGTACCTCATACTCGTTATCCCTATCATATGGGTCTTTCATTTTTCCTGCCTGAAGCAGATCGTGATAAACGGAACCTGGTACCACCGCATTGATCCAGTCGTTTTCATCCACTCGTTTCATTTGCCACTTACCATTGAGATCTAATAAGAGCATTGTTTCTCCTCCTCTATAGGTTAAGATTGTATTGTACTATATTAGTATTATCCTTTGGAACATAATAAAAAGAACTCCTAACAATGATCTGATAATATCACTTTCTGGGATTCTATGTCTTGTATTGATTCCACATTTTATTGTGCTATAATAACATTATGAAACTTATAGATAGAACTTAACGATTAATTGGAGATTCCTATGAAACAATCCATGCTCCGTGCAAATGTACTGATCGATCCTTTGGTTCAGGCAAGTTCACATATCGAAACATCCATTGCACATACAACACCACTTCATTATCACGATTATTATGAATTATTTATCATAACTTCCGGAAAGTGTGTACATACGGTCAATGACCAAGATCAAATCCTAGGGAAAGGATCCATTGTGTTCATACGTCCGGAGGACAATCATTGTTATGGTTTTTATAATGAAGAGGATTGCCAGTTCATGAATGTTAATTTTCATCAAGAAATGGTCGAATACGCTTTCGATTATATTGGTGATCGTATATTTTCACAGCATTTAAAGAGCTTATCCTTACCTCCCAATCTCATGCTTTCCGATATTGAAATGGAATCTGCCATTGGAAAAGGAGAACAAATCCGTTTGTATTCCACGTTTGATAAGCCAAAAGCAAGAATCTTAGCGAAAAGCTTTTTAATTGAAACCTTGACTTATTTTTTCCTACAATCGAAATCTGATGAGCAGCAGGCAATTCCAGTATGGTTTGATTCGTTATTATTTCAGATGCAAAAAAAAGAAAATTTCTGTATTGGATTAGATAAGTTATATACTATCTCCGGAAAAAGCAGAGGTCATATAAATCGAGTGTTTAAGCAATACTTGAATACGACCCCGACGAATTACATTAATCATTTAAAGCTCAATTATGCAAAAAATCTTCTGCTTACCACGAACTTAGAGATCCTCGACGTCGCTTTTGAGGCAGGTTTTGATAATCTGAGTCATTTTTATCATCTATTTCGTGATTTTTTTGGCATGACTCCTGGATCAATTCGATATAAGTAAAGAGTAATTCCTTATTTTTCTGATGAGGAATTACTCTTTCTTTTATATTGATATTATTTTTAGTAGTTTATATCCTAATTGCATAAACATGAACATTTTCATTGGTTACTCATTTGGTACAGTACATTACTTGCTCTAATAAATCCTTAGCATCCTTTAATAAGTCTCCATTCAAAGTCGCATTTTTATCAGGAATAGCCCATGTCGGAAAATCTCTATGTTCATAAGCACTAATGAGTGAAAATAAAGAGGAGGTTACCCGATCCACCTGTTTCTCTTTTTCTTCTTCCTTTTCTCTACTATTATCATACTTTTCTTGATATAATCTGTTATATTCCCTGTGAAACACTTCACTAGCTTCATTAGACAAACTGGATGTTACATTTCTTAAATCATTATAACGAAACCCAGCACCCAGCAAATTATAGTCAAAGGGCATCGCTTTCGTCTCATCTCTTGAGACTAATAGATTTGTCCAATAAAAATCATTGTAATTAAAGGTCTGACTTATATTCTTAATACACCTTATAAGAGCGTCAATATGCTGAATGATATAATCAAAGGTTTCCTTTGCTTCGGGCAACTTTTCTCTTAAAATATTTAAGTTTGCTTCTGTCAGGGCATCGGTTTCATGATACATCTGATCCAAAGCTTCATAAAGCAATCCTTTCTCATGGAAATCAAAGTACCAGCGAGCCAAATGCAGTGCCACTTCTTCCTTCTCTAGATCCTCTTCCTTCCCTAACCTCCATTGATCGCTGTGCTCTATATCCTCCAATACAATACAAGATGTACCATAAGCGAGAACTGTCATTGTTGGAATATGAAGGTTGTTCAGTAGACGATAATTATCAATTTCTCGTTTGTCTTCCTCTTTCTGAAAATACTTTATTACAACCGATTGATTATTTAGTTTACCCCGGTAAACATAAACCCCATTTTTCTCTCGAATTAGTCTGCATTGATACAAGGATGCCTCCGGTAGGGCATAGTCAATATCGTTTTTGACAGCCTCTATTATATGAGGATACTTCTCAAAGGGATTAAGCAGCTTTGTTACATAAAATCCATATATCGGTTTCTTTGCAAACTCCGTGATAACACTTTCTCCCCTCATCACAGCAGGAGAAACACAATAATCCAGAGCATACCACATCTGAATTGCCTGCTTTTTATCATCACTGCTCCATGCGCTGATCTGATGATAACCATGGTCTTTGGCCCAATTTTCAGTAAGACGAAGGAGCTTACTGGCGATACCGAAACCTTGAAAATCCTTATGTACTTCGATTACATCAATATAGACTTCAGAACCATTACTTAATGGTTCTGGATAGTAACGTTCGTATACGGATATAAATCCAATTGGTTCATTGTCTAACACAGCTGCAAGTGAATAACACCCATCACCATAATGCAAGCAACGATAATCGATAACCCAGCTACCGTATTTATCTTTTATCTTTTCTTCAATTTTACAATCGATTTCTTTATATATGATATTTAACATAAATCCTCCTAATTTACAGAGGGTAATCCTATTGTTACCCTCCCAGTATTCGTTAACCTAATGGATTTTACATTCTTCATATGAAATCACCCTTTCTATTCCGGTTTATATAGTGTCACCTGGTACCCTAATTTAACATTATCCAATGTTTATAGAGTTACTAAATACCTAATTACTATCATATTATTTGTCTTTACAGTTATATGACCCCCTGGTATGTTAACATTATCCAATGTTTATAGAGTTACTGGATACCCTAATATTACCATCATAATATTAGGTTCATTTTTAGGCAATGCATAAAATACTTATAATTAATTTATTTATCCAATAATAAACTTCTTCATTCTAATCATTCAAAACCATATCTATATAACAGATTAGGGTACACCCACCATTAAAAAAACGACTAAATACCTCATTGAGCCAAACAATATCTACATGAGCATGAACATGGTATATTATGATTGATTATCATGAAACCTTAGTTAACCATTCTAAACCCCCTATAGGATAGAAATATTATTTTATTCATTAACCCTTCTATAAATTATAAAACCAGATTTTTACATCAATCAAGAAATACTCTCACTATTAAGAACTTAATAGATAATCCGTATTTATTACAAATAAAAAATCCACTACACATATAATTTGGAGTAGTGGACCTTTTACTAATTTTACACGTAATTATGATAAATGAACATTCATCCAATAGAATGTTATTTCATTAAATGTAGTTTCTTATCACTTATTTCATAGACAACATCAGCCACATGATTTAGTAATTGCTTATCGTGGGTAATAAAGACAATCGTACCTTTATATTCTTTCATCATCATTTCTAAGGCTTCCAAGCTTTGCAGGTCAAGGAAATTACTTGGCTCATCCATCAGCAAAATATTGTATTTTCCTAACAACATTTTAGCCAACAATAATTTAATAATCTCTCCTCCGCTTAGAACCGATAAGTTTTTTCCTATATCCTTTTGATCAAAACCCATAGATGCTAAGACTGATCGAATTTCAGATACATTATAATCACAATCTTCTTGCATCAATTCCATAACCTGTTGATTACGATTATACTTATATCCATTTTGGGCAAAATAACCGATCTTAGCCTTTGGTGAAATTGTTATTCCCTCTTCCTGGTTCATTATCATTTGAAATAAAGTAGTTTTACCTGTACCATTCCCACCGGTCAATGCAACCTTTGTTCCAAGCGGTATACGAAATGAGGCTTGCTCAAATAGCAATTTATCATCATACCTTTTATTAATTTCAGACCCCATAATCGGATACGGATTATGAAGTTCTAGAGCACTGCTTTGCCGAAAGCGTATGGTGCGGTTCACTTCCGGAGCCTCTATCTCACTCAAAGCTTCCATTCTATGTTCCATCGACTTAGCAGCCTGATATAAAGTCTTTTGCTTACTGCCGATGGGTTTTTGATGTGCCAGTCGTCCGCCATTCTCCGTATTATTTTTCTTTGCGTTACCTTTTGTCTTCTGGTCTAGCTTGGCAGCTTGCTTTCGCTTCTCTTGGACAGCCATTTCCAACCGGTCTCGTTCAGCTACGATTTGCTCATATTTCGCCGTCTGACTTTTACGCTCTTCCTCTTTTTGATAAATATAATCTGAATAATTACCCCAATATTCTGTTATTTTACCGTCCTTTAGCTCCCATATTTTATCTACCACTTCATCTAGAAAGTAACGGTCATGACTAATCACTAATAAGGCACCGGAAAAATACTTAAGCTGTCCGATTAAAAAATCAATTCCTTTACGGTCTAAATGGCTGGTCGGTTCATCTGCAAAAATTCCATGAACTTGTTTTGAAAGAGCCTGCGCTATTTTTAATCTAGTTTCTTCACCACCGCTCATCGTCTTTACTTCTACTTGTTCCAGACCTAACTTACCTCTGATTGCATAATCAATTTCCTCACGGAAAGTTGCTTCATCTAGTTGTGGAATATAAGTAAAGTTGCCTAGACAATTAATTACACAACCAGGTATTATAGATAATCCCAATAAAATTTTTAATAATGTACTTTTTCCAACACCATTCGCACCTACAAGTCCAATTCGGTCATAATCATATAATTCTAGTTCCTCAATAGATAATACGTCTTTTCCTGTATATTCTACGTTTATATTCTTCGCTTTTAATATTAAATCCATAATCTTTCCTCCATCATTCATCGCACGATTTAATTACCTATGCGCAGGGAAAACCCTGCGACTTCCGATGGAAGGATTATATAAAAATAAAATAAAACATACCTTTAATCATAATATAACTCCTTTCTCTTTCATTTATATTAAAAAAGCAGACAAAAATCCGCTAAGCGAGTTTTTGTCTGCATATCACGCGAAAAGACAAGGGGAATCAAAATATACATCATGTGAGTATATGATTCCTATATCTATGTCAAACCGTTAAATAAGTACAACAAAAAAGCCCACCTTCGTGGATGTTATTGCTTCTTTCTTGCTATCTTATCGTAAACGATTTGCAAACATAGATTGTTTGTCCTCCTATTATCATAAATTTTATTTATTTTACCATAAGAAGTATGCTGATGTCAATTCTACATCATTGTGTTCCCAAAAAACATTATGTTACTCAATTTCTGATTTATTATTCTATTTCCTACTGTACCTTCCTTCAACTATCTTCCCCAAAGTTTTCTTATGATTAAAAAAAAAGATAGATACCTAAAGTAATGACTTTTCGTTACGCTACCTCTTGAAGACATGAGGGTACATTAATTCAACTCGAAAATTCAAGGCAGTTTTCATACATTTTGGTTCTGTTTTTTCCATTTAGCTTAGATGTATACATTGCAGAATCCGCAGCTTCAAATATCTGCTCCGCTGTCCAGCCAGGCTGCCATAAGGCAATTCCTATGCTGATCGTAATCTTTTCCTTCATAAAATTATAATTCTGGGCTTCGAATTCTGTTCGATGCTTTTCTAATAACTCAATTCCATGAGATAATTCATTCGTTGAGAAGATAATAGCAAATTCTTCTCCACCATAACGGGCGATGAATTGATCTTCATTGAAATACTTTTTCATTAGATTAGACAATGTTATAATAATTTGATCTCCTTTTAAATGTCCATACACATCATTTACTTTTTTAAAATCATCGATATCAATCACCGCCACAGCAAACGTCTTTAATGTATTATTCGCCAGTTCAACCATTCGTTCCAGTGTATTCATAAAAAATGTATGACCATATAGTCCTGTTTTCTGATCTCTGTTTAATAGTTCTTTCATTTCTATTTGTTTTAAATAACCCTGATGAATCATATTGGTCTTCTCTTCCACAAATCGTATTAAAACATTGCATAGGATAAAAGTCGCGCAGAAAATTGCAGTTGTAACGATGATATCAGCCATAAAATATTTATCATTTTTTGGACGATAAACCGAAAAACGTCGAACAGAAAATGTAATTATCATATACACAAAACACACAATTCCAATAATTCTTGTCATTCTCTTATCACTAAACAGGATCGTTGCAAATAGCGGAAAGCAAAACAAACTTAAGGTTACCGAAAATATATTATGAGTACATGCTATGGTCATACATATGGTTGCCAGCTGTAAGATTGGAATATAATTAATATATTTTGAATCTGATCGCATATGTTTCATGATGACATTACCGGAATATAAGATGAAGATATTAATAATTGTTGGAATAATTAAGAAACTCAATAAGTATTCCAGGGTTGGTTGCTCAATAAGGTCGATCCATCCCAACAGGAAGAACATGAATACCTCGACCAAAAATAAAAGCATAGCTAATAACGTATTCGTATGCAGGAGTTTTTTTCTCCAGCGTTCATAGATTTGTTCAAATTCTTTCATATGCGTTCCTCACCATGTCTCTAAGTAATTTATTTCATTGAAATATATGTGAAATTATTATCATACGATTTTATTCTTATCTAAACAAATAATGTTACCATTATAATCCATAAATAAAGGAAATACAAAGTATTTTATACATTTCCTTACAAAACATAGATTTATCTTAAAAGTTACCTTTTAATATTGAATATCTGGATAATTTTACATTATAAAAAGCGCGAGTATAAATGCTCACGCTTAAAAATTTAACCTTATTTTTCTTTTGTAATTAATGAATGTTTATCTTTTATCAATAAATCTTTGATTAATAGATCTTTTATAAAATATCTTTTATTTATTAATATTTTAACATATCATACGTTATTCCTCATAACTAATGATGGGAATTCCCGCTTCAATATTTTCAAATATTTTTTTAGCCATATGGTAAGGAGCATTTACACATCCATGTGTTCCATTTCTTTTGTATATGGATCCACCAAAGGAGTATCTCCACCTGGCATCATGTATACCAATGTTTCCGAAAAAAGGCATCCAATAGGTGACTTCTACCTGATAATTCGGTCCTGTTAAGATAACACCTTTTTGCTTATAATTTAGCATATAAGCTCCTACTACAGTTGCATTACCTCTATTCGGATTCCCTGTTACGACAGACCCTTGGATGATTATTTTACCATTTTTATAAAACCATAAATATTGCCTTGTTATATTAATTTCAACATAAGTATCACCGATCTCATTATCTTCTCTGGTAAATGCCTTCTGGGTATAGATGGGTTCTTTTTCTTTTATTTCCCCTCGTTTAATGTTCTGAAGCAAAGTGTTTACTTCGGCTTCCTGATTAATTTTCCAACCGTAAAGTCCACCTTTCACCTTTACGATTTTCCCCATTGAAGTTTTAAAGTCTCGATCTATTCCAACAGTATCGAATTTTTTACTTAATTGTTTTACATAACTTATTATTGCAGATTTGGTAATTACAACATCTAAATTCTCATCTACTTGCAGCCAATTATGAATGATAGTAGCATTTAATACCTCATCTACTTCACCAAATTTATAAGTAATCTTTGTTGCTACATATTTATCAAGAATTCGCTTTGTTTGCATCGTTTTTGCAGAATTCAATGTATACTTTGGATTTATATAGCATTGCATTTTATCTAAATCGATATACTTATTTCCCTCCAGAATACTCCTATGAATGATATCAATTAATTTATCTCTGATTATCTTATTCCCGTATACTTCTTCTTTTATTTTATATCTTCCATCCGAGTAAATAAATTTAACATCCTGTGGTTCTATTCTGTCATTATTTAAACAACATAGTTTTTCTATGATATTTTTTAACATCTCATCCTGATAGTAATATAAATCTTTTACAAAATAAGTTTTATTTTGAAACACGGAACCTAACCATAGATAGGTTTTTTGTTTTCGATAAACCTCAGAGATACTATTATTTTTATTATATTGTAAATTGATTTCCTGACTGGATATCTGCTCAATCTTATTATTTCGTTCTATTAACTGTAGTTCATATGCATCAATATATTTCTGTACAATTATCTCTGCCTCATCGTATGCCTTTAATGAGACATCTACACCATTTATTACCGTATGAAAAAAGAAATGATTTAGAAAATACAGGGAAGCAAGTAAATATAGTAGTATGATAGATGCGATTATAATAATGATATTGGTTGTAATTTTTCGTTTTACATACTTTTTGATATTGTTAATACTAATCATACCTATTAAGCCTTCCATCGAAAATACGTTTCAATATAAACTAATTTATGAGAGGATTTTCGATTTTAAGACTAATTCTATACGCTTTGATTATTATACTCGTTTTGTTATTATCTTCTTTACTATATAGATGATTATTGATACCAGAGCTGCTACGATGAATATATGTAATAGGATATGGTATAGATCAGGAACCAATATCTGATCAGAAGCAGGTATGATATGATAGGTATCCAGAAAATAATTGTTGTATCTGGATAGTTTATCACCAGATACTCCAAAGATGGTATAATACCAATGAGACATAAACTGACCATAAAACCAGAGAGATAGCCAAATAGCTAATATGAATTGTCCGAACTTTTCTTTGATAATATATACAACAAAACAAGCCAGGTAGATCAGGAAAAATATTCCGTCGTCCTTCAGAGCATTCTCCACCAAGAGAATACGACCGATTCGCAATCCAGTCATATCCAGGAAAAACCATACTAATAAAAATGCATTGATTATTATACACGTCTTCTTATTCATCAATCGGTACCATCCCTTTATTAATTTAACAATTAACTCTATTTGCATTTTACTACAGATGCCAATAAAAGGAAAGAGAGAGTATTTTTACGTTATCCATCTAAATTTAGGCTATTGAATAGAGAGGCAGTTCTACGATAATTTCCAGTAATCCCTCCTGTAGAACAGCGTCTGTACAACCACCCATTTGTTCCGCTAAAAGCTTTACGATGGATAGACCCATACCTGTAGATTTACTTCTAGCTTTATCTGCAGTATAAAAACGATCAAACAACCTCTTTACATCGATTGATGTATCAAGACTCACATGATTTTGAAAGGATAATACAGCATTTTTTTTCATAAAAATCTGTACCTTAATATTACCTTTCGAGTGTTGCATACAGTTACGGAGTAAATTCCTAATAATTCTAACCGTCATCTCCTTGTCAGCAGATACAAAGATCGGTTGTGTTTCTTCATACTCTACGGACATGTTTTTCTCTTCCAGAACTTCTATAGACTCTACCAGACATTCAGCCACCAGATTTGTCAGATTGATTCTTTCGATTTGAGGTACAGTTTCCGCATTCAATAAATAGCTATATTCAAAAAAACTTTCGATTAATCGTTCTAATTCTTCCGCATGTTTCCTAGCTATCTCCAACCTCTTCGATTGCTCTCTCGATAGGATATCGTTTGCTATCAGCTGCTGATATCCCTTGATCGCTGTTAGAGGCGTTCTCAAGTCATGTGATATATTGGCAATCATCTCTTTAAATTGCTTTTCCTCTCGAATCGCTTTAAGACGGAGGGTTTCCTCCGCCTTAAAACATTTATTCATATTGATTGCTAATGCGCTTAGTTCCTTATTCATCAGATCCAAACGGATGGGCTGACGGGTATGTTCCTTCAGCCGCTTCGTCAATTGTCGGTTTATGCTGCGTAATTGCAACTGTAAAATAACGATATATAATATCAATACAATCACTAAAATGCTCAAAACACCAACTGCAATCACAGATCTCATCTCATCACTAATCCTTCCGTTATTTTATTTCTGATCTTCTAAATGCAAGACAGGTTATAGAAAACATGAGAATCATAAAGATAAAACTAACAAATATTGCTTTAATAAAATCTATAGCACTTGAAGCTAAAGATGTAAGAGAATACATTCCACCATATGGAGTTAAAGCAAAAATACGGTCAAAAATCTTGGAAGTACCCTTTATACTAGTCAGCTGTGCACACAAGATAGTTAATCCATAATATACGGTAACTACAAGCACCGGTTTTCGTAGTAACAGAGCAAATGGTAAACAGATACTTAGCTGTGCCATATATACAAATAATAAGGTAATTATGACTGCTACTAACTTCCCAATTTCTGTTACAGAAAGATGATTCCCTGCTTCTGATGTGATTATATTAAGAAAGCCTACTGCGATCGAACCCATACTGAATTCACTACCCGTTATGAGGGCAATCACTGTTATTGCTACGTAAGGAACTAAGATAAATGCCACAGCACCGATAAAAACGATTGCTTTTCCGATAATTACGGAGCTTCTACTGTTACCGGTAACAATTGCTTCATGAATAATCTTATTCTCAAAATCTCCGCATATAAATATTGCCGCTAAAACTGCACCCAATATACTAATCATATTAACATCAGAAAACATAAATCCGATACCGGCTATGTTATTATTCATCTCTCCTTGCGATATGGAATATGCGATCCATACCATAATTAAGGCACTAAACGTTGTAATACCAAATAGAACTTTAATTGCTTTTGTTTTTCGTATCTTAAATAAATCTGCTCTGATTAAATTATACATTTTTGTTTCCTCCCACCATAGAGATAAAGTAATCTTCCAAAGTATCGCCCTCATAAGAAAGATATGTGATAATAATCCCGTTTTCAAAGAGTGTTCTTGCTAACAATTCTCTTTCATCTAAATAATCGTATAACTTAACCGATTTATCCGGCATTACCTTAAAGTTTTGAGTATTCAATTTCATCTCTAAAACGCTTACTAACTTTTCGGGTTCTATCGTTCTTATGAGCAGATGTCGTCTACAACGTTCTTCCAGCTGATCCAGGGTGAGAGTCTGTTTAATTTCACCTTTATGAATAATGATATAATCCGTCGCTGTTTGATATAACTCAGGCAAATTATGACTAGAGATCAGAACAGTCATCTGTCTTTCTTCACATAACTTCTTAATTAGGTTTCTTATCTCTACGACACCGATGGGGTCCAATCCGTTAATGGGCTCATCGAGAATAAGTAGTTCAGGACTTCCCAGCAATGCAATTGCAATTCCTAATCTCTGTTTCATACCCAGGGAAAAGTCTCTCGCTTTCTTTTTACCGGTATCTGCGATCCCAACCAACTCTAGTAATTCATCCTCCACATCCGTATCCGGAATCCCCCTCATTAATCTGTGAAGTCTTAGATTATCCTTTGCTGTCATATTAGATGTGATACTTGGATATTCTATCATGCTTCCTATCCTTTTTCGTTCTAATTGAAGTTCTTTTTCTCCCGAATGACCGAATAATCTCATATCACCGGTAGTTGGATAAGCCAAACCTGTTATTAGGCGCATTAAGGTGGACTTTCCTGCACCATTTTGCCCAATCAAACCATAAATTTTACCTGCCTCTAAATTGATGGAAACGTTATGTAACGCCAAGTTCCCTTTATAACTTTTTGTCAGGTTATTTGTTTGTAGTATCATCTCTTTCATCTTTACCACACACCTTTCTTTCCTTACATCTATAAATTTCGAATGATTTACCACATTCTTCTAATAACTTACGATTACTTCATCCTTTTTACGAAGCAAAGAACAGTTATTGTTGTTTCTATGTTTCCATTCTAGAATTCAATGGTTTAGAAAAGGTTAAGAATTTTGGAAAAAGTGTAAGGAATGTGATAATTAATCTTTGTACAATCGATAACCTAATCCCCATACCGTCTCAATGTATTTCTCATCCGGATTTGCCTTCTGTAATTTATTGCGCAAATTACTCATATGGGTCTTTACTGCATTATCGTCACCAAGGTATTCCTCCTGCCAAATGGATTCATATAGATTTGCCTTCGAAAAAACTTTACCCTGGTATTTAACCAACATTTCCAAGATCATATATTCCTTCGCTGTAAGGTCGATCTCCATATCATTCGCACACACGCGTTTCGTACTGTCATCGAAAACGATGTCTTTATAACGAAATATTTTACTTTCCTTTATCTGCTTCTTAGTCCGCCGCAGATTCGCTTCTACTCGAGCTACCAATTCCCCTAAATCAAAGGGCTTCGTGATGTAATCATCTGCTCCTAATTTCAATAGGTCGATTTTAGTTCCTATCATATCCTTCGCTGAGATCACAATAACAGGAACAGAGGAAAATGTACGCATTTCTCTTAGTATTTCATCTCCGCTTTTATAGGGAAGCATAATATCAAGTAAGATTAATTCATAATTACTTTTTTTAACTTCATTCATCCCATCAATACCAGTATAAGCTGATTTCACTGAATACCCTGCTTGCGATAATGCTTCTACCAGCATATGGTTTACATCCTGGTTGTCTTCAATGACAAGAATATCATTCATTTAACTTCCTCCCATTTATGTAAAACTTACTTTGTCCAATCCATAGATAAATAGCTTCCATAAGGAAATTCAATAGGAATCCCTCCCCTTGAAACCATTCATCGTATATTGAAGTATAACGCAACAGCATAATACCACATTTTGGGCTCTTTTCCTATCAATTTATTTGCATGTTTATAAAAGGACTAATCTTGTAATATACTGAGCAATAATATGTTTTAGCTTAGAGGGTGATTATGACTTTACAACAATGAAAATACATGATTGCAATGTTTATAACAGTATCATAATAAAAACAGCAAGCGTATATTATGCTTGCTGTTTAACTTCGATCCATCCCTGATCTCAGCGATCCCCTTTTATGTTGATTAAAGCAAAATTTGTTTGATTTGATTTAAACCTTAAATACCCTCTTTATGAATCACCGGTATCCATACCTCAAACTACGAATCCTGCGAGTCGGCATTTAGATAGACCTCGATATCCGGAGCATTTGCATATTCATATCCGGAGGTTGGAAGCCATTCTGTTATGATGCTTTTTTCAAGCTCTTGTATCGCATTGGGATTTTTGCCTTCCCCGTAAAAAATCGCCCAAGTTGCGGCTTCAATCGTGTATTCTTCAAATACACCTTCGGTAGGTTTACTACTGGCAACAGCAATAAAATAATTCCAATTATCTCGCTCATTGCAAGCGCTAACGCCTAGTATGCCCATGGGCTCACTGTCCATCAAAGGTAAAAGTCTTTCAATCGTGCCATTCATAGCAACCGTTTGCCACATTAGAGTGCAATGTCAATAACTTTCGCTTCACTACTCTGTAAGCCCACCGCCGCCATTGTTAAACGTCTTCGGCGAATATATTCCGATAGCGGTATATTCGCAATATACGAAAACATGCGTTGAAAATGATATTCAGAACAACATGCAAGTTTTGAAACCTGTTTATAATCAATTTCCTCTACTAAATGCTCTTCAATATATCTAACAACATGATTTAAACGTTCCGTCCATTCCATCAATACAAGCTCCTTCCAATTAAGTATACCAGCATCTATAAATCACTCCTCTCTTTTTTTGCACATAATATGAGAGGCTTAAGTAAATTCATAAGTTTGCTTCTATAAATAAAACATTAAATTTATACTTAGTTTATATTAGCAATGGTTTTACAACATTTACTATTTTTAGTTTTTAAATGTAATACTTCAATTTTAAATTACCACACCAGTTTTTTTGGTGCTACTTCCCGTTCATAAAATGTTTCCAACCATTGTAATGTTTTCTGGTCGATTGGATAGTTTAGAGCATCGAGATTCATTGTTAATTGACTGATATTAGTAACTCCCGGTATTACCGTAATAACCTCATCATATGCAATGCAATATTGTAATGCAAATTGAGACAACGTCTGACCTTTCGCAGGTAGCTCTCTTAATCGGTCAACGAGCAGAGCTCTGGTGGTGATATCTTCCCTTGACCACCTGGAACGTACCCCATTGAAGATAGAGTCCTTATGGTATTTGCCGGATAACCAGCCAGAGTCAAGCGGAATTTTCCCTATGATTTTAATTCCTTTCTGCTTTGCGATATCAAAAGCAAATCTGACATCTTGGTGAAGAATATTAAAAAAGGCTTCAATTACTTGACCGTCAGTATGATTCATAAACGTTATCATGTCTTCTTTGGTATCGAGAGAAGCTCCGTAAGCTAATATCTTACCTTCTTCTTTCAATCTCTCAAAGATTTCATAATGAGCATTTCCTTCTGCTTTTAATAAATCCCCGGGTGGGTTATGTAATAGTACTGAGTCAATATAATCCGCACCTAAACGCTTTAGACTACCTTCCAATGATTCTCTGATTACTTTATGATTAAAATCTGTGTGTCCATCACTATGATGTCCAAATTTTGTATTAATACAGATTGCATCTCTCTTAACAGACTTTAGTGCTTTACCGAGTAACTCCTCACTACGTCCATGTCCATAACCAGGTGCAGTATCAAAGAAATTGACACCCTCCTCTATCGCCTTATGTACTAAATTAATAGCTTCCTCTTCTATCATCCCACTCCAGTCAATATTATTACCAAGCTGCCATGCACCAAAACCAATCACCGATACTTCTGGGCTACCATTTACATAGGATCTGTATTCCATTTTATTACCATCCCTCATCTTTTATATAATTTTACTTCATGTTACTTTCTCTGTAAATAAATACTTACATAATTGATTCTTCGTTATTTCAAATGGATTTTCCAGATAAATACTTCTCTTCTTTTTTCTTTCTTCCATTACTCCATTCTGTATCTAAGTCATAGTCATAATCTGCTGCTATTTCAAATAGCAAGAATAACATATCATAGATTTGATGTCTTATTTTTTCATTTTCCTCTAATTCCACAGCCTCCTTTAATAATTGAAATTCTTTATCAAGCCAAGAAAGCTTAAGTCTTGTCTCTTTGTTACATGCATCTAACTTCTGCATAAAATCCTTTGCTTCCTCTTTATAGCTGTTTAATGACATATATTAATACCTCTTTCTTAACCTAAAATATAATTTAACATATCGGTACTTTTTTTGCTATGAAAGTAAGACTTGTCCATCAGATTCGTTGATTATAAGCAAACTAATCCCTCAAACATATCGTCTGAGGGATATTAATTGTTATTGAAACATTGATACTAAGCGTTATATATCTTATTTCTTTCAATCATAAGCAATTTTTACAAATCATCTTGCTTATGTAATTATTATGGTTTTGGTTAATTCTTCTCTTCCACAAAACTTTTCAGAGCAGCTAGTTTGGTATCCCAGAATTTTTCATAATAGGATAACCACTGTTTTAATTCAAGCAATGGTTCCGGTTGTAACAGGTATCTTGTTTCACGCCCAACCTTACGTTCTCTTACTAATCCTGCATCCTCCAAGACGTGAAGGTGCTTTGATACAGCAGTACGACTCATGGAAAAATAAGATGTAATAATTGTTACCGGCATTTCTTTATCTGAGAGCAGTTTTAATATCTCCCGTCGTGTCGGATCTGCGATTGCTTGGAATACATCATGCTTAGGATAAGTATCCGTCACTTTGATCACCCAGCTTTGTCTGTAATCCTTCGGTAAGATGTCCCCATCCTTCATACATCTTTTCACGGAACATTGCCTGCTCTGCTTTCCAACCAGAGTGAATTAGAATAAATTCTGTTTTTTCATCCTCCATTTTATTCAATTCAAAAGAAACATATAACTCCATCTGATTTCCATGCCAAGTAAAGCCCAATTTATGAGGAGGATCTAGCTCCATTACTTTACATCTCACGACTCCATCCCAATTGCCCATAGGTTTTGCCTGAAATGTAAACTCATATCCCAGCTCTAATTGAAAATTGTTAGGCATCAACCATGACGCCAATCCTTCGGTAGTAGAAACTGCATCCCACACTTTTTGAATCGGTGCATCCATTGTAAGTATCCGGTGAATATCCGGTAACATATCTTTTATCTTTTCTTCCATAATAATATCTCCTTGTTGTTAATACGAAACCTTTTGGTTTCGTATTATTATCATATAACACCTTTAGGTTTCATGTCAAGAGTAATATGTATCATCCGACTTCATATTATTCATAACCACACGATCAATTTGATCTTTCATCCTATCCTACCATTTTAAAATGAAAGATCCTTCTTTCGAATCCCCAGCCATAAAACAAGCCCAACGATACAGGTAAATGCTTCCGAGATTGTCATAGCCCAAATAACACCCTGAACAGCAAACAGAATATTCCCAAGAATTAAGATCGGAATGAAAATGAGACCTCGAATCACTGACATCATCGTTGATTGCATACCCACTCCAAATGCTTGAAACATGCTTGTAAATAGAGCTGATAAGCCTGCGAATATAGTTGAGCATAACTGTGCAACGAGAATTGTTTGCCCAATAGCAATAACTTTAGCATCAATACTAAAGATACCTACAATCTGAAACCTCCAAATAAATAGGAATACGGATAAAATTAAAGTAATACTTACCATAAAAAATGTGGTCTTTTGAATGATTTCCATAAGACGATCTTTCTTCTTAGCAGCGTATGCAAATGCGATCAGCGGTACCGCCCCCATGGAAAAACTCATACTGATAAAATCAGCAATTTGTACCAACCTTTGTGATATTCCAAACCCTGCAACAACACTATTTCCATAAATCGTAGCATAGTTATTAAATAACAAGCATGTTATTACCATAAAGCTATCCAATAAAAATGCTGAAGTACCAATCTTAAAAATATTTTGATAAAGTTCTTTACTTGGTTTGAAATTATTTATTGTTATACTCTGAACGCTGCTTCGTTTCTGTAGATAATACATATACCAAACCACCGAGATTGCATTACCGATCACTGACGCCAGTGCTGCACCCATAATATCCAAGTGAAGAGAAAATATAAAGATTGGGTCAAGTATCATATTCGCGATTACACCTGATAACATTCCTACAAAAGAAGCTGTTGACGCTCCTTCGGCTCGTACCATTTCTTCCAATGATATATTTGCAATCACAAAAGGAGCACCGATCATAAACATAAGAACATAATCACGGGTATATGGCAACGCATCTCCTCTTGCACCTACCAGTTGTAAAAGTACTGATAATAACGGTAAGCAGAGTGCCATAACGATAACTCCTGTAATAATCGAAGACCAAAAATTTACTGCACAAACTATTTTTGTTTTGTTGATCTTACTCTCTCCTAAAAGCCTCGAAACGTAGGTTCCTGCACCAACCCCGAATAGATGACCAAACGCCATTAACAATACCGAAAAGGGTAATGCTATGGTGACAGCCGCCATCATCTCTGTATTTTCTAATTTACCAATAAAAAATGCATCGGTGATATTATAAATCAATGTAGCAATAAAACTTAACATCATTGGAAGCACCATATGCATAATAGCCTTTGTAACCGGTGCTTTTTCAAGATAATATATCGATTTTTGATCCATATTTTCCATATTTTCCATATATAACACTCCTCTCTTCTCATCAACACCTTAAAAATAGGCGTAAAAAATAAAGGCACCGCCTCAATGTTTTTAGCAGCGCCTTTATCACATGCTGTCATCACATTATTTAATTTTCATCAGTCTCCTCTTGTTTCGGACTCATACCATTATAATAGTGAAATGGCATTCGTCCAGAATGGTGCCCCATCCTCATTCGAGGATCAAAATATCCATATTCAGGGTTTCCTTCCATATCTTTGTGATGATGAAACTCTCTGCCCTGAGGTCCTCTCCCAAATCCCAAATCAGGATGTCCTCCGAAGAATCCTTCAAGGGGATGATTACCACGTACCCTTGGATCAAAATCCGGTGCTATCGGATCGTCACCAAGCTGAGCTTCAATTGTTTCAATGATACGACCTAGATATACACTCAAATTTCTTTGTTCTTCTTCACTTAAGCATTCAAATAACTTGTCAAAGCTGAATTCTTGCCCAGTGGCATTACTAGCCTCCTCCCCTTCTTTGGTGAGTTTAATTATCATAACTCGTCGGTCAGTATCCGACGGTGTTCTGGTGATGTATCCATTCTTCTCTAATTTGGTGAGAAGTTCCCCGAGGGATTGAGGACGCATATCCAACAAGTATGAAAGGTCTTTCTGGCTAATCTCTGGTTTCATCTTAAGGATTGCTAAAACTCTGCCCTGTCCTTTGCGAGGATCACCCATTGGACCAAAATGCATATGGTTTTTTTGATGATATCTGTGAAATAACCACTCAACCCTGGTAAATTGCTCGATTAAGTCATAATCCTTATCATTCATCTAAAATTCCTCCAATCATTATAATCGTTATTCGTATATAGTAAGGTACCTTATAATCATATTATAAAGGTACCTTACTATATTGTCAATACTTTTATTAAGGTACCTTTATATTTTTTTATTCGATTGAATCCTTACTAACTATTACATATAAAGTTAACCTGTTATCATTCATTATTTATTTTTCTTCGTCCCATGATATAAAAAGCTATCATTGTTACAATCCCCTCCGTTAATACAAAGGAAAACCATACCCCGGTCATTTTCCATAATTGGCTAAATAACAGGACCATGGGAACAATAATGATACATCCTCGTAGGATAGAGATAATAAATGCATTTGTTGCTTGTTCCGTAGCACTTAAATACATAGCTATAATAATATTGAAACCTGCAAATAAAAATCCCATAAAATAAATTCTTAGCCCATTCTTTGCAAGCTGTCCTATTTCAGCATTCTTGTCGCTATTAAAAAGTGCAATCATGAGATCAGAATTAAGATATGTTAGTATATATGTGATAACAGCGATCATAATCGATGTAAGGATCGCATACCGTAATACTTTCTTTAATACCTCATTATTCTTTCGTCCATACCCTTTACTAATGAGCGGTTGAATCCCCTGTGCAATTCCCGTAAAGACTGAAATTCCTACCAACGCTATATTTGCAATGATTCCGTAGGAGGCAACCCCGATATTACCTTCTAATTGTAATATAACCAGATTAAAGGTGATAAGAACAACTGCGTTAGAAACCTCTGAAATCAATGCAGATAATCCCAATCCAAAGATATCCCGCAGAAAAGATCCTTGAATACGGCAACGGATCATCTGAATACGATTCTTCTTTTGTGTAAAATGAATTGATAATACACCCAAGCTAATGATAGGTGCAAATCCTGTTGCGAACGCTGCACCAAACATTCCCATATGTAATGGAAACATAAAAGCATAATCCAAAACAATATTAGAAAAACTGCCTGCTAACATCGCTTGCATTGATAAATTTGGATTATGATCATTTCGGACAAAAGCTAGCATAATATTATTTATTATAAAAAATGGAGCAAAGCATAGTATTGTGGTCAAATAGGTTTTAGTCAAAGGTAATGTCGATGGATCTGCACCTAATGTATAAGCCAAACTTGTTGAACCAAGGATTCCAATGATTGCTAATATAACACCAATCAGAGCTCCCAGTCCAATACTATGAGAAAAGACTATATTAGCAGTCTTATCTTTCATTTGAGATTTTAATATTGTGTATTTTGTAGCTCCACCAATTCCGATCATCAAGCCCAAACCATGGATTAGACTATAAATAGGAATTGAAAAATTAAGTGCTGCAATTCCAGTCGCTCCTAATGCTTTTGCAATATAATAAGTATCTGCGAGAATATAGCAGGATAGCCCGATCATTCCGAGAATATTCAAACTAACATACTTCGTATAACTTTTAAAAATTGATTTTTCCATCGAATTCCTCCTAAGTCGTTCATTATTAATAATCTGATTACACGTCATAAAAAAAGTGTTCCGAGAACATTCCTTCTAAGACCTAACGGAATGTTTCAGAACACCTATCTCGTTCTTTACCCGGTGGCAAAGAACAGGTTTCTTCTATAAAGTTGTAATCATAATACTATAGTAAAGCCGCGAAGTCAACCTTACATATACAAAATCTCTTTTCTAATTGTATTGTTTGATAAGATATTCATGTTAATGCAATCATTCTATGAAAACTCCATCTAAAGACAAGCTCTCCCATAAAGAACCATGATCAATTTCAAGTCATACATTTGCAAATCTATTTACACTTGCAATAATCTTGCTTTCGTTCTTTCGTATCTTTTGATCCGTTCAAAGTCTCTTTCCGTAGGGTTTGCTATTCGGCTTAAATCCATATTATCTTGTAAATCTGCGAGCTTTACTCTTATACCAATCGGATTTAAAACTACTCTGTCAATGAATTGATCATAGGTTTCATCCTCTTGTTTCGTAACGCTCTTTAAAGCCTCAAGAATTTCTGTTTCTCCATCAAAACCATGGTTAATTAAATAATCATAAGTGATATCAGTATCTTCTATTACATCATGTAAAACCCCTACAATTTTATCTTTTTCGTTATGTAATGCAAACATAACTTTTAAAGGATGTAACACATAAGGTTGTCCAGCTTTATCATATTGACCGCTATGGGCATCCACTGCTATCTTAATTGCAATCTCTAATAGGTTTTTCACTTTTATCCCTCCATAGGTATGCCACTAGGTTTTTTGCTCACTTTTATGCTACCATGTTATTGTACAATTATATACCTTACATCGTTTATTATATCAAAAGGCATTGAAGCTAGCAATGTGGAATATCATTACTCTCATAGACAAGATATCACTATAAGATAAGGATTGGATAGATTTGCTTTAGGCTGTTAGTAAAATCAATTGCTTCACAATATAAAATATAGTATTATTTTCTTATTACTGATACCAAAAATGATAATAATTTACTTTTATTTTTATAAAGTGAAGAAAGTGCGAGTGATCAAATGAAATTTAGAACTTATACCTACATAGATCATCAGGTACTATAACCCGAATGTTGGTTCTAATCATAATTGGACTTTTTTACAAAGAACTCAGTAATCGAAAGAATATCTTCTGATCGCATCGCAAATGATAATTATGTTTAAATGGCTTATACCATATTCTACCCATTGATCTTTTTATAAATAAATTCTATTTCCTATCCAAAGTTTATAAAGGAGTAAAACTATGTTTTCATTAAAGGAAGTTAAGTATAAAGATATTTTAGATATTAAGAGTCTTTTCATTGAACAATATAAAGTGACCTGTATTGTAGGTCAAAGTGGCAGTGGTAAAACCACTTTATTAAGGCTTCTTAATAAACTAATCAGTTGTGACAGTGGTGAAATTCTTTATGATAATCAAGATCTAACTCAGATAGATTCTGTTAAATTAAGACGAGCTGTCGTTATGCTTCCTCAAACTCCTGCCATTTTTAAAGGAAGTGTAAAAGATAATTTACTTATCGGATTAAAATTTTCTAATAAACCTTCTGTTTCAGATGAAAAATTATCTCAGGTTTTAAGAATGGTTCATTTGAATAAGGGACTTGATGATTCTGCTGAAAAGCTTTCCGGTGGTGAAAAGCAACGAGTTGCTCTTTGTAGAGTCATTCTTATGGAACCAGAAGTTCTATTGTTAGATGAACCCTCCTCTGCCCTAGATGAAAGTACCGAGCATCTGATTATTGAATCCATTGTAAATTATTCAAAAGAGAATAATAAAACACTTATCATGGTTACTCATTCGAAAAACGTTGCAAACCATTTTTCTGATGAAATAGTAGAAATTGAACAAGGAAGAATAAAAAATAGAGAGGATAATCAAATATGAATGGTGTAATCGATCTTCCTATCTGGCAAATGGCAGCGGCTTATATGTTTGTAATTATTTTATTAATAATCGTAAGAGCAAGAGGTATTTCTAGAGAGAAGGAAATCCTTATTGCTACTGTCAGGATGACATTGCAACTTATATTAACAGGCTATATTCTTGTTTATCTATTTGATCAGGTTAACCCAATATTTACTATTATTATTATAATCGCAATGGAGGTCTTCTCCATCTATACCATTATTAAAAGGGCAAAAAAGAAATTATCAAAACCGTTAAAAAAGATTATTGCAGTTTCCATGCTGTTTGGCACATTAACAAGCTTAGGTTTCTTTTTATTTGTAGTAGTTCGTATCACGCCTTGGTATGACCCCAGATACTTTATACCGATTGCAGGAATGTTGATTGGAAACTCAATGACCGGAATTTCCTTGGGGATAACCCGGCTGGTCGATGGCATGAGCACTCAGAGTCATCTGGTTGAAGCTGCACTCATGCTTGGAGCAACACCCAAGATAGCAGCAAAAGAAATCATAGATAACGCATTTGATTCGGCAATCCTTCCTACGATAAACTCAATGGTTGGAATGGGAATCGTTTTCTTACCTGGAATGATGACAGGACAAATACTATCTGGTACCTCCCCAGTCACTGCAATTGAATATCAAATTGCCATTATGCTTGGTATCCTTGGCAGTGTTACCTTAACTGTAATCTTATTTGTTCAACTAGGGTATAAAACATTCTTCAATGAAAATGCTCAGTTGATCAATCGTGATTAAATACGTAAGATATCTATATACTTTGGTAGTAATCGAATACTTATAGAAGATTTCATTTTAACATACTTATACCGATAAATCCGTTAAGCTTAATTTTGCTATAATTTCATACCCTATATTCGGACCCAAAGGTTTCACGATCACTGTTCCCATGTTTGTTATTTCTCCCAAACCGATCCCATCCGGAAAGCCATGTGCTATAATGACTTTATTCCCTTTCGATGGTATGATTTCTAGTTCAGAGTGTAAAGAATCTAATATGCTTTGCTGTTCTTCGATGGATGGATTTTCGCCAAGCTTATAGATCTCAAACCAAAAAGGATCAATGAAAACATTTCTCCAACCAAAAGCCAATTGTGCCGTTTCAATTGTTCTACAAAAAGGACTTGCGAAAACAGGATAATTTATAGGAATTCTCAAATAACGCATCATTTCTCCATAGTAAATTGCTTGTTCTCTACCCAAATCGGAAAGATTCCTTTGGGTATAGCAATCGTTAAAATTCAGATTAGCCAGATCATTCCCAATGGTTGCTTCACCATGTCTAATGTAGAGGATATATCCTCCGTTCATTAATTGATTATGTAATGTTTTGTTCACTATTGCTCACCCATTCACTATGATACTTACTAAATTTATTGTATGATAATCATCCTCAAGGTGTTAATTTGGATCAAAAGAAAAGCCACTAATCTGATCATTTATGATTGGTGGCTTTTCATATTTATATAGGTGCATCATTAATTCTACATTTCTGCTTTTATCGTATTCCATCGCTCTCTTGTTAAAACCATATTATAGGAATCAATCATTTCACCTTCATACTCTAATTCATTCTTATCCACACTGCTGAGAATAAACCCTATTTTTTCATAGACTCTTTGTGCTCTTGGATTAAAGGCAAAAACACTAAGTGTTAATTGTTTTAAATCCGTATTTAAAAAAATATAATCAACGATCATCTTGGTTGCCTCTGTTCCGAACCCCTGATCCCGCCCTTTCGGCCCAATTAAAATACGGAAATTCATACTATGGTTTATTTCATCATATTCATTTATTACAGCTTCACCGACAAGGATATGATTCGTTTTATCTATTATGGCTAAATCCATACGATTCGGTTGTTTATTTCTAGTGCTATACCATTGATAGAGTTCCTCTCTATCGTAGACTTCTCCGTCAGTGCTTCCAGTAAACTTACTCACTTCAGGATCATTGATGCATTCTTCAATCGCATCAAGATCGTCCTCATGGAATGGACGTAATATCACCTTATTCCCTTCCAGTGTTGGTTTATAAATTAAATCGATCATATTTCCTCCCCCGGGTACCTTGTTTCAATTTGTCTAATATACTCTAACACTGAACATGATAACTTGCAATCATAATAATCGAGTAACGTGCAGATGATAATGCCTTTATTAATCAATAAACATTAAGATTTAAGAATTATAGAAAAATGAGAGAAAATATTATTTAAGCATATAACTATTGTTTAAGATTAGTGTATTGTAAAGAAATAACACATCCTGTTCTTTTGAAAAGTCAATATAATCGCCCAATATATCTGTCTCCATATAGCGAAGGTCAACAAGGGTTATCTTCGCATAACCTTTCAGAAGCAGCGGCGCGATACTACTTCCAAAGGAATCTCGAAATAAAATCAACTCCTTATTTGTATTGGACGCGGGATTTGTAATTGTAATCAAAGACTTTGCTCCTGACAAAAACAAATCATAGGAGTCGATGGTACCAAATCGATTAGGTAAGTAAACCTTACTATAAGTCTGATCAATATGGTCATAAACAATCGCATTCTCTATCATCTCATTGGTTAGGTACACTAAGGAATCTGCCGGTAACTTAAGAGCTGCTTGACCATAATAAGCACCGTAGAAAGGGTAGAGAGAATTCTTATGATATGAAACTTCCGACGAATATGCTTCATTACCCAGTTCTTTTAAAACCATATCCGCTATATCAATAATTTTATCCTGACTCCAATGAAGATCAGTCTTGTAATAGTCCTCTATCTCTAAGGAATAAAACAAATCGATATAAGCCATTTTCTTGACATCTCTTTTCATAATATCAACCAACTTATCATAATCCATCGAAAGATAACCATGCTCCGAAGCTACATAAAAGTTCTTATCCGGTATGATTGAAAAACTAACATTTTTATCCTGAAGGTATTTTTCGTATACTTCATTCAGTTTTTTCGCTGCATTTTCAATTGCTTTTTCCTTTAAAGGATATTCCATTTTATTAATGATTCCATCAATGATATAAACATAATTATTGTCCTTCTGATGGAACATATGGAGTCGTGCATATGCTTTTAATCCTCTGAGCTCATCTCTTAATACAAACTGATCTAAAAAATACTTCTCATAATCCTCCAATAATTCTCCTTTGATTAACTCCTTCGATGAATAGGAAGGAATTTTTAATAGAGTACGCCGTTCACTAAATGAAATAGTTTTATCCGGTAGCAAGATATTTGCTACCATAAACCCATATAATGCTGCTAAAAAGCATATTGTAACTACTATATTTTTTATATCCTTTTTCATACAGAAACCTCACTACCTTAAAATCTAAAATATAAAAACGGGTTAAAGGATCCATCGACTAGATAACCTGTAATTAAGAGAAGAAGAATGATAATTACGATAGGTTGCCCTACATCCATAATATATCTGCTATGTTTATTGCTCATCAACTTACGATAAAGTACCACCATAAGAGGTGTAGCTCCAATACCCGCAATGATAAAAACAAAACTGAAACTCTTTAAATAGTATAGAGTTTCAAGATTATATAAGGGTATCTGTAGAAATCCGAACATTCCCTTAAGATTATTCATAACCTCGCCGATACCGTTTGCGTTAAATATAACAAAGCTTAGGACTATAAAAAATAGTACATAAATGTGTCGTACTATGAAAGGGAGACGATCCAGAATCCTATTTAGCATATATTTTTCAAGCATTAGAAATACTGCAAAATATAGTCCCCAAAGGATGAAATTCCATTGTGCTCCATGCCAGAAACCTGTCAAAAACCATACAACTATGATATTTCGTATCCATTTTAACTTAGGTACACGATTTCCACCCATAGGAATGTATACATAATCTCGAAACCAAGTCCCCAGAGACATGTGCCATCTTCTCCAAAATTCTGATATGCTCTTAGCGATATAGGGATAGTGAAAATTTTCAAGAAAATGAAAACCAAACATACGACCAAGGCCGATCGCCATATCGCTGTAGCCTGAAAAATCAAAGTATATTTGTAAAGTAAAGGCAAGTGCCAGTATCCAATAAAACAATAACGTTTTTTCGTTTGCATTATGAAAAATAGCACTAATTTCCCCCAAAGTGTTCGCCAACAGAACCTTCTTGGATATTCCGATCATAAAACGGGTTATTCCATAGGAGAAATTTTCAAAGGAATGGGTCCTAGTTGATAACTCCTCTGCTACCGTTGTATACCGAACAATAGGGCCAGCAATCAATTGGGGAAAGAGAGCTACATAGGTCGCAAAATTTAAAATATTTTTTTGAACCTTAGTCTCACCGCGATACACATCAATCGTATAGGATAAAATCTGAAATGTGTAAAAACTAATACCAATCGGTAATGCTAATTTTAGAGGGGATATTGACGCTGAAAATATAGAATTTATATTATCAATGAAGAAATCGAAATATTTAAAGTAAGCTAATAAGCCAATACTTACGATTACCGAGGATATCATGGGTATCATAGCATACTTTCCGGATCTTACTTTATCAATCCATAATCCATGAAGATAACCTGATACAATAGATACGATCATCAGTAAAGAATAAACCGGCTCTCCGTAAAAATAGAAAAGCATACTGAAGAAAAGAAGAACAAAGTTTTTAAATTGTTTTGGGACTATATAATATAGTCCCAAAACAGTGGGTAAAAAGTAATATAAAAAGCTGATACTTGAGAATAACATGATTATTTCTCCAATGCTAAAAATGCATCATGCAGAGGTTTCGCCTGCTCATCGCTCATAACTAAAAACACAACATCTCCGATACTGTCAACTATGATGTTCTCTTCTTTTACACCAACGCAAATCCATTTCATCGGGTTAACGTTCTCTTTTATCTCAGTCTTAATTTTTTCTACATCAGCACCTTCCTTAACCCGAACAAGTACCATAGAGTATGCTCCTGGTTGTATCATAGGTTCACTGGCTAATGCTGAATCAAACTCAATATCTGCTTTACCAAGGAAATATTCTGCTCTTTCGGTCGTTACTTCTTCTTTTTGTAACCCTGATTTTACATATTCCTTGAAATTATCATCAACATCAGCAGTCTCGTAAATCTTATCCATAATTTCTTCCAGACTTCCGTCTAGCTTCCCTGAACCTTTACCTCCCGATTGATTTGAATCAGAGGCTCTACAAGCCACAAAGCTAAAAACTGTTACAATTGACATCATAATTAATAAAAATCTTTTCATCTTTTCTCTTCTCCTTTTTCATTCATTTATCTTACATACAATAGACGGAGAAAGTATCATTACGGTTCCATTTATTTTAGCTTACATTATCTTCCTATTATTATGATCATTACCCTATTTTTTCATCCGTTCATCATATTGGTAATTTGTCAGTATGTTTTAGCTAAAGTATTTACTATTGTTTTCACTAATCCTTTCAGTGATTTTCTCAGAGATATTTACGACAAAAAAGCTCCAAGCCGTAGTATAACACTGGCTGAAGCTAATGATTATAATTGACAATTTAATATACCTACCATAGCAATAAAGACGCTCTATCCCCTGATCAGGTCATAATTGATACAGATTGGATATTTTTTATCTTCACTTAGTTGCAGTTTTCCTTCGATTCCATATATTTCTTTCAGATTTTCTTTTGTTATGGCTTCCATCGGAGATCCTTGGCATATCACTTTACCTGTTTTTAAACCGATGATATTACTGGCAAACCGACATGCATTATTTAACTCATGCAATACCATGATTAACGTAATCCTTTTTTCTTTGTTAAGCTTCTCCAATACTTGTAAAATCTCCAGTTGATACGACATATCCAGATAAGTTGTCGGTTCATCCAACATAATAATCTCCGTCTCTTGTGCCAGTGTCATGGCAATCCATGCTCTTTGCCTTTGCCCACCAGATAAGTTTTCTACTCCTCGATCTGCAAACTTCGTAAGACCGGTTTCTTCAATTGCCCAATCGATTACATTTTTATCATAATTCGTCAGACCGCCGATCAGTTTTTGGTGAGGAAACCTTCCAAAAGCCACTAATTCCTTTACTGTAATCCCATTAGGACAGACCGGTCCCTGGGGTAAAAATGCAACTTTTGTTGCTATTTGTTTTTCCTTTAGCAGCTTCATATTCTTATCATTTACAAAAATATCTCCGTTCTTTGGCTTAATCACCCTTGCGATTGTTTTTAATAACGTTGATTTTCCGCAACCATTCGCTCCGATTATAATGTTGATTTCCCCTTTTGGAATGGAGAGATTCATATTTTCTATTATAAGATTGTCTTCATAAGCTACGGATAAATTTTTTACACTAATAGCATCCATCGATTTACTCCTTCATTATTAAGTAAATAAAATATGGTACTCCAAATATAGATATTGTAATACCTACAGGGATTTCAATCGGAGAAAATAAGTTTCTTGAAACCGCATCTGCCAATAAAATAATGATAGAACTTACAATAGCAGATATTAATAGAAAATGTTTATGATAAGGTCCTACCAGCTTCTTCGCTATGTGCGGAGAGATCAGTCCAAGAAAGCCTACATTTCCTGCAAAAGCAGTAGCTCCGCCAGCCAATATAACAGCAAAAAATAATAATTTCTTTCTTTCCCTGTTTAAATTTAGTCCAAGAGAAACCGCATGTTCCTCTGATAAGTTTAGTACATCCAACTTTTTATGGTGAAGCAAAACAATGAAAAACATACTAATTACCAACGGAATAATGATAATAGCATAATTCCATCCGGCACCCCATAGACTTCCTGAAGTCCATACCAAAACTCTATTATAGTCGCCTACTCCTCCACGAAAGGTAAAAAAAGTAATAAATGCATTTAAACCTGCATTCAATCCAAGTCCAATCAGAAGTAATCTCTTTGGTCTTACTCCGTTTCTACTGGATAAAAAATAAATTACAACAGCGGAAAATCCTGCACCAGTGATAGCCATAAACGGTAAAGTATAAATCGAAAGAGGACCAAGGGCACTGTAATAATCTACTGTTTTCATTGATACAAATAAAACCGCTGCCACTGCCGCTCCTGCGTTGATCCCAATGATGCTGGAGTCTGCCAGCTCATTTTTAGTAATGGTCTGTAATAATGCTCCTGCCGTTGATAAAGCGATACCCACTGAAATTCCAACTAACATTCTAGGGAGTCTAATTGATAATATTGCTGTGTTCTGTAGTCTGGTTCCTAGTCCAAATAATGTTTTTAAACTATCGATTGGGGAAATTCGATACGTGCCCCAGCAAAGGTACAGGATGAGAGCTGCAACAAATAATATTATAAATACTATGTTTGTACCTTTATAGCTTTTGCTTTTCATATCAACCTCTCTCCTTTCTTGCAACCATGATAAAAAATGGGACTCCGATTAGGGCTGTAAATATACCAATAGGAGTTTCATAGGGATCATAGACTAATCTTGCAGCAATGTCAGAGTAGGTTAAGAGAACCGCTCCTAATAAAAAGGAAAAGGGTATGTTTTTTCTATAATCCTCTCCGAGCATTTTTCTAACGATATGAGGAACGATAAGTCCAACAAATCCTATATTTTTACCAACCGCTACTGCAGCTGCACACATTGGTATCATAATTAGAAAAGTAAATAATCTTATGTTTTCAGGCTTTTCCCCCAGACTGATTGCAATATCATCTCCCAAGCTTAAAATATTTATCTTCTTTGATAGAAGAATTGCTATGATAAGCCCTAAGAGTCCAATAATTGCAACTAATCGAAAATCCGACCATGACGTATTTTTAAACCCTCCCGAAACCCAAAATGCGATAAACTGGGATTGGTTTGATAGAAGGCCGATAATCGTTGTCAAGGAAATAAAGAAAGTACTTAGAGCAGTTCCTGCCAAAAGTATTTTTGTAATTGATCTATGATTTGATTTTCTTGAGGTAAAACCGATCACTATGATACCACTAAAGACTGAACCTAGAAAGGATGCGATATAAGTATTTGTGGTATTGATCGCTATTCCTGCAGCGTAACATATCGCAATCACCAGCGTAGCTCCTTGACTCACTCCTAGTAGGGACGGCTCTGCGATTGGATTTCGTGTGACTCCCTGGATCATTGCACCGGTAACTCCCAAGATACCTCCAGTGATTAATACTGATAGAACTCTGGGAATTCGTACATCTCTGATTAACATAAGTTCCAAAGTTTCTTGATAATGAAAAATACTATTCCATATTTCTTTTATTCCAATCCGGGTGACTCCCAGGCTTATAGCCAGGAAGACACCGATCATTAGAATAAAAATACTACAAACAAGAATAGTTATTGTATTTTTATTATTTTGCTTCATTTAACATCTCCTGAATTTCATCAAGAAGCAATAGTCTTCCTATCGAACTATAGCCTTGAACAAAATAAGGGGAAGATGCTAAGTTAATGATATTTCCTTCTTTTACAGCAGGTAGACTATTCCATATTGCATTCTCTTCCAGTATTTTTAAGTCTTCATCGGTTGCGATTACAAATATGTAATCCGCTTGAATGGAAGCTAACCCCTCATACGTTACTACCGGTAAGCTAATATCACTTTGCTCTGGCATACCTTCTGGTTTCGCAAGTCCCATATCTTCATATAAAACGCTACCAAATCCAGCTCCATCAAATACATAGAATTGACCACCACTTGCTAAGAAGGATAAATAGGTTGTATCTACCCCTTTTGCCTCTTTTATCTTATCACCTGCCTCAATTGACTTTGCAGCGTAATCATCCAACCAAGTAGTTGCGATTTCCTCTTTGTTAAAAACCTTAGCAAATGCTTTCACATCTTCTTTCCAATCCAGTGCTTCCAATTTTACCATAACGGTAGGAGCAATTTCACTTAATTGGTCATACATCTTTTCTTGAACTGTTGATATAACGATCAAATCGGGATTTAAATTCATGATTGCTTCCACATCCATAGTATCCTGCATGCTATAGCCTAATATTGTTGCACCTTTTAATGTCTCCTCTAGATAGGACGGGAATTTTGTATAATCATAAGCATCACTGTTAGCAGTTCCGATTACTTGATATCCTAATATAGATAAAATATCACTATTACCGCTTAGGTCAACGATTCTTTCTGGTTTTTCGGGTATCTCAACTTCTCCTCTAACATCTGTAACAGTAACCGTCTTATTAACCTCTTGCTCTGATGTCTTGCTAGAACAACCTACAAGTAGCATAGATGCCATGCAGGTAACTATCATTGCTTTTAAAATTCCTCTGTTTTTCATTTATTATCTTCCTTTCAAAATTTAATTCCAAGTTATTTTCTGGCAGATGCAATTGTACATGATTATCATTCTCATTTCAAGACTTGCACCTAATTTAATTATTTATACATCCAATCAAAGTATTAACTTGAATGATATTAAAATTTTTCTTATAATGGAATTAGGTAAGGAGGATTTTTATGATAGTAAAAACAAGTGAAGAATTCAGATCAATCGTTTTAAATAAATTAGGATTTCGTAAATATGTGGACAGCGGTGGTGCATTCTATACAAATAAGAACAAACCAGAACTTGGGTACCTTATGAGTTACTCCCGGGAACCTTATTATCATTTAGGGATTGCAGACTATACCATTCCAGAGGATTTCTCCATCTCCTTTGATAATCCTGAACTCTTAATGCGGTTTGGGATTGTATATCAAGGTGCTACAGAATATAAAATCGAGAATAGTCCGATATCCTCCTTTACACCATCTACTTTCTTTGTAATCGAAAAAAACCTGAAGGGTGAACAACAATGGAAAAAAGGTCAGCACTATCATGGAACTGAGATAACGATCTATGAAGATTATTTTAATGAATTTATAAAGCCCAACTTTCCAAATATCATGGATTTCGCTTCCATAGCGAAAAACTACACCTTTACTTATCTCCCACTGGAAATGGTTGATATCTTCGGTCAGTTGCAGAGCTTAGCTGATAAAAACCAATTAAATAGTCTTTATCTTGAAAGTAAAATCTTAGAATGTATCGCGATTATTATGAATGAGATCAATAAATCTCCGGTTCATGCATTTTCCCATCAGATTAATTCCGGAAGCATTACCATTGGGAATAGATTACTAAATCTAACCTCTTCTGATTTGAATGCGGTTCAAAAAGCCCATGAAATTTTAACAAAAGAATACGTCAACCCTCCCCATATTGAAACTCTTAGCAAAATGGTTTATTTAAATGAGCAAAAGCTGAAAGCTGGTTTTTCAAAGCTTTATCATATCTCCATAGGGAAATATACGAATCAAATCCGTATGAACGCTGCAGCTAATCTTTTAGTTACCACCGATTTTAGTATAGAGGATATTGCTCATAAAGTGGGGTATCATTATTCTGCTAATTTTTCTAAGATGTTTAAACAGATCTTCGGGAAAACACCGGTGCAATTTAGAAAGACGAAATAATTTGTTAGACATCATATCGAAATGACAACATAATGATTGAAAGGATTAGAAAGATATAACCTTTAAGACATCGTAGATTTTAGATGACATATGATTTTATGACACATGATTTTTATGACATGTGATTTTATGACATGTGATTTTGATTTTATTACTTATTTAATAATATAAATCCCAAAGACCATAACTGGATCTTTGGGATTTTATCAATGAAACACAATACCTCTATTCTTATTGTATTCCCATGAGGATATAATCTATTTAGGAAATTCTAGTCTATCCCCATCTTCATCAACATAGTCTTCCAGTAATCCGCCGCTGAAATGATCACCAAGATAATTCCGTCCCCGTGGGAGCTTGTCTAGATGATCTCTTCGGATCTGCTCATTAGCACTGTTTATCTCCTCTTTCAGTTCATTGGCTGAAAGTCTGGTAGCCCCTTGCCCCATGATAATTAACTGCTCAATATTGTCCGATGTTGCTACCGTGACTCGGTGTTTCCGCGCGATATCATGTGTAACTTTCTCAATATACATATCTGCTGTTTCAGCCTCTTTTGTATATACGACATGAATTCCATGATCATCCTGTACCGAACCCACTCCACCTTTTACCTTATAGGCGTCAAATACCAGTATTAGAATACAATTTCTAAATCCTTGGTAATTGCATAAGATATCCACTAATTTATTTCTTGCAGCATCCAAATTATCTTTTGCCAGTTCTCTTAATTCCTCCCAGGCAAATATAATATTATAGCCGTCTACTAGAAGGTATTCCTTGATTTGTTCCCTTAGAGCTGTCTCTGTTTGCTGTTTTACCTGGATTTTTTCGATGTTGGAAGTCTTTTTTTCATAACCCAAACTACCACTCTGATAGGTACCTATTTTTTGCTTGACAGGACCGAAGGTACGAGTAAAGATTGCCTCCAGTTCTTTATCTTCCTGCAAAGAACCTGCATAGGATGGATAGGACTTTCCTATGGTTCGTTCCTTTATTTCCTTCATTACATCCTTTTCATCTTTTGTAACATCTTTTTGTTCGTCTCTAAAAATAGGCTCGTTCCATTTTGATGTACTATCCACATGCATAAACTTATGGACTTTATCCCATTCAACGACAAATCCTGCACCATGAGAGCAGAAAACAGAACTTGACGGATTATCTAAATCCCGCTCACTGTCGTAATTAATTGCTTCTATGATCTCCTCCGCATTATGGCAAGGTTCATATCCTTTTAAGGAACATAGTAATCTTCCTTTACCTCGGGTATACGAGTTTACTTCCGTCTGATACCCTCGCATTGTTGATACCGGTGCGTTACCTTTTAGGATAGACATCTCACCATCAATTTCAGGCGGATTGAAATTCCCGCTCATCCGTCCGATATCCGACATAGCTCTTCCCACGGTCTCTGAGGGAACCTCTAATGTAAAGTTATAGTATGGTTCTAAAAGAATGCTCTTTCCTCTTTTTAGGCCCTGCCGTACTGCTCGGTAGGTTGCCTGTCTGAAGTCTCCGCCTTCTGTATGTTTCTGATGTGCTCGACCTGCAATCAGAGTTATTCTCATATCTGTAATGGGGGATCCCGTTAGGACTCCCGCATGTTCCTTTTCCTCTAAATGTGTGATAATCAGTCGTTGCCAGTTACGATCCAATTCATCTTCACTACAGGTTGATGTAAAGGTAAGTCCACTGCCTGCCTCACCGGGCTCCAATAGAAGATGTACTTCCGCATAATGTCGTAAGGGTTCAAAATGGCCCATTCCCACCACTGGTTCTGCAATGGTTTCTTTGTATACGATATTTCCTGTACCAAATTCTACGTTAACACCAAACCGTTCCAGGATAAGACTCTTCAAGATTTCTACCTGAACTTCACCCATCAATTGAACATGAATCTCTTTTAACTGTTCCGACCATACAATGTGCAATTGAGGATCTTCTTCTTCCAATTGGCGTAATTTTAATAGTATAACATGAGCATCACATCCCGGTGGTAATATGATTTGAAAACCTAGAACTGGTTCTAGCAGTGGCATATCTGATATCGATTCTATCCCAAGACCTTCCCCCGCATAAGTTTTGCTCAGTCCTGTTACTGCGCATATTGTACCTGCTCCTACCTCATCTACAGTCTCATACTTTACTCCAGAGTAAATTCTGATCTGATCCACTTTTTCTTCCCAAGAATCTGACCAAGTATCTGCTTGCAGATCACTGTTCTGCAACTGCGAAATATTAGTCTCTATCTTTAGATCCTTATTCATCTGTTGAGCTGTTAGGTTTGTCCCTTTTTCCTTTCGATTTGTGAGTAACATTTTAACCTTTAAACTGCCACCGGTAATCTTCATATAAGTTAAACGATTACCCTGATCATCTCTAGCAATCTTATAAATCTTTGCACCAAATTGTTCAGGAAAAGAAGGACTCTTAGTAAACTGCTCCAGTCCCATTAGAAATTCCACTATGCCATATAGTTTCAATGCAGATCCAAAAAAGCAAGGAAATATCCTCCTGTTAGCGATTACCGCTGCTGTCTCTTCCTTTGTTATTATTCCATTTTCCATGTATTGATCCAACAATGTTTCATCGCACATTGCCAGATTCTCCATAAATGCTTGTTGATCCTGATCTACACTAAAATCAACGCAGCCATCACTCAACCGCTTTTTTAACTCTTCCATTAGCGATGTTTTTTCTGTTCCAACCAAGTCCATCTTATTGACAAAAAGAAAGAT
Source organism: Herbinix sp. (assembly GCA_029238935.1). Classification (GTDB taxonomy): domain Bacteria; phylum Bacillota; class Clostridia; order Lachnospirales; family Lachnospiraceae; genus Mobilitalea. Next base: position 158,506 of record JAQZBN010000010.1, read on the forward strand.
AGGAATCCGATATCGTGCAAGCAGTCTCCATAAAGTTTCCGTATGCCCTTGTACGCCATCACTGCCACTGATTACCAAGATTGCGTAATCCAAAACCTGCAAAGTCCGTTCCATTTCCGCAGAAAAATCCACATGACCTGGAGTATCTAATAATGTTACTTCTATATCCTTTATCGTAAATACTGCCTGTTTTGAAAAAATGGTAATACCCCTTGCGCGCTCCTGCTCATACGTATCAAGGAACGCATCTTTATGATCCACTCTGCCTAACTTTCTGATACTACCGGTTTGATATAATATGCTTTCCGCCAGTGTCGTTTTCCCCGCATCTACGTGGGCCAAAATACCGATTACCAACTTTCTCATTACTCATCTCCTGTACATTTTCACTGTATGATTTCAATTTGCTAGAAAAACCTTAACAAATATCCATGATTAATCATAAAATATATGTTACAGGAACGCAAGGATGTTCTTAATAACGAAAAGTCGTAACTTTTACGTCGATATATAAGTAGGTAACAAGGCTTGCTATAATTAGGGTGCGTCAGCGAACAAGCAAATTCGATCCAGATTACTTTGTTTCCATACGATCAGGAAAGAAGTCACTTAGTTGTTGACTTAGTTCTCGTTTGGGTATAAAGAAATAAGGTACCAAACGATAAATTTGATACCTTATTTCATACTTATTGTAACGAACTCTTATCTACTTCTCTACAATAAGAGGTCTCATCATATCATTATCCTCATGTTCTAAGATATGGCAATGCCATACATAGTCACCGCAATGTTCCTTAAAATGCATTATAATAGTTGTAACCTCACCCGGTTCCGTCCGAACTACATCTTTTGGTCCTTTTTCATAATCAAGTGGCGGTGTTAAATTCTTTATATCAAATTTATAGTTTCCTTCCTCATCAAAGTCTTTTTCCGTAAAGGTTTTTCTACCGAGTATCTCAAAGTGCACCAAATGAAGGTGTATCGGATGCGCAAATGCAAAATTATTTACGATGTGCCATATTTCAATGGTATCAAGTTTCGGCTTTTCGGTTGCAGGATCACTCCACATTTTATGATTGAGCAGATGAACCACTCTACCATAATGATCTACAGTTTCATCCAATTGCATTGTTCTCTCTTTAATCGCTAAGGTTGGTTCCATCTTATGAAGTGGCATCAATTCTTTCGGAATAACACTGGTATCTGGTCTGGTTAATTTTTCGCCAACTTTGAACTTCATGATTACTTCCATCCCTGGGCTTGGAGGTCCCTG
>JAQZBN010000060.1 GCA_029238935.1 Herbinix sp.
AACGAAGTGGCTGAATTAGCTAAGAAGGATGAGAAAGGTAATCTAGTAGGGATCTGGGGGACAATGTCAGATTTATCCCATTCTTTTCAACCGTGGGAGGATAATTTTTCGAAAGGTCTTTATCTTGCATGAGTAGAAGTTAGGGAGGATGCCATAGCTCCAGAAGGTTGGGTGAAATGGACGATACCGGCATATGAATATATGTATATCAAAAATGAAGGTGATTCCACATTTTCAGAGGCTATTCAATATCTAAGGGAAAAAGACATTTCCCTTGCCGGTGCTGTTCACGATTTTATCTGTCCCGAAACAAATCAAAGCTATATATTTATTCCCATAGGTAAATGATGAAGATTATAATGACAATCATGAGAATAGCGTCTATTCATGGGTGGAACCACGACTCATAACTTAGGATATGATACCTAATTGTACTATTTATTTCATATGAAATAATGCATAAAATTCTGGTAGTTAACTAATATCCAGTATTCTATGCATTATTTATTATTATTAGTATAATTTTTAATCGTTCTTGATCGGAATAACCATATTCCAGGTATGAGAAAATTGATAAGGAGCATTGCCGTTCCCGGTCGCTAGGAATAGATGAGTCGGTTTTCCATCTTCAAATAGTAAATTCGGGCGTTCAAGATTGCATTGCGTTGTTTTGCCCATGTCATCCCATAGGACATCCCTGCTATAAACAATCGGGTTCTCTGCGAATTCCCAGTGGACACAGTCTTTACTTGCTGCATAGATGCCAGAACCCCATTTTCCGGATATTCCTCCGCAGTTGTTTTTGTAATCATCTTTGATAATCAGATGAAACAGGCCGTCATCGTACCATAGAAAAGGATCTTCCAAATGAATATCTGGGTTATCAAAATGAAAGATTGGTTCGCTGGATAACCGGCGATATTCACCATCCGGTTTGTCCGCAATTGCTACACCGATTTGCAGCGTTGAGGAAGCATACTCTCTCGATTTATATAGCATATAGGTAGTACCGTCCTCAAGGATAGCAGCAGAAGGATTTGTAGTGGCCGTACAATCCCAATAGGAATAATTTCTTGGTTCCAGGATAGGATGATCGAATCTTTTCCAAGGTCCAAATACTGAATCTGAGACTGCCAATCCAATACGTTTATTATTCCACACTTCATTAAAACGCTCACCGGTTACTTCATGCTCGTTTTTAGGAATGGGTCCACCATATGTGGTTCCCATATAGTAGAGATAGTATTTACCGTTCCATTTCTTAATGGAAGGATTATGTACATTCAATCCATCAAAATACTCTCTGCCCCTTCTGGACAATACAACCTCTTCAAATTGATATGGACCTTGAGGTGCATCACTGGACGCTCTTACAATTTCACAGTTGAATAACCAGTTTGCACCAAATCCCATTTCTTTTGGCCAGCGTGAAGCAAACATATGATAACGGTTGTCTTCACCTTTTACGACGGAACCACACCATATCCAATAATCCTCCATATAAAAGCCACCATTTTTAAAAGCGGGCAATAATCTGTTTATAAAAGGATTTTTCATAAATAAACCTCCAATGCCATAATTAATATAAATATACAAATGATAAATAGATTATACAATAGAAAGACCGATACCATCAATCATTGATTTGTCTAAATACGCTATAATTAGAATATTTAGGTAAAAATATGTCTTTCCTATCGTATTCATCCGGTATAGAGTAAAATAATACGATTCATTTAACAGATAATGCAATTTCATGGATTTGATTTCATCCTTTAATGGCATTAAGGCGTTTTCAATTCGAACTCGTCATATTCATAAATAAAGAAATAGAGGATCATAAATCCGCTATTTTTTGATGAGTTACTATTTACCTAGATATATTCTATTACTTATTAAGTGTAAGGCTGACTAAGAAACTCCTACTAGGAAAGTAATGCTAAGATGCTATGTTATTCATAGCTATTAGAAGATAATCTTTTCTATTTCATACTGTGTATTAATAATGGTCCATATTTGCTGGTAGTATTTCATAATATTCCATATTCCTGTACCACGGAGACCGTCTTCAATAATTAAATCAAGTAAGAAATTAATGCTTCTGGCATCGATAAACCAAATAATATGGTGCCGCTCCGAAGTTGCTTCTGTATATCTTATAAAAGGTGTCTTTGATGCTTCGTCAAACTCTATAATTTCGCCTAAGCTACGGGCTAAGTAATGAATAGAATCGAAACTTAATGATGAAGCTCTTGAAAATCCCGCAATATATGGGAGCTCCCAATCATACCCAAATGTCGGAAAACCAACATTGATTTTTTCTGGGGATATAAAATCCAATACATGATCGAGTAGCATTTGAATATCTTGAATGGAGCCTACCGGTGCAGGAGGTCCGAAGTTATATCCAAATTGATAAGTAAGAAAAGATATCGTTTCTGCGAAATTATTAAAATCTGAATAATCAACCGGTTCAAATACAATTTTATTTCCGATAATGGTTTTATTAGGATTAATGGTAACATATAAAGGATATCCTAAATCATTCGATTTTGCAGAGATTTTATTAAGTAAAGTGATATAAAGATTTTCATTTGATGTATTTAAATATTGGAATGATACATTTATTCCATAATAACCTTTTGATACTACTAAATTAAGAATGATTGTAACATATTCATCTATAGCATCTTCATGGGACAAGATATCGTATGCAGCTTCAATATTAGGCAAACCTCGAGTAGTCAGTGTTGTTAAAAGCATTAAGGGGGCAACGCCATAGCTTTTACATGTTTGAATTAGTTTTGAATCATCATAATAGGAGATAACTTCGCCATCACTTGATATGGTGTAATTAAATATAGTTAAATAGGTCAGATACGGTAATGTTTTTGCCAAGGTTTTATCATCAATATATGGATAGGCAAATCCACCTACCGTCATTTTACCCTTTGTATTGTCATAATTTAAAACTAATGTTTCACCTGGAAAAATATATTCTCTATCTGATAGGAACGGATTATTTCTTAATATTTGCAAAACAGAAAGGTCGTTCTTATTCGCTATCTCTTGTATGGTGTCACCGTCTTGTACCGTATAAATTTTTTCTGGATATGATATGACAATGGATTGACCTGGAACTAAGCTATCAGGATCTTCTAGTCCATTATCTTGTATAATTTTTAGAATCGTTAATCCATATCTTTCTGCAATTTCTTCAATTGTCTCTCCGGATTTGACTATATGAATCTCCATTGCTACCTCATATAATAGTACTTTATATTATAATATGGGCTTCTGTAAAATTATTTACACAAGGTGGAAATAGATGCATATAATAAATTTTATGAAGTGTAGTATGTTGATGCTTGAGCTATCGCATTAACCTTTAAATCCTGTAATTCCTTTATCCAGAGCATGCATTATGATTTCTGACATTCTATCAGTGGATTCAGGCATGCCATCTTTTAGCCATATCTGAAGAATACTAATACAACCAGTCATTCCGTAGGCAGCCAAATAATCTTTGGTTCGTTTGTCAATACCAACGTAGGGATGGTATACGATCAATTCGTTCATGATTTTTCTTTGAATATCAGGATCACAATTATCACTTAAGAGTGCCTTAAAAAGATCGGCATTTTCTTTTACATACACCAAAAGTTGGTTCAGAGTTTCTATTGTGATGGGTTTTTTCTCATTCAAATTTTGCTTGTCTAAATGATTTTTAATATTTTTAATCACTTCTGTATAAGTGTAATCCAGCAGAGCGTACTGATCCGTGAAATGAGCATAAAAAGTACTTCGGTTGACATCAGCTTTTTCACAAAGTGATTTGACGGATATCTTTGATATATGCTCCGTCTGCATTAATTCAATCAAGGCATTATTTAACATCATAATCGTATATTTGACCCGTCGGTCTTTTTTATCGGTATCCAACATGAATTCTCCATATATAAAATATTTTTAAATAACCGTCAGTCTTTCATTAAGTGTTGGTTATTATACTTTTTTTACAACATTGATGGTTGTAACACTACACTGTGTTGATTATAATATGGTGTGGCGGAAAATGCAACAGCTTTATGAATTGGAGGTATTATGGATAAGATAGCAGATTTAATTATTAAACACAAAAAGACAATCATTATCACCTTTGTGATTATAGGAATTGTATGCTCAGTGCTTCAAGTATTCGTTAAGAAAAATTATAACATGGTAGACTACCTTCCGAAGGATGCAGAGTCAACCAAAGCATTGCAAATTATGAATGCAGAATTTACGGAATCTATGCCGAATGCAAGCGTTATGATTAAAAATGTTTCTATCATTGAAGCGCTCGATTATAAAAGAGATCTTCAAGGGATTGACGGAGTAACACAAGTATTATGGCTTGATGATATGGTTGATCTAAAACAACCACTGGAAATGAGCGATCCCGACACTGTGGAAGGATTTTATAAAAACGGTAATGCTCTGTATTCTGTTACTGTAGCAAAGGGAGTTGAAAAAGAAACCTGTGCTGCTATCCGTGAATTTATCGGCGAAGAAAACTATCTTGCAGGAGAAGCTCCCGATCTTGCTACAATGCAGGAAAGCACTGTAACCGAAGTTGCAGGAGCGATGTTAATTCTTGTACCGGCAATTATATTTCTATTAATTATTTCAACAACCTCATGGGTAGAACCACTGCTATTTATGGCTTCCATTGGTATTTCAATTTTAATCAATATGGGGTCCAATATCATCTTTGGAAAGATATCCTTTATGACAAGTTCCATTAGCCCGATCCTACAACTAGCGGTTTCTCTGGATTATGCAATTTTCTTGTTACATAGCTTTAGCGATTATCGGAAGAAATATGATGACGTAAATGTGGCAATGAAGCATGCTATTAAATCTTCCGCTGTTACAGTGGCCGCAAGTGCGCTGACAACTTTATTTGGATTCTTGGCATTGATGTTTATGAAGTTTGGAATAGGAGCTGACTTGGGTCTTAATTTGGCGAAGGGAATTGTACTTAGCTTTATTTCATCAATGATTTTCCTGCCTGCACTTACACTTTGTACCTATAAACTACTGGATAAGTCACAGCACCGTCTTATCATGCCCGAATTCCGTCATATTGGTAAAGTCTTAACGAAGCTTTCAGTACCAATTCTTATCCTTGTCGTGATATTAATTATCCCTGGTTTTCTGGGGCAAGGTCGCACCGGTTTTATCTATGGTAATGGAAGTTTGGGTATGAACAGCAGAAGTGGTCAGGATCGACTTACGATTGAAGAGGAATTCGGTAATTCTACAATTATGGTGTTACTCGTACCCAAAGGTGATATCGCTAAGGAGCAGGAATTAAGCGACAAGATCGATCTGCTTGAGCATGTCAACAGCGTTATGTCCTATGCCAGCACCGTAGGAACCGCCATACCCCCGGAATATCTAGGGAATGATATTGCTGGTAAATTCTATTCTGAAAATTATGCAAGAATAATTATATATACCGATACTGCAGAAGAAGGTGAGGTAGCTTTTGATACAGTGGAAAAGATTCGGACAATAGCAAAATCCTATTATGGGGATAGTGCTTATTCTCTTGGCCAGAGTACGAATTTGTATGATATGAAAAATATTGTGGAGAAGGATAATACTCTTGTTAATCTGATTGCCATCATCTCAATATTTTTAGTTCTTTTGTTTTCATTAAAATCACTGTCTCTGCCTTTTATCTTGCTCATAACGATTGAAGCCGGTATTTGGTTCAATCTATCGATCCCTTACTTCGCGGGAACCGATATCAACTTTATCGGTTATCTTGTATTAAGTACAGTACAACTTGGTGCGACAGTGGATTATGCTATATTGCTTACAGATCATTATATGAAAAACAGAAAAGTAATGTCGAAATGGAAAGCAATTCATGCTTCATTGGGTGAAACCTTTAAATCTATCTTAGTTTCAGCTGCTACCTTATCAATATCTGGCTTCACTTTGTTTGCTACCTCAACGAATGCCGGTGCATCAGACATTGGTTTGTTACTTGGTAGAGGAACCATATTTTCATTTCTGATGGTTCTGTGTTTTCTTCCTGCAATGCTTATGATTTTTGATAATGTAGTTGGTAAAACCACATTAAAATCTAACTTTAAGAAAAGTAGAACGAGTACCCAGATAACTTCAGAGATGGGAACGGATTCCGTCTGATCACCTTGGACGAAAGAATATGGTATCTTTATAAATGATTTTATGAAATGAAAATAGTTAAAGGAGAAAAAGATGAGATTGAAAGCGGTAAAGACAATTCTAGCGATTTGCTTAATTACAATAATGACACTGACTATAGTTAGTCCAATTAGTAAAGCAGATGGAAATTCGGCTGATAATGGCTCGACAACACAGGTTGGAGCAGCAGATATTAAGAGTAAAAATGAGGTGGTGTATGCAACCTTGACAGCAAAGGGGTCAATTAATGCTGTATATGTTGTCAATCATTTCGAGATTAATAAAGGTGGAAGTATTACGGATTATGGAAAATATAAATCAGTATTAAATTTGACTGAAAGTAAGCCAATCGTAGTGGATGGTGACACTGTTACTTTACAAGCTGATCAGGAGAATTACTATTACCAAGGTAATATGGAAACCACTGATTTACCTTGGATATTTGATTTTTCCTACAATTTAGACGGCGTAGAATTGTCTCCACAGGAAATTGCCGGTAAGACAGGAAAACTTGATATTCATATCAATATTGATAAAAATGAAAATGCAAACGCTACATTCTTTGAAAACTATATGCTTCAAGTATCTCTAAATCTAAATGCTGATCAGTGCAAAAATATTGAAGCACCAGATGCCACAGTTGCCGAGGCAGGGAATAATAAAATGCTGACTTTCACAGTTATGCCTGATCGTGGTGCTGATTTTCAGGTTACGACCGATGTGAACAACTTTACCATGAGTGGTATTCAGATATCCGCCATGCCTTTTTCCATGAATGTGGATTTGCAAGATACCGAAGATATGATAGAGGATTTTAATCAACTGCCGGATGCTATCGCTAAACTGAACGAAGGTGTAGGAAAATTAGCCGATGGTACTCAAAAACTAAAAAATGGAGCTAATGATTTGATGAATGGTTCCTCTGAATTTAAGACTGGTTTATCAGAGTTAAAAAAGAATTCCGGAGCTATTACCGCAGCCTCTGGACAAATAAAAAATGCTTTGTCAACAATAGCTAGCTTACTGATTTAACAAAGCTTCCCCAAGGTCTGACACAATTGGCCGATGGTCTTAAAGGAATATCAAGTGGATTACAAGAGTTGAAGAATGGTTTTTCAAACGCTGCAAAAGCACTTGATACATCCATACAAGCAATTCCGGACACTGTTATCACTAAGGAACAGATCGATGTACAATTTCCAAAAGCAAACGAGGAACAGCGCAAATTACTGGATCAACTTTATACATCCTACGCGGCAGGGCAGACTGTGAAGGGAACCTATCAACAGGTGAAACAGGCATTTGATGCAGTTGCACCTACCATTGATACCTTAACCGCTAACATTGATACTATATCAGGAACATTGGATAACATATCAAGCCAAATAGGAAGTTCATTACAGGGTATGGATATTATAGAGAAACTTGGTACATTATCAACCGGCTTATCTGATTTATCAAGTAACTATATGTTATTTGATAAAGGGTTAAACGAATATATCAATGGAGTAGGAAATCTCGCTGACGGTTATAATCAATTTCATTCAGGACTTTCAGAGTTTGGGAATGGAGTTGGTGAAATGAATAATGGTCTAGATGGACTATCGGATGGAACGACAAAATTAAATGATGAGGTTTCAAAAATGCCCGATCGGATGCAAGAGGAAATCGACAAGATGATGAGCGAATATGATGGCTCAGATTTTGTTCCTGTTTCTTTTGTATCTGCTAAGAATGAAAATACCGAACTGGTTCAGTTTGTTCTTAAATGCGAAGGGATTGAATTGCCAAAAGATAAAAAAGCAACAGATACATTGGATGAATCAAAGAACGACGAAACAATTTGGGATCGATTTATTGCATTATTCAAATAGAGTTGATCTTGTGAGTAATGAAAAAAACTGACAATAGAATTTGGTTGACATAGAACATATAAAAAGACTAGTAAAATAGTAGAATCAAGATAGTAATATCATAATGAGGTGCTACCATTTATCATAAATGAAATGGTAGTACCTCATCGTTTTATTCTGATATTTCTTATAATATACATTCGATTCTCATCGGTTTCACCAGTTTATCAGGTACAATTTGAATGTAGGGGTAGGTTTTTTCAAGGAATACCATATTCTTTCGCTTATGGCCTATTACCTGGGATAAATCCTTTGGATTGCAACGTATATTAATCGTAGAATTTTGATCTATTGTCGGACTCAGTGCAGTAAGCTTTAGATGCATAAGATCTAAAAAATACGCACTTTCTACGAGCTGTCGAAAGGCAGGATGAAAGGGACCATATAGAACTTCTTTGCCCTCTGCGATAAGCTCTGTTGGTTGCAGACCCATTCGAATGACAGGAATCTGATTGTGCAAAAATACCCGATACATTTCTTTCGTCCAGTCCACTGCCTCTTCTAATGACAAAGGATGATACCTGCCTTGCTGATAGAGATTCAACAACTCGGTTTCCTTAATTACAAGGGTGGGATAGATGCGAACAAATTCCGGCTTTAGTAACGCGGTAAGCTTTGAAGAAAGTACAGCTCTTTCTTTTGTGTCTTCCGGTAAGCCTACCATTAATTGTATCCCAAGATGAAAACCATAGGACTTGATTAATGCGGCTGCCTGATAAACATCAGAAATCTGATGTCCTCGATTGGATGCCTTAAGAACCTCGGTATCTAAGGACTGAACACCTAATTCAATGGTATCGACCATATAATATTTTAGTCTATCAAGAATATCTCGGGAAATGTAATCCGGCCTGGTTGACAGGCGTATGGCATGAATTTTTCCTGCCTTTTTATACTCAGCGGCTAACTTTAGATAACTCTCCTGTAGAGTAGTATCGATACCGGTAAAACTTCCTCCAAAAAAAGCAAGTTCAATGTATGTCTTATCATCCAGAGTAGAGCAGTAGGTCTGTATCTGTTCCGAAATCTCAGGAAGAGTCATTGCACTGGCCTTTGCGGTAATTTTTCTTTGATTACAGAACACGCAATCGTTCGGGCAACCTTCATGGGATATAAATATCGGTATATTTACATGCTTTTGATAGGTTGAAATCTCTTTTGGTTTACTTTCCTCGCATCTGAACACTAGAATAGAACCAATATCAGTTAAGGGAAATTCTTTGAAATACAGCAATTTTTTATGTGCCGCTTCGACAAAAGATGCAATCTTTAAGAAGTCAGGATGCTTACTTAAATCACCATGAAATACAATAGTGTCATCGATTACTCCACTGCATCCCCCTATGAAACCACAATCATATCCTTCTAGGGATACATGTCCCGGTTGAATCAAAAGTATGTTCGTAAAGTCTTTCGTTGCTTTATAAATACCTTGATCGCTGGTGATCATGGTATCATCATTCATCACTACGGTAGAGCATTTGGTGTAGCCTTGGCGAACAGAAATTAGTTTCTTATGGGTATCCTTGCTATGTTGTAAAAGTAAGGAGTTTGAATGATCCAAATTATGAATTAAGACATCCTTTGTAACAACTACATTGTAAGCAATATCCTCAGGATAAACTGCAGCAAGCCTTGAGTTTCCGACTACATAAGGAATACCCAGGGCATCTAGTTGCTTATAAATATGAATAGAGGCGTGTTCATCGATGACTAGGGTATCATCGATGATAGATAGTACTAGATCGGGATGACTGCTAATTCTTTCGTCTAATCGTTCGTCTTTCGGAACAAGAACAACTTCTCCTCTTGTTTTCATATAGTCAATTAATGCTTGGTCAGCTAATTCAGATAAGAAAATTATATTCATAGGTTACTATCCTTTCAGATCTATTTCAACACTTATAATAAGTACGTACAACTTCAAGTTAAATTTTTTCTAGTATTTACTGATAACATACCGAAGATAACTAGGAGAGAATTTACAGATATATTATTAAACGTGTTTTAAAATTAGGCTATGTTTTAATATAATGTTGAAATATACCCCAAAAAAATTATAGGTGGGATTGTCCACCTATAATTCTAAATATTATTTATACACTGGTTTAATAAGTTCCCAGTAAATCAAATCCTGGTCTCGATTAACTTCTTTCATACCAACCTTTTCTAATATTCGTGCAGAAGGCTTGTTATCAATCAAACAATCTGCTTTAATAACTTTTACATTATTTTGAGAAATTGCCCAATCTATAATAGCCTTTAATGATTCAAAGCCTAAGCCATGTCCTCTTTCATTTTCTACTAAGCCAAATCCAACTTCAATTTCACCTTTTTCATTAGGTTTCCCTTTAAAGCCTATGTCTCCCAATACGGTCATAGTATCTTTTTTTACAATCATCCAAAATTCAAATCCACTTGGGATTCTATCTTTTTCTAAGGATTCATTTACAAAAGGTAAGATGTCCATAGTATCATCAGTAGGCCATTTTTCATCTATGTTTATTCCGAGATTTTCAATTTCTTTACTACTTCCATCTAATAAAGATTGAGTTATTTCCAAGGTTACAGGTACTAATATTAATCTGTCCGTAATGATGTTTTTTAAATTCACTTTATTTTTCACCTTCCAAATTTAAAATGATTTGATAGAACTAAAGGTGGAGTAATACATATAAATTTAATTATGCAATAATCCACTTAATAGATTTTCCATTTATATTACTTTTCATAAAACCAACTCCTAACATTATTAAATTATACACTATTTATAATAAAATGTAAATTATGTATTATTATCTTTAATTTCAAGTTTGCAATATGTTATACATATATTGGCTCTCTATTTTTCAAATCTTTTACTTTGATATATGAATGTGTTACATTGCTGTGAACCATAAAGTTCTTAGCCTTTATTATCTCTTTATCTGTATCAAATATTTGAAGCCATTTGAACCATTTAATATAATAACTGATATATTTTGTTGCAACACCATTAAACCTATTCATCCATTTCTTTAAATTGCTATGAAGAGCATTAATATGTTGAATATGATATAATCCTTCTTTATGTTTACCTCTTTTTATACGTTTGTGTTCAAATAATAAATCATTTGCAATTTGAATATAACTTTTATGGCTATCAGTACAAAGTATTGAACCGTTTGCCATATGTCCATCATATAATTTTTCTAATACATTAGATGTAATTCTACCTTTACATACTAATTCCATAATTAAATTACCTTGTCTATCAATAGCAGTAGCAATGCAGACTTGTTCATTTGAGATACCCCTTTTCTTAACTTGCTTACCTCTTTTACGGGAGTGACTTCTTTAACCTCTTGTTCTACTTGGCTTACTTGTGAACCTAAGACAAGAATTTCTTCTAAAGTTGAAAGTATTTGTTCTTTCTGATGTAATGGCAGCCTAAAATTAAGAAAGAAAAGGATGGATTACATAAACGAATAGTGATAAAAGAATGACAGATTATGGTTGAAGAATTTGTAAATATACAGTAAGATTTAGTTTAACTGCGTTACATATTTGACTCGGATAAGACGTGTGTTTGATATAGAATAATGATTAATAATGTTGGAAAGAGGATGGGATAAAATGGACGTGACTATATTTGATCTACGATATGAACAATTAGATGATAAAAGGTATAAAGCTGCACGGGGAATACTAGAAGAGGATCCTATTTCTGGTGAAGAATTTTTAAAGACACTTTCTGAAGAGCCGGAATTACTGATTGGAGTATTTATAGGGGAGACACTTGTTGCGTTGGCTCAAGTTGAATACTCTACCATTCAATCCTATATAAGCGTGTTTGTAGCTCCAAAGTTTCGAAGAAAGGGAATCGGCACAGCAGTAATTCGACATGAAGAAGACAAGCTGCGTGAAAGTGGAACACAAAAAATATTGGGTTCCTTTCATTATGATAATAACGAATCCTTGATATTTGCACGAAAGTTTGGATATCAGGAATATTTTTATTCAACGCTGATGCAAAGAACTGGCGAGCCGTTTCCTATAGAAACGCTTCCGGTTAGACCCTATTCAGACAATGATTATCTTGCTAGTCAGGCTCTACAAGCGAAAGCCTTTCACGAAATGCGTATTCGCGTCGGTTGCTTTCCTGATTCAGAGATTACTCAGCCTAGTACAAAGGGGCGAGAAGAGTGGAAGGAAGATGAGCATAATCGTTTTATCTACGAAGTAAACGGTGAAATAGTAGCTTATGGTAATCTTTGTGGAAATGAAATCAGCAGTGTTTCTGTCCGTTCCGACTATCAGGGATATGGAATAGGAAGAAAGTTTGTGATGTATTTGTGCAATGAAATTTATCATCGTGGATATGAGGTGGTTGATCTATGGTGTGTAGTAGGTAATTATGCTAGAAAGTTGTATGATAGCCTTGGGTTTGAAGCTAAGTACATCGTTGAATTCACTAGAAAAACATTGTGACATAGGAATAGCTATCTCAGGTCAAGTTACCAATAATAAAAGTGTCAGACAGGAATCACTTGTCTGGCTTTTTTTGTTCAAACTGGTCAGTTTTATTATCAGTAATTCGGTTACAACATTTTATTGGAAAAAAATTTAGATTTTTTTTCAAATATAGATAGAATTCGTATTCTTATTTACGAATTCATTTATGTAAAAGGCCAATTACATGAGAATTAAGCCGAAAGGAGTGAATAGATGAAGATTACGGAACAGAACTTTATGATCCAACTAAAAAACAGGAATGAAAAAGCACTGGAGTATGTTCTGACGGAATATGGGTGGATCATAAAGACAATTGTAAAAAAACACTTATATCTTCTCCCCAATCTGCAGGAGGAATGTATGAATGACGTGTTACTGGCTATATGGAATCATATAGATAGTTATCATAGTGACAGAAGTACATTTAAGAATTGGATTGCAGGTATTGCAAGATTTAAAGCAATTGACTGTAAAAGAAAATATCTTCGTTATTTAGCAGAAGAATCGTTAGATATGGCAGACGAAATAGCAGATCCTCAAATAGATACTGGACTTATGGAACAGGAAATTTCGGAAGAAGTAGAAGAGATACTGTCGTTTTTAAATGAAAAAGACAAAATACTCTTTAAACGATTATTTATTGATGAGGAAGCAATTGAGATTGTGGCAGCGGATATGAACATGGATAAAGCAAGAATTTATAATCATGTATCCAGAGGGAAAAAGCGAATTAAAAAATTTTTTCTTCAATTAAGAAGGGGGTAGATTTCATGAGTGATTTATATTCATTATTAAATGATGTAACTACTGATGTTACAACTTACAAAAAAGAAACGTTGACGAGTATTGATAAAGCTATCATGAAGAAGAAGGTAATTGATTCATTAAAAAAGAAAAGAAATTACAATAGCATTCTTAAAGTGGCGTGCACCGTATGTGCTATCATCTTGGTTGGAGGGATTTTCTTTGGTAATGAGATCGAAGCCTCAGCGAAGAGTATTATCTGGCAGATTAATAATTTCCTGGGGATTGATAAAGATCTACAGGACTATACCACAGTGTTAAATACCTCTCAATCAGATCATGGTTATACCATCACATTAAACGAGATCATTCTCGATGAACGGAAATTAATCATAACTACAACAGTCCAAGGAGATGAAAAACTGGCTGAGATAGGAGCACCCGTAGGTGATGTATATATATATGGAAAAAAAGCATCATTGTCTTCGGGAGGAAGCAGTAAGCTTTTGAATGATTATACCATGCAATCGATATCGGAATATGAGTTGATCAATATTGATACCAAGGAAGAACTCGAAATAGAAATCAATTATAATCAAATCGGCTATGGGGAAACATCAATTGAGGGAAATTGGGAATTTACATTTATCGCTGATGGAAGTGCTTTGGCAGCAGATACCATTCACATCCCACTAAATAATGAATTTGTACTGCCAAATAAAGCAGTGATACATTTAACCGAGTATACCAGGAATAGCTTAGGTGAAAAAATATATTTTACGATCTCAGGTGTCTCAGATAGCATGAAAGCAGATTATGACATGAAATTAGTCGGAGAGGACGATCTTACTAATACCGTAAAGTTTTATCTAAGCTATATCAATGGGAAGGAAGGAAGAGGATGTTTTGTACGAACGAATCCTGGTAGGTATGATAGTTCAGAAGCAACTTCAGTAACTTTAATTCCTTATGCTGTAAAATTCCCGCAAGCAAGCGGGCGGTTAAGTCATGATTTTGTAAAAGCAGGAGAAGAAATCACTATTTATCTGGATTAACATAAAGGAATCGAACCAAATTGGTGCACTTGGCCTTATCGAGAGGAATCGCAAGCGCTTACCAGATCGGTCGGTTTCGAAATAGTAAATGAGGTACCGGTTTATATTTGGGTTGAAGAATTTGGTTATTAATTATCAACGTTAATTATCAAAACTTACTTAATAGATTGCTAAGATATAATATTGGTATAATATGGGTGCCCTAACATGTGCAAATGATAGGGCATCCTGCATTATGTTAAGCTCTTTCCATCTCAAAATAAAAGCATACTCCAATATCGGTATTCTTAACTCCAAAGTTGCAGCCGTGGCCTTCGAGAATGGATTTTGCTATAGAAAGTCCAAGACCGGTGCCCTCTGTTTCTCGGTTATGGGAAGTATCTGCCTTGTAAAACCGATTCCACAGTTTGGATAATACATCATCTGAAAAGGGCTCACATTCATTCCTGATCAAAATAGTCTGCTTGCGATTGTTACATTCTCCTTCTATTCGAATGGTGGAATGAGATTTACTATATTTTACTGCGTTCCCAATGAAATTATTTAAAACTCGCTCTATTTTATCTGCATCAATAGAAACTAAATTATAGTCTCCTTGTACATCAATGTTTAGCTCTCTCTCACTCGCCTTATTCATAAATGCGTCTATCGACTTATTGATGATTGGCTTGATATCTGTACTATCTTTATGGAAGACAACCACACCAGCATCGAACTTTGATATTTCAAGCATCTCACAAAGCATCTGATCCATTCGGGTTACTTCATCTAATATGACTTCTATATAGTAATCTCTTTTTTCGTCTTTCACACCATCCTGTAGACCCTCGGAATAGCTTTTGATAATTCCAAGCGGAGTTTTCAATTCATGAGATACATTTGCTACAAATTCTTTTCTAGCATGTTCCTGCCGTAGCTCTTGTTCATAATCATTTTTTAGCTGTTCATTGGCGGTGCTTAATTCCCCTAAAGCATTTTTTAGATTGGCAGATAAGGTATTTAAACTGGAAGATAAAGCACCAAGCTCATCATTTCGTTGTAAATCAAGTTCAATACCAAATTCCATATCAGCCATACGATTCGATATTTTGGTTATATGTACGATGGGTTTTATAAATGTTTTCGAATAAACGGTAACCATAAGGAAAGACAACAATAATGCAGCGCCGATCAAATAGGGAAAGAAACCAATAAAAAATTCCATAACCTCATCCACGGATTGCAGGGACAAGTTGACGGAGGTAATCTTGGTGTCTCCATTATTTAATGTGAATTCCTTTGTAAAATAAACTTGGTTGTATTTTGTAAAAGGAATCGTACTGATGGTATATTGTACACCATTTTTTTGATTTATGATATTACTTGGCAATGTAACAGGTGACATACCGGCTTTAACTGCTAAAGGATAAAGGACAAGTGTACCGTTGATACTGGTTGTTGTTCCGACACTGTAAGCTGGAAGATCTGTGCTGTTTAAAGCAATCGATAACGGGGGGTCATCCACTTTCTGCAAGGCCACCGAATATCCTGTTTCACTACTTAAAGTAGCGTGAAGGCCAAGTGTTAACTCAGGCATGATGCTCATGGTTGCATTTTGACTTTTCATGAATTTGGAAACCTCGAGATATAACTGTTCATCCGTCCATTGATTTTCTTTATAAGCCGTTGTAAATTCGTTGATCGAATGGATAATACGGTTAATTTTCTGAGGTTCGTAAAAGTGATCAAAATATAAATATATAGAAGCTATTACACCAGTGATTAATAATAAATAAGAGCCTAAGGTTAGTAATAATATTTTCACGGATAATTTCATATGTTCTCCAGCCTTCCGTAAGAAACAGATCAGTTTTCAGAGTCAAATTTATAACCGACACCAATCACAGTTTTTATGTAATTGGAATAGTGACCCAACTTTTTTCGTAAGGTCTTAATATTTGTATCAACTACTCGACCATCTCCGTAATAATCATAACCCCAGATATCATTGATCAGTGTTTCCCTTCGAAACACTTTACGGGGATGTTCCATTAATCGAAGAAGTAATTCATATTCCTTGACTGTTAAAGGAAGAGTAACACCGGATAAAGTAACTCGGTAAGCCTCTTTATGCAAAGCTAATTCTTCATGACGGATTACAGTTTCACTTTTTTCTGACGGCACGCGGCTTCTTTTCAACAGAGCCAGGATACAGGCCAAAAGAACCTTTGGACTAAAAGGTTTCGTCATGTATTCATCTGCTCCCAGTTCATATCCAAGAAGTTTATCATCCTCTTCACCTCGAGCACTGAGAATAATGATTAGTGCATCGGATTTCTGACGAATTCTCCGACAGACCGACCAGCCGTCCAGTTTTGGGATCATAATATCCAATATAACTAATTCAATATCCTCCCGATCAAATATGGTTAAGGCTTCAACACCATCCTTTGCCGGATATATCTGATAACCCTCGGTTTCCAAATAATCACATAAAATATCGTTCATTTTTTTATCATCTTCCACTACGAGTACATTCATTCCTAAGATAACCCTTTCAAAAATAATAAGTATCACAAGTTTTATTTTCTGATCTTTATAACCAATAGCATAACACAGTCCTGTGTGGTTTCTGTGAAACCGATCTAATAATTTCACATAGATTGCACCGTCGTTTCACCTGTATTACACATGGGATAAGTAAGATGATCCTATGGCAGTCAGCCAATGGCAATTCAGCCAATGGCAATTTAGCCAGGACAATATAAGCCGATACGGCAATTAGGAGGTAGTCAAAGATGAGAAGTATGAAACACGCTTTTCTAAGTATCGTTAGAAAACCGTTAAAAGCCATTATAGTTTTTATCATATTATTTATTGTAAATGGCTTGATTTTTACAGGAATTATTATTCAAAACAGTGTCAGATCTTCCAAAGAATATGTACGCAAGGAATTAGGGGCCATTGTCGAGTTGAAAGTGAATTACCCGAAAGCTATGAAGGATGGATTATCTTTTGAGGATTTTGAAAGCAAGCTGAAGCTTTCGCCAATACTTGCAAAAGAAGTGGCTAAAGATAACAGAGTAAAAGACCTATATATAACAGGATATGCAAGTGCTAAAAACGAGAATTTGAAAAGTGCAATCGGAACAGGAAACAGTTCGGAAGGAATGGGAGTAATATCAGCAGCTGTTGGAACCTTAGGGGGGGAACAAGGCAGTTTTAACCTGATTGGCAGCAGTATTGATGTTCCGTTGGAATTCACGGATGGAACAATACAATTAACACAGGGACGTTACCGGGATCAAACGGATGAAGGGAAGGATACCTTATATATATCTGAAGAGTTTGCAGCCAAAAATAATCTTGCGGTTGGAGATTTTATTGATTTAACTTCTACCGTTGATTCTCAAGCCTATCCTTTTGAGATTATAGGTATTTTTAGTGGCAGTCCGGAATATCTGGTGGATGAAATGAAGACCTCCCTGGATAGTATAGAGAAATTATCGGCTGTAGGAGAGGGTGAAGCCGACATTGCATCAGTCAAATTCATGCTGCAGGATCCACTGGAAGTAGAAAATTTCATAAAACAGCATGAGAATCTGCTCCCGAACGAATATATCGAATTATATTCCAACGATAATGAGTATAAAACGCTGACAAGACCATTGGAACTGGTTGATACGATCATTACTCTGTTATTAATCATTGTGTTTATTGCCGGAGCTATTATTATGATGGCTATCATTACAATGTTTATCAAAGAGCGAAGATTTGAAATTGGATTGCTATTATCGAATGGTGAAGGAAAATTAAAGATATTATCTCAATTTATTGTAGAAATCCTATTGGTTTCTTTTCTAGCCTTTGGGGGAGCAGCGGGCGTTAGTAAGTTTACATCAGATTTTACAGCATCCTGGATTATAAATAACCAATTAGTAGAAGAAGAGGTGCAAAGCTCAAATGAGATTTTCGTAATCGGCGATCCATTTGGCAAAGACCAGTTGGAGATCGGTGATGTTGCCAATGAATTTAATGTGGCAGTCAATGCAATAGTAGTCAGAAATCTGTTACTCATTAGTATTGGAATTGTAATCGTGTCTGCAGGAGCTCCGTTGATCATTATTCTAGGCTATAAACCAAGAGAGTCATTACAGAGTTAATCTTAATACCATACAAAAATGTAGTCATAAGAGGTAATTATAATAGAATTTACGTAAAGTGAATTAGATCGTTATAGTAGAGGAAAGACCGTCATTGGCGGCAGAACGGAGGTTTTATGCCAGTATTTGAACTAGCAAATCTTACCTATGGATATATCGACGGAGGTAAGAAGAGGATGATTTTGAATGATTTATCCTATCAATTTGAAGAGGGAAAGCTTTATACAATACTCGGGCCGTCCGGCTCTGGTAAAACAACCTTATTGGCTCTGGCCAGCGCATTGGATGTGCCTGAAAAGGGTCAGGTGATTTATAAAGGAAATAATATTAAGAATATCGGATACACCAAATTTCGACGAGATCATATGGCTATTATATTTCAGAAATATAATTTAACCGATTATTTAACAGCATTAGAAAATGTAGAAGCAAATATGATGATTGTACATTCAGGAAAAGGAAAGGACCGGAAGCAAATTGCATATAAGATGCTTGATACCGTAGGGATTGTACGATCAAAAGCAGATCGCAGAATTACAAAATTATCCGGTGGTGAGCAGCAGAGGGTTGCAATTGCCAAAGCGCTTGCAAAGGATGTAGACCTTATCTTAGGAGATGAGCCGACCGGTGCTCTAGATACAGCAACGTCCAACGAAATAATCGATTTATTTAAGCGACTTGCCCATGATTATGGTAAGACAATTATACTTGTAACACATTCTGATGCAGTAGCGGCAAGCAGCGATATTACGCTCCGCCTAAAGGAGGGAAAGCTAATGAGGGAGATGGGTGGATTCTGATATGGATAGACAACGAAAGTTCCTGGATGAAATGATCTCAGACAAACCAGAGAGTTTTCAGGAGGAAGTATTTGAGCCGGTACATAAATGGCCTAGACGATTGATCCTAGTTGCTATTATTTTAGTGATATCAATTGCGGTATTCTTTTTCCTTCCACATATGAGTGATGTAACAGTGCCAGATATGACTAAGTGGCAGTATGAGGAGATTGATTCCTGGGCTCGAAAATATCATGACAATACGATCATAAAAGGGATATACCATAATAAAGTGGAAAAAAGTAGTGTGATATCTCAAGACATTGCTTCAGGGAAAAGGATTAAAAAAGATCAGTCCCTAACAGTAACTTATTCTCTTGGAGCTGATCCGGAAGAAATGATAAAAATTCCAGATATTATGGATATGACTATGGCAGATATCAAACAGTGGATCTCAGATCATCAGTTAACCGGTGTTACGATTAAGCAGGAAGAGAGTGAGATAATCCCTGAGAACAAGGTAATTAGTTTTGACTTGATCGATGGCACTGCTGATGAATTCCAACGAAAAAGCAGAATGGTTATTTATATATCGAGCGGAACCGGTAATCTTAATGAATCATTTCAGATGCCTGACTTATATGGCAAAACGAAAACAGAAGTCTTACAGTGGGCAAAATCTCAGCAGGTGGAAATTACATTACTGGAAATGTTTAATCAGGATGTAGACTATGGAAAAGTTTGTGATCAAAACATAAAAAAGGATACAAAAATAACAAGAAAAGATCGGATTGAGGTCAGCATTTCTAGAGGAAAGTCTATTTTGGTACCTGATTTTACCGGCATGAACAAAAGTGAAGCGCAGGAATTAGCAAAGCTTCTGGGAATTAGTGTATTCTTTCAATTTGTCAACAGTAGTGAGAAAATAGATACGGTTCTTAGTCAGGATGTTGTTGCTAAAACAGAAATAGATCAAAAACAAGTTGTAACCATAAGTATTGCAAAAGAGGATGGTAAAATTGTGGTACCTGATTTTCGCGGATTATCAACGGAAGAAGTGAATAATCTGGCTTCCCTATACGGTATGAAGGTTTTTATTCATAGTATGGGAGATGTTGGGGAGGGTGGAACTGTGGTATCACAAACGGTTACTCCCGGAACTAAGATTGCAGAGGATCAGATTGTTACTCTTGATCTTACGGATAATAAGGAATTGGTATCAATTCCTGATTTTACGGGGTTAAAAAAGAGTAAAGCAATTGAAATGGCAAAGAATATTGGAATTGAATTACTGTTTGACGAACAGGAGACTATGGAAGTCAAGAATCAGACTGTAATAAGTCAAGATAGAATGGCAAAGGAGAAAATGAAACAAGGGGACACCTTACTATTAACGATAGCTATAAACAGTGGTATTCAAGCTATAAATGTATTTGATATGAAACTAAAGGATGTGAAGGCCTGGGCTATACAAAATGGTATTTCTTTAAATATAGTGGAATGCTATAGCAATGATTTTGCATCAGGTACTCTGTTTTATCAGGATTGTAATGAAGGGGACTGGATATTAACAGGCAAAACATTTACCGTTTATCATTCCCTTGGTAAAGTATTTGTACCCGATTTTATTGGGAAAACCAAGACAGATGTTATTGACTGGAGAGACGAGGTTAATCGTAAGGGGGCAGATATTACAATCACCTTCCTGGATGAAAATAATACAGGAAAGAAAAAGGGAAGTATCACTAGTCAAAGTATAACTGAAGAGGAGACCGGTCTTTCCACTACGATAACCCTCTGGATTTCATCCTCCGATGACGGAGTTGTGATTCCGAATTTTGAAGGTATGGATATTGAGGACTTTAAATTATGGTGTGATACGAATTCAATTCCTTATATTATTAATGAATGCTATAGTGATAGCTATCCGAAGGGTAGCCTATATGGGCAAAATTATATGGATACCTACCTTCCAAAGAATACCTATCTACGGATCAATTATTCTCTTGGAAAAGTTTATATTGAGGATTTCGTATCTAAGACAAAAGCAGAACTAGTTGCTTGGCAAAAAGAAGTAAATAAAAAGATGGCGAACATCCAAATCGAATATTATTATGAGTATTCATTCCTAGTTGAGAAAGGTTGTATTATAAGACAATCAATAAAAGATACTGAGCTAGACTTAAACAGCAAAATAGTTGTTGTAATATCATCAGATAAATGATACAAAACTCATTAGGAATATCGGCAAAATATAATTAAATCAACTCCTAAAAAAACCAAGGATATAGAACCCTTGGTTTTTTCCTATGATTAAGAACACAGAATAATCAAAGCTAGTAATGAACACCAAGATACCAACGGCTATCAAACAATGAAATCTAGTGTTTAAATTCCCATATGTCCTTCTCTTTCTCATAATAACCGGAAGTAATCTCTTTCCCATCTTTCCCTATGACATAATCAGTCCCTCCGTGATTAATCGCATTAATATTAACCACATCTTCAGCTTTTTGCGCTGTGTAGACAAGGAGGGGATGATTGCTATTCTGAGGGTTTGGTAAGGCTGAGATTAATATTTGATCCGTATCCTTATACTCTTTATCTGCAACGATCCGATCACTTTCCACTTGGAAGGGGAAGGTTTCTTTATATTCCTGAAGCCATAGATTTCCGTCCATGGTTCCATAGGCAAGAATCACATAGTTACTTAAATCCTTTTGTAGTGCATCAACATCTTCAATAATATCAGCTTCGGGAAAGAATTGACTTTTTATTATTTCAACAGACTTACTTATGTCTTCCTGTGTAGTTTTATCATCTTCATTAGTAGGAACAATAATCACCATATCTAGGTCCTGAAAATTAAATACAAAGTTAATCGGTCCATTAAATTTCATTGATATATCGACACCTTGTTCCAGAAGAGTCTTAAATACGTTAACTAATTCAGGGTAATAGCTTTCAAATGTAGGGTATTTATCTCTATTCTCTTCATATATTTTGAGGCTGTCACATAAGGCTTCTATATAATAAAAACCTTGTGATTTCTCATATCCCAGGGCTCGATCCCCGGCTTCATCCCCTTCGTAAAGGTAAGTTAATCTGGTAGTGACTGCTCGAACGATATGTTCATTAACACAGATCTCCCACTGAGGATAGGATTGTGCTTCCATAAACGAACTAATATAGGTATATAGATCACTATACTGATTTATCTCATCAATATATTTTTCAGTGGTAGGATTTACAAAGGAATGGCTAAATTCATGCCAAGCTAAATAACGAATTGTTTCAACTGAAAAATCCGGAAGGATTTGTCCATTCTGACCATTGCTTGTATTGACCGGTCCCAGAATACCATAGACATCGTATAAACCGTTTTCTCTCTTAATTCTTGGTCCATATCCGCCGCTATGAAGCATAGGTGCTAAAATGATGTTATAGGAATTGACCTTCATTCCGTAATAATCATCCAGTGCTTTCGTGATATCCATATCTTTGATGTTATCATAAACAGTATCTACAATGGATTGATAGAAAGGATAATTTTGCTCATAAAATCCTTTAAAATCTGAATCCATAGTAAAATCTCTTAGATTTTGAATAAAACTTATAAGATTTCTCTCATTGCCGGCTCTATTCATAAGGTTTGTATCAAAATCAATTTTTTGTTCTAAGGCCGGAGGATTTGATAAATATAACATCGATGTGGGTGGTGCATCATAGCTATAACCTATATCTCGCATACTTTTGAATTTTTTTACTACAGCATGATTTTTATAGTCTCTGAAATACTCCTCCATTTCATTATAATAGCTAAAGTTTAGATTTGTTAGTCTATTGTAATCGGAAATCAGTTGTACTGCGGAAAGCAATTCAATTCGTGGGTCAACCATGAGGTTTAGAGAACCTGCTTTTTTTATTATTTGATTTATTTCTTCTTCATTTTGGTTAATACTGGATTCTGACTTATGGTTTCCTATGATTAGTGAAGTAACTGCAACCGTTATAAGGAGCAATAATAATGTAGTGATTAATATCGTTTTTCTATTCATGTTTATTTTCTTCCTTTTCCCATAAATTTCTTACCCACAATTATGTCAGAAGATCCCAAATATTTCAATAGAGTTTGTCATTTCTAATTCATTTATAATAAAGATTCGATTATAAGATCATTGAATATGGAGACTCACATCCAAAAAATATATGTAATACCTTTGTAAGATAAATATCTGCCAAATAATGGTTGAGATTAATTTCCATTTCATGTACTATATTAATGTACGAACACACAAGCAATGTAAACAAAAATTTTTTATTTGCTTTATTGAGGGAGATTAGATAAAAATCGATTGGAATGACTTAAGTGAGTTTTGAGCTATATTCGGAGCAAATGTAACTTTATTGTCAAGATTAGTTAAGTTGTAGATATGGGATAAATAAAAAGGTGGATAACTATGAGACGTATTTTGTTTTTTATGATTGGAATTGTAAGTGGAATAATATTATATTATTTCAACATTAATCCTATTTTGGGGTTCCTAATTATTGTTGCTGTTTTAGTCGTCTGCAATGGCATTACGGGTTACATTATAAGCAAATTACAATTGAAAGCGTTTAATTCCGATTGTGATCCTGAACTATATCTAGAAATGTTAAATAAACAAGAGAAAAGAGTTCATAAAAATATACGTTACATAAATTATCTAGCAATTAATCGTGCTGCTGGTTATCTATCCTTAGGCGAATTTCAAATGGCGAAAGAATGTTTAGAAGGAATAGATACCTCTTATTTATCAGAAAAAGATGGTACTTATCTCGTATACACGATTAATCTTATAGGCTGCTATTATGAAATAGGTGAAATTGAAAAGGCAGAAAATTTATATGAAACAAATCTTGTCCGATTAAGTCCTTTTGGTAAAAAATTGAAGAAGTCAGTTGAGATATTAATAGGAGAAAGATATTTTTATTTGGAAAAGTATAGTTTAAGCTATGAACATCTAAATAAGCTGAGAAATTATGATTTGAATAAAAGACAGTATTTGGGAGTGTTATATCTATTAGCACAAATGGATGTTATGAATGGAGTGATGGATCAAGCTGTTGTAAAATTCAAAAAGATAGCAAAGCTAGGTAATAAGTTATGGATAGCTAAGGCTTCTCAAGAAATGTTAGATACCATGAAATCAATTTAAAAGAGTTTATTACATGTAAGATACTACATATTAAAGGAGAATCTAAATGATTGATATAATATCGGTTAAATCTCTGGAAGACATACAAGGATTACGAAATACCTATAAGAATGAACTTCCCTATGCACAAGACCTCAATATGGAAGAGAATATTTGGATATCTAACTATTTTTGCATTAAATATAGTACGATTACGGTTGGATATGTTTGTATTGATGCGAATAAAACATTATGGGAATTTTATTTGGAAAAAAGTGCAATGAAATTCTCACAGGAAATATTTCAATTTTTGATTGAAATGAATTATATCACTGCGGCAGAGAGTAAAACATATGATCACTTACTTATGTCACTATGCTTGGATTTTCATAAAGAAGCGGAAGGCAGTGCGTATCTTTTTAGAGATTCTATGGATGTAATTCCATATATGAAAGAATATGAGAATATTACCATGAGGTTAGCATCACAAGAAGATTTCACCCCCCTTTCCAACATCAATAAGATTGCAGAGGATGTGGAATTTTTTCATGACTTAAGAGAAGATATTGAGAATAAAGAAGTGTTTGTATTCCTATCAAACAACCAACTGCTCGGTGCAGGTACAAGTAAATTAATATGGAAAAATAATAACCATCGAGACATAGGTATGGTGGTTGCAGAGGAACATAGATGTAAAGGAGTAGGTACTTATATTATAATAAAACTCAAGGAATATTGTTATGCTAATAATTATATCCCGGTAGCTGGCTGCTGGTATTATAATTATTCATCGAAGAAAACTCTTGAAAAGGCTGGCTTTATATCAAAACACAGAGTGATAAGATATCAATTTTAATAAGTACATGCTGCAAGGGACACATCTTAATGTATTTTTAATTTGATTATAATGCAAATGAAAAGAAATTTGATATAATGAATTTATAATGTGTCTAGAATTAAATATTATGAAATCAGTTTTTGAATAAGAGGAGGAAATGTCTTGAAAAAGTTTTTTAAGATACTATTAACCATCATCATTCTATGTCTCGTAGGTTTTGTATATTATTACATCGCTTTACCTGCTGTAAATATCCATTCACCTGGATTTTGGTGGTTCATTCTAGTTGCCCTAATTGTGCTTTCTACGGTGACAGGTTTCACAAAATATTTAGATAAGAATGGAAAGTTTAAAAAAAGTATATCCGGAAAGTCAATTTTGTTTATATTGATCAGTAGCATAACAGCAATCATGATCGTGATATTTATCGTAGGAGGTATTCTTTCTTCCCCAGTAGTCAATGCAAAAAAGTATCAGAAGCTTTTGACAATAACAGAAAGAAATTATACGGATGATATTAAGGAAATCTCCTATAAGGAAATTCCAATCCTAGATAAAGACTCGGCAATCCTGCTTGGCTCGAGAAAAATGGGAAGTATCGCAGAATATGTATCCCAGTTTGAAGTAAGTTCAAACTATACTCAAATCAACTATCAGGGTACTCCGGTAAGAGTTACCCCATTAAAATATGGAAGTATTTTTAAGTGGTTTTCCAATCGTTCCAAGGGTATTCCTGCTTATATGAGAATTAATATGACTACCCAGAATGTAGAATTGGTGAAGTTAGCGGAAGGAATGAAATATTCGGAAGCTGAACATTTTGGAAGAAATATCTATCGTTACTTACGTTTTCATTATCCAACCTATGTATTTAATACACTAAAATTTGAAATCAATGATGATGGAATACCATACTGGATCTGTCCTGTAAAAGATTACACCATCGGTTTATTCGGTGGTCAGACCATTGGTAGAGTTGTCATAGTCAATGCAGTTACCGGAGAATTAACCGAATACGACGTGAAGGATGTACCAAACTGGGTCGATAACGTTTACTCAGCAGATCTACTCATTTCTTTTTATGATTATTACGGTACATTAATACACGGTTATTGGAACTCAGTCTTTGGTCAAAAAGATGCATTACAGACTACGGATGGATATAATTACATCGCGATGGAAGATGATGTTTGGGTGTATACTGGAGTAACTTCAGTAGGTGCAGATGAATCCAATGTGGGATTTGTATTAATGAATCAAAGAACTGCTGAAACAAGGTTTTATTCGATCTCCGGTGCAGAGGAATATTCCGCTATGGCTTCTGCGGAAGGCCAGGTACAGCATTTGGGTTATGTCGCCACATTCCCGCTACTCTTAAATATTGGAGGGGAACCTACCTATTTTATAGCGTTAAAAGATGCCGCAGGACTCGTTAAGATGTACGCTATGGTTAACATTGCGCAATATCAGATTGTTGCGATTGGAGATACGGTAAATCAATGTGAAAAGACTTATCTGGAATTAATGAAAACCAGTGGAATCAGTGTTGCAGATACAACAAAGCTACCGAAGATAACCGGTTCAATCACTAAAATCTCTGATATCGTAATTGATGGAAATACACACTATTATATTTTGCTGAATAACAGTAATGAAATATTTGATGTTTTAGCAAGTGATTTCATTAACATCGTGAAATATAATGTTGGTGATCCAATTACTTTCTCTTACTCGGCTGGTACAGAGGCTAATACAGTGCTTGGGATAGAGTAAAGATTGAGGCAACGGGATATAATTTAATATATAATATAGAAGAGAAGGCATTCTATCAATTGCATTGGTAGAGTGTCTTTTATTTGTT
>JAQZBN010000061.1 GCA_029238935.1 Herbinix sp.
AATATTGGAGAAGGTAAACTGGAAGGAACCAAGGATAACCATATCTTATACTACCTGGGTTGTGCGATGGAGGGATTAAACGATCAGGAAAAAGCGAAAGCATACTATACATTAGCAGCAGTAGGAACGGAAGAGCCTGCCGGTATGATGTATTATAACGATCAACCCGCTGACATGATTTTATATCAAGGACTAGCGAACTTAAAGCTAAGCAAGACAAAAGAAGCAAAATCACGTTTCTATAAATTAGTTGATTATGGTGAGAAACATATCTTTGATCATGTAAAAATTGAGTATTTTGCAGTATCATTGCCAGACTTTTTAATTTTCAATGAGGATTTGAACAAACGGAATAAAACCCACTGCTATTATCTGCTCGGACTTGGTAATCTGGGTCTTGGTCATGGAGAAAAAGCGAAAGAGTACTTTGAGAAAGCGGTTGCATTGGATCATTGCCATATGAATGGTATTCTTTATAAGAAGAGTATTGACTTCATCAATCAGATAAGAGAGTAGATACAACTACAGAAAAGACAATATAGATACATGTTCAATACTAATTCAATAACTACAAAAATAATTACAATAAGCAATTCCTAATAAAATTTAATATAAGATCAAGTAAGGCTATGACATAATCTTGTATCACTCCTAAGGATGAGGGAGGTGAAATGAACCCACCATGTTAGTAAAACAAGCTGCTATATGGGTGTACATTTCATTTTCCCTCTTCCTAGATTCTATACATGGAAAATTACTATTAGGTAAGGAAATCCGAAAAATCCTTTCATATTGATACAAAATAATTCGATAGGATTGTTTTCAGGATCAACGAGAAAGCGAGAATGTGGTTGACTGGTTGATATAAATTGGTTTGTTCAAGTTACATTTTCCCATGCTATCTTAAATAAACTGTAATATCTCCCGTAATTCCATTACCGTATAATCAGCCATGCTTTGTATTTCCTTATGCACAAGGATTGTTTTCATATTGGCTGCCTTACCACCTAATATATCAGCCTCTGGGTTATCCCCTACCATATAACAGAGGTCAGGGTAACCGGCAAGTCTTTTCGCATATTCAAATAATTCCGGCCTTGGTTTATCGAAACCAACTAGAGCAGATATGATATAATTTTCAAAATAATCTGAGATTCCTAACTGGTATATGATATCTCTTAATTCTGGAATATGATTAGATAATACATAATTTTTATATCCTTTCGCCTTACACGCTTCTAAAGTAAAAATGGTATCTTCATATAATTGATATCTCTTAACATCCTTTACATTCGTTACAGCCAACATACTAATTTGATCAATATACTTTGGGTCAATTCCTAATTTTCTATAGATATTCTGAAAATATTCAATCATATACTCCCACCATTGATCACCGATGAGTTTAGAATAATCTTTTTCCGGAGAATCCCATGTAAAACCGCTCTTCGTGTGTTGTCTTATATCATCAATTGATATATTACAATCAGGTAAGATAGTAGTTAATGCATTATGTAATGAACCGCTCCATAAGAAGGGAGCTTTCGCCAATGTCCCATCAAAATCCCAAAAAATCGTTTTATTCATATCTACGCTCCTACTTTTTATTATCTTAATATATGGTTTGAAGATTAACAATGATACCTATATTGTAAATGATATAAAAGATCAGAAATCGGTGTTTCAAATTCATATACGAGTGAGGTATTGTTAAAAGGATTAGGTCACATCGTTAGGGGATTAATAAGGTCGTGCCTAATCATCGAGATATCTCGAAAGTTGATAGATTTATGTTTTATTTCTATTATGGATGTAATTATATAGTAGCTATCCTCTAATTTCAATGATACCAGCCATATTTAAAGCAAAGTGGTAATAGCCTGTTCTAACATAATTTATACACATAGCTTTTTCTATGATCTCTCCTACATTACAGCACCACTAGATATTTCTTGTAAATACTGGGATTAGGGTGGTACAATAGGATTAAATAAAAAATTATTAGTTTAGAATTGTGTTTATAGCATTTTAATGAAAAAATCTAATGATACTAAGGAACTAATGATAATGTAAGAGCTAATGATAATGTAAGAACTAATGATAACGAAATATTAATGATAAAGAAATAATAATGATAAAGAAGTACTGATAAAGAAATACTGATGATTTAGAAATATCAGTGATATGAGATATTACTGAAACACTTATAATAATAAATACAACTAAGATTTTCGCAATAAAAATCTCGCATGATAGCGATATCTTAGAATCAATTTTCTACCAAATCTATGCGAGATTTAATTAAATAATCATATAAGGAGAAATGGGGTTTTATACATGAAGCAATATGTTATGGCGCTGGACCAGGGGACGACCAGTTCAAGATGTATTATATTTGATAAACAGGGGAAGATGAAGAGCGTTGCACAGAAGGAATTTTCACAGATTTATCCGAAACCGGGCTGGGTAGAACACGACCCAATGGAAATCTGGTCAACCCAGATTAGCGTTGCAACCGAAGCGATGGCTAAACTAGGAATTCATGCGGAGGAGATTGCCTCCATCGGTATCACAAATCAAAGAGAGACAACAATTGTTTGGAACAAACATACCGGACAACCAATTCATAATGCTATCGTATGGCAATGCAGAAGAACCTCCGATATGATAGAGGAGTTAAAGAAGAAAGGTTACGAAGATTATATCAAAGAAAAGACAGGATTAATTCCGGATGCTTATTTCTCGGGTACAAAACTAAAATGGATATTAGATCAGGTTCCTGATGCAAGAGAAGAAGCTAAGAAAGGCAACCTCTTATTTGGCACCGTAGATACATGGCTGATTTGGAATTTAACCAATGGAAAAACCTTTGTTACGGATTATACCAATGCATCCAGAACTATGTTATACGATATAAAAAATCTTTCCTGGGATGAAACTATTCTTACGGAGCTTGATATACCGAAGGAAATGCTCCCTAAGGTAATGCCTTCCAGCTGCATTTATGGTTACACCGATGTAGCTATCTTTGGTGAAAAGATTGCAATTGCCGGGGCAGCAGGTGACCAACAGGCAGCACTGTTCGGACAATGTTGTTTTGGGAAAGGTGAAGTAAAGAACACTTATGGAACGGGCTGCTTCCTGCTGATGAATACCGGTAAAGAGGCCATCGCATCAAAAAACGGGCTCATTACAACGATCGCTGCCAGCACCGGAGAAAATGTGGAATATGCATTAGAAGGAAGTGTCTTTGTTGCCGGTGCTGCCATACAATGGTTAAGAGATGAACTTCAACTCATCCGAACTGCAGCAGAAAGTGAAAAATATGCAATGGAAGTCCCTGACACCAACGGAGTTTATGTTGTGCCTGCCTTTGCCGGCTTAGGGGCACCGTATTGGGATCAGTATGCAAGAGGAGCCATTGTTGGAATAACAAGAGGCTGCAACCGTGAACATATCATTCGGGCGACCTTAGAGTCGATTGCTTACCAAACGGTAGATGTTCTGAGAGCAATGGAACATGATTCAGGTATATTATTAAAATCCTTGAAGGTAGACGGAGGAGCCTGTGCAAATCGTTTTCTAATGCAGTTCCAATCCGATATTCTTGATACCGTAGTCCACAAACCGGAATGTATCGAGACAACAGCGCTAGGAGCAGCCTACCTTGCTGGATTGGCAGTAGGTTTTTGGAAGGATAAAGAGGAAATTAAGAAGAACTGGGCTTTGGCAGAAACCTATGAGCCTACTATGAAGTCAGAGCAACGGCAACAATTTATTCATGGATGGAAAAGAGCCGTAGAACGGTCTTTTTCTTGGGAACAGTAAAATGTAAAGTAAAGGATAGTGGAAGATGATTCAAAGATTAATTACCTACATGGAAGATAGGGGGTACCGGAGGGTAGCCCTGAATACGGAAGGGATCTATTTAACCTATCTGAAGACTGAAGGAGAGACCTTTATTGTTGCAATAATGAACCTCTTCACTGGAGAAGAATTAACCGTCGAACAGTACAACCATATCCTGGAGCAAATTAGGGATAACTTTCTCAACCGCAGTTATGGTCCGGTACATCTTTTAAGTATCCTTTGTACCACAAAGCCTGAAAAACTAAAAACTTTCTGCGGTGATGAGAATACTCATTGGATTTTGGATTTAACGGAAAGACGACTTATCATTTATGAGAACCAGAACGCAGATTATCTAGGATTGAAAGGCACTATAGAGAAATTTTTGCTAGAGGAAGAGACGGAGGTTAAACCGGAAGTTAAGCGTAGTAGGACACAATATTTTTCTTTACTAAATACCGGAATGGCTATCATAAACATTTTGGTCTTTACTATTTTAGGAATCGGTGGATTTTTCTGGGATTCTGATGCAATAGTAGATGCCGGAGCATTATCCTGGCAAGAGATCCAGTTACATCAGGAATATTACCGGGTTCTTACGTCTATGTTTCTTCATTTGGACTTGGAACACCTTGTGAATAATATGGTCGTACTGCTATTTATGGGAAGCTATTTGGAAAAGGCTGTAGGTAAATTAAAATATATTATGATCTATTTGGGATCGGGAATTCTTGCAGGGATCGCTTCCATCAGTTATAATATGATGAAAGATAGTCCAGTATCTTCCATTGGCGCATCAGGTGCTATCTTTGGTGTGGTTGGAGCAATGGTTGTAATCATCATTGTCAATAAAGGAAGGCTGGAAGATTTAAGCACGAGACAAATTTTGATTTTTGCAGTATTGAGTATTTATAGCGGTATTCAGGGGGTACAAATCGATAATGTTGCCCATATCGGAGGTTTCGTTGCAGGTCTCATACTGGCATTAATTTTATATCGTAAAACAAAACATATGAAATCTGAATAAAACACGGATCCTATGGAAAAATAGCTTAATAACGCAGGAGGAGAGGGAATACATGAAAATTAACATATATTATGGAGGCAGAGGGTTGATTGATGATCCAACGATCTATGTAATGAGTAAACTTACATCGGTTTTGGAAGAAATCCGGGTCCAGGTGACAAGGTATAACCTCTACGAAGAAAAGAATGCAATTGCGATGCTTCCCAAAACCTTAAAAGAGGCAGACGGCATCATCTTAGCTACGACGGTAGAGTGGATGGGGATCGGAGGCTTGATGCAGCAGTTTTTAGATTCCTGTTGGCTTTATGCAGATAAAGAGAAAGTTGGGAAACTTTATATGCTCCCTGTTGTTATGGCCAGTACCTATGGTGAGAGGGATGCCGAATTAACTTTAACAAAAGCCTGGGAGTTACTTGGAGGAATTTCCTGTAACGGACTTTCTGCCTATGTAGAAGATCATGTGGAGTTTGAAACCAATATGGATTATGCCAAGATCATCGAGAAGAAGGCAGAAGACTTTTATCGTTTTATTAATCAAAAGACCAAGATGCTACCTACCAGTAACACGGCGATCACGCAGACAGTACTTCGCTCTAATGCAATTGATCTTACGCCGCAGGAAAGTGAGCAGTTGTCCATGTATGTCTCCGACGACACTTACGTTAAGAAGCAGAAAGAAGACATAGAAGAACTAACGCAGTTATTTAAAGAAATGTTAGACAGTGGTGAGGGCGAATCCGGACAGGAATTTATCAAGAACTTAAAAGATAATTTTCATCCGCTGGAGGATTTTGTTGCTTCCTACTCCATCAATTTATCCGATGTAAAAAAGACCTTGGTGGTTGAAATTAATAATAAGCGTCTCAAATGTTATTATGGTGATAAACCGGATGCAGATGTAATTGCAAAGACAACCCACAGTGTCATGAACCGATTAGTTCTTGGCCGTGTTACATTCCAAGGAGCTTTTATGTCCGGTGAATTAACTGCAAAGGGCAATTTTAAAACATTACGATCCTTTGACCAAGTATTTCAATTTAATGTACTTTAAGACATGATTTTACTACGGTTATAAAGTCGTACCTACGCAAGTAATACAAAATATATAAAAAAAGGTTCTGATGTTAGAGGTATCAAGTTTACTCCGTTTAAATAATCGGAAGTGTACTAAAATGTCATAACATCAAAACCATTTTCGATAAAATTAATAAAAACTACGAAGAAGGAAGAATTCCATCCTTCATACTAAACCGGCAGCAAAATTAAAAAGCTGGTTAAATCATCATTCGAGGTAACACTGACACTTCCGTAATGTAAATCAATAATACGTTTGACTACAGCTAGTCCAATGCCGGTGCCACCTTTTTTGTAGGTAACAAAGGGTACAAAAATAGTTGCGATAATATCTTCCGGAATTGGTAGTCCGTTATTGCTGATTTGGATGGATAACTTGGGAGGAACCTGATCTATTTCCGGCTTATAACTCAATGATATTTTGATAAAGTTACCGGCGGTGGTTGCTTCCAGTGCATTTTTAACTAAGTTAGATAGGACTTGCTTCATTCTTGTGGAATCACAGAGATAGGAATTAAAATACTCTTCACAACCCTCAGCAATGTCTAAGATTAACTCAACTTGCTGGTTGGCTGCTTGAGGCATAAAATTACTTTTGATCGTTTTTACTAACTCAATTAAGTCATGTTTTTCTTTTAACAGGGAATTGCAAACATTCAGCATAGAAGCATCGGCCATCATGTGTTCCATATCGTAAACTAACTCTTGGAGTTGGTTCCAATATTTAAACTCCTTTGTCTCAGGATGTTTTTGCTCTATGTATTGAAGAGTTCCCTTCATCAGCGTCAATGGGTTACGCAACTCATGAACAAACATGGATGTGGTTTGTTTATTATCGTCGACTAATTTTTTGATCAAGGTATCAAATTCAGGATTTGATTTTACTAATAACGACAATCGATCATTATCGGTTTCTGTTAACATAAGATGGTCCCTCCTAGAAAAATTTTCTATTTCCTTGATAATCTTATCAATATATGATGAATTATGCAATATAAAAAGTAGTACAACTATCGACAAATGGAGGTTTTTTACATGGAACAAAATAACTGTATCTTCTGCAAAATTATAAAAGGAGAGATTCCTTCTTCTACGTTGTATGAGGATGAGGATTTTAAGATTATTATGGACATTGCACCAGCTTCCAGAGGACATGCTGTGATGCTCTCGAAAAAGCATTTTGAAAACTTAATGGAGCTTGATGAGGAGACCGCATCCAAAGCACTACTTGTAGCAAAGAAGGTAGCAAAAGTAATGATGGAAGAGTTAAAATGCGACGGTTTAAATATCTTGCAAAATAATGGAGAGGCAGCAGGACAGACGGTATTCCATTATCATATCCACCTTATTCCCAGATATCATAAGGATCAGGTGAATATCAACTGGCCGGCAGGAAAATATGAGAATGGTGAGGCAGCAGGAATTGCTGCTCAGATAGCAGCTAGATTTTAGCTTATAAAAATAAGTCCAGGAAGGAATAGACAGTAACGGTAGTCTATAATCCTCTCTGGACTTTATTGTTAATGATGAACCATAACCATATAATGATTGTTAGAATTTAACTTATATGTTTGAAATACCCTATCAATCGAGTTAACTAGATCTACACGATGTACGAAATTGTGTTAATAGATATTATGCTGAATTATAATTGTGTTTCTTTAATCAGGTTAACAATTGTCTCGATGGAGTTATTTAATTCACTTTGGTTCATTGCTTCTATATAGTTATGCTTTGTTTCTAAGACTTTGGTAACTGCTTGCAAAAGGCTTGCGACACTCAAGTCTTCTTCACGAAGAAGATAAGAATAACCCTGACGCTCGAAGGACTCGGCATTCAGGATCTGATCGCCACGGCTTGCGCCTTGAGGGAGTGGAATCAGAATATTCGGTTTACGAAGAGCAAGCAATTCGCAGATAGCATTTGCACCGGCTCTGGAGATAACCAGATCTGCCGCAGCCAGTAAGTCACTGAGTTCGTTTTTGATATATTCATATTGTACATATCCTTGTGTATCGGTAAAACGTTCGTCTAAGTTACCTTTTCCACATAGATGAATTATCTGATAGTCTCTTAATAACGTAGGCAACATTCCACGGATGACTTCGTTAATTGCTCTGGAACCGCTACTACCGCCGATGATTAAGATAACAGGCTTATTGCGGGTGAAACCACAAAAATCCAAACCTTTTAATTTGTTACCAGAAAATAGCTCTTTTCTGATGGGCGTCCCGGTTAATACTGCTTTTTGCTCCGGGAGATAATGAAGTGTTTCCGGAAAGTTGGCACAGACTTTTTTGGCTGCAGAAAGAGCAATTTTATTTGCTAATCCTGGAGTCATATCGGATTCATGTATTATAACAGGAACTTTGTATTTCTTGGCTGCAAGTGCCACCGGAACTGTAACAAAACCACCTTTGGAAAATACAATATCCGGTTTTAACTTTTTCATCAATTTTTTTGCTTCCCGATATCCTTTATATACTTTGAAAGGATCGGAAAAATTCTTTGGGTCAAAATAACGTCTCAGCTTGCCCGAAGAAATACCATGGTAAGGGATACCATATTCTTCAATCAGTTTTCGCTCGATACCGTTATAAGAGCCAATGTAATGTATATCATAATTTGCTTTCTTTAGTTCGGGTAACAATGCAATACATGGTGTAACATGACCAGCAGTTCCTCCACCGGTTAAAACGATGCGTTTCACCGTTAATCCCTCCATTTCTTTAATGCCTTTGCTAATTGATCCGGGCATGAGGTTGATTTATAACCGCAATGAATACCTTCTAATTTTTTAATTACATCATCTACGGGCATTCCGATTACCAAACTAGAAATTCCACTGGCATTACCGGAACAGCCGCCTTTAAAATCAACAGACTTTATAAGTGAAGTATCTTCTTCTATATCAAAAATTATTTCGGTGCAACAAACACCGGAGGGTTTAAATATCATAGTGACGTCCTTTCCAATTGTTTCTTAATCCAGTTTATGTATTATCATTCATAATCGAGTACATTGTATCTCACAAAAGATGATTTTGCAACGACTTTTCATAATGGTTAGTATCTATTTTATGTAATTTCCTGTGAAAAAATATTACAGGTTGTAATTGTTGGCGGGTCAGGTTAAAATATCAACATTGGATTATAAAACAAAATGTCTTATGGATAAAGAGATATTTATAATAGAAAGTAGTCATATGGAGGTAGAAAAATGAAAAAAATTGGTATTATAGGAGCAATGGAAGAAGAAGTAAATATTCTAAAAACAAAGATGGAGAATGTAGTCATCAAAACGATTGCATCCATGGAGTTCTGTGAGGGAACCTTACAGAAAAAAGATGTCATTGTTGTACGTTGCGGAATTGGTAAAGTAAATGCTGCAGTCTGTACGCAGATCTTAGCGGATTTATATCAAGTTAATGCTGTAATTAACACCGGTGTTGCCGGTTCCCTACGAAACGAGATCGATATTGCAGATATCGTATTATCAACTGATGCAGTTCAACATGATATGGATGCAACACACTTTGGCTATACAGTTGGGACA
This sequence comes from Herbinix sp., assembly GCA_029238935.1. Taxonomy (GTDB): domain Bacteria; phylum Bacillota; class Clostridia; order Lachnospirales; family Lachnospiraceae; genus Mobilitalea. The sequence goes on from JAQZBN010000061.1 coordinate 9,506, forward strand.
ATTCCGAGAATGGATCAATCGATCTTTCCAGCGGATCAGGAGTTAGTAGACTTAGCAAAAGAAGTATGCAAGGAAGTTCTTCCGGAAATAGGTGTTCACACCGGTCGCGTCGTAAGTGGGGACCAATTTATTGCGGACCATGGAAAGCTGGCAATTAAAAACACAGTGAAACTAGTTATGGGATTGATTGAAAGGATATAAGAGATATAGTAATTAAATTGTTATTAGAGTTGATAATATAATGATATAAATATAGATCCCAAAGATGCAGTCATTATCATGGACTTGGACTTTACTGCATCTTCGGGATTTTAATGAGTATACTATATATCCTAGAAGTCTTAATTTAATCTTTTATTTACTACCTCTACTTCACAAGAAGCTATGTCGGGGTCCTTATTAACTGACAATGTAAACTTAACCGATTCACCTGGGTCCAAGCCTTCGTTGCCTACAGCATAGGTCCAAGCTACTTTCACAGCTCTTCCCGCAGAGTTTTTAAAGTTACCAATTATTTTAATAAAACTATAGGTATGATCACTTTTATTGACTACAGTACCCGTGCATATTGTATTTCCAGCAATGCTCGAAAGTTCAATATTAAAAAAATCAATTTCTGATTCATCATCTTCATTCGAAACGCATAAAGAAGTAGGTGAACCGTCTTTTATATATGTATATTTATCATCAATAATAAAGCCATCTTTTGTAACAATATAGTCATCACCACCAGCAGTAAAAGAACCTTTTGAAGGGTGCCATACTATATCATATTGATATATTGTATCATCTGACTTAAAAAGGTGTATTAATGAGTTGTCATTAATATAAAAATAAAATAAATCATCCCCTAATTCTGTATAAAACGTCCAAAAACCATGAAGAGAATCTTTCATTTCATTCTCAGAATTATAAATAGTTCTTGTATTCGTGATAAAAATATGTTTGGCAAACACAAAAATCGCTATAGCTGCAAATAATCCTAAAAGACTTGCAGATATCCATTTAATCTTACGTTGTCTTGATTTGCGGTGATTTCTCTTATTTTCTTCGATTTTTCTGACTCTTTCTTTCTCTTTATTATTTCGGTATTCATCTAATGCTTTTATCTTTCCTTCTTCAGAACATATAAAAAAGGTCTCATCTTTTTTCTTATTACATTTTAAGCAGTTAATAACTTGGCCTTTATTAAAATATCCACATAGGCAAACCCATCCAACATCCAATTTTTTTGGCATACATATGGTTGAAGGTTCGTATTCCCGAAGAGCAGTTAATAATTCTCCCTCTTTATAACGCTCAAACTTATCGATATCGTATTCAATTATATTTTCTCCTTCGTAATTCAAAACAGATCCATCGGATAAACATATTTGATCTTCTATAAGTTCAAGCTTTTTTATATTGGGGTTTGAGAGAACAGTGGTTAATTTCCCTGATTTGTTTGGCTCTATAGATAAATTCTGAAAAATTAAATAGAACTTTTCACTTCCTTCTATGGATACAATATCATTAAAAGAATTAAAACCGCGAGAATTAAACTTAATTGCAGTAATAATTCCATAACCTAAATTATTAAAAGTAATTTCCGCAGTCGCAATTCCGTTTGAGTAATTAACATTACACTGAATATTCGTAATATATGCATTTATATCAATTTTAAAATGTTCTGATACCATAACGTCCTCCTTAAATTTACAAATAATACATAATTATACCATTCATTTCTGGAATTGAATATAGGTTTATATGTTTTTAATTAATGAGTAATTCATCTAACTTAGTCCGGAATAACCGAAGGTTGTTCAGACAATAAAATTCATCAATGAAGTGGATTTCATTTCATACATTACATTTTTAGAATGCTGAAAGTATTTACTCTTCAATTTATAATATAGATAAACGCCGATAACAATGCTCTTGCAAGCAAATGGTAATATCAAGTATAATTAGGTAGGAGTTACCAATTAGGGAGAGGAAAGGGGTATAGTATGGAACATCAAAAGAAAATAGTCATTGAATACGCAATTGTTGCACTTTTATCAGGAGGGCATTTATTATTAGAGGACGTTCCAGGGGTTGGAAAGACAACGTTAGCTAAGATTATTGCCCAGACGATAAATTGTGGTTTTACAAGAATACAGTTTACACCGGATACACTACCCAGTGATGTAACCGGATTATCCATCTACAATATGCAGACTGGCAAGTTTGAATTCTCCAAAGGTGCTATTATGAATAATATCATTTTAGCGGATGAAATCAACCGTACTTCACCTAAGACCCAAGCGAGCTTATTAGAAGCTATGGAAGAGAAACAAGTAACTGTAGACGGCGTAACCTATCCGTTAGAGCGGCCATTCATGGTAATAGCTACACAGAATCCGATCGATTATCTTGGAACTTATAATCTTCCGGAGGCGCAATTGGACCGTTTCTTAATGAAAATATCCATAGGATACCCTCAAGCCTCTGATGAAAAGCAGATGGCAGAACGATTCTTACAGAAGGAACTGACAAAGAAGCTTACCGCAGTGGTGGATGGAAAAACCATTCTTCTTATGCAGGAAGAAGTGGAAGATGTTAAAGTAAGCCAGGACTTAATCACCTTTGTGACAAAGATAGTGGCAGAAACCAGAAAGGATACGAATATTGCTCTTGGAGCAAGCCCCCGGGCTACCCTGGCCCTGATCAGAGCATCACAAGCCCATGCGTATCTTCAGAGTAGAGAGTACTGTATCCCGGATGATATCTTAAAAATGGTATATCCGGTAATTTCACATCGAATTATTCTGTCTCCGGAAGCAAGACTATCACAAATGAAAGTAGAAAAGGTTTTAAAAAATATATTAAGTAAAATACCGGTACCGGTATTGTCTTAATACATAAGAAAGGATCACTATGAGAATCAATCGATTGATTTGTATCTTTTGTATCCTTGGGTTCGGAACCTTTGCCACCTACTTTGGGGGTAATGTTTCCTATGCCTTTTTTTACTTGGCGTTATTTACGCCATTGGTTGCATTTCTTTATACCTTATACGTATATTTTAGGTTTAAGCTATACCAGTCCGTCGATAGCCGTCTGGTGGTCAAAGGAGACTGGACGCTCTATTCCTTTGTAATTGCCAACGAAGATTTTATTGCCTTTCGAAATGTTAAGGTAAAGTTCTTAAGTGATAAATCTACGATAGAATCTACTGCAGTAAGTACAGAATACAGTCTGATCCCTAGTGATAGTGAGCGATTAAATACCAGGCTAAAATGTAATTATCGCGGAGAGTACTACGTAGGAGTGGATACAATTGAAGTCATGGATTTCTTGTATTTATTTAAAATTACATATCCAATACGATCCAAATTAAAAGCGATTGTATTGCCACGTGTGGTACAGCTGGAACAGTTAGGGATTGCTCCTCCACAGATGGATGTAAAAAATCCCATCAGAAATAGTGTTTCTGCGGAAGAAGAATTGGATATGGAGCTAAGAACCTATCAGCCAGGAGATCCAAGAAAACATATTCACTGGAAAGCAACTGCAAAACAGCAGGAGCTTCTTAGTCGTAAATATAATCATAAACCCAAAGAAGAAATCGTTCTATTTATGGACTTATCTGAAATCAAGGAAGATGAGCTTAGTGTCATCATTACGGAGGATAAGATTATTGAAAGTATTCTTGCTATTGCAAATTATTACTCCGCCAGGGGGACCGTTTCCCATATTATCTATGAGATGCTTGGGATAAAGCATATTAAGATCAACTCGAAAGAAGACTTCCGAGCTTTTTATCAGACTTGTGTTAACATTCACTTTGGCGCAAATCATCCAATCTATGAAATAATGAAAGAAAGATTGTTAGGGGATAGAGGTTTATTTTATGTAGTAGCAACTCATGATCTGACGAAGGATTTTTATTTATTATCACTTCAAGCACTGGCTCAGGGAAATCATCTATGCGTTCTCTTTATCAGCGATGATGTCTCCGAAGGGACGGCTGAAATGATAGCCAATATGAAACTGGCTGGGGCAAGTGTATACCAGGTGCTATCCGAAGATGAGATCGGCGATATTCTTTCTAAAGGGAATTATTAGAGGAGCGATGAGGTAAGGGGGATGGGTGATGTTTAAGGATAGGGAAAAGCAATATCAAATGTATCATACATTACTAAGTATGGCACTATCCTGTGCTTTACTGGTTGCTATGAATGAATACTTTATATTAAGAGTGCACTTTTTACTGTGTATGGTATTAGTTAGTGCATTTACAGTTTTGATATTTTTATTTGATACCAATCGAAGAAATGCAATTAGCTACCTTAGCTTAGCAAGTATAGTTCCTATTCTTGCATTGATTTTATGGGTAACGAAAGTAAATCCAATTATATTTATCAAAGAATTTATAAAATGGGGTGAGACCTACGACGGTTCAGAAGCACTTTACCATTCCGCTTATGGGTATTTCACCATAATTATTGCAGCTCTTTTCATCAGTATACTTTTTTACCTGTTATTAAGAAATCAAGCAGCTAAGATATTGATCGCCATTGCTTTGTTTGCAATGCTAATAATTCTTAGTATCCAGAAGTTTGATATTCACAAATTTGTTGTAGGTATTTGTATTTTTTATATGTTAAGTATTATGATTGAAATATGCGGCAATCTCTATAGTAGGAAAGTAGGAAAGAAGGAGAAAAAACAAGCGATTCTTTACTTGTTTCCGATTTGCCTTCTACTTGCACTCATTGCGGTTGGCATGCCTTCCAGACCAGAACCCATTCAATGGAAGGGAGTAAAGAACCTCGCAAAGAGTTTAAGAGAGACCGTAGAGTATTGGATTACAGAGATTGAATACCGAATGGATAATTCGGGAAGTGAGTTTGCATTAACTTATTCCGGGTATTCGGAAAATGATAACGAACTAGGCAGTGGTTTTCTACAAGAGGAACGTAAAGTTGTTCTTAAGGTGATGGCAACGTCAAAGAGTACCGCACCGGTCTATCTGGTTGGTTCTGTAAGCGATATTTATACCGGCACCAGCTGGGTTAGAAGTAAAAGCAAGAATGAAAAGGTGAATGATGAGTATTATTTGGATTATGCAGAGTTATTGTTCGGCCTTTCCAGACAGGATCAGGATACGCTGGAGAATTCCTTGTTGGTGGAACGTAGGAATCTTCAACTTATTTATGATAAGATTAAAACGAAGACCATGTTCTATCCATTAAAAAGCAGCCATTTCGAACTAAGTAAATCGAAGCAGAAAATAAATTCAAAAAATCCAAGCATGGTTTTTCCTAAGGTGATTAAGCCGGGAACAACAATTAAAGAAGTCTATTATGAGATGAACCTTAAGGGAGAGCACCTTCAAAATATATTAAGAAAAGAAAGTGACTTCTCCTATGAAGATAATCAACAATATGATGAGGATGCACTATACCTCGTAGAAAAAGGGTTGTTTTCTCAAGACAATGCTTCCTCACCACTTTCAATCGATGGACTATATGATATATTAACAGCAAGAGCAAAAGAGATTCAGGAAAAATATACAACACTTCCGGAGGAGTTACCCGATAGGGTAAAGGAATTGGCGCTATCTATTACGGAAGGGTTCGATAATAAATACGATAAGTTAAAAGCAATCGAAGAGTATCTAAAGGGTTATTTCTACACGGTTAATCCGGGCGAAATTCCGAAAGACGTTGATTTCGTAGATTATTTCCTGTTCGAAGGAAAGGAAGGTTATTGTACCTCCTTTGCATCGTCTATGGCAATTCTCGGCAGGTGTGTAGGAATTCCAACCAGATATGTGGAAGGATTTATCGTAAATTATAAGGAGAAGGAACCAGGAAGTGTATATCTGGTACGCAGCAATAACGCTCATGCCTGGGCAGAGGCTTACATTGAAGGTTTTGGTTGGATCCCTTTTGAGGCAACACCACCATTTTTTGATAGTCGATATGTAGCATGGAAAGATGATACCAATGTAGCAGAAGCTTCTTCGAGCTATTATGAAGGTAATACCAGTAAAGATAGGGCCGATGAGATAACACAGGGAGAGAAAACGGAGGAGCCAATTATAATCGAGGAAGAGGAAGAAGATTATTTTAAGCAAATTCTCCTTGGAAGCTTATTGTTCTTTGCTGCAATATCTATTACCATAATGATGTTTGTTATCTACTACCTTGTACTGAAGGTAAGATACCAAAAGTCTTATGAAAGGGCAGATAATAACCGCAGAATGTATCTGCGGTTTGTGAGAATTCTTGATTATTTGCGAAGGGAAGGTTATGTATTATCCCCTCAGGAGACTATTCTCATGCTATCGAACAGAATGAGTGGGAAGTATACTTTTAATCAGGTATCTTTCGAAGAGGTGGCAGATACCTTTATGAAATTTCGTTATGCGGAAGAACCAATAACAGAGGATGAGCTGGGTCGTGTAACGATCTTCTATGATGGGATGCAGGAAAAACAAAAGAAGGAACAAAACCCGATTAAACTATTATTGGAGGATTTTTTATTCCTTAATAGACGGAAGTTTTCCTGATTTTATTTCCACTTCGTAACCTCGGTTCCCGGGTAATAATAAGTTAATATTTCATTATAAGTACTACCCTCAGCAGCCATTGCGTTGGAACCAAACTGGCTTAAACCGACACCGTGACCGACTCCGGTACATATAATGCGAGCTTTCCCCTCATAGTCTTCAATGTAAAAATGATTTGAGTTTAATTTTAGAACCTTGGCGAATTCCTCACCGGACACGGTACGGCCGCCAAGGTTCATTTTTGTTACATAATTTGTACTATCTCGCTCCATCACAGTAACATCCTTAAAGAAAGTATCTTCCGTAAGCTTAATATCCGGATAACTTTGTGTTAACGTTGCAATGAGGTCTGCAACAGCGTATTCGGTTATTTTAATATAGTTTGTAGAGGTTACATCCTGCTTGCTGGCAACGCTGATTAGATAAGGAATAGTGACGCCCCAAGCTTCCGAAGCATTTCTGGTAAAACCGGTTCCGGTATCGAAGAAAACAGGAAGGATAAAAGCATCATCATATAAGATAACCTCATCTTCCGTTCCATAGACCGCATTTTCAATCTTGCTAAAATATGTAAGATAGTCTTCGCTTCCCCAATACTGTTCCATATCAGCCAAATCAACATAGGACAAGCCCAGCTCCGAAGTGGTGAAGCTCTTTTTTAGATTATCTTCCTCGGATAATAGCGATAAATTATACAGGATATAGGTTCTTGCTATGACGGCTTGGGCTTTTAAAGCCTCAACTTCATATCCAGCAGGCATATTTGCAGCTACGACTCCCATTAGATATTTGTTAAAATCCAGTTCCTCCTCCGCACCATTGCTTTGATATAATATTTTAAAATCGAAATCAGCGATTGTATGACCTGAATTTCGACTGGAAAATAACAAAGTACAGAAGAATGGAAACAGCAGTACTGCAAAACCGGTAATTAACATCTTGGTAATAACCTTTTTCATCAGAGCCCCCTGAAAAACAATGTTCATCCATACATTATATGGGGGATAAGGTTGTTTATGTATGATGCTTCAAAGGAAGGACTGCATTCATGATATCTTTACAAAATTATAGATATTTCTACGCTCTAAGGTGTTCACTCGCACCTCACCATATTTTTTCCAATGATAAGGACTATGAAAATGATCAAAATGAACACCACCATTTTCAACGATGCTTTGTAAACGAACACCACAACCTTCGAGCAGTTTAATATAGGGTTTTATTGCTTCTTCGTGTGGAATTGGAACCGTAGAATAAAATCCCTTTTTTGTTGGCGTTGCTTTTTCCGGAACCTTGTGTTCGATCTCGCTGTACAATGCAAGGGAGAGGATGCCGGAAGCTTTTAGCAGAGAATGCAGGATACCAACCTTCTCCTTTGTTTGATCTTTCCACTCTCCTCCATGAAGTACATCATATAGAATAATAAAATCTATTTGGTTACGATACTCCTCCAGTCCTGCTTCTGTTGTATTATGATAGGTTATATGATTAAGATTTAACTCATTGATTCTTACTTTTGCTTCATTAAGAACCTTCTTGTTCCCGTCCACTGCGATGACTTGTCCCTGTTTGCCGACAGCAATTGCAGCAGGAATGGTATAATGCCCATGTCCGCAGCCCATATCAAGAACTGTCATGCCGCTTGTTAATCCGCATCGATGCAATATACTGACTGCTTCCTTTGTCTCAAATTCCTCAAGTTCCTCCCAAACACTTTGCGTCTTATCCAATGCAGGATAGAGGGATCGGATATGGGCAAGGATACGATCAATTTGTTTTGGTTTCAACGGCTGGGAGATGGACCTGCATTCCTTCATGGAGCTGGCTTTGGAAAAGGGATGGATAAAATTTAAGATCTTTGACTGATGCAAACCGGATAAATGTTCCCAGGTATGTAAAAGGCTTTCTTCTTCCTGTAAACGTTCTTGGAGCTCATATGGTATATTAGGCATCCAGGAAAGCATAGTATAGGCTTCTTCCAGAAAGATCTGAATATAGCTTTTAACCTCTCTATTCTCATCCCCGTACTGTTTTTCTGAGTAAACGCCGTACAACGGATCATAGATGGTACCGTTATAATAAACCGCATTGTAGTGTAAATCCTCTGCTATAACATTTAAGATACAAAGGGGAGGCAACAGATGATACCCCTCAAATAAAAACCCTCCAAGGTAATTGCCATACAATAAATGATGAACATTTCGACGGGCAAGTTCCTCATATGGCCTACGTAAGATCATGGCAGCGCATACACCTAGACTTGGATTACTATCCCAAAAGGCTTTTTTGCTATCTAGAGATAAGTCGGTCTGAAAGCGAGCAGTAAGAGACGATATGGGGAGTGACTGATACATAATTTGGTATGGTTCCATCTGGTAAATACCTCCAATAATATTCTGTGCTAATCATATTAATTGATTAGCAAATTGCAATCGAAATATGAGGTATGGTTTAAAATTATGGTGTAACGTATAAAAAGGATTAGCCAAAGACAAGCAGGTTTGATTTTCGTATTCAAGGTGAAAGCTTCCTCTCAAGCAAATAGCAATAACATATTGGTATTTTATAAATTTGAATACTGCGAAATCCGATTAAGTAGAAAAGTGGCATCTTAAAATGAAACTTAGGGTGTATTTTGTATCATAGCAATACGAAAATCAAATCCGTAAGACAACCTTATATTTACTTTAATATGGAGAAAAGGAAGGTGATATTAATAAAGAAAAATTAGACATGACCTAGTTTTACGACCACAAAACGAAAAAGCTTGATGCAAAACCATTACGATGAAATAAATAGTTTTGCATCAAGCCCTCTATGATTGGGTAGACATCTAGATTATTTAGCAGTTGTTATTAATATTGATTAGGGATACACATAATTCTAAAGAATAGTTAAGGATAATAATAATCTCATTTATGAATGAAGATCATTATATTCCATGGCTCTTCCTAAAAATATGGTTGAGCCTTCACCATAGATATCATCCATTGCTTTTATGATAACTTCACTTTCCATATACCCATGATATAGTTGCCGAAATAGTTCAGAAATATCATTCATCTGAAAAAGGATATGAGCAGTTTTCTTCCACTCTTCAACGAGTTTTTGAATCTCTGGTTTACTTACCTCTTCCCCAATGTAAGCGACAATTTGTTTTACGATATCATCGAGTTTTAACTGTAAATTACCCATTCCTTCTTTGGATATCGGTTCCTGTTTTAAAGATTCGATATAATTATCAAAGCTTCCATAATATTGAGTCGCAGTATCTTTGATTTGATCCTCATTTTTCATCATGTTCTCGATACAGGCATCAAGGCTTCCAAATCGGTTAATTAATGCCTGCTGATAATCATCATCCAGTTGTGACATGCGATTTTTAAATACTTCTTTTAATTCGTTATGCTCAAATATGCTAAAATCCATTGAATTACTTCCTTCCAGAATCTGCTCCATCTGTTCAATCATTTTATTCAGACGATTTCTTTTCGCTGTAAGCAAGTCTTTTTGATCCCGAATCGCTGTCTTTTGATCAAACCCGGGCTGATTCATAATTTTTTTTATTTCTTTGAGAGGCAGATCCATTTCCTTATAGAATAAAATTTGTTGCAGACGTCGCAGCGAATCTTCGTTGTACTTCCGATATCCGTTAAATTCGACGCAGCAAGGTTTTAATAGATCTATTTGATCATAATAATGCAAGGCTCTTACGCTGATTCCACTGAAATTGGCCAATTCATGAATCGTCATCATACGATATACCTCCTTCGAATGTTATAATACACTATGGCGTAACGTCATAGTCAATAGGGTTTTTACAATATCTTCAAAATATTTATTGTTATCCTTAAAAACAAATATATGTTATTTCCCTTCCGCTCTTGCTTGTGCAAGCGTTTTGTAATTTAATGCAACAAAAAGTGAAACATAATCATCTGGAGTACCGGGAGCTCCATACTTTAGATATTTAGCGTAGGATTCATCTTCGATAATACTGCCCGGTTTAATTTCATTGTAATATATTTAGGATAATAGTGGAATATAATTTGTCACCATATGATAAAAAGTTAATCTGGTTTGTAAGAGTAGGCATATCATTATGACAGAGTCAATTAAAGTTCGTGGATAAATATGTAAATATTCAATTGACAAAATGTATAACATGTTATATATTGTGTTTAACTAATTAATACATAACATGTTATGTAGTTTTGGAGGAAGCGATGGATATCACAGGGTTTGATCATAAGTATATGGTATATGGAATGCTTTTTGCAGTAAGTAATAGGATTCAGACATTCGGAGATGAACATTTTAAAGATATAACGATGAAACAACACTTTATGATGATTGTATTAGAATTGTTTGGTGAAAAATCACCTACCTTAAGTGAACTTGCTGACGCAGTGGGATGTTCATATCAAAATATAAAGAGAATGGCAGCTAGTTTGGAAAAGAACCATTATGTAACGATTGTGGAGGATGATAAGGATAAGCGAAAGCGGCATATTGTTATGACTGATAAGCTTCGCATTAGAGGAGAGGAAGAAAAAGAAAAGACGCAAGCATTTATGGAGGGGTTATACCTGGGAATTAAGGATGAGGAGCTGGGTCATGTGGCTAGTGTTCTTAAAAGGATGGAGGATAACTTAAAACTCATGGATGGAGATATGAAAGAATAAAAAGGATAGTCTTAATACTAAGAAGGGATATAAATCATGAAAGCAATACTACCATTTAATGTAAACTATGCACCAATAACAAAACTAGCTCTCATAAATTTTGAGAAAAAGCCAGATCAAGTATACAGCGGCCTTGAACTCCAATATATTGATGGAGATCCCCTAGGAAAAGGTTATCGAGTCATTGCTTATCGTAACGATAAATATGTAGATGTCTATGATGAAGAGACGATAAATATTGAATCAGATGAAAGATTTGATGTGACACAAAAGGGGCTTAAGAACCATGTTCATCGACATATCGAAGATATTTGTTTTGATAGGATAAACGGAAATCTACATATCAGTTTTTCTTTTATGGACTGTGATAACAGGAAAATAGAAGTTGATATTGTGGAACGATCAAAGAAAAAAAGTATACCAATGAATTTACTGGCACCAATCGGTGTTGGATCAGAAAAACCATCCTATCTTCCGGTATTCTTTTTATATGATTTTGATTTTTTAAGAAGGTATAAAACTGAGACGAAGGTATTGATCGATGGAGTGAAAATGATGTTAGATCCATTTCCATTTCCAATACCGATGAATATGCAGTGGAGGTATTATACAAGATATTCGTTAGATTGCCAAATTCTTGAGTTCTTAAGTTCCGATATTAAGGAGGTAAGAACGTTAGAATTAAACGAAGAAAATAAATATAGAGACGGAGTAGTTGAATATCAGTTTACACAGTACAATGGAGAGATGGCATTATCTACGATCGACATAAAGAATATAACTCATCCCCTTAGGGTGGTATTTCACCCACCGATATCAATGGTGTCTCAGGAAGGAAAATTTCATATCATTCCAGAAAGCAAAATGGGAAGTATCAATGGAAGCTATCAGGTAACAGAAGACGGAGAGAATATAGGTATTAAGGTAATACCGGAGCAAGGTTGGACGTCGATGCCTAATTCAACCATAACAAAATTGATTATGAGTGAAAAATCTGTATTTTGCAACTGGAGTAAAAAATATGTATATGAACAGAACATAAATCGAGCCAATTTATCTACTGAGGTGAAGTGGACGAATCATAATATTACGCTGAAAGGTAATTAATTCGATTAAGATAACTATACCGAAGTTGAGATATGAAATATAGATATAGTTTCAAAAATTTTATTTTATTTCATACTTTAGTAAATAAAGGGGAAAAATTACAGTCTTTTAAAAATACCATATTATGGTATAATAGATTCGAATTTATTGAATGAATCTATTACGGAGGAAGTAATGAAAAAAATAAGACAACTCATTTTAGCAATTTTATTACTTGTATTTATCGCATCACCCTTAGATATTCCTGTACTTTGCAAAACAGAAGTTGCTCAAGCGGCTACATTAAAAATTAGCGCTTCAAAGTTAGTTATGATGATTGGTCAAACAAAAGAGTTAAAGATAACTGGGTCAGCGAAGAAAGTAATTTGGTCATCGAGTAAAAAGTCGGTTGCAACAGTCTCTAGTAAAGGTAATGTTACCGCAGTGGCAGCTGGAAATGTAGTAATCTCGGCGAAAGTAGGAGATAAGAAACTCACCTGTTCTGTTTCGGTTGTAAAAGACAACCCATATCTGGAAACTGCACCTTTTGAAGCAGAGGAGGTACAGATTGATCAAATTAATTTTATTATTCCTGCTGATTGGAAGATTTATAGCCAAAACTTAAATGATAATTATAGTTATACAGAGTTAACACCTCCAAAGGACTCGAACTTCAACTCTATCATAAGAATGGAAATTCGAAGACAAGATGGTGTTCCATCTGACTATGAAGGCTTTAAAGAGGCGTTTAAAAACAACTACACAGAAGATATTTTAATACCAGAATGGAAAGAGGTATTTGGTAAAACTAAGTTTGAAATTAATGATTGGGAGCAAAGCGACTTTGACGCTCCTTACAATACCGTCTTAAAAACAGGGTACACAGTGAATTCAAAAGGTGCAGTGGTTACACAGACAATTTACGATTTCTTTATAGGTGAATATGTAATTACATTAAAAGCCGAAGCTTATGATCAAAAGGATCTGGAAACCATTACGGATTACATGATTAACTCATTTATAGTAATATCTGAGTAATAAAGTCAGTAAAGTGGCTATAACAATTCTACAATATAAGGAAAGTGAAAGCAGCTCTATCTTTTTGCTACAGCTGCTTTCACTTTATCAATATATCTATAAAATCAATTTACATCTCTTCAAGTATGCTTTTCAGATTTTTACTCTGTTCATAATTAGGATCTAAAACGAGGGATCTTTCTATATATTCTAAGGAATTATCAAATTCTTGCATATTATAAAAGCAAAGTGCAATTTCATAATTCATCGCAGCATCTTCTCCGTAAAATTCGATAGAAGTCTGAAAGAGTTTGATGGCATCCTTGTCATAGCCAAAATAGCCCAATAAAGTACCTAAACAATAAGCCAAATCCCCTTCTTCTCCGATAGGAAAATAATGTTCCCATACTCTATATATTACGGCAACCAGTTCGTCTTTTGGGAAATCCTTTTCGTCGGAGATTCGCTCCAGCAGTGTGTTATAGAATTCAATAAAAGTTCTTGCATCCCATACCGTATACCTTAAAAAGGTAAGTATCTCTTTTGTTGTAAGAGACTTATTGTGTGGTACGACTGCCTTTTTAATAACATAAAAATCATCTGGTCCTATGCTATCAATGATCTCATGATAAGCCATGGCAGTCTCCACAAAATCATGGGAACGTTGACTTAATAAAAACATTGACATAGTTACATTTTCGTGGTCATAGATACTGTGAATCGCTTTTCCGCCAAGCCCTTTAAAATATAATTCCATGGCGTGAAAGTTAACCGTCAGGGATATGGAGCCATGCTTTGATAAAAACGGGTGATAAATTTTGTTCATGGACGAGGTGTTCCGATAACCTTTATCCGTAGAAATTAAAACAATGTCATCGTGGAACAGCTTTCTTAATCGATCAATGCATTGAAGGGCAATGATTGGCATGGAAAAGGCAGTATCCTCGAAGCAATCTTTATAATATAAGAGGATATCATTGATATTAGAGTCTTCGTAATAATCTACACCCGGTATTTGGTTGTCTGTATAGTAATAGTCTAAACCGGCCAGTATGGATTTATCCTTTGGGTCAATCTCATCACCTTTTGAAGTAATTGTTATAAGACCTTCATAAAGTTCTCCTTCATTTACATAAAAAGTATCTTGGGGAAGACTGTCAAAGGTATAATTGGCAAACAGGATGAGAGGGTTTTTAAGAGTACCTTCACTTAGAAATTCTCCGCTATTTCTTAAGCGTAGCTCTTCATCCCGTGTCATGTCGAAGGTTGCACAGTCAAGAATTCCACTTTCGAAATAAGGTTTTAAAAAGCTGTGGTTTTGCCAGTACTCTACGTTTCTCTCAGCAAAGTCTGTAATGATGTATTTAAATTTCAGTCCCTTTAGGGAAGAATTTTCGATGATATGCAAAAATCGTTTAAGAAAGGTATAAGTAAACCGTCCTACTCCTGCCGCCAGCTCCATGATGTAGATGGTAGAATTTTTATGAAACCCTTCACAGGAAGCAATGTCTCTACAGTATCCAAATACAGTCTTCGCATAGAGGTTTGCAATATAGGGGTTTGTTGTTATATATTGAGGTACAATTCCTTTGATCCATGCTTCCGGGCCTTGATTGGAATAAAAGTCTGATTGCAATTTCCATACCATGGATTGGGATAAAGGGTTTTTTTCTTCGAGTATTTCTAAAGAAGAGTTTGAAATTTTTGAATGATTGACCTTTTTCATGTTGTATTTTTTATTAATTTGTGACAAGGGAATGCCTCCTATGTTAATGATTATATATGTTGATAAAGATGATTGTAATTTGTAGTTATTAAATATATATTGTTGCAGCAATTTATCGATAAGCATCGTCGAACACAACAACATTCCAGGAAGTTTCTGGGATGAGTTGTTATAGTACAACGTTAAATATAACTTATCATAGGTTATTGTACAAGATCCGACCTAACATAGAATTATACAACAGATACATGGAAAAAACCAATATTTTAATTCGAACGGATCGTTTCTTTCGGCATAGCAAAGATGTAGAATAAAATTTTGGCCATATCATCGAGTCAATAATTAGAAAGTTTTGAAAAATATTGGAATTTTAACACATAAATGATAAGATATAGGAACACACATTGATAGCAAATGAGGAAATAAACAGATCAGAATGAAATGAACTATGGTTTATTATTATGATGATATAAGTAAGTTGAATGCTTCTTCTATGAAAGAAGTCATGGAAGTAATTCCGATCGAAAGAATCCAGAAAGCGAATAAGTATAGACGTATAGAGGATACCTATTTAAGTGCGATGTCTTATGCTATGCTGCAATACGGACTTTATAAGGAATTATTAAATATTTCGAATTTAGAACTTTTTTATAATCAATTTGGGAAACCCTATCTGATGGATAAAGGTATATATTTTAATATTAGTCATTGTAAAGCAGGCGTTGCCTGTGGAATATCCAATGATGAAATCGGAGTTGATATTCAGGACGTTATTCATGTGAAGGATGACGTTTTAAAACGAATATGTTCGCCAGAAGAAATACAGTATATCAACAAATCAGATTATCCAAGTGAAGCATTCACAAAATTGTGGACTTACAAGGAAAGTTATCTAAAAGCAATCGGCAAAGGAATTACAGAGGATTTAAAGCAAATAGTATTTTCCTTCGAGGATAATTTAGTAAAGAGAGATGGTTTCATATTAACTAGCATTCACGAATCAAACTATTTCATTACAGCTTGCAGTTCATCGGTAGAGTATTTTACAAAAGTCTCTTGGGAAGAGTTTTATGATTTTGTCATGAGTAAAAAACATAGTAATTAAGTATACACAGTAAACAGTCACTGTGATAGGAGAAAAAAATATGGAACTACATAAGTTAACGCAACCTCAGCTTGGAATTTGGGAAACGGAACGATTTTACCAGGGTACATCGATTGGCAATATAGGCGGTACGTTGCTATTAAAAGAGGAACTTGATTTTAAATTATGGGAAAAAGCGATTAATAATTTCATCGAGCTAAATGATGCTTGTAGAATTCGAATTAAAATAGTGAGTGGAGAACCGTTTCAATATATAGCTGATTATAATTATATTGTCTTGGATTATGTTGATTTTACAGGGAAGACAAAAGAAGATCAGGATAAATGGTTATCGGATAAAATGAGAAAGCCGCTAGACCTTATTGAAAGTAATTTATGTGAATTTGTAATGATCAAATCATACAATGGTGATCAGGGATATTATGTGAAAATGCATCATATCGTGGGAGACGGATGGACAATCTCCTTGTTAGGAACGCAAACAATGAAGTATTATCGGTGGCTGACATCGAAGGAAGATAATTCGTTTCAGGACATGCCATCTTATATTACATATGCAATGAAAGAGCAGGAATACTTAACATCCCCTAAGTATTGCAAAGATAAAGAGTACTGGTTAGCGAAGTTTTCTAAAAGACCGCAGTTGGCAGGTATAAAACTACGGGAAAATAGAGCGTATCATATATCAGCAGATAGAAAAACCTTTTATTTGAAGGGAAAGGAAGCAGAAGAATTACGCTCATTCTGTAGAGAAAATGCTTTATCACCAGCAATTGTCTTTGAAGTTGCGGTAAGAATATATTTTAGCAGGTTCACAGATGTGCAGGATGCCACCATTGGTTTTCCTGTACTTAATCGTAGTGGTAAAATAGAAAAAGAAACCACAGGAATGTTTGTTAGTACAGTGCCAGTAAGATTTTGCATTGATGACAATGATACCTATGTTAACTTATGCAAGAAAATAGCGTCGGAGCATATGGATGTTTTCCGCCATCAGAAGTATCCATATAACACACTCTTGTCGGATATTCGTAAAGAACATAAATTGTCGCAAAATTTATATGAAGTTACTGTGTCATATCAAAACGCGAAAATATGTAAGTCTGAGTGTAACTATGAATATAGTACGAAGTGGTATGCGAACGGATGTTTAACGGAGCAGTTACAATTACATATTGATGATCGAGATGATGAAGGAACATTTGTAATACATATTGATTATTTAAATGAAATACTTTCAGAAGAAGAGATCTGTGATTTTTATAAAAGAATTATGATATTTACGAAACAGGGTATTCAGAATATGAAGATCATGATTCGAGATATGGAGTTAGTAGACGAAGAGGAAAGAGATCATATATTATATGATTTTAATGATACCGCTGCCGACTATCCAAGAGATAAAGGCATTCATCAGTTGTTTGAAGAACAGGTAGAAAGAACGCCTAACAATATAGCAGTAAAGTATTTGGATAGGGAAATAACCTATTCTGAACTGAATAATGAATCAAATAAAGTAGCAAAAATATTGAATGAGCATGGTGTTACAAAAAAGGTTATTGTTGGTTTGCTATTGGACCGTTCTATCGAAATGGTCGTTTCTATAATTGCAGTATTAAAAGTTGGAGCAATCTATTTACCTATCGATCCAAATTTACCAAAGGATCGAATAGAGTATATACTCGATGACAGCCAAGCCAAGATAATTATGAAAACAGATGAGCTCGGAAATATTATTGTAGAGAAAGGAACTTATGATATCAATAAAGTAACTTCTCATAGTAATAAACTCACACCGGATGATTTGGCTTATATCATCTATACCTCAGGTACAACAGGAAAGCCAAAAGGTTCTTTGATAACTCATAAAAATGTAATTCGGTTGATGCATAATAGCAGAATGTACTTTGATTTTAATGAAAATGATATATGGACAATGTTTCATTCCTATAATTTTGATTTTTCTGTATGGGAAATGTACGGAGCTCTTCTTTACGGAGGAAAATTAATTATACTATCGAAGCAAATAACGAAAGATCCGATCCTGTTATTAAATTTGTTAGATAAGGAAAAGGTAACTATTTTTAATCAGGTACCATCATCTTTCTATAATCTTACGATAGATATGAAAAAACGATTGCCCAATTTAAGGATACGCTATTTGATATTTGGTGGGGAGGCATTAAAACCAACAGTATTACAGGAATGGTATCTTCGCTATCCTAACATAAAGTATATTAATATGTATGGGATTACAGAAACAACAGTGCATGTAACAATAAAAGAGCTAAGAGCTTCCGATATGGAAACAGAGGATAGCAATATTGGAAAACCAATACCAACAACAACCGTAATTGTTGTAGATAAGTATGAAAAGTTGGTACCCATCGGCTATTTAGGTGAAATGTATGTGGGGGGAGAAGGAGTAGGAAAAGGATACCTTAATAGAGATGATTTAACAGCGTGCAAATTTGTCAGGAATTACTACAATAATGATATCGTATATAAATCAGGAGACTTGGCGAAGTGGATAAAATCAGGTGATCTCATTTATAAGGGAAGGAAGGACCACCAAGTTAAAATCAGAGGGTTTCGAATAGAACTGGGCGAAATTGAGAGTGCCGTAAAAAGTTATGGCGATATATCAAACGCATTGGTAGTATCAAGAGAAGATAAATCGAACAATAAATATCTATGTTTGTACTATAGTACAAATGATACCATTAGTATTTTAGAGTTAAAAAAGTACTTAAGCAATAAATTGCCAAGTTATATGATACCCCGTTATTTTGTTGAGATTGATACATTGCCATTAACAGCAAACGGGAAAATTGATAAAGATGCTTTGCCAAATCCTATGTATGAAAGAATAACAACGAAAAAGGTAGTATTACCCCAAAGTGATAAGGAAATGAAAATAGTTTCTGTGATAGAAAAAATGCTTGATATTTCTCAAGTCAGTGTGGAGGATAATTTTTTTGATGATCTAGGAATAGATTCACTTAGTATTATTGGATTGCAATCGTTATTGGAGAAGGAAGGGCTATATTTCCAAATTCGCGATATCTATCAAAAACCTACGATAAAAGATTTATGTAATGAAGGCCTAACGAATTATGAGATAGAGGATATGGAATATCAGAAAATATCGAAATATTTTCGTAACTTTCATAAGACGAATCCGGTTAAAGAGATACTTTTAACGGGTGCAACAGGTTTTCTTGGTATACATATTCTTAGTGAATTGCTTAAGAATTCCTGCACCAGGGTGATTTGTCTTGTAAGAAAGGCAGAACGACTTAACGAGGTATTAAGATATTACTATAACGATAATCTAGAACTTGATAAAATTAAAGTTTTGGAAGGAGATATTGAGCAACCCAGATTGGGATTGACGGAAAAAGATTATAATGATTTGCTCGTAACGGTCGATACAGTAATTCATACAGCGGCTAACGTGAAGCATTTTGGTTTATGGGATAAGTTCTATAGAACCAATACCTTAGGGACAGAAAATATGATTCGTTTTGCAGAGAAAGCTGATGCGAGATTACATTATGTATCTACACTGAGTGTCTCTGGAGATGGAATTGGTAAGCAAAGTATTCCTATTACGGAATTCTCTGAGGAAAATCTTTATATTGGGCAAGATTATCGAAGTAATGTTTATATACATACAAAATACTTAGCTGAAAAAGCAGTCCTTAATGCAATTGAGAAGGGATTGGATGCCTGTATCTATAGAGTTGGAAATCTTACCTGGAGAGAAGCAGATGGTAAACATCAGATCAACCAACATGAAAATGGCTTTCTGTCTCGAATACGGGCAATTAAAAAGCTTAAGGTTATTACGCATGAAATGGGTAAAATGATGGTAGATGTTACCCCAGTAGATAAATGTGCCGAGGCAATTGTACAATTAGCGTTGACTTCAGATTCCTGCATGGTATTTCATTTATTTAATGATAATCAAGTGGAACAAATGAAGTTATTAAATATGCTTGGGGTCTTTCCGGATGTTGTGCCATTGCAGGATTTTCTAGAGAAAGTAAGTGTCAATAAAGCAGATGATAATGTGAATGTATTATACCTTTATCTTGATGAATTGAAAAACAGTAATCCTAGTAGGAAAGTATCTATAAGACATGATAGGACAAAAGAATACTTTGAAGAGTTGGGACTCAATTGGAATAGCCCGGATGCAAAGTATATGGACTTGTTTGGAATAACTGAGTAAAAATAATAAATATTTATGACTATGGATGAAATTTAGTTATGGAAACAGATATTCAGCAATTAAATAACCTGTATCACGCTTTGGTGTTGGTAATAGAGTTGAAACAAGAAACAGGTAAAAGAAAGACTTAAGAAGTTGAGGAGCGTTTATGAATTTACCTAATTTACTTTTTTGTAATAATGATCATTACATACAATGGTACAATAGTTCAAATGACTTTCAGCGTCAAAGAGAAGACTTAAATCTTGGCGATTTTTTGTGTAGTCTTAAATCTATATCGTCTGATTTTCCAGAGGAATATTTATATAAACCTTGTTTTAAGTTTGATGATGCCACATACAGGTTAAATATAATGAACGAATTATTTCTATCGCGGGAATTATTTTCAGACTTAGTAGGATTTAATATTTTATTAAAGCATTTTAGCACAGATATAAAAGAATACAGAGATACCAAGGACGAAATACAAAAGAAATACCGTTTTTTATCACTTTTTCGAGAGTATGGAAGCCTGGTAAGAAGCCTTGAAAAAAGCCTTGCAGGATGTGCATCAGAAGGCCTATCTGCTCTGCATAGATGTACTGAAGAGATAATGAAAAGCGATTGTTATAAACTGCTTGATCAAGCCGATCAGCTGGAATATGAAATATCACTTATATTTAAAAACAACATATTGTCTGTAAACCCTATTGAAAAAACGATAACGATACATAAAAGAAGAGGGGAACAGGATTCGATGGAACGTTTGTCAGCTATGATTAGGGAATACTTTGGTATCAAAATCAAAGACTCTTTTTCCATTGTTGATCCAGCTCCAATATCAGTGTTAGAAAAGAAACTACTGGATGTGCTATCTCTTCAATATGTGGATGTGTTTCTGAGGCTTGAAAGCTTTTATACGGAAAATGCAGGGTTGATTGATTGTTTTGTTGATTTTTCAAACATTCATCCTCAGTTTGAGTTTTATCTTACCCATATCAAGCTATTGTCTTTTTTGGATGGTGGGATATCGATCTGTAAGCCAGTTTTTCATAACGATGGATTCTTTGCTAAAGAGTGTACCTGCCCGTCACTGATAGCTAGCTTTATGAATCATAAGACTCCGCTAGACAGAATTGTTCGCAATGATATTGAGATTAGAAAAGGTGGAATGTTCTTACTTTCAGGTCCTAATCAGGGAGGTAAAACAATATATCTCAAGGCGGTAGGACTTACAGCTTATCTTGCGAAATGCGGATGTCTTGTGTTCTGTAAAAATTGTTCGCTCCCATTTTACGATTTTATTTTTACACATTTTATGCAGCCAGAGGTTCTTGGTCGGGGACGGCTTGCGGAAGAAGTTGAGAGGATAGAAGCAATCGCCAGCGCCATTACAGGACAGTCTTTTGTCCTGATGAATGAGAGCTTTGCGAGTACAAGGAGGAAAGATGCGTAATCCGGTGAAAATGGACACCTAATCCGATTTTATGTGGACACCGGTTCCGGTGCCGTCTGGACAGCTGTTCCGATTTTATCTGGACAGCTAA
>JAQZBN010000011.1 GCA_029238935.1 Herbinix sp.
GCACTCAGTCCTGCCAAGGTAGTATCTGTAACCGTGGATGAGTATGAGAAGAGTGCAAGAGTAATTGTACCGGATTATCAGCTATCTCTTGCTATTGGTAAAGAAGGTCAGAATGCCAGACTCGCTGCAAAACTTACTGGATTTAAGATTGACATAAAGAGCGAATCACAGAGCTTCGGATATTAAGGATGTGATAGAATGACAAAAAAGATACCCTTACGTATGTGTACCGGGTGCGGCGAAATGAAGAGTAAAAAGGAATTGATTCGGGTTTTGAAGACACCGGAAGACGAGATTGTCATTGATACGACAGGTAAGAAGAATGGCAGAGGCGCATATATTTGTAACTCTGTTGCCTGCTTACAAAAAGCTATTAAGACAAAAGGCTTGGAACGCTCTTTAAAGGTCAGCATTCCCAAAGAATTGGTCGAGTCGTTGGAGAAGGAGTTGATTTTGCTTGGAACTAGCAAAAAAGAAAGCATATAATCTGATCGGTTTAGCAACAAAATCACGTAAAATAGTTAGTGGCGAATTCTCTACTGAAAAGGCAGTGAAGGAAAAGAAAGCTGTCTTAGTGATTGTAGCAGATGACGCATCAGATAATACAAAGCAAATGTTTACCAATATGTGTACTTACTATAAAGTGCCGATTTACTTTTTTGGTGATAAGAACGAGTTAGGTCACGCAATGGGTAAGGAGCTCCGTGCTTCCGCAGCTTTGCTTGATAAAGGCTTGGCGGATGCAATTGAAATGCAACTGAAAATGATTCTTTAGAATGAACGGAGGTAGTAAGTATGGCAAAAATGAAAATATTTGAGTTGAAGAATTTAATAAATGAACAGAAAAAAGGTGACTCTATAGTAGAAAGTAAAGATATCCAAACATATCTTGAAAAAAACACGGGTGTGAAAAAAACCCATAGCAGTAACCTTGAAGATAATGAAGTACAGATGGTAAAAGATTATTTTCTGAAAGGAAATAAAGAGTCAGCAATTGTAAAAAAACCAAGTCAACCGGCTGGGCCGGGAAGTGCAAAACCTGTAGGACAGGGCGTGCAGGCTGGGGGAATGCATAATAATACAAGACCGGCTGGGCAAAGTTATGTCGGGTCGGCAGGACAAAATCAGAGACCGGCAGGTCTAGGAAATCAAAGTCAATCGGTAGGAACCGGTGGCAATCAAAGATCGGTGGGTCAGGGAAGCATGAATCAAACAGGAACAAATACAAATAACCAAAGGCCTATAGGGCAGGGCGAGATGAGACAACAGCAAAATTCAAATTATTCAACACAGAGACCAGCAGGACAGACAGATATGCGCCAAGGTTCTCAAGGACAATATAATCAAAGACCAGCTGGTCAAGGTGAAAATCGTCAAGGAGGTTCTGGCCAGTATAATCAGAGACCACAAGGCCAGGGTGAAAATCGTCAAGGTTCCGGTCAATATGGCCAGAGACCACAGGGACAGGGAGAAAACCGTCCTTATAATCAAGGACAATATAATCAAAGACCACAAGGACAGGGAGATAACCGTCAAGGCTCCGGTCAATATGGACAAAGACCGCAAGGACAGGGAGATAACCGTCAAGGTTCCGGTCAATATGGTCAGAGACCACAAGGTCAGGGTGAAAATCGTCCATATAATCAGGGTCAGTATAATCAAAGACCACAAGGGGAGAACCGTCAAGGTTCCGGTCAATATGGTCAAAGACCTCAGGGACAGGGAGAAAACCGTCCTTATAATCAAGGCCAGTACAATCAAAGACCATCAGGACAGGGAGATAACCGTCAAGGAGATAATCGCCAAGGATCCGGTCAATATGGCCAAAGATCAAACTATCAGGGACAACGCCCAGCAGGCTCCGGTCAATATGGACAGGGAGGTTCCGGTCAAGGTGGACAGAGACCTTATAATCCAGACCAACAAAGAGGCGGTCAGGGTGGATACCAAAGACCGCAGGGAGGTCAAAGACCAGGTCAAGATGGACAACGCCCAGCAGGCCAAGGATATCAAAGACCTATGGGTCAGGGAAATCAAAGACCAGGTCAAGATGGACAAAGAACTGGTGGTTATAATGGTCAATCCGGATATAATCGACCCAACTCAGGTCAAAGACCAGCAGGCGGCGGATATCAGAAGAGCTATGGTGATTTCCAGAAGGATAAGGATGACGATGATAAGTCACCAAGCTACGGAAATAGATCCGGTCAAGCAAACAAAAAGGGCGGAAGATCATTTGCCGGCGGTGGTGAACGTAAGACTTTTGATCAACAGGTGTTGGATCAAAAGGTAGCAGAGAAGAACGAGAACAACAGCAAACGAAGCAGAGATCGTTTGAATAAAGAAAAAACCTATAAAGAACGCAGCATGAGCATCCATGATCAGACAGATGCAAATGATGAAGTTATTAAGAGCAAAATTGTACCTAAAAAAGGTCAATTTATTAAACCTAAAGCAATCATTACACAAGCCAATGAGGATGATATAAAGACGATTGTTATACCTGAAATTTTAACCATTAAGGAATTAGCAGATAAGATGAAGATGCCTTCTTCTGCATTGGTTAAGAAATTATTTTTAGCAGGAAAGATGGTTTCAATTAATCAGGAAATCACCTTTGATGAAGCTGCAGAGATTGCATTAGAATATGAAATTATAGTAGAAAAAGAAGTAAAAGTAAACGAAGTGGAAGAGTTATTAAAGGAAGATGATGACGAAACCTCAACCATGGAAAAACGTCCTCCTGTCGTTTGCGTTATGGGTCATGTTGATCATGGTAAAACATCATTATTGGATGCCATTCGTGAAACCAATGTAACTTCCAGAGAAGCGGGTGGTATTACACAGCACATCGGTGCTTATGTCGTTGAAGTAAATGGGGAGAAAATCACCTTCTTAGATACTCCGGGTCACGAAGCTTTTACTTCCATGCGTATGAGAGGTGCTAAATCAACTGATATTGCAATTCTTGTTGTTGCAGCAGACGATGGTGTTATGCCTCAGACGATCGAAGCTATTAATCACGCAAAAGCAGCGGGAGTTCAAATTATCGTTGCAATTAATAAAATTGATAAGCCAAGTGCTAATATTGAAAGAGTAAAGCAAGAATTAACAGAATATGAATTAGTAGCAGAAGACTGGGGTGGAGATACTATCTTTGTACCAGTATCAGCCCATACCAAAGAAGGTATTGAACAGTTGCTCGAAATGATTCTGTTAACCGCTGAAATTGGAGAGCTGAAAGCGAATCCAAATCGTAAAGCCAGAGGTATTGTTATTGAAGCTGAACTTGATAAGGGAAGAGGACCGGTTGCAACGATCCTTGTTCAGAAGGGTACCCTTCATGTTGGCGATAATATTGCGATCGGTGCATCTTATGGAAAAGTTCGTGCGATGATGGATGATAAGGGAAGAAGAGTAAAAGAAGCGACTCCTTCAACTCCGGTAGAGATTCTTGGATTAAATGAGGTACCGGAAGCAGGTGAAATCTTCCTGGCGACGGATAATGAAAAAGAAGCAAGAACCATTTCCGAAGCCTTCATTTCACAGGGTAGAGAAAGACTGCTTGCTGATACAAAGGCAAAATTATCATTAGATGGTTTGTTTACACAAATAAAAGCAGGTAACATTAAAGAATTAAATCTGGTAGTGAAAGCTGACGTACAAGGTTCCGTGGAAGCAATGAAACAAAGCTTATTGAAACTAAGCAATGAAGAAGTTGCCGTTCGTATTATCCATGGTGGTGTAGGTGCGATTAATGAATCTGATGTTATACTTGCCAGTGCATCCAATGCAATCATCATCGGTTTTAATGTAAGACCGGATAATGCAGCAAAAGAAACATCCGAAAGAGAAAATGTTGATGTAAAACTTTACCGAGTTATCTATAATGCGATTGATGATATTGAAGCTGCTATGAAGGGTCTCTTGGATCCGGTATTTGAACAAAGAATCATTGGTCACGCTGAGATACGCCAGACCTTTAAAGCATCCGGTGTAGGTATCATTGCAGGATCTTATGTAACGGATGGTAAGATACAAAGAGGGTGTACTGCCCGTATCATGAGAGATAAAACTCTAATTTATGAAGGACCATTAGCTTCCTTAAAGAGATTCCAGGATGACGTCAAAGAAGTAGCTACCGGCTATGAATGTGGTCTGGTATTTGAGAAGTTTAATGATGTCAAAGAAGGAGATAGAGTTGAACTTTATATTATGGTTGAGGTACCAAGATAGTTCATGTAAAAATGTTCTAATTTGGTATTGAGAAAGGTATTGGTGATTGTATGAGGAAAAACAGTATAAAGAACACCAGAATTAATGGTGAAGTACAAAAAGTGCTAAGCAGTTTAATCAGCAGGGAGATAAAAGATCCAAGAATACATCCGATGACTTCAGTGATCGCTTGCGAAGTGTCACCGGATTTAAAGACAGCGAAGGTATACATTAGTGTTCTGGGAGATGATGCAGCAAAAGAATCAACCCGATTAGGATTAAAAAGTGCAGCCTCTTACATGCGAGGACAATTGGCGAAAACGCTAAATTTAAGAAATACACCGGAACTTACCTTTGTTATTGATAATTCCATTGAATATGGAGTAAATATGTCTAGGTTAATTAATCAGATCAATAGTAGTTCATCCGAAGTAGAAGAAGATGTAGATGATGTGGAAGATGACTACGAGGATGAAGACGATGATAATTTTCATGATGAGGAAGATGAGTTAGAGATTACTAAAGAGGAAGAGTGATGCTATGATAAAGATTAATGCAGAGGTTACAGGAGCAAAAACTATAGCAATCGCAGGACATATAAGACCTGATGGTGATTGTATCGGGTCTTGTATGGCACTCTATCAATACTTGAATAGTCATAAGGATTTATTTGGCATTGGAAAAGTAGATCTTTATCTTGAGCGTTTTGGTGATGAATTTCGTATTTTAAATAATATTGAAGTGATTCAACATTCTTATGAATCTGATGAATGTTATGATATCTTCATTTCGGTAGACTGTGGAAGTTTGGATCGCTTGGGTAATGCAGAAAAATACTATAAAACAGCGAAGAAAACCATTAACATAGACCACCACATTAGCAATACCTTATTTGGGCAGGTAAATCATGTGGTGGCCGATGCTTCCTCGACTTGTGAAGTGTTATTTGATATTTTTGAAGAGAGATTGATCTCGAAAGATATTGCAGAAGATCTTTTTGTTGGAATGATTCATGATACCGGAGTATTCAAACATTCCAATACGACAGAAAAGACAATGCAAATAGCAGGTAAATTAATTAGCAAAGGAATTCCTTTTTCAAAGCTAATCGATGAATCTTTTTATCAAAAAACATATATCCAAAACCAGATTTTGGGTAGATGCCTTATGGAAAGTATTCTGGTAATGGATGGCCGATGTATTGTATCCTCTCTTACGAGAAAAATGATGGAATTTTATCAGGCATCCACAGCCGATTTGGATGGAATCATTGATCAATTGCGTATCACCAAGGGAATAGAAGTAGCAATCTTTATTTATGAATTCGATTCACAAGAATATAAGGTGAGCATGAGATCCAATGGCGATGTGAACGTGAGTAAAATCGCTGTTTATTTTGGTGGTGGCGGACATATCAAGGCAGCAGGCTGTACCATGAGAGGTTCTTTGCATGATGTTATTAATAATTTAACTAGACATATCGAAGCCCAATTGGATAACATAACGACATAAGGAGAACTTGTTTTGGCTGCTGGAATCATTAATGTATATAAAGAAAAGGGATTTACCTCTCATGATGTTGTTGCTAAATTGAGAGGTATCCTTAAGATGAAACGAATTGGACATACAGGAACGCTGGATCCGGATGCAGAGGGGGTTCTCCCTGTATGTATTGGGAAAGCAACCAAATTGGTTGATCTCATTACAGATAAGGATAAAACCTATGAAGCAGTTTTAAAATTAGGTATTACAACAGATACACAGGACATTACCGGAAAAATCATTAAAACAGGTGAGGTTACTGTGGACAAGCAAAGAGTTGAAGAAGTGATCAAAAGCTACATCGGTTTATATGAACAGCTGCCACCTATGTATTCGGCAATCAAAGTGAACGGTAAGAAACTTTATGAACTGGCGAGGCAGGGGAAAGAAATCGAACGGAAGCGTCGTCCAGTTATGATTCATAATATTCAAATTCTAGATTACTCTGAAGAGGAACAGGAAGTAAGAGTAGTTGTAGATTGCGGAAAAGGTACTTACATTCGAACCTTACTGCATGATATTGGTGAAGAACTTGGTTGTGGTGGTGTAATGAAAAGCTTGCTTCGAACAAGAGTAGGTAATTTTTATTTAGACGAATCACTTCGGTTAACTGAATTATCAGAACTTGCAGTGAATAAAAATATAGAACAGGTTATATTACCGATTGATTCTATGTTTGAAGCGTATCCGGCTGTTAAAATTAGGGAAGAATCACAAAGATTTTTATTGAATGGAAATAACTTTACTAAAGAACAAACGATAAACCCTGAAGCTATCATAACCGATGGTTGGGTAAGAGTATACGATACAGAGGGAAATTTCGCTGCATTGTATCAATATGATGTTACATTAAATTGCTTTAAACCTGTAAAAATGTTTTTATCATAAACAGAATAAAGATAGTATAGAGGATTTTATTAATTTCTATTCTAATGTATCTTTAAAGTATAAGAACATAGGAAAGTACTGGAGGAAATGATGAAGTATATATCTGGAGAAACGAATTTTGAATTTCATAATAGCGCAGTCACCTTAGGAAAGTTCGACGGACTTCATCTAGGCCATCAGCATCTGATCAGTCATATTACAGCCAGCAAAAAGAACGGACTTACCGCAATTATGCTTAGCTTTGTTAGTCCTAGATTGGAAGAAAGCTCAGAGAAAGAGTTTGAACTGATTTATACCGAAGAGGAGAAAGTAAAAAAGGCTCAGGACTGTGGAGTGGATGTTTTGATTTCATATCCATTTACGAATGAAATCAAATATATGGAACCAGAAGATTTTATCAAAGATATCCTAGTGAAACAATTGGATTCTAAATTGATTGTAGTAGGCAGTGATTTTCGTTTTGGATTTCAACGTAGAGGAGATGTTCATTACCTCCGCGACTTTGCTAAGAAATATGGTTTTGAAGTAGTAGTTTGTGAAAAAAGAACTTGGAAAGAGCATATCATAAGCAGCTCCACCATCCGCACGGAATTAAGATTAGGTCATATGGAAGAAGCAAATTCTATGTTAGGACAGCCCTATACCATTCAAGGAGAGGTTTTGCACGGACGTAAGATCGGTAGAACCTTAGGAATGCCTACCACGAACATTTTACCAAGAGCCTATAAGCTTTTACCACCGAATGGAGTATATGCTTCCTATACGATTATAGACGGTGTTTCCTATGCAGGGGTTACCAATATCGGATATAAACCTACGGTAGGAGCGGAAGAGCAAAAAGGTGTAGAAACCTATATTTTTGATTTTGACGGAGATTTATACGGTAAAATAATTGAAGTTCAGTTAATCACTTATGAACGTCCGGAATTAAAGTTTGGTTCACTAGAAGAGTTAAAATCACGAATGGAAGAAGATATAACCATAACTAGGGCATACTTTAATCTTACTCAATAAATGTACTATGCAATAATATGTTGGAAAATCCTTTAAGACGATAAGATAAATGAATCATCATAAATAATAGAAACATAGACAGCTTCTCAATCTGAATAAATAAAGATTGAGAGGTTTTTTTGTTATAAACATTAGAAGATGATTAAATTAGTAAATATTGCTTTTCTTTTTTCATTAAATCATCTAAAATAAAGATTGTGAGAAGATTCACAAATTAAAAAGTAAATTTTAACCATAAAGATCAGGGGGTAATATATGATATCGGTGAATGGAGTAACAAAAAAATATGGACGTCTGCTTGCAAATGAAAATGTAAGTTTTGACATTATGCCTGGTGAGATATCAATTCTTTTAGGACCAAATGGTGCAGGAAAATCTACGATTATCAAATGCATTGCAGGTTTATTAAAGTTCCAAGGGAATATCATAATATGTGGAAATCAGAATAAATCAGTGGAAGCGAAAAGAGATTTGGGATATATACCAGAAATGCCTTGTTTGTATGATATGATGACAGTCTGGGAGCATATGGAGTTTATTGCAAGAGCATATTCGCTGGATAATTGGAAGGATAGAGCGGATCAATTATTGGAGCGTTTTGAACTTCTGGATAAAAAGAAAAAGCTGGGAAATGAGCTGTCCAAAGGTATGCAACAAAAAGTAAGTATCTGCTGTGGTCTGTTGCCTGATCCGAAGGTTCTTCTATTTGATGAGCCAATGGTTGGATTAGATCCACATGCCATAAAGGAATTAAAGAATTTATTCGTAGAGTACAAGAAGGCAGGAAAAGTAATATTAATAAGTACACACATGCTAGACAGTGTATCTGAATTTTGGGACAGTACCAATATAATGATGAATGGAAAAATTGCAGCAAGAAGAACCAGAGCAGCAGTGGAAGGTACCGGAGAAGATTTGGAAGCTTTATTCTTCGAGATTACGGAAGGTAAAAAAGAAGCATCCCAGGGAGCTGAGACAGTATGAGAGCATTATCCTACCTTATTAGAACAACCCTTAAAAACAGAATAATTTCTTTAAAGAAAAAACCGGCGTTATTGGTTTTATATCTTGTCATTATAGCCGGAATGGCAGTTGGTATAGTGGCCAGTATGTTCACAAACCAGTCTGTTGAAGTATTTATACCGCAGGATGTACGAATTATATATGGGATAGTCGCAGCTTTAGGCATTCTTTATATATATACTTTTATTAATACGGGATTATCAACAGGATCCACTTTATTTTCTATGGCGGATGTCGGACTTCTTTTTGTTGCACCGGTATCTTCTAAGAAAATACTAATATATGGTTTACTTAAAGAGCTAGGTAAGACAATATTGACCTCTATCTTTATACTATATCAGATTGGTAACTTAAAAATCCATTTTGGTTTTGGAGCAAGAGAAATTTTAGCATTATTTTTTATTTACGCAGTAATGCTTTTTTTCTGCCAGCTATTATCCATGGCAATCTATCTTTTTACGAATGGTAATTCGGGAAGAAAGAAAATAGCACTTTATCTTTTATATGGCGTAATCATTCTTTCGGCTGTTTTTGTTTATCTATATCAGAGGGAGATTAAAGTAAGTTATCTAGAAACTGCTTTTCGTATTGTAGATAGTAAAATCTTTGGATATGTACCCATTGCCGGATGGACAACGATGTTTTTCAAAGCCGTAGTAGAAGGAAATATGCTATTAGCTTTGATAGCGCTTGGACTATATCTTATTTTCGGTCTGCTTGTAATTTCACTATTTACCAGCGGTAATGCGGATTATTATGAGGATGTTTTGCATTCAACAGAAGTACGCCATCAGACCTTACAAGCAGCTAAGGATGGAAAACGAGTGACCAATAACCCCAAAAAGATTAAAGTACGAGATAAAGATACAGGTCTTAAAAAGGGTAATGGAGCCTCTGTGTTTTTAGCAAAACATATATTAGAAACAAAAAGAAGTAGTAGATTTGCCTTTATTGATGCCTATACAATTATTGCGGTAATTGTTGTAGGTATTGCCAGCAGGCAGGATATGGCATTCTTTATTCCGTATATTATTTTAGGTGTTTTGGTTTATCTCCAGTTTTTCATGACGGTGATGGGAAGATTAAGCGTGGAACTGACGAAACACTATATTTATCTGGTACCGGATCGTTCCATGAAAAAAGTATTCTATGCTTCCGGAACATCACTTCTTAAGCCTTGTATCGATGGAGCGCTGATCTTTGCGTCCATGGCTGTTATGGGAGGAGCAGGCATATTGGATTGCATCTTTTTTGCTATGGCTTATGCCTCAGCCGGAGCAATTTTCGTTGGCTTCACAATATTATATCAGAGAGTGTTAGGAGCGCAGCCGAATAAGTTAGTTCAAATCTTAGTTGGCATGGGAATGTTCTTTTTAGTATTGACACCTGCGATTGTACTTACTGTTATTTTTGCTATGATGCTCCCGGAAACATTACTTTTCTTAAGTACCTTGCCGTTTACCCTGTGCTGTCTTTTAATCACACTAATTCTTTTCCTATGTTGCGGTAATTTGATTGATAAA
Organism: Herbinix sp.; assembly: GCA_029238935.1. Lineage (GTDB taxonomy): Bacteria > Bacillota > Clostridia > Lachnospirales > Lachnospiraceae > Mobilitalea. Next base: position 10,206 of record JAQZBN010000011.1, read on the forward strand.
GCGGAATTTTCCGGTAAATAGCGTTACCTCCCCCTTCTTTTATTTGACCAAGTATCTATGATATGGTAAAATTAGGTAACTCATATTTTTAAGAGTGAATTTATCGATAGTAAGAAGGGGGTTGTGCCGTTTTATGCAAATGCTAGAAAAAAAGAATTTTGGTGTTCCGGCAACTTTATTAAGTATCATTACTTATGTCATGGGATATTCCTTATCACAATTTAACTATTCCACCTTAATAATAGCAATACCGTTTGCTATTATGGTATTTGCTTTTCCGTTTGAGGACAAGGTAAGAAATGCTGTGAAACAAGCATACTTGTTAGCATTTTTTGCGATGATCCTTTATCTGGCACTGGAGGCTTATTATAACGTTATAAGTATTATGAGTCCGGCAGAGAATACCAGCTATTCAATTTTTAACATTTATAATATTTTGTATAATTTCTATAAGTATGCAACAAATATATTTAAAATCGCTTCAACAGTAATTTTCCTTGTATTCATTCTTTCATCGATTCTAAAGAAGGAACTGAAGTTTGAATTTCTACTTAAAATATATGAAGAAGCTCTTCCGAAACAAGCTCCCTATTCGGTAAGACAACCGGTGTATCAACCTGGTAATCAACAGGGTGGATTTCCGGTACAACAACCAAACCAACCTATGTATCAACAGCCAGGACAATCAATACATGGAGTTAAACCAGTGCAATCAGTACCTACGGGACCGCAGATGAATTCGGGGCAAGGTCAATCCTATGCCGGACAGCAAGTACAATCCGCACAACCACAGCAATCTACATATTTAAATCAACCACTACAGTCTGCACCGCAAAATAATCAAAGCCAGGGGATTCCATGTCCTTCTTGCCATACAGTCAATGGGCCCGGTGCAGCATTTTGTTCAAAATGTGGTACAAAATTAAATTAAAGTTGATCAAAATTTGTTATAAACATGATTTTATTGGACAATACTTTGATTGAAATGCAAATACTTGTTTACAATAGTTGAATGATGTGTTAAGATACCTTTTGTAAATTTATCAAGCCATTGCTCAGAGTCGGGACACTCCGACCCACATCTTAGTAATAGGCGATTAATAATTAGGAGGAAATAATAATGATCAGTAAAGAAAAGAAACTTGAAATCATCACAACTTATGGAAGAACACCGGAAGATACAGGTTCACCTGAGGTTCAAATCGCACTTTTAACAGAAAGAATCACTGAGTTAACTGAGCACTTAAAGAACAACAAGAAGGACCATCATTCCAGAAGAGGCTTACTTAAGATGGTTGGACAAAGAAGAGGTTTACTAGAATACTTAAAGAAAACTAATATTGAAGGATACCGTACTTTAATAGAGCGTTTAGGATTAAGAAAATAATAGTAGCATCTTAGAATTCAAGAGACTGCCCCTGATGTAACAATAAGGGTCGGTCTCTTATTTTATCAAATGCCAGAGAGGATTTTCTTGACGGGGAGGAAAGTTAAGAAACATAAGGTAAATATATGAACCGATTAAAAATATTATGGAATGATAAAGCATTTATGAAAAAGACAATTGCTTTAACCGTTCCGGTTGCTTTACAAAACATGTTAAATAATGTTCTAAATTTAGTAGATACGTTAATGATCGGACAGCTGGGGGAAACATCAGTTGCAGCAGTCGGTCTTGCAAATAAAATATTCTTTGTATTTTCATTGCTCTTGTTTGGAGTATGCAGTGGCTCCGGTATTTTGGCTTCACAATATTGGGGAAAGAGGGATATACTTAATATTCGAAGAGTACTTCGTATAGCTTTAATGATCGGATTTGGCGGATCCTTTTTATTTGTTATACCAAGCGTCTTGTTTCCTAAATTGGTCATGAGGATATTCACACCGGGGACAGAGACAATTGCTATTGGAGCAGCATACTTATGTGTTGTAGCAATCAGTTACCCCATTACAGCAATAACAAATTCTTACATAGCAATTCTTCGTAGTATGAATTGTGTGAAACTCCCGGTTGTTATTACATCAATTGCAATTGCTGTTAATGTTGTATTTAATTATAGTCTGATATTTGGTAAATTTGGATTTCCTGAGATGGGTGTTGTCGGTGCAGCAATAGCAACCCTCATTGCACGTATTGTAGAATGTAGCTCCCTATTACTATTGATACATTTACATCAAGCGGGAGATGATGGAATTGGTGATTTTATTCACACTAAATTTAACAGTATGAGAGAAAGGATATTCTTACAAAAGGAATTTGTTTTTAAATATTTTCATACTGCTGCACCGGTTATTGCCAATGAATTTATGTGGGGACTTGGCGTTACAATGTATTCCTTGGTATACGGAAGAATGGGAGATGCCTCGACAGCAGCTATTACCATTACAGGTACCGTAGAGCAGGTTATTCTTGTTATCTTCTTTGGAATTTGCTCATCCGCAGCTGTAATTCTTGGAAATGAATTAGGAGCAGATAATTTAAAGAGGGCAGAAGAATATGCAAAAAATTATATGGTGCTTCAATTTTTATTGACCTTAGTGGGAGCGGCCATAACATTAATAATAAAAGAACCGATCATTGCTTTATTTTCTGTATCTGATGTAGTTGCGAATTATATACGTCTATGTATTATAGTATTTGCATGTTATATGCCATTTAGGATGCTGAATGCTTTACTCATAGTAGCAATATTAAGAAGTGGTGGAGATACCAAAGCTGCGTTATTCCTCGATGTCAGCGGGGTATGGTGTATTGGTATTCCAATGGCTTTTATAGGAGGATTGGTTCTTCATATGCCAATCTATGTAGTATATGCGATGGTTCTTACGGAAGAAGTTTATAAAGTTATATTAGGATACCTAAGATATCGTAAAAAGAAGTGGCTAAAAAATATTGTATCAGTTTAAAAATGATCGAAACCTAGTACATAATATTTCTTAGTAATATTAGTAAGATGAGACGTTGTAAACAAATAATTGGGTTACAATGAATAGAGTAATAGAAAAAGCAGTAAATGGATGAGAAATAACTTCTATTTTCTGCTTTTTATTTTATATAAAGACAAATTAGACAGGGGTTGCTCCTAATTGTAAGAATATTTTTATTAGAAAATATTGATAATTTTACATAGGGTACATAAAAAAACAGGAATATACTTATAATTTGCTTAGAGTGAATAAATGTGATAGTTATACATTTACTCTAATAACATTTTTTATGAAAAAAATTGTAGCATATTGGTAATAATAATGCTATAATTATATAGTTAGAGTGACGGCAGGACATCCCGAGACTTCTGAAAAGGTTATCGGTACAAGTATTTTCGGTAGGTTTTTCAGTAGTTTCGGTGCCTCCGCCTCAATTTAAACATCATAAAGGAGAACAGAATATGTACAAAAGTTTTTCAATGGAACTAGCAGGAAGAACTCTTACCGTTGATATTGGAAGAGTAGCTGCTCAGGCAAATGGTGCTGCATTCATGCATTATGGTGATACTGTCGTGTTATCAACTGCAACAGCATCTGATAAACCAAGAGAAGGAATAGACTTCTTCCCTCTGAGTGTAGAGTATGAGGAGAAATTATATGCGGTAGGTAAAATTCCAGGAGGCTTTATTAAAAGAGAAAGTAAGCCATCTGAAAATGCAATCCTAACCTCTCGTGTAATTGATCGACCAATGAGACCGTTATTCCCGAAAGATTATAGAAATGATGTAACTTTAAACAACTTAGTACTTTGCGTTGACCAGGATTGTTCCCCGGAACTTACCGCGATGCTTGGATCAGCAATTGCTACTGCAATATCAGATATTCCTTTTGACGGTCCTACCGCATCTACGATGGTAGGTATGGTGGACGGTGAGCTGGTATTTAACCCTACTTCTTCTCAAAGAGAAAAATCAACCTTAACCCTGACGGTAGCATCCACAAAAGACAAGGTTATCATGATCGAAGCCGGTGCGAATGAAATACCTGAGGATCGTATGATTGAAGCTATCTTTGCAGCTCATGATTTAAATAAACAGGTTATTGAATTTATTGACAAGATTGTTGCAGATTGTGGTAAAGCAAAGCATGGGTATATCAAATGCGATACACCTCAGGATTTATATGAGGATATGGTGAACTTCATTACTCCAGAAGCAATGGAAGTTGCTGTATTTACCGATGAGAAGCAGGTAAGAGAAGCTAATATCCGTGAAATTACAGATCGATTAGTAGCAAGATACGAAGAAGCTCATCCGGAATGGCTGCCATTACTGGGAGAAGCAATCTACAAATTTGAAAAGAAAACCGTTCGTAAGATGATCTTAAAGGATAAGAAACGTCCGGACGGCAGAGATATTACACAGATTAGAAGTTTAGCTGCTGAAGTAGATGTATTACCAAGAACCCATGGTTCCGGTATGTTTACCCGTGGACAGACTCAGGTATTAACAATCACTACCTTAGGTGCTTTGGCTGAGACACAAAAATTAGATGGTATCGATGAAAACGAGACCGGTAAGAGATATATGCATCACTATAATTTCCCTTCCTATTCCGTAGGTGAGACGAAACCTTCCAGAGGACCGGGAAGACGTGAAATTGGACATGGTGCACTTGCAGAGAAGGCTTTGGTTCCAGTTCTTCCTACGGAAGCAGAGTTCCCTTATGCAATTCGTACCGTATCCGAAGTATTAGAATCCAATGGTTCTACATCTCAGGGTAGTATTTGTGCATCCACCTTATCTTTAATGGCTGCAGGTGTTCCGATCAAAGCAATGGTAGCAGGTATCTCCGTAGGTTTAGTAACTGGAGAAAGCGATGATGATTATATCATCTTAACAGATATTCAAGGTCTGGAAGATTTCTTTGGGGATATGGACTTTAAGGTTGCAGGAACTCATAAGGGTATTACCGCAATCCAGATGGATATTAAGATCCATGGATTAACAAGAGAAATTATTGAGAAAGCAATTTACAGAACCAAAGAAGCTAGAACTTATATCTTAGATGATGTTATGGCACCGGTAATTGCAGAACCTAGAAAAGAAGTTGGTCCTTATTCACCGAAGATCGTTCAAATTAAGATTGATCCTTCTAAGATTGGTGAAGTTGTTGGTCAGAGAGGTAAGACCATCAATGCAATCATTGACCAGACTGGTGTTAAGATTGATATCACTGATGATGGTGCTGTATCTGTATGCGGAGTTGACAAAGAAAGCATTCAAAAAGCAGTTGATATGATTACGATGATCGTTAGTGAGTTTGAAGAAGGAAAAGTATATGAAGGTAAAGTAATCAGCATCAAAGAATTCGGTGCCTTCATTGAATTTGCTCCTGGTAAAGAAGGTATGGTTCATATCTCCAAGATTTCCAAACAGAGAGTAGATAAAGTAGAAGATTTCTTAACCTTAGGAGATCAGGTAAAAGTGGTATGCCTTGGTCAGGATAAGATGGGAAGAATCAGCTTTAGTATGAAAGATGTAAAATAATAATATAGGGTAAGTGGGAGAGTTAATCTTTCTCAGCTTACCCTTTTACATAGCTTAAATAAAGAAGTTAGTTGTTCGAAAAGATGTATTCATACGTTGTTTGATCATCTCCAAAGATAAACTCAGCAAATGGCTCCAATCGTTCTAGATTATGAAATCCTAGCTTTTTATGAAGTGTAATTGATGCTAAATTTTCCTTTTCAATATAACTATAGATAGACTTACCGTAATTTTCGGATATTGTATGTAGTCCTAATTTAATAATATTGGTAGCGATGTGTTTTCTTAGATAATTTTCGTCAACCTTTAAATCACCAAGATACCATTGCTTTGTTTTATTTGGATTTTCCATGAAAAAAGAAAAGCCAACAATTTCATTCACATTGTTATATGCGACAACTTCAAACCATTCAGTTCTTAGATTTTCACCAAAATGATTTTTTTTCATCCATGCAATGGTATTATCCAATTTTTCATCTTGAGTATTCCATCGTAGTTTTGCGATCTTAGCATAAGTGTTATCATCCTTTTCGTACATGGTTTTATACACTTTGTAGGTAATATTATTATCCATAGGTCACTCCTTATTATAACCAGTAGGTATACTATCTTACTGAACAGCTAGTTTCGATTATTAAGTATAACATTTATCTGAAAAATAGATAGGTATCGTATGATTATATATGTTTTTTCTTCATTGATGAAATTCACTATAAAAAACGAAGTAAATTATGATTGCCTTTGTCATAAATAATTAATTTAGTTCGATTAATAATGAAAATTATTTGTAAATGGGTATTATCGAATATTATACATAAAGTTTGATAAGAGGGAAATAATATTGATATAGTCATTGATATCTTCATAACTTTTTTCGTTTGTAAATATCATAAAATATCATTAATAAGTAAGTAAATAACATTGATCAGTATCTTGACTTATTAAATTGTTATGGTAAAATAAGGTTAACAAATTCAGACAAAAGCGTTGAAGAGGAGGAGTACGTACTATTCCTGAAATCAGAGAGAAGATGGTTGGTGAAAATCTTCATGATGGGAGTGCGGAAGTAGCCTTAGAGCTTTGGATTGAACAGAGATGATACTATTCTCTAAGTAGACTCCAACGGAGATTTCCACCGTTATCAAGGAAAGCAGTATCGGATTCATATCCCGTATTGTAACAAGTGCAGAAAGAATACTTTATATTCTTAGAATACTTCATATTCTTACAGAATACTTCGTATTGTTTCTGAAATTAGGTGGTACCACGGACACGTTAGTTCGCCCTAAGCAGATGCTTAGGGCGATTTTTTTGTCTGTTTTGTAACTATTACGAGGAGGGATCCACTATGGATAAGAAGTATGATTTTACGAAAGCAGAGGTAGAAATTCAACAGCTATGGGAAGAAAAGGGCATTTATAACTATCAGAACGGTAGGGAGAGAAAGGTATATTCCATTGATACACCACCACCAACCGTAAGCGGCAATCTTCATATCGGCCATGTATTTTCATATACTCAAGCTGAAATGATTGCCCGTTTCAAAAGAATGCAAGGTTATGATGTTTTTTACCCCTTTGGATTTGATGATAATGGATTACCGACGGAACGACTGGTAGAACGGGATGAGAAAGTAAGAGCAGCTGATCTAAGCAGAGATGAGTTTCGTGAGAAATGTTTAAGAGTAAGTTTAAAGTATGAGGAGGAGTTTAAAGAATTATGGCAGAGTTTAGGCTTTAGTGTAGACTGGTCTCTGCAATATCGAACCGTATCCGATCAAACCCAGAGGATATCGCAAAGATCATTTCTGGACCTTGTAAAAAAGGGGAAAGCTTACCTAAAAGAATCACCGGTATTATGGTGTACTGAATGCCGTACCTCCATTGCACAGGCAGAGTTAGATACGAAGGAAGCTGAGACAACATTCCATTATCTTGAGTTTGAAACAAAAAAGGATAAACTAATGATAGCAACTACAAGACCCGAGTTATTGTATGGGTGTGTATGTATTTTTGTTCATCCTCATGATGAGAGATATCAAGATTATATCGGTCAGACGGCTATTGTCCCACTCTATGAGTTCTCTGTTCCTATTCTTGCAGACGAAGAAGTAAGCAGAGAAAAGGGAACCGGTGCAGTAATGTGCTGTACCTTTGGAGATATGACCGATGCAAGTTGGTATCAAACCCATCAGCTTCCTTATAAACAAGTGATATTACCGAATGGGACCATAGAGGAGCATGTACCCTATATTGGTGGCATGGAGGTTGCCAAAGCCCGCAGATTTATTATAGAAGATTTAAGAGCATCAGGGAAACTAATAAAGCAAGAGATCATCACACATTCCGTAGGTGTACATGAGCGTTGCCAAAAGGCGATTGAAATTATTCCATCAAACCAATGGTATATTGAAGTATTATCTGAAAAAGAACGATATTTACAAGCGGCAGAGGAGATACACTGGTATCCAGAACATATGAAGAAACGATTTGTTCTATGGGTAGAAAATCTTAAGTGGGACTGGTGCATATCTAGGCAACGGTATTTTGGAGTTCCCATACCGGTATGGTATTGTAAATCCTGTGGGAAACCTATCTTTGCAGAAGAAGATCAATTGCCGGTAAACCCCTTAACTACGGGTCCAAGGCATAGCTGCTCCTGCGGATGCAACGAATTTGAACCGGAGACCGCGGTTCTTGATACCTGGGCCACCTCATCAATAACACCTTTGATTAATGCTCATTATGGAGAGGACGATGATAGGAGTGAAAAAATACTTCCAATGAGTATGCGATGCCAGGCGCATGAGATTATCAGAACCTGGGCATTTTATACGATAGTTAAAAGCCTTTATCATACAGGAAAGTTACCATGGAACGATATCATGATCAGTGGATTTGTTTTGGCAAAGCCAGGGGAAAAGATTAGTAAATCGAAGAATAATTCTACGAACACACCTCTTGCTTTAATAAAACACCATTCTGCCGACGCAATCCGTTATTGGGCAGCCAATGCCAAGCTTGGAACGGATACCTTCTTTCGTGAAGAAGATTTAAAAGAATCAAAGAGATTTTTAACGAAGTTATGGAACGCTTCCAGCTTTGCTATTATGCACTTAGCGGATTTTTCAACAAACAATTGTCCGGATCTACTGCCGATTGACCAATGGATATTGCAGCGAGTATCGGAAACAACGAAACAAGCAATGGAATATTTAAATAAATATGAAATCGGGCAGGCGAGAAAAGAAATCGATACTTTATTCTGGAGAGACTTCTGTGATTATTATATCGAAATTATCAAAGAAAGGCTTTATCAACCGGAGAAACATGGGGAAGAGGAACGAAGATCAGGTCAGTATGCACTTTATCACAGTCTGCTATCCATTTGTAAGCTGTATGCCATTTATACACCTCATATAACAGATACGATTTATCAGCAGTTTTTTCGATCTTATGTTGAGAAAACCTCTATTCATCAACTACTATGGGATATGGAGTGCAATATAGATCAATCAATTCTTGCATTTGGATCTGAAGTATTGGAGCTTATAGCTATGGTTAGGAAATTGAAATCAGAACGTAATATGTCCTTAAAGGATCCGATGGATGAGCTATTAATAACTTGTCCGATTGCATTGGAATCATATTTTAAACGAACAGAGAAAGATATTTTGGCATGTACCAATGCAAAATGCATTCTATATGATTTTACCATGTAAAGAGTTTTTTATGGAACACCGAAAATGCTTCCATTATATTTAAGATTATGAAGATATTATGAAATAATATCAGTTGGTCTCATTTCGGTGTTTCCAATCGTTAGCAATTATAAACTCCTGATAAACAAATTAAAATTACCTTAAATTGTATGGAACTCTGTTGACAGTGGAAGACTAACCCAATATACTTACGATATGTTTTGGATAACGTAAAGAAGAAAGGATTAGCACATGCTTGAACTAAAGAACATTAAAAAGTCTTATACCGTTAGCGATATAACCACAAATGCTTTGGATGATATATCAGTATCATTTCGTGAGAACGAATTTGTAGCAATTCTCGGAGCCAGTGGTTCCGGTAAAACTACTTGCTTGAATATCATAGGAGGTTTAGATCGATATGACGCCGGTGACTTGATCATCAACGGAAAGTCAACAAAGAATTTCAAAGAGAAAGAATGGGATGCTTATCGTAACAATACGATCGGTTTTGTATTTCAAAGTTATAACTTAATCTCACACTTAAGTATCGTTGCAAATGTTGAGTTGGGTATGACCTTAAGTGGTGTATCCAGGAATGAAAAACATAAAAAAGCGTTGGAAGTGTTAGAGAAGGTTGGTCTAAAAGATCACTTGAATAAAAAACCGAACCAATTATCCGGCGGGCAGATGCAAAGAGTTGCTATAGCCCGTGCTCTGGCAAATAATCCTGATATTCTTCTTTGTGATGAACCAACCGGTGCATTGGATACAAAAACCAGCGTACAGATCATGGATCTGATCAAAGAAGTGGCATCGGATAAATTAGTTATTATGGTTACACATAATCCGGAACTGGCTTATAAATATGCAGATCGAATTGTTGAATTTCAAGATGGAAAAATTATTAATGACTCAAATCCTTATACCAAATTAGAGGAAAGTGATCGTTTCCGCCTTAAGAAGACCAGTATGAGTTTTCTTACTGCACTACGAATCTCCTTCAACAATATCCGTACGAAAATGGGCAGAACCTTTCTAACTGCCTTTGCATCCAGCATTGGTATCATTGGAATTGCACTTATTTTAAGTCTTTCGGTTGGTTTTCAAATTCAAATAGATGATTTTCAACAGGATGCCATGGCAGAATTCCCAATTATTATATCGCAGCAAGCTACGGAGGTCGATACAGAGGAGTTCAAGGAAAATCGTCAAGAAATGATGGACCAAATGCTGGGCGATGTGGAATATGTAGACTCTGATGAGGTATATCTTTACGATGAAGCTGAGAGAAGAGCGATGCATACCAACATATTCACCGAAGAATATATTGCTTATCTGGAAAAGATTGATCCTGCGATCTGCAAAAGTATTGGTTATTCCAGAGCGGTAAGCTTAAATCTCCTTAAGAAAAATGAGGATAAGGTAGCACAGGTGAATACGGGAAATATCAATTTCTCAAGTTATCCTACTGTTTTATCTGGAACTAGTTATCTGGAAGAAAATTATGATTTGTTAGCTGGAGCATATCCGACGGATGAGACCGGTTTAGTCTTAGTAGTAGATAATAAAAACAGACTAGAACAGAATATTGCATTAGAGTTAGGTTTTGATGTCGAAGATGTAGAGAGCATTAAGTTTAATGATCTGGTAGGCATCCAATTAAAAGCAGTTATGAATAATGATTATTATTCTGCTACAGAATACGGTGGCTATACCTTAAACCTAGATTATGATAAGGTATTTGACGCGGAAAATAACATAGATCTAAAGATTGTTGGTATTGTAAGAGCAAAAAAGGATGTTTCTTTTGCAATTCTTAATGAAGGTATTGCTTATAGCGATGGCTTAGCAGAACGAGTTATCGCAATAGCCGAGGAATCCGATATCGTTAAGAGTCAAAAAGAATCAGATCATAATGTATTAACTATGGAGGAAGTGGATGAGGAAGCAAAGGAACAGTTATTAACTTACTTGGGCGGTAATGCGATACCTTATATGATCACGGTTTATCCGATTAATTTCCAAACGAAGGATTCCATTCTGGAGTATCTCGATGAATATAATGATAAGCAGTCAGAGGATGAAGATAAGATCGTATATACCGATCTTGCTGATACCATCACCGGTATGACCAGTGGAATTATGGATGGTATCACTATGGTGCTGATTGCATTCTCGTCTACCGCTTTGGTAGTAAGTTTAATCATGATAAGTATCATTACCTACACCTCCGTCTTAGAGAGAACGAAGGAGATTGGTATCCTTAAAGCTTTGGGAGCAAGAAAGAAAGACATTTCCAGAGTGTTTGATGCTGAGACCTGTATCCTTGGTGTATTTTCCGGTGTCCTAGGTATCGTAATAGCTTGGCTGTTAACGTTCCCGATTAATTCTTTGATCTATAATGCCACTAAATTGGAACATGTAGCAAGATTACAGCTTTCCCATGCAGTGATACTAATTATCATCAGTACCATTTTAACTATGCTGGGTGGTCATATACCTGCTAGAATTGCTTCTAAAAAAGATGCAGTGGAAGCCTTAAGAACTGGTGATTGATAAATTTGCACTGATAACGATCTGTCAAGTTATACCGACAAATGAATAGTGAAGATCAAACTGTCATAGGCTATGCTTATTGGCAGTTTTTTCTTATTGATTTATTGCTATGAGTGTTAAACTATGGTAGAATTTAAACCATAAGTGAAACTTTTTCTATGGATTTTATTAGTATATAATAAGAAGGTAACATGTCTAGAATGCTATAAAGTGATATAATTACGAACATTTTTATACATAATAGGAATATACAAAATACTCATATGATAATAGGCTTTTTTATTGCAAAAGATGATTTCATAGAATAAAGAAAGAAAGGAACATGAATGGTAACTATAAAATATTTATCGAATGGAATAACAGTAGTATTAGAAGCGATGCCTTATTTACGAAGTGCAGCTTTTGGTGTATGGGTCAGAGTTGGCTCTGCAAATGAAAACAATAGCAATAACGGAATCGCTCATATGATAGAACATATGTTGTTTAAAGGTACAGAAAGAAGAAGTGCAAAACAGATTGCAGATGAGATGGCTCGAATCGGAGGGAATATCAATGCTTTTACCAGTAAAGAATGTACATCTTATTATTCCTCAACCTTGAGTGAACATTTGCCAATCGCGATTGATATCATCGGGGATATGCTTAATAACTCAGTGATTGATGAGAAAGCCCTTAAGAAGGAAAAGGGTGTAATTATTGAAGAGATTGATATGTATGATGATTCTCCAGAGGATTTGGTACATGAGATGCTTCAACAAAGAGTTTGGAAAGACCATCCCCTGGGTTATTTGATTTCAGGAACGAAAAAAATAGTTCGCAAGGTAAGTCGGGATCAGATTTTAGAATTCATAGACACATATTATGTGGCTGAAAATATGGTAATCTCGGTGGCGGGAAATTTTGAGGAAGAGGAGGTATTATCTTTACTGGAAGCACAATTTGGGCAGATGAAGCGTAAAGGTGATACTAATATCGTTGATTCAATAAAACCGGATTACCACAAGGTGCTTTGCACGCGAGATAAGGATATTGAACAGCTTCATTGTAATATCGCATTTAACTGTATTTCCTATCTTTCTGAGGAACGTTATGTACTATCCGTATTTAATTCTATATTTGGCGGAAGCATCAATTCGAGACTATTTCAGAAGATCCGTGAGAACAGCGGTCTAACATATTCGATCTATTCCTATGGTAGTTCTTACCGTGAAACCGGTTTGTTTCATATTTATGCAGCGATGAATCCATCTCAGGGAGCACAGGTAGTCAAAAAGATTTATCAAATCATGGAAGAGATCAAAAAGAAGGGTGTTACGAAGGAAGAATTAGACATGACGAAGGAACAGATAAAAACCGAGCTGATCCTGGGTAGTGAGAGTGCAAAAAGCAGAATGAATTCCAATGGTAAGTCAATGTTAAACAGAGGAACCATCTTACCATTAGAGAATGTCATAGAAGGGGTGAATAACGTGAGCCTGGAACACATCAAAGACTTTTCCAATCGTTATCTAAATCTAAAAGATGGATCTGTATCCTTGGTGGGTAATTTGAAGGATTTTGATATTAAAGCGCTAGGAATTTCGTAATTCATATTAAAGGAAGAATACTACATGTAAAACTACGAGTTTGAAATGTATGTATAATGAGTTTAGTAAAGATGATATAGAAAGTATAAAAGAAAATACGATATATAATATACAGTATAGAAAATACGATATAGAATATATAGTATAGAAAATAAGATATAGAAAATATGATATAGATAATACAACAAAAAATAAGATAAAAAAATATGATAAAGAAAATACGGTAAAAGGAAATACGGTAAAAGAAAATACGATAAATAAGGGTAGATTAGAGGCCTCATATATATTTTATCGTAGAATTTGAGATAGATGTATAGAAACTAACTATCATTAAAAATAAAAATGGTAACTATAAATATTAAAATATACAATAAATCAAGGGGGTAACACGATGAAATATGAAATTCACGGAGAGCCACTTCCCGTTGTAACATGTCACGTTAATCCGGGAGAGTGCCTAATCACTGAACGGGGATCTATGAGTTGGATGAGCCCTAATATGAAGATGGAAACATCCACAAACGGAGGAATTGGAAAAGCCCTTGGGCGGATGTTTTCCGGTGACTCCATATTTCAAAACAGATATACTGCAACTGGTGGAGAAGGATTAATCGCATTCGCATCCAGTTTTCCCGGCTCGATCAGAGCACTGCCGATCGCACCTGGTAATGAAATGATTGTGCAAAAGTCCGCGTTTTTGGCTTCCGAAGCAAGTGTTGAACTATCCATTCATTTTCAAAAGAAGATCGGAGCAGGGTTTTTTGGCGGTGAAGGATTTATTATGCAGAGACTCTCCGGACATGGTACAGCGTTTATTGAGATCGATGGAACAGCAGTAGAGTATGAACTTGCACCTGGTCAATCCATCATTGTAGATACAGGGTATCTCGCAGCTATGTCAAGTACCTGTTCTATGGAAATCCAAACCGTTCCTGGTGTTAAAAATATGCTGTTTGGTGGAGAAGGTATCTTTAATACCGTAGTGACGGGACCAGGTAAGATTATATTACAAACAATGCCGGTAAGTACGGTTGCAGCAACGATTCGGCCATTTATCCCTACAGCAAAATAACTATTTGTTAATCTATATTATATAGATCCATTATGGATTAATTAATGTTTGGTTCGATAGTTAATATATGAAAAAAATAACAAAAGGATATCACGAGGTAACCGTGATATCCTTTCTTAATGTAAGTCAATTAAAAGATTTAGATAGTTTGAATATAATAAACTTTGAATATTGATAAAGTAAAAATTTTATTTAAATTTAAATATTATATAGTTTGAATAGTATATAGTATAAAATATTTATTTGTTTCACCAGCTGACCCCAAACCGAGTTTATTTGATGGGGTTCTCGGTGGTGGAGACAGTGTACATATGACTGCTCCTCGAACTCACTCATTAGCTTTTTGAAAACCAATGAAAGCAAAATACCCCTGTAGTTTCTACTTGAGACAATAACGTTTTGATAACTTATTATGCAATTGTTATCGTATAAAATGTAGAGAATATATCACCTGCAGCAAGGGAATTGATCCAAGCTTTTTCCTCGAGGGAACCAAAAAAATCACTGTTATCGCAACGGCCATACCAAGGTTCTATGCAGATAAAAGGAGCATTTTTTCCGGTTGGGGACCAGAGACCAAAGAGAGGCGCATCGAAAGTAACTGTTACATAAGGTTTCTTTGAAGGGTCCAGCAGAGATACCTCGTGACACTGATGATGCTCAATGATCAAGGCATCATGATCAAACATATGGGGATCAATTGGACAGACTCCTTGATCTGTATCCAAGATGTATTGCTCTTCGAAAGGCTTATTGACAGCAAAACCTTGATTGTCTACTAAAATATAGTGAAGAGGATCCTTTTGATCAAAACCAAAATAATATTCATTTTGATTATGAGATGGATCTAAGGGACAATAGAAGGCAGGATGACCACCGATGGAGAAGTACATCACGGAAGTGTCCTGATTCATTACTTTCCATAAACATTTGACGCTACGATCGATAAGTTGATAACCAATCTCCAAGGCGAATAGGAAGGGGTATACCTTAAGGGTTTCTTCGGTAGCTTCCAGACGAAACCATATCTCATTTTCGCTTTGTGAGATACAGATAAACTGTGCATCCCTGGCAAAACCATGTTGAGGAAGGGTGTATTCTTTTCCCTGATAGGTATATGTTTTATTCTTTACACTTCCAACGATGGGAAATAAAATAGGTGAATGACGTTTCCAATAAGCCGGATCTGCATTCCATAAATATTCTTTATTTGTTTTCTGATCAAGAACTGAAGTTAACTCAGCACCGAGATCATCCATTTGCAGCTTTAATTGATCATTTTGTAGGGTATAGACAGACATAATAACCTCCTGGTATGTTCTTAATAAGTTAGAATACAAATTGAATAGGGAATGATAGGATTTCATGGAAATCCATAAACCATTTCATTCTAGTATTCTGTAAATAAATGATAGATATTACATTATTTATAATGGAATATTGTAACACAAGAACAGATATATTTCTATTAAATAGAATGTTAAATTTTAAAAAGCAATAACAGATGACTGTGTCCTAAAGAACTAACCTATAAAATTCTACCATACAAAGAAATACTCTTGACATTGTAGGTAAGAATGATATAATTCAGATATAAATAAAATTTATAAAACGTTGATGAGAAGAGTAATATGCCAAAATTTTCAGAGAGAGATATGATTTGGTGTGAGTATCTTAATGGGAAGCATATGAAAACTACCTCTGAGTGACCCCAATCCGGTCCGGTGATTCCGTTATCAATTAGAATGAAGTGGGTGCATACACACACCAATAAGGGTGGAACCGCGACGTAGAATTTACGCTCGTCCCTTTCGATTTGATAAAAGCCAAGTCGAAAGAGATGGGCTTTTTGATTCGATAGTATAGATTTTGAGAGGAGAAAGAAAATGAAGATTAGATTAAAAGATGGATCAGAAAAAGAATATGACAAAGTAATGACTGTCTATGAAATCGCAAGCGACATCAGCGAAGGTCTTGCAAGGATGGCATGTGCAGGTGAAATAAACGGCAAGGTGGTGGATCTTCGTACTGAAGTAACAACAGACAGTGATTTAAATATATTAACCTTTCATGATGAGGCTGGTAAAGCAGCATATCGCCATACAACTTCCCATGTTCTAGCTCAAGCTGTTAAGAGATTATATCCTAATGCAAAATTAGCAATTGGACCTTCCATTGATACCGGTTTCTACTATGATTTTGATGTACCTTCCTTTGATCGTGCGGCATTGGACGAAATTGAGAAGGAAATGAAGAAGATTATTAAAGAAGGCGATGAGCTTACACGTTTTACACTTCCACGTGTAGAAGCAATCGCACTGATGAAGGAAAAAGGAGAACCTTACAAAGTTGAACTAATCGAAGACTTGCCGGAAGATGCAGAACTTTCTTTCTATCAGCAAGGTGACTTTGTTGACTTATGTGCAGGACCTCACCTGATGAGTACAAAGGGAATTAAAGCGATCAAGTTGATTTCTTCCTCCGGTGCTTATTGGAGAGGTTCCGAGAAAAACAAGATGTTAACCCGTGTATATGGAACTGCATTTACAAAGAACGCTGATCTGGATGCTTATTTAGTTCATTTAGAGGATATTAAAAAGCGTGATCATAATAAATTAGGCCGTGAGATGGAATTATTTGCAACTGTTGATGTAATTGGCCAAGGACTTCCTCTGTTAATGCCAAAAGGTGCGAAGATGATCCAAACGATGCAACGTTGGATTGAAGATGAGGAAGAGCGTCGCGGATATATGAGAACGAAGACGCCTCTGATGGCAAAAAAAGATCTTTATGTAATCTCTGATCACTGGGGTCATTACAAGGAAGGTATGTTCGTATTAGGTGATGAAAATGATGAAAACTCTGAAGTTTTCGCACTACGTCCAATGACTTGTCCTTTCCAGTATTATGTATATAAGCAGAGCCAAAAGAGCTATCGTGATCTTCCTTGCCGTTATGGTGAGACCTCTACCTTATTCCGTAATGAAGATTCCGGAGAGATGCATGGTCTTACTCGTGTAAGACAGTTTACAATTTCCGAGGGTCATCTCATTGTAACACCGGAACAAGTGGAAGAAGAGTTCAAAGGTTGTCTTGATCTTGCTATGTATTGTTTAAAGACCTTAGGGCTGGAAAACGATGTAACTTATCGTTTCTCCAAATGGGATCCAAATAATAAGAGTAAGTATCTTGGAGATGCAGAACAGTGGGAAAAGACTCAAAGCAGAATGAGAGAAATCTTAAATCACTTAGGTCTTACCTTTACAGAAGAAGAAGGTGAAGCTGCATTCTACGGACCAAAGCTGGATATTCAAGCTAAGAACGTATATGGTAAAGAAGATACCATGATTACAATCCAATTGGATTTTGTTTTGGCAGAGCGTTTTGATATGTTCTACATTGATGCAAATGGTGAGAAAAAACGTCCATTTATTATTCATAGAACCAGCATGGGCTGTTATGAGAGAACCCTTGCATGGTTAATTGAAAAATATGCCGGCTTATTCCCTACCTGGTTATGTCCGGAGCAGGTAAGAGTATTACCTATCTCTGAAAAATACCATGATTATGCGAATAAAGTAAAAGCTGAGCTTCAGGCAAACGGAGTGTTAGCAACGGTTGATGAAAGAGCAGAAAAGATTGGTTATAAGATCAGAGAAACTAGATTAGATCGTGTTCCTTATATGCTAGTGGTTGGACAGAAGGAAGAGGAAGAAAATC
Organism: Herbinix sp.; assembly: GCA_029238935.1. Classification (GTDB taxonomy): domain Bacteria; phylum Bacillota; class Clostridia; order Lachnospirales; family Lachnospiraceae; genus Mobilitalea. The sequence continues at coordinate 28,320 of JAQZBN010000011.1, forward strand.
TGGTATCCGTAAGAAGCCGTTTCCTCGGTGATGAAGGGCAGAAAAACTTAGATACCTTTATTACTGATATCTGCAAAGAGATTAGAACAAAGGAAATCAGAAATATAGAAGTAGAAGCAGATAAATAATAATGTATATTAATTAAAAGACTCAAAAATGATGTAACTGCATTTTTGAGTCTTTTGCTATATCAATAAATAGTTAATCTGCATTGCAGAAGGATTCCCAAATAACTTAAGATATAGACTTCTATGTAAAGTAAATATAATGCAGCTGACACACTAAAACATTGAAGGTAACCAAATTAGCTATTATACTTTTTCATTCATATACACTTAGTGTTACAAACACAATTAGCTGATTAGTAAAAAGTAATGTAATGTATCAATAAAAGATTTGAAATTCTAACAAAAGTGCCTAAATGGTATCAATTGATGGTTCACAATCATATTATTTTACCAGTAAAGCACCCAGTCCTTATGTAATCTTGTCAATGCTTCCATATAGAAATAATCACCCCAGGAATTACACTCATCAACACCGGCATTTGGGCATGTGTTAAATGGAGAGTGTCTATTATAGGTACTGTGAAGTACCAGACCGTTGGAGGTTGCAAAATCCTTTACTGCGTAATTATCATAGAGTGATTTTACAATTTGATTTGCTAATTGGGTATAATATTGTGCTTCGTCCTTCTCAAGGTATTTTGCCATTTCAAGCATACCACAGGCTGCGATGGAAGCTGAGGATGAATCCCTTACCTCGTCAGAACCATCAGTAAATTCCAGATCCCAGAAAGGTACCATATCCTTTGGCAAATGCTCAAGGTAATAGGCGGAAACATGTCTAAATTTCTCTATATATTCCTCGCATCTGGTATAACGATAAGCCAAAGCCAATCCGTAAATTCCCCAAGCCTGACCTCTAGACCAGGCAGAACCATCACGATATCCCTGACAGGTAGCTCCGTGATCCGGCGCACCGGTAGTCAAATCAAAGTAGAAAGTGTGCCAGGTGGAGTGATCCTCGCGAATAATATTTGCCAAGGTTGTCTTTATGTGTTTCTCTGCAACTTCTCGGTAGGTCATATTGCCAGTCTCTTCAGAAGCCCAAAAAAGCAGCGGAAGATTCATTAAGCAATCAATGATTAAACGATAATTATCGGGAACACCCATAGAACCCCAAGCCTGAATAAATTCTCCTACCGGTTGATACCTGCTCATTAACTGGTCAGCAGCCAGCAGCCCAGCCTTTTTACCCATTAAGCTACCAATTAATTTATATCCGGCAATACAGGAGGGGGAATAAAGAAATCCCATATCATGATGATCTACACTAATCCTCCGGATGATTCTATCATTAAAATTGTTGATTTGAATCTCAGCAGCTTCCATAAAGCAGGGATCCTTTGTAAATTCATAAGCTAACCAGATTTCACCAGTCCAAAATCCGTTGGTCCAATGATTGTTTTCAATAGGAGCATAGAAACCTTGTTCACTAAAAGCATTTTGAAATGCATAGGTAAACTCAGGAAGATTACGAAGTACTTGATCTGAAGCAATCGATAAAGCTTGTTGGATCTCTTCCTGTCTGATGATAGGCATATTATTATATTTTGTTATCATTGAGATGTTCCTTTCTTTTATCAATCGTATCGATGTGATTGCCTGTTATCTGAAAGCATCGGTGAAGCTAATACATTTTTATTATAATGTGCAGGGTTTTAAAATTCAATCGGAAGGTCTAAAGTTTATAATATTTGCGATATTTATGACATTATAATCAAATATTTACTTTCTCAGGATAATGTGTTACAGTTTTAAATTGAAGATACTCTTAGAAATTATTTCATGTGAAGGATGAAATAGGAAATTAGATAAAAATAGTTGGTATAAGATTTTATTTCTTAATAGCAGGAAAGGTGGAAAATATGAATTACCATATTGAAACGAAATGTATTCAGGAAGGCTATCAGCCAAAAAACGGTGAACCGCGAGTTCTGCCAATTGTTCAGAGCACTACATATAAATATGATTCCAGTGAACACGTTGGGAGATTGTTTGATTTGGCAGAAGAAGGTTTCTTCTATACAAGATTGGCAAATCCTACAGTGGATTGTGTTGAGAAAAAAATTGCAGCATTAGAAGGTGGGATAGGGGCAATGTGTACCTCTTCCGGACAGGCAGCTAGCTTAATTGCTGTGATTAATATCTGCAATGCTGGTGATCATATGATTGCAGCGGGAACCATCTATGGTGGTACGATTAATTTATTCGCAGTTACACTGAAAAAATTAGGTATTGAAGTTACTTTTGTAGATCCCGATGCTCCGGTAGAAGCGATTAAGAAAGAAATCAGAGAAAATACAAAACTTATCTTTGCAGAAACGATCGCTAATCCAGCGCTAGTCATTGTTGACATCGAAAAGCTGGCATCGATAGCCCATGAGAGTGGGATTCCACTGATCATTGATAATACTTTTGCTACTCCAATGAATTGCAGACCGATTGAGTTTGGAGCAGATATCGTGGTTCATTCCACTTCTAAATATATGGATGGTCATGCAGTTGCTTTGGGTGGTGTTATCGTTGATAGCGGCAATTTTAACTGGGATAACGGCAAATTCCCAGGATTATCAACTCCGGATGATTCTTATCACGGTATGGTCTATACCAGTGATTGTGGGAAAGCAGCTTTTATTGTGAAGGCAAGAGTACAACTGATGAGAGATCTTGGCGCTGCTCCTGCACCAAATAATGCTTTCCTATTAAATTTAGGTCTCGAAACCCTGCATTTACGTATGGAACGTCATTGTAGTAATGCTCAGAAAGTAGCGGAATACTTAGAAAACCATGAAAAGATTGCATGGGTCAATTATCCTGGCTTAAAGAGTAACAAATATTATGAATTAGCGAAAAAATATCTGCCAAAGGGTTCCTGTGGTGTAATCTCCTATGGTGTCAAAGGTGGCAGAGATGTTGCGGTTAAGTTAATGGATAGCTTGAAATTGGCGGCCATAGTGGTTCACGTTGCAGATGCCAGAACCAGCATTCTTCATCCTGCCAGCACGACTCACAGACAGCTTTCTGACCAACAATTAATGGAATGTGGTATTGGACCGGATTTAATTCGTATGTCTATTGGTATCGAGCATGTAGAAGATATCATCGCCGATTTAGAACAAGGGTTAGCACAGTTATAAGAGTCTATAATAGAATAATTAACTTTTTTTATGGTATTAGTAGATCCATAATATAAATAGAACCCATGAATAAAAAAATAACAATAGAAGACGAATCACACATATTGGTGCACCAAATGTGGAGAGAGTATTCTCAATATATGATATCCTTTGATCAGAAAGGAGGTAATTCGCATGGAATGGCTACAAAGAATGAATCAGGCTATGAACTATATGGAAGAGAATCTTACCGGGGAGATTGACTATGATAAAGCAGCTCAGTTAACCCTCTGTTCCACCTATCATTTTCAAAGAATGTTTTCCTTTATTACAGGGGTTCCTCTATCAGAATATATCAGGAGGAGAAGACTTACATTGGCTGCATTTGAACTACAGAATACAGAGATTAAAGTGATCGACCTAGCTTATAAATATGGTTATAATTCACCCAATTCGTTTACCCGTGCATTTCAACTCCTTCATGGAGTAACCCCCAGTGCGGCTCGGAGTAGTGGAGTCTGCCTGAAAGCCTATCCCCGAATTTCCTTTCATATATCGATTAAAGGAGATGTAGAGATGAACTACAAAATTGAAGAAAAAGAAGCATTTTCCGTATTTGGAGTGGAAGAAACCTTTTCGGTGATCGAAGGTCAGTGTTACCGCGATATTCCGAAGTTTTGGCTAAGAATTATGGAGGATGGTACCTTGGAACGGATGCGTACCCTAGCAAGTGGAAAAAATGCAACCATTCAAGGTGAAGTTTTTGGCAATGATGATATGCTACTAAATGCTGCTATGTATGGACATAAGAGCGACGGATCTGTAAAATATATGATCTGTGCATTCACACCTGAGGGAGAGATACCAAATGATTACAAGAAGTTGGAAGTACCAAAACTAACTTGGGCTATATTCCCCTCAGAAAAACATCCTGAAAACGAGACAACGGAAAAGGTACAGAAGATTTGGCAAAAAATCTTTTCCGAGTGGTTTCCCACATCCGGCTTTGAACATGCGGATGCACCAGAGTTTGAGATGTATCGTAAAGTGGATCAAAATCAATTTATCGTAGAGGTTTGGATACCGGTAATCAAAAGATAAAAACTTACAAAGGAAAGTAATACCCGTTGTACTTCAAAAAGTAGCGGTTCTATTGCCAGTGACACAAGGAATAAAACTAAGTGGGAATGGGCATCCACAATTCATTTGTTAACAACTTTTTTATCAGCCAAAGTTTCGTATTTAAAATGTAACTGCTAAAACGAAAGATGAATGGCAGGTAATTACATGCATTAACTTTAATGGCCTTCCAGTGGCAGCAATGCAATTGGAAGGCTATTTATGTTAATAAAATAAACGTAACTGTTCGTATTGGTATTTTTCTTTATACGCTTTGATTATGTCTTTCATACGATATAGAATACCAAGCTGGTCGCATTTCTTTTGAAACAACAACCATAGCTCCCTGGCTTTCGGACTGGTACAAACGTAGCTGTCTTTAAACTGAGATTGATATAATTGTTTAATTCTCTGCTCTGGAAATAAATAGTCTAGCTTTTGGTAAAACCAGTCTCTTTGATTTTGTCGTAGGGTGACTCCAAAATTGGGATAGATAAATCTTGCGCCACTTTCATATGCGGATTGAATGATACCCAATATATTTAGCTCCGTATCCTCAAGAAAAGGTAAAACTGGCATAAGAAGAATTCCGGTAAAGATTCCAGCCTGAGATAATTGCTTCACTGCTGCTAGACGCTTGGAGGATACACTGGTTCCAGGTTCGAGCTTAGCACTTAGAAGATCATCGCTGGTGGTGACAGTGATCTTGCAAATCACCGGAGAATGGGACTTAATATTCTGGAGAAGGTCGATGTCTCTGGCAACCAAATCACTCTTGGTTGCGATACCAATTCCAAACTGATATTGATGAATGAGGGATAGTGCGTGCCTTGTTAACTGATACTCCCTTTCAAAAGGATTATAAGGGTCGCTCATAGCTCCGGTACCAATTACTCCGGATTTTGATTTACTACGAAGTTCCTTTTCAATCAGCTCTATGGCATGTTCTTTAGCCCGAACGGTATCAAAATCCGTAACACCATAGCAATCACTACGGCTGTCACAATAGATACAGCCATGGCAGCAGCCTTTATATAGATTCATATTATAGTCAATACCGAACCAGGAGTTATCCTTCTTAGGGGTAAGTATCGTCTTAGCAGGGATAGTATTCATGGGATTTCCTTTCTGTTACCTAATCGGATGCCGAATAATAGTTTTTAATTTCTCTGGACTTGTCTTTCGAAAATCATTGAGATAGATCTCGTGGTGACGACGTATCATGCCATCCTCTGTTGGATTCCCAATATCATACTGATATCCTTGCGCTTTTATAAAGCAGTCTAATTTATGAATGGATACCGGTTCCTCATCATATGGACCGTTATGCATTATCTGAGCACATAAACCTTCCTGAAACCGTCGTAAACGAGCTTTTGTTACATCAAACTCAGGCTTTTTCTTAGTAATGGAAGCACACGCATTATGAAACATAGTATCTGTAATAAAATCAGGTTGTCGGATCATCGAGGTCCAATAAAAGTTTTCCTTCTTGGTAAAATCAGTATCTTGCTGATTGTTCAACCACCATAATCCCTCCAAAGGAGCTACAACATAATCTTCATTAGAAATTCCAGATACAGCTTCTTTTTTAAGACTCATTTTAATCGAGTAGGATAAGGAATATAAGAGTTCGATGGCTTTTGGATATTCACCGTTGGGATCATTGGGATTACCTTTTCCATCCACCATAAGATAAAGTGCTGCTGGAACTGTGATTAGAGATGGGGTAGTCGTTGGTGCATAAAGATCTTTGTATTTCTTTTTAAAATCAAATTTATTCATGTGCTTATTTCCTTTCATTTATAGAGTAAAGGATCCGTACTGGTATTCAATAAAATGAAATATTCGAGCAAATCTGAGATTTTCATAAGGGGTTAATGAAATCCAGCCTGTACGGATTATATTGCTGTTAAGTATAAATTAAAGATAGCATATGAAATATGACATCAGTACGTCATATAATAGGATTGTTTTGATATTTATTTAAGGCATTTTGCATTTTAATAATTAAAGTGTTTCGGATTTCCTGGGGTTCTAGAACCTCAATATGATCTTCGTAAGATAGCAGATATCCATAGAGCCAGCCTCCGTCCTGCATCTGTATCGTTACAAGAAAACTACCGTCCTCATTTTTTGAAATGGCGTCTTGTTCAAACTCATCATAAACCCGATACGCCATGTCAGCATCAATTTTTAACTTAATGGTGATCAGCTTATTCAGATAGGGAAGTTTTTTTTCGATTGGTTTTTCCACAAGCCGCGAAAGATCTGCCGCATGAAAGCTTTCTTCACTTTTTTGAAGTTCCTTTATTCTGGTGATCTTAAAAAAACGGTAATCCTTTTTATCTCTACAGAAACCATACAGATACCAAGACTGACCTTTAAAAATTAATCTTATGGGTTCCACAACTCTACTAGATGCTTCCCCATAGGAATTATAGTAAGAAAATTCGATCACTTTACTGTTTAAAATGGCTTCCTTTAAGAGATAAAACTTGGATTTGTCCTCCTCATTGTGATTCCAACTAGAAAAGTCAACTTCGATCCAGTTATTCTGTACTGTACCAAATAAAGAACTGAGCTTTGAGATAACCTGATTCGTATCCGAATAACTGGCGGCATTTAATCCTTGAAGAGCCGAAAGTATCTCTACTTGTTCTTGTTCGGTTAAGACGGATTTGTTTAGGACAAAATGATCCAGGAGACTGATTCCTCCTCCTTTTCCCTTGTTGGTATAGATCGGAATTCCAGCTTGGCATAAAATTTCTATGTCACGATAGATGGTCCGGCTGGAAACTTCAAAATGCTCAGAGAGCTCTTTGGCTGTAATGTTTTTTTTATTCATTAATAAATAGACAATCTCGAATAGACGATTTATTTGCATCGTATTTCACCTCTATTATATTGTAGCAAAGATAATATGATAGTTTTATTGTAGCAAAGATAATATGACAGCACAACGTCATATTTTTAAAAGATAATCATATTCGATTATGTACAATATAATTTAGATCATTTAAGGTAATGATTGTATTAATAATCATAAGAATAATAAGGTAAATTCTCATATATACGATCGTTTATTGAATACAGCTACCATTCATTGTTGCTATTTCACAAATAAATTGATTTCTCATACGGATATTTCATTTTGAAATCATGTGATCAAACCGATCAGAGTAATTGAAGGTTGAAGTATATTCCAATGGTTGGTATAATTTAATCAGATCATCATTAAGAAAAGGATATCATCATAGGAAGATAAATTGCTTGGCTATTTCAAAGTTCCTGTAAATAGTGTATTACTCTTAATAAGGAGGGTTTTTATGAAAGTAGTATTTCACATCGATGATTTGGAAAAATGGAATATGGCCTTAAATAATATTAAGAACATGCTTCAGTATGGTAGGGATTATGTATTCGTATTTGATATTGAAATAGTAACGAATGGACCAGCAATTACAGGATTAACGGAAGAATTTGCGAGAAGACAAGGATTATATGTACCTTTAAAAGAAGTTTATGATTCAAATGTTAAGATTTTAGCTTGTGAAAATACGATGATTCTATTTAAGATACAGGATTATGAACTTTGTAACTTTGTAAAAACAGTGCCTTCAGGAGTAGTCGAAATTGCAACGAAGCAAGGTGAAGGATATGCTTATTTGAAGCCATAATAGGTGGAGGCAGTATAGAAGTATGTATAGGATCTAGATAGAGTTATGTAGTGTCTATCTATCTGAATGTTCGAAGGATGATACGGTATTAGAATGAGTAATTAATATATAAGTTATGTTTAGTGTTATGGAGGTGTTGAGCAATGAAATTAAATATACGAAAGAAGAAGATCAACCCCTTATTTTTATTAAAAACCGGAATTGGGTCAGCACTTGCTATTCTGCTGGCAGAGATGGCAGGTCTACTATTTAGCCCATCCGCAGGAATCATTACCTTATTAACCATACAAAATACGAAGAAAGAAACCATCTTTATAGCCCTTCGCAGAATCCTTGCCTTTCTGCTTGCTGTAATATCAGCATATGTAGTATTTTCGTCCTTTGGATATACATCAATCGCTTTTGGGTGTTTTGTAATACTGTTTGTAGCTTTATGCTATATTGGAAACCTGAAAGACGGAATATCGATGAACGCAGTTTTAACCACACATTTTCTGATCGAAAAACGAATGGATAAATTCTTAATAATCAATGAGGTAGCTCTATTACTTATTGGAATGAGCATAGGAATAGGATTAAACCTATTAATGCCAAGGAACTTGAAGAAGATACGAAGGGAACAGAAAAACTTTGAACTAAAAGTGAAAGAGTTACTTAGTGCTTTGGCTATTGAGTTACAGCAAAAAGAAGCTTGTCTGATACAAAAACATAAAGAGGTTGATAAGCAGCAAATAAGAAGGATGGACGAGAGAAGTGAGAATTGGACTTTGTTTACTTTAGAGAGAAGAAAAGAACAAAGCGTTAACTCAGCTAATCAAAGTTCCAATCAATTTCATATGGAAGCAAAGAATGATCTTCCGGGTATGTTTTTAACGTTAGAATCACAACTTACTTATTTAATCACAAAAGCATATGAAAATGCTGATAATACGCTTTTATCAGATACCAGATATTTGATTTCCTATTTTGAGATGAGAAAGTTACAATTGGGCGTTTTGCGAAATATCAAGGTAAATATCGATCGAATTCCTGTATTATTAAAGCAGACAATTCCGGTGTCTGAATTTATTAGCCATATATCAAATTCATTTCATGAAAGAAATAATGCGATAGGTCTTATGAAAGAGCTAGAAGAGTTGAAAGAGTATTTTCGTAAAGAAGTGCTTCCTGTAACGAGAGAGGAATTTGAATACAGAGCGATTCTATATCAAATTTTGATGGAATTAGAATATTTTCTAGAATTAAAACGGGATTTTGTTAGGGAACTTGAAGAGAAGGAAATGATTACTTATTGGGATGAAAAATCCTAGAATAAGCTGTCTGTGAGTCGGTGAGACAAACAGACAGCTTTGTACATTACTTAAAGGCTCATCTACTCTTCCTGGGCTTCCCAGTTTCCCTTGGTAAATTGTGGGTCAACCAGATCATTAATTCCTGCTAAGAGCATGATGATTCCTTGTACTCTGTGGGGTTGAACGAAATATAAACCACGGTTTTGATCATCTTCATGAATTAAATCAGCGGCTAATAGGGGTTTAATATGATGATAAACCTGACCGGTGGAACCATAACCGTATTCAGATACCAATTGTGCCACGGTCATTGGTTTGCGCAGGATTGCAAGCAGAATGTTTAACCGATCATTATTTCCAATACAATTTAGAACTGCTCCCGCTGTTTTATTCTCGATTAAAGGTAGTAGTTGATCGATATTCAGCTCATTTTTAATCCAATTGGATTGTCTATCTCCGGATGAGAAGACACCAAGATAGGTAATGGCACCGGTAATTTCGGATTGTCCGGTAGTATTTTCTAAGCGGTCCATCAAAGTCATAATTGTAGGGTCCGGATGCATCCCCTTCATCTTCTGGATACGGCCAACATGTTCAGTAGGTTCTGCTTCTGATTTTAACAAGAATACGTGTTCTGTCACTTTCTTCATTTCATCCATCTGTTTCTTCATTTCATCCATCTGTTTTTTTAGTTCATCCATTTCTTCACTATAGTTTCGCTCCATAAGGTAACCTCGCTTCCAAAATATTGATTTACGTAATGTCGTAATTAGATAATAACATAATTGGATTAAAATGTAAATATGAAAATACGTAAATACGTAATTTTTAAGTTGCTTTAAAGTATAATTATAGTATTGGGATAAAACGTATAGTTTTTAGAGATTTTCACATAATAGCTAAGAGGATTTGCATTTCGATTCAAATCGGTAATGAAAGGTCAACAGGAAGAGAGGATCTAATGTATGCCAAAAGATGATACAAAGAAAGATGATCAAAATCCCAATGGTCAAGAAAATGAAAAGCTAAAAAATCAAGAAATGAAAGATAAAAAGATAAATGAATACGGTCAAGCGGTATTAGAAAATAATCCGAACCAACATAAAATTCATTTATTATCCGTTATCGGTGAAATCGAGGGACATGAAGTATTACCACAGCATAATAAAACAACAAAATATGAACACGTTTTACCGCAATTGGCTGCCATTGAAGACAGTGAAGAAATCGACGGTTTACTTATATTAATCAATACGGTCGGTGGTGATGTAGAAGCTGGTTTAGCTATAGCTGAAATGATTGCATCCTTAAGTAAGCCAACCGTAACTTTAGTATTAGGTGGAAGCCATTCCATCGGTGTACCGCTGGCTGTTTCCGCAGATTATAGCTATATCGTGCCCAGTGCAACAATGATCATTCATCCGGTACGTATGAATGGAACAGTCATTGGTGTGACTCAAACCTTTGAGTATTTTGAAAAAATACAGGATCGTATTATTAATTTTGTTGTAAACCATTCAAATATTGACTATAACAGTTTTAAGAATTTGATGCTTGATACGAATCAACTAGCAAAAGATGTTGGTTCCATCTTAGTTGGAGAAGAAACTGTGAAGAAGGGTATCATTGATGAAGTAGGTGGTATCAAACAAGCATTAGCGAAAATCAATGAAATGATTGACAATAATAAGAAAAACGCACAGGCATCTTCCGGAGGGGAGGTATAATATGCTGTACACAGTTATTCCCTTAGAGAGAGTATATGTAGACCATAGTAATTCTGCAAAAAGTAATGTAACAGACAGTATAAAGGAAGAAGAGTATAAGGATATCATGTTAAAACATGGAAGGCTTATCGTAAAAAGAAGCGGTGATGCTTATGTAGTTGAGAAGATTAATTCAACCGATATGAAAGACTATCTTAATGATGAGTATGTACCGGGTAAGACAATACGGGAGTAGTTAAAATAGAAAGCTGCAGTCAGAGGATATTTATTCTGATCTGCAGCTTATTTCATAATTTAATTTAGAAGGTGGATGAAATAAATATATGAAAGAACATCATAAATCAATTCAAGAAACAATCTTAAGAGTAAGCTGTAATTCGTAGCGACTATTTAAGTTATATGAATACTTATTTACGTTTCATTAGATTTCGCTTATCATATTCATCGTATTTGATTAACGAATTATAGATTAGTTCTTCAACAGAGTATCATACTGTATAAAAATTTCTGGTGAACTAATAAACCAATGAATAACAACATATAGAAAGTAGTTCTATCATCATATTGACTAACTAAATTATACTTATAGGAACAATCATAAAAAAAATATGTGGTAATATGCTTCATCAGATATTTCATTTAAATCATCATTTTTGTCATAACAAAAATAGAAATGGGTATAAAAAACATAGGGATAGGGTTGTTATGACCCACAAATTAATGTAACAGAAGTTTAACTTGCATATCATTTTTATTACAGGTATAATAAAAATTGCTGGTTGGTGTATATTGCCTACAGAGTAAAGCTATGGAATATCTTTACCAACTTAGCTCGATATTACATATTTCACTTTTGAACCTGAGCCAGAATATAAAAAGGATAGGTGTAGTTTCTCGATAATATCATCGATGCCGTTGCTATAAGGTTTGGTTCTAGGACGCATCATGCCTATTCCAACGATTCTTGATGTTTTCGAATCAAAAAAGGGTTTTCTACAGGTGTAGTATGGCCTGAGGAGATCGTAAATTATATAGTGATATAGCAAAAGGTGAAACTGATGGATATATTCGTATTCATCCTGTGCTTGCTTTAGTACAAGATTGAAAATATAAGTTTTAACTATTGCTGTGTTGTGGTTAGATCTGCAGTAGTTGCGTTACATTTAATATTTTTAAGGGGGATGACCATGGCTTCCACAAGTACTACGAAGAAGTCTTCAAATACAAAAAAGAAAAAACAAAATAAAGGTAAACAAAGAGAAACCATTAGAGAAAGCGGCGTTATACAGGATGAAATTATTCTGATTATAACGCTGGTTATCTCTATTCTATTATTTTTAAGTAATATCAACCTATGCGGTGTAGTTGGGAAACTGGTGAGCGACTTTTTATTTGGTATGATTGGATTAGAAGCCTATTTATTACCGATTGTTCTATTCTTTGGAACTGCATTCCATATCTCCAATATGGGGAACAAGACTGCTGGTCGTAAGTTAATTAGTGCAATCATTTTCCTTGTGGCATTATCCTCATTGATCCAACTGATCAGCTCAGAATATAATTCGAAAATGATGATCTTTGACTACTATACAAATTCGATGAAAACGCATAACGGTGGTGGTATCATCGGTGGAATTTTTGTTATGATTTTTTGCGGTTTATTTGCACCAGTTGCAACATATATTATCCTAATTGCAATCATGTTGATTTCGCTCATCGTAATTACCGGGAAAGCATTATTTACTTATATTGCGAAAAAGAGCAAAGCTTCCTATGCGAATCGTAAGGAATACCAAAGAATGAAACAGGAAGAGATGGAAGAAGCCATTTTATTACCTAAAGTTACTGCACAAGAGATTAATCAGAAGAGAAGACCTCCGAAAACCTTTGTTCTTGATCCTGAGAGTAGTATTGATCCGGTTAAAGCAAATGAAAGTAAGCCGGTTCCCAAAGGAAAAGAGCAACGGGCAACGAAGCTTAAGGATCAGACAGAAGAGTTACCGTCCTTGAATTTTGATCATCTGTTTGATATGGAAGAAGTTACTGCAGGGAATGAAACGCAATACGAAGAACCGACAATTCATGGTGCAGTTTCAACTTACGAAGAAGAATTGAAAAATAAATTTGGCAATGGAGAGCTGAATGATATCTCTGCCAATAATGATTCTACAAGAGAAGAAGAATTGCCAAAATCCTTTATACAGGAGTATCCTGAACAAAGCGAGGATATTGTAAAACCTCATGATGTAAAATCCTCGTATGAGGACAAGCACGGTCAAACCCATGGGGTGGAGGACAAGCCTAATAAAGAAAAACATCATGATACTACAAATGTAGAACCTATGGATATTAAGCAAGTGGTAGAAGAAAAGGAATATATATTCCCATCGACGGAACTTTTAACTAAACCAAAACCGAAAACGAAGGGAATGTCGGAACGAGATCTAAAAGAGACAGCCATAAAACTTCAAAAAACGTTAGAAAGCTTTGGAGTTCATGTTACAATTACCAATGTCAGTGTAGGTCCATCGGTAACCCGATATGAACTTCAACCGGAACAGGGAGTTAAGGTCAGTAGGATTACCAGTCTTGCGGATGATATTAAATTAAATCTTGCCGCAGCAGATGTTAGAATAGAAGCGCCAATCCCCGGGAAAGCTGCGGTTGGTATTGAAGTTCCCAATACAGAGAATACCATGGTCACCTTCCGTGAATTACTGGAGAGTAAGGAATTTTCTGCGCATCCATCCAGCATAGCTTTTGCTGTTGGTAAAGATATCGGTGGACAGACGATTATCACTGATATAGCTAAGATGCCTCATTTATTAATAGCCGGTGCAACCGGTTCCGGTAAATCGGTATGTATCAACACTTTGATTATGAGTATTATCTACAAAGCAAAACCAACGGATGTCCGACTGATTATGGTCGACCCCAAGGTGGTTGAATTAAATGTATACAATGGGATACCTCATTTATTAATACCGGTTGTTACAGATCCGAAGAAAGCATCTGCTGCACTTAACTGGGCAGTCATGGAGATGACGGAACGTTATAAGAAGTTTGCAGATATTGGAGTAAGGGATTTAAAGGGATACAATGAAAAAGTAGCTGGGGTAGCCTATTTAAAAGATGAAAATTATCAGAAATTACCGCAAATTGTTATTATTATCGATGAGCTTGCAGATCTTATGATGGTAGCTCCGGGAGAAGTGGAAGATGCGATCTGTCGACTCGCTCAGCTTGCAAGAGCCTGTGGAATTCATCTGATTATAGCAACTCAAAGACCTTCCGTTAATGTCATTACAGGTTTAATTAAAGCAAATATTCCATCTAGAATTGCCTTTTCCGTATCCTCTGCCATCGACTCCAGAACCATATTAGATGGCTCCGGTGCCGAGAAACTCTTGGGAAAAGGAGACATGTTGTTCTTCCCTTCCGGATATCCAAAGCCTGTTCGAATCCAGGGTGCATTTGTCTCGGATAAGGAAGTAAACGCAGTGGTTGACTTCTTAAAGGATACCAATTCGGAAGCGCAATATAGTGAGGAAATCAAAGATAAGATTACCAATGCGAAAGCAATGGATGGCGGTGCTGCTCAAGGCTCCGGTAATGAAAGAGACGATTATTTTATTGAAGCGGGTAAATTCATCATTGATAAGGACAAGGCATCCATTGGTATGCTACAGCGTGTCTATAAAATCGGATTTAATCGTGCAGCTAGAATTATGGATCAGTTGGCAGAAGCTGGGGTGGTAGGACCGGAAGAGGGTACAAAACCTAGGAAAATTCTTATGTCCTTGGAACAGTTTGAACAGTATGTAGACGAAAACTAGGATAGAGGAATCGCCGCAGATCCAGTATTTGATTGAGTATGATTATGATTATATTGGAAAGGGTGGTCAGCATGACAGGATGGCTAGTAGTGAATGGTTTTCTTCATTCTTACAAATTTAATGAGATCCATACATGGTTAATGAATGCCGCAGAGAAACTCAATATACAGATGTACTTAAAAACCAATGCAGATCTACTGGTTGATTTACCAAAGAAAAGATTAAATCATACCGAAAGAGAAGTTGATTTCATTCTTTTTTGGGATAAGGATGTTAAGTTAGCAAAACGCCTGGAGCAATTGGGTTATCCGGTCTTTAACAGCGCCAACGCAATTGGTGTCTGTGACGATAAATCGCTTACCCATCTAACCCTGATGGGGGAGGGTATCCCTATGCCAAGAACCATACTGGCACCCATGACATTTGCCAATATTGGGTATACCGATTTATCGTTTCTAAAAGAAGTAGCAAATAGCCTAGGTTTTCCTATGGTAGTGAAAGAATGCTTTGGTTCCTTTGGACAGCAGGTTTATATGGTTCATAATGAGCAGGAGTTAGTATCCAAGGTAGATGAATTAGGAGCAAAACCAATGCTGTTTCAAGAGTATATTTCCAATAGTTTCGCTAGAGATATACGCATACAAGTTGTAGGAGGAAAAGTTATAGCTTCCATGTATCGATATTCGGATCAAGGTGATTTCCGTGCTAATATAAGCAATGGAGGCAAGATGAAAGCCTATGAGCCGACGAAGGAACAGTGTGAACTGGCAATTCGATGCTGTGAGATCATAGGTCTTGATTTTGCCGGGGTTGATATTTTATTTGATCAAGGGGAAAATCCAATTGTATGTGAAGTAAATTCCAATGCTCATTTTAAGAATATCTATGATTGTACCGGGGTAAATGCTGCAGATGTTATTATGGAGTATATTGCAGTTACGATGAATAATAGATAACAGCATATACAAACATAGATTGTATCTAAATTATGTGTATTTTTGTATCATCCATCATCTGTTGTAGAATAATCGATTTACTAATAGTGGAAAAATTAGTAAAGAATAACATAAGCAATTAAATATACAGATTTATCGTTTCTGTCGTAAAAAGTACAGAATCATTTTAGGAGATTATCAAAAGGAAATGGTAGTAATATGAATGCTTGGTTGATTTATTTTAGAGAAGGTGCTGACTATAATCACCGTTATATTGAGTTTTATAAAGAAGAGGGAAGAAAGCTGGGGATGAAGATCGATTTACTCTTAGTGGAGGAGATCACTTTTGGAGTAGATAAGAATAAATGGTTTCTTCATTACCAGGGCAAGGAGCTTCCTAAGCCTGATTTTGCCATCTGCAGAGCAATCTATCCCTTATTGAATAAACAACTGGAAGTAATGGGAATACCGGTTTATAATAATTCAACAGTATCAGAGATTTGTAACGATAAAGCAAGAACTTATCAATATCTGGCAAGCACGGGAATTCATATGGTAAATTCAACGTTTTACTTAAATGATCAAGCTGAGTCAGCCCTAAAAAAGGTGACTAAACCTTCTGTAATGAAAGCGGTGAACGGTCATGGTGGTAGTCAGGTCTTTTATGTTAATCCGGGCAATGAGAACTATGATGATATATTAAAAGGATTAAATTATTCTGATGTCGTATTACAACCTTTAACAGGAAGCAAACATCAAGATTTACGTGTCTATGTCATTGGAACTGAAATTATTGCAGCGGTTCTAAGGACCGCCAAAGAAGGATTTAAATCGAATTTTTCTTTGGGTGGTGAGGTTAGTCTATACTCACTTTCAGAAGAAGAAATAGGTATTGTTAATAAAATAATTGAGCAATTTGATTTTGGGTTAGTGGGAATTGATTTTATTATAGGAGATCATGGAGAATTAATCTTTAATGAAATAGAAGATGTGGTAGGATCAAGAATGTTGTATCAGGTGTCGGATATTAATATCGTAGAACGATATTTGAAGTTTTTATGTAATAAACATCGATAACAACCTATGCTCCCCTTGCAATAGACAGTTACAATATAAACTGCTTATTCAAGGAGGGGCATTTTTATTTTATCTATCGATTTATATATGTAAAATTTCATATCATATACGAGATTTTACTTTTTAGATATCACTTATATATTACTTCGTTACAAAATACTTCGTTACAAAATACTTCGTTACAAATTACTTCGTTACAAATTACTTCGTTATAAAATACTTCGTTATAAAATACTTTGTTATAAAATACTTTGTTACAAATTTCTTTGTTATAAAATACTTCGTTACAAATTCGTTATAAAATACTTCGTTTTATAAAATAATTCGTTATAAAATACTTCGTTATGAAATGCTTGTTATGAATTACTTCTTTATGAAATACTTGGTTATGAATAACTTCGTATGAAATGCTTTGTTATGAATTACTTCTTATGAAATACTTGATTATGAAATACTTCGTTATGAAATACTTCGTTATGAAATACTTTATTATGAAATACTTCGTTATGAAATTTTCGTTATGAAATTTTTCGTATGAATAACTTCGTTATGAAATACTTGGTTATGAATAACTTCACTATGAATAACTTCGTAGATTTGATTCTTTATGCATATGATAATGACATTATATTATAGTAAGAAGTTCCTTCGGAGTATCAATTAAATAATCGGCATCGGTATTACGGAGCACCTCCCGAGAACGAAATCCCCAGGTGACGCCAATGCAAGGAATTCCGGCATTTTTAGCAGTTAAAACATCGGTTTCCGAATCACCAACGATAATGGTATTCTTAAGATCTGAATTCAATTCATGTATTGCTGTGTATATACTATCCGGAGCTGGTTTTCTCCGTACAGAGGGGGATTCTCCAATAGCTACCGGAATTAAGTTTCCAAAATAGGTTCGAGAAAGTGCTTTTACTGCGGTATCAAACTTATTGGATACAATTGCCATCTTATAATTATAACGATTTAAATCCAGTAATAATTCCATTATACCATTATAAGGCCTTGTCTTATTTTGCATGTTGTTTTTATAACGATCTTTAAATTCGTCCATACAAATTGCGATAACTTCTTCCGAGCAATTCGGTGGTACCGCCTGACGCATCAAACTCATAACACCGTTTCCTACAAAGCGTCGTACTTCTTCCGGAGTTCGAGTCATAAAGCCTCGTGTTATTAGAACATCATTTAAACTGTCGCGTAAATCATCCAAGGTATTTAATAATGTACCATCAAGGTCAAATATAATAGTGTTGTATTTCATGGATTTTTCCTTTCTGCTTTATCTCTACAAGTAAAAATACAAAAATGTCCTCCTAAGAAAGACATTTAATAACTATGATTATATACATAATGTGAATAGAAACGCAAGGGTTATTTTCATTTATTAAAGTTATTTATAAGCTTCATAAGAGATTGACACTTGAATAATTAATCTATTATGTTACAATAATTACGGAAAGTGGTAATTTTGGTCAGATTTAACTATGGGTAGGTACAGATACTTCCAATACGCCGGATGGATTGGCACTTATAGGATAAAATTAGGTCAAATATTATAAATGAGCGGAAAGGCATGGGTATAGGAATGAAATCAGATATTCAGATTGCGCAGGATGCAAAATTAAAGCATATTAAAGAGGTCGCAGAGCGACTTGAGATTAAGGAAGATGAGTTAGAGTTTTACGGAAAATATAAAGCAAAATTATCCGACGAGTTATGGGATAGAGTAAAAGATCGTCCGGATGGAAAATTGGTGTTAGTAACAGCAATTAATCCGACTCCTGCAGGTGAAGGAAAGACAACTACCACAGTTGGTCTTGGACAGGCGTTGGGGGTATTGAATATCAAGTCGGTTATTGCACTAAGAGAGCCGTCCTTAGGTCCTTGTTTTGGTATCAAGGGTGGAGCGGCAGGTGGTGGTTACGCGCAGGTTGTTCCGATGGAGGATTTGAATTTGCATTTTACTGGTGATTTTCATGCCATCACTTCTGCGAATAATTTATTGGCAGCAATGCTTGACAATCATATCCAACAGGGAAATGAGTTGAATATTGATACAAACCAGGTGGTTTGGAAGCGTTGTGTTGATATGAATGATAGAGTTCTCCGTAATATTATAGTAGGTCTTGGACGCTCTGCGGATGGTGTAGTAAGAGAAGATCATTTTATCATTACAGTAGCTTCTGAAATCATGGCTGTGCTGTGTCTGGCAGAAAATATGAGTGATCTGAAAGAACGTTTAGGCAGAATTGTAGTAGCTTATACAAGGGATGGAGCACCGATTACCGCAAAGCAGATGAAAGCAGTTGGAGCAATGGCTGCACTTCTAAAGGATGCTTTAAAACCAAATCTGATACAGACCTTAGAGAATACACCGGCAATTATTCATGGTGGTCCCTTTGCTAATATTGCACACGGCTGTAACAGCGTAAGAGCAACAAAAACAGCGCTGAAGCTTGCAGATGTAGTTGTAACGGAAGCCGGTTTTGGAGCAGATCTTGGAGCAGAGAAATTCTTTGATATCAAATGTCGTATGACTGGTTTAAAACCAGATGCAGTAGTTTTGGTTGCAACCGTCCGTGCTTTAAAATATAACGGCGGAGTGGTAAAATCGGATCTTGCCAAAGAAAATCTGGAAGCGTTACAAAATGGAATTGTTAACTTAGAGAAGCATATAGAGAATTTACAAAAGTTTGGTGTTCCGGTTGTTGTTACATTAAATCGCTTTACTACTGATACGGATGAAGAACTAAACTTTGTAAAAGAATTCTGTGAATCAAGAGATTGTGAATTTTCTCTCAGTGAAGTATGGGAGAAGGGCGGCGAAGGTGGCATAGATTTAGCACAGAAAGTCTTAAAAACCATGGAAGAGAAGAAGAGCAACTTCAAACCATTGTATGAAGACCGTTTATCCTTAAAGGATAAGATTCAAACGATTGCTAGGGAAATCTATGGAGCTTCCGGTGTTACCTATGATCCTGCCGCGGACAAAGCAATCAAATCAATCGAAGCATTGGGCTTTGAACAACTTCCGATCTGTATGGCTAAAAATCAGTATTCCCTTTCCGATGATGCCACAAAATTAGGAAGACCAACTGATTTTACTATCAATATCAGAGAGGTTTATGTTTCTGCAGGAGCGGGATTTGTAGTAGCTATTACGGGTACGGTAATGACGATGCCAGGTTTACCAAAGGTTCCTGCAGCCGAAGGCATTGATGTAGATGAGAATGGTAAGATAACCGGATTATTTTAATTAAATTCAGGAACAAGCGGTTTTTGTAGTTTAAGAAATCGCTTGTTTTGCATTTTTACAATCGTTCTGTGCGATCATTCACGTAAGCCATTATCATTGCGTAATTACTTTTTATTCTTTTCGTAGGAAGAAGGAAGGGTCTAATCCAAGTTATGACTTAAAATTATATGCCTAGTTATTGAATAATAACTTTATAAGATAGTTTAAGCAATTTTAATTATATCTCGTACGATTCTATCATACAATTTATATTAGGGGTATTTACACCGAGTTTGATAGGAGGTATCGCATGATTGAAAAAATACCATTTCATTATACCGATGATATCACAGTCGTTAACAAGGATCAGTACGAAGCCCATCTACGTTTATATGAGGGCTATGTGAAAAGTATGAATACGATTGACGAACAGTTAGAAAGCAACCCCCAGAGAGAGGATGCTAATGCAACTTTTAGTTATTATCGAGAACTAAAAAGAGGAGAGACCTATGCACTAAATGGTATCATTCTCCATGAGCTTTACTTTGAGAACATGGGAGGTTTATCACAGGAACCGGATCGTCTCTTGCAGAATGCATTAGTGAAGAGTTTTGGTAGAATGAGCACTTGGGGTGAAGACTTTGTAGCAACAGCGAAGGCCAGTAGAGGATGGGCTGTTCTATGTTATGATCAGAGAACCCAAAGATTTCGTAATATCAGTTTGGATTTACACGACCTTGGCAATATCGCTTATTCCGCCCCTGTCTTAGTTCTTGATGTATATGAACATGCTTATTTTCTTCAATATGCTGATAAGAAAGCTGATTATATCAATAATTTTATGATGAATATTAATTGGGACGTAGTTGGGGAGCGAATGGAAGGTTTATTTTAATAAATAGCCTAATATTACAAAGTTTAGAGAAAAATAATACATTGCGTAAATAATACATTTCGTAAATAATGCATTGCATAAATAATTGTATTGCATAATTAATGCATTGGAAAAATAAATAAATGGAATAAGATATTTACATAAAAAAGCCCTATTCAATGAACTCATACCTATAGATACATATTTTGTCTGTATGATACATGGAATAGGGCTTTACTAGTTTATAACAGGAAGTTTTATTTTATCTACGTTCAAAAGCCTGTTCACAATAAACACAACGGTAAACACATTTATTCCGATCTGTTAGTTTAAAGGTATGGGGCAGATCCTGTTCAACAGAGGTTATACATCTGGGATTTTTGCACTTGATTACATTGGTTACTTTCTCCGGTAAGTTCGGATTTTTCTTATCAATAATCGTTCCCTGATCAATCATATTAATTGTAATGCTAGGATCAAGTACGCCTAAGATATCCAAATTTAACTCTTCTAGAGTACCTTCTATTTTAATAATATCCTTCTTTCCCATCTTATTGCTTTTTGCATTTTTAATAATTGCTACACTGCAATCTAAATTCTCAAGGTTTAAGTAAGTATAAATCTTCATTGCACCGCCAGCTTTGATATGATCAATTACAATACCTTGATTCAGACCTCCGATATTCAACATTTAAGCCACCTCCAATAATTTCATAATTAAAGCCATTCGAACATAGACGCCGTATTCTGCTTGTTTAAAATAGACTGCACGGGGATCACTGTCGATTTCGGTGGAGATTTCATTGACTCTTGGAAGGGGATGAAGGACGAGCATGTCCTCTTTTGCTAACTGCATTTTTTTGGTATCTAGAATATAAGTATCCTTTAAGCGAATGTAGTCTTCTTCGTTAAAGAAACGTTCCTTTTGGACTCTTGTCATATAAAGAAGATCAAGATCAGGCATAACCGCTTCCAAATTTCTTACTTCCTGATAGGATATGTTGTTTGCGTTCAATACTTCTTCTCTTAGATAAGTCGGGATTTTTAACTCTTCAGGTGAGATTAAAACAAAGTGTATATTATCGTATCGAACCATAGCATTAATTAAGGAATGTACCGTACGTCCGAATTTTAGGTCACCACAAAAACCTACGGTTAAATTATTCAGCCGTCCTTTTAAGTTCTTAATTGTTAATAAATCAGTAAAGGTTTGGGTGGGATGATTGTGACCGCCGTCTCCGGCATTGATAACAGGAATAGAAGAATGAATAGATGCTACTAAGGGAGCGCCTTCTTTGGGATGACGTATTGCGCAAATATCTGCATAGGAGGAAATAACTCGGATGGTATCGGCAACACTCTCGCCTTTTGCTGCAGAACTAGAATCTGCGGATGAGAATCCAAGAATATTACCACCTAGGTTTAACATGGCTGCCTCAAAACTAAGCCGCGTTCGGGTACTAGGTTCGTAGAAAAGTGTGGCCAACTTCTTGCCTTGGCATACATTGTAGTATTTTTTTGGATTTTGTATGATTTCTTCCGCCAAAATAAGAAGATCACTAAGTTCAGAAACAGTAAGGTCAGTAGGACTGATAATATGTTTCATAAGCACCTCCGTTAGATGAGTTTGATTTCTAACTAGATATTGTAATATACCTATTTTAAAAAAACAATAGAAATCAAGAATAAATTGAGGTGATTCATTCTAATGCTATTTATAAGAATTTAATATAAACAAACCGGTAAGTTAGTTTTCCGCTAGAAATAATAATTTGATAAAAACTTTTCTATCTTGGCCAAAAAAATTATTAATAATTTACACTTTTTCTCCGTTTTATGTTATACTAATTAGATGATGCATGATGAATAGAAAGGTGTATGGACATATGATTCACATTTCACGAACAGGGATACGGAATTTAGCTTCGGATGATACTGCATACGCCAGAGGACTGCAGTACTACAAAGATAATCGTGTAACGAATGCAACCTGGTCGAATACAACAAAACAATATCGTATGGTTGTTAAGGGAAGCTATAATTACTCCGTAGTCGTGGAAGAGCAAGAGGATGGCTCTTTTGATTATAACTGCAACTGCCCATCCAGGCTGAAAGATCAGGGAGCCTGTAAGCATGTGGTAGCCGCATTATTATTTATATTAAAATATCAGGAACGGGCATTGATGTCAGAATCAAAAAGTCCGGAAGAACGTAAAATCGTTCAAATATTGGATTACTTCAGTTCCCAGGAGGATAACCTCTTAGTAGGGGAGACCTTTGGGTTGGAGGTTGTTATAACCATACCCGCGATTTTAAAGGGTGAAAATGCAAGAGCTTTGATTTCACTTCGTGGAGGTAATCAAAGAAAATATAAAATTCAGACGATTAAAAAATTTCTTGGGGATATCTATCATCATGAGAATTTTGCAATCGGTAAGGATTTTAAATACGTCTATGGGGAAAGTACTTTTGATAAAACCTCCTTGGAAGTATTAAACTATCTACTGGAGATTTACGAGATGCAGGAAGTCATTGACAGCTCTCATTTCTCAAAGATATTTTCAAAAACCCAGATGATGATTACGAAAAATATGTTGGTCAAATTACTGGGAATTCTTAAGGAGACTGGGTTTACATTGGAACTCTATGGTAATACCTTTGAGGATGTTCGATATATTAACGGGAATCCAACGATATCCTATCAGTTGACCATGGATGATGATTCTGTATCGGTCGATTATAAGGGGAAGGAAGCAGTCCTACCTTTGTCGGAGACGGGAGAATTGCTTTATTATGATGGTGCTGTTTATCAAGCAGACAAGAAATTCATCCGAAATTTCAAGCCATTTTATAATAGTTTAGGTAAAGATAAGGAAGCTTTGATCTTCCGTGGTGAATTTAAAACTGGATTTTTAGAATATGTACTGCCAAAAATCAGTGAGACCATGGAGCTAGAGGTACCGGAAGAGTTAAAGAGTAGATATATCACTAGTGATTTGGAATGTAAATTATACTTTGATAAACATAAGACTGGAATCAAAGCAGAACTTAAGTTTAAATATGGAGATTATGAGTTTAACTCCTTCGAAAACGCTTCCGCTGGTTCTTATATTATTGTAAGACAAAGAGAAAAGGAAGAGTTTATTATAGCAAACCTCCTTCAGCTGGGATTTATTCCTTATAAGAATTTTTATTTGCTGAAAAATGAAGACAGTATTTATGAATTTCTATCCGGTAAAGTGATGGAACTGGAAGAAAAAGCGACTCTTTATTATTCAGAAGACTTTAGAAATATTAGAATTCGAACTCCGGGCAGCTTCAAAGCCGGCGTCCGGATTAATTCTGAATTAAACATGCTGGAACTGGATCTCTCCTTTGAAGATATTCCAAGGGATGAGTTAAAGGATCTATTGCATTCCTACCAAGTGAAGAAGAAGTATTACCGATTACGAAACGGAAGTTTTATACTATTGGAAGGTAAGACCATGGAGGAAGTCAGTCAAATCCTGAACTCCATGAATGTATCCAGTAAGAATATGAAAGAAGATTCCATTCTCCTAGACAAACGCCATGCGGTCTATCTGGAGAAAGCATTTTCTAGTGATGAGTTTGAATTTGAAAAAGACCGCGACTTTTCCCTCCTCACAGAGCGAATTCTAAATCCTTCGGTTTCAGACTATGAAATGCCGGAAGGGATCCTTGCACAGCTGCGTACGTATCAGGTTACAGGCTACAAATGGCTAAGAACCTTAGCGGACAATGAATTAGGAGGCATTCTTGCCGATGATATGGGACTTGGTAAAACCCTACAGTCCATTGTATATATTGCATCCGGTATTCTCGAAGCGAAGAAGTCAAAGCAGGTAGAACATATGCCATATTTGATTGTTTGCCCTACCTCCTTAATTTATAACTGGCAGGATGAGATTGAGAACTTTGCTCCTTTTATTCGCTCTGCTGTTGTCAGCGGAGCACCACCGGAACGACAGGAGACCATTGAAGCGTATCAGAAGGTGGATGTACTAATTACTTCCTATCCTTTAATTCGCAGGGATATCACTTTTTATGAGAAAATTAAATTCCATACGGTATTTATTGATGAAGCGCAATTTATTAAGAATGATTCATCTCTTAACGCGAAATCAGTAAAACGGTTGATTGCAAACTATCGATTCGCACTAACCGGTACTCCGATAGAGAATAGTTTATCAGAATTATGGTCCATCTTTGATTTTATCATGCCGGGCTATCTGAATAATCATTCCAAGTTTGTTGAGATGTATGAAAAACCGATTTTAAAGGAAGATAAAGAAGCATTAAGTGATTTACATCAGCATATCTCTCCTTTTATCTTACGAAGAATGAAGAAGGATGTATTAACTGAATTACCGGATAAATATGAGACGAAGATGTTAACTGACCTGTCAGAGGAACAGAAGAAGGTATACCTATCCTATCTTGAAAGTATTCGCAGTGAGATTAATTCTGAAATTGAAGAAAAAGGCATGGAAAAGAGCAGGATTAAGATCTTAGCAGCATTAACCAGACTACGGCAGATCTGTTGCCATCCGTCGACTTTCTTAGATAATTATGAAGGTGGCAGTGGTAAGCTGGAACTGTTAATCGAAGTTATTGTAGATGCTATTGCCAATGATCATCGGATTTTAGTCTTCTCGCAGTTTACATCAATGTTGCGAATTATAGAGAAGGAATTAAAACTTCTTGATATCTCGTATTTTTATCTGGAAGGCGGTACTGCGACAGCAGATCGTAATGATTATGTAAAACGCTTTAATTTAGGTGAAGGAAAAGTATTCCTGATTTCTCTTAAAGCCGGTGGTACAGGACTTAATTTAACCGGAGCAGATACTGTAATTCATTATGATCCATGGTGGAATCCAGCAGTGGAAGATCAGGCTACCGATCGAGCATATCGTATCGGTCAGCAAAACAAGGTTCACGTAATGAAGTTAATCACAAAAGGTACTATAGAAGAGAAAATCTATAAATTGCAGAGAAAGAAGAAAGAACTTTCTGAATCAATTATCAGTTCAAAAGAAGTATTCATCAATTCCTTAACGAAAGAAGAATTGGAAGAATTATTTGCACCGATACGATAAAAGAACCAATACGTGTAAAAGACAATAAGATTACAAAAAAATTGCTCATCTTCTTATTCAATACCTATGGAATATCAGGTAGGATAGAAAGAATGAGCAATTTTATTATGTTTACATTTCGTTTAATTCTTTTCCTAGCAGCTTGCGAATCGCGGTACTGAAGGAGACTGCCAGAACGATTTTAAGTAGATCAAACAGGACGAAAGGGAATACGCATAATGTAAGGGCATAGTAGAAATCCACGTTAGCTACATAGGAAAACCAAAGAGTTCCGATGGTATAGCATACTACAAGCGCGGTGAGCATACCTAGGGATAATGCAAGAATTTTAATCTTCTTGCCGTAATAGTAGGAGAGTGAAACAATCAGTGCCATGATTGGATACGCGGCTAGATACCCTCCGGTTTTACCGGTTAGATTATAAAGTCCACCTTTCATACCTGCAAATACCGGAACACCGAAAGCACCTAAAAGAAGATAGGTAAATACGGCTAAAAAAGCATAGCGAGGTTTTAGTAAAGCTCCAATTAAAAAGATAGCAAATAAAGATAACGTAAAGGGAATTGGTTGCACGGGTATCGTGATTTGCGCCAGGACGCACAGGAGTGCAGTCATCATTCCAGTAATAACCAGGCTTTTTGTGCTCAACAGGGATCTTGATGTTATGTTTGTATTAGTAGTGTTCATAATAGTTCTCCTTTAGGATGATTCATTTTAAAGTTTTTGAGGTGATGGTCTGACACTTACTTCACCGCTTACTAGGGCTTCCTGCTCTTTGTTTTGATATTCTACGACCAGCCGAGCTTTCTCATCGATAGCGATCGCCTTTGCAGGAAGGATTTCACTTCCTTTCATGACTAGAACTTCTTGACCCAATAGGAAGGAGCGCTTACGATACTCATCGAGATACTCTTTGCTGGATAATATGTCAATGTCTTTGGCGATATGGTTTAGAATATCTGCTACTAACATCGATGTCACCGGTGCATCTTCCGGTTTTTCTTCAAATACGGCTCCAGCGATTTCTTTGATCTCTTCCGGAAAACCATTGGTTGAAATATTAATTCCAATACCAACAATCGCATATTCCAAACCACCATTTTCAAAATTAATAGAGGCTTCGGTAAGAATTCCGCAAACCTTTTTTGGACCAATAAAAATATCATTGACCCATTTGATACCAACCGGTACCTGAGCTATTCGTTCAATCGCCTGAGCAACGATAACAGCGACGGCAGTAGTAATTAACATGGAGTCTTGGATAGTTAACTTCGGTCGTAATAACACAGAAAAATAAATTCCCGTAGCAGTCGGAGAGTAAAAGGATCGGCCTAAACGACCTCTACCGGCAGTCTGCTCTTTCGCAATAATCACGGTTCCCTCTTTCGCGCCTTGGCTAGCCATTTCCTTTGCGATGGTATTGGTTGATGTTACGGTCTTTCGAACATCCAATGTAAAGGATGCAGCTGTGCCATGAAGAAAGGGAAGAATGCTTTCGGCTGATACGATATCATTATCTGGAGCTAAGCAATAACCCTTGTTTGTGGTGGCTATGATATTATAACCTTCCTTTTGAAGAGACTTGATCGCTTTCCAGATAGCACTTCGAGTTACAAAGAGCTTTTTTGCAAGTGCAGACCCGCTGATACTTTGTCCCCGGTTTTCTTCTAATATTTTTAATACTTCTTGTTTTAATTCCATACAGTAGGTACCTCGTGTTTGGTTTTCCTTAGTATACCATAAGATGAATAATTGTCAACATACGTGGATATAAAAGTCGACAATCATATGAATGTTGAAATATAGGGAATAAAGATATAAGTGAAAGAAATATATAAGTAAAAGAGATATATAAGTAAAAGAAATCAGAAGAGTCTTATAAGGTACAATGAAAAAGAGTTGTAATCCATAATAATATAAGTAAACTTACTTTGTATATTATGAAGGACAACTCTTTATGCTATATATTAGATTGTATTTTACCTGAATAACATAGTAAAAAGCATAATGTATAATTCAGAATATTTAGATTAATTCGTTCTTAATTGCTTTCACTAACTATTGGGATTCCAACATGAGTTTCTTATCTACTTACTCCTGATCGAAGGTATTGCTATAAAATTCTTCAATCAAGCGATCCAGATAGGAGAGATTTTGTTCTCCAAATTCCTTAATCAATAAATCCTTAATGGTATCAACAATATGGAGATAGTTAGCCTCATCGGAAATGTCAGGGTTTTTGTGGGTATCTAAAAAGCGATCAGTTACATTGAATTCAAGCCAAGAATTAATTTCTTTGGTAAGCTTATTTTCAGCAGCAATTTCTGACTTTACCTGCTTCGCCTTTTGATGAGAGCTAAGCGCAATGTAGAGAAAAATAACGAATAAAGCACCCATAACCAGGTTAGGCAGTAATCCATTAAAAATACTTAATATACCGACAACATTAAGAAATACAACGATTAATCCAACGATACCAAAGAATAAGAATAACCCAACCGAGGAATTTAGGTCTTTGTACAAATCCTCTTTAAATACATAAGGGGGAGGAGCTGGCTTATATTCGTCCTCGGCATCTTTGGAAAATTCATCTAATAAATCTTCTTCTAGTTGATTCTCCTCAGAAGCTTCTTCGTCAACAAATTCTTCACTGTCATCCTCTTCGTAGTAATCATTATCTTCTTCGGAAGGAGCAGAGGATTTTGATTTTACGTTTGGTTTTAGATTTGTCAACTCCACCGCAAAGAAAGCCTGCATATGCTTTCTGGCGCTTTTTTCTTCCTTCGGAGAAACCACAATATGATATTCCTGATTTGTTTCATCTAAGGAAACAGAAGCGGATGATAATCCGGAATAATTCAGATATTTTAATAATCGGTCCGCTATACTTTTCTTTTTGGTGTGGTATAAAGAAATCGGTTCTTCTACCTCAATTAACTCTTCAACAAGTTCAACCTTACAGTCAGAACAAACGGTCATTCCTTCTCTGTATTCCATTTTACATTCGGGACACCAAGGCATATGCTCAACTCCTTTTTTCTTCAGATTTTCAACATTGTTATTATTCAGCCATAAAGCGATGGTATGCTTTCTTTCCTTTCCTTACCAAAAGAGCACCATCGGCATCAAAATCATTTGCTGTAAATACTTTATCAAATTCAGTTACTTTAATATCATTTACTGTAACACCGCCCTGAACAATGGTACGTCTGGCATCGGAACGGGAAGCAGCCATCTTTGCATCACATAATAAGGTAATTAGGTCTACTCCTTCAGCAAATTTGGAAGCAGAATAAGTAGTAGTCGGAATATCTTCGGATTTCATACCACCGCCGAATAACGCTCTGGCAGCTTCCTGTGCTTTGTTTGCTTCTTCCTCACCATGAACAATCTTTGTAATCTCAAAGGCAAGTACTTCCTTAGCATGGTTGATCTCTGCATCTTTTAAAGCACCGAGACGTCTTACTTCATCCATCGGAAGGAAAGTTAAGAGTCCTAAGCATTCCTCCACTTTTACATCCTCAATATTTCTCCAGTACTGATAGAACTCGTAAGGGGTTGTCTTGTTAGGATCCAACCATACGGCTCCTTTCATGGTTTTACCCATCTTAATTCCTTCACTGGTAGTAAGAAGCTTAAAGGTTAAGCCGAAAGCAGGTTTTTGTTCCTTTCTTCTTATTAAATCGACACCACCTAGAATGTTAGACCATTGGTCATTACCACCAAGCTGCATGGTACAGCCATATAATTTATTTAATTTCCAGAAATCATAAGATTGCATCAGCATATAGTTGAATTCGAAGAAGGTGAGACCTTTTTCCATTCTCTGCTTATAGCAATCAGCTGTAAGCATCTTATTGACGGAAAAATGAATACCAATTTCTCTTAAGAACTCAACATAATTTAAATCAAGCAACCAGTCTGCGTTATTGGCAATGATTGCATTGTCATGATCAAAATCGATGAATTTAGCCAATTGTCTATGGAAGCAGTCTGCGTTATGTTGAATGGTTTCTTTGGTCATTAACGTACGCATATCAGACTTACCGGTCGGATCACCAATCATGGTAGTACCGCCGCCAAGCAGTGCGATGGGCTTATGTCCTGCCCGTTGCATA
The DNA here is from genome assembly GCA_029238935.1 of Herbinix sp. Lineage (GTDB taxonomy): Bacteria > Bacillota > Clostridia > Lachnospirales > Lachnospiraceae > Mobilitalea. The sequence goes on from JAQZBN010000011.1 coordinate 58,523, forward strand.
TGCATCATAGCCATAACTGTTAAAAAGTGTCCTGCGGTTAAACTATCTGCGGTTGCATCAAAGCCTATATAAAAGGTTACAGATTCCTTTCCTAATAATTCTCGAACTTCTTGTTCATGGGTACATTGCTCAATAAACCCACGTTCTTGTAAAATGTCATAAACATTCGTAGACATCTGTCTTCCTCCTTGTATTCTTATCTATCAATTAACTAAAGACATTATAAATGAAACATTTGGTTTTTTCAATGATTTATAACAATGTCTTGTAAGTTAACCTATGTATTTTTACTTTTTAATACCAAATAAAAACCTTGTGAGCGGAATTCTCCGAAATACCTCATAATTTAGGAAGGTGAATAGTATGCTACCTAAGATGATGAACAGGGATTGAACTTCCCATTTCGGAGTAAATTGAAATACATAATAAGCAACCGCGACCAACCAGGTTTGATGAAAATAGTAAACAGGAAAAGAAGCTTTTGCGAGATATCTTGTAACTGGGTTGTTGTTATTAAGGATATGCTTACCGATACCAAGAATAGCAAGGATACAAATCCACCCAACCATGCGGTAATAAACATCATAAACGATCTCAGGAAAGATATCGTGATAGAAGAAATATAACCTTATAGCAGATAATAGGATTGCAGTAATCATAAGATAAAATCTATTTTTCTCCAGTCGGTTTAATAACTCATCCTTACTTAAGATAAAAAACCCCAGCATAAATAATGTAAAGAATTCACTGAGACTTTTCCCGCTGATATCAATCAGAGGAGTCATAAATAAGGTAACAAGAAATAGAGGTATTACCTTTAATATTGTCAGTCTCTCCCCAGGAATAGTCCAGGCTTTTTGCTTACAGAGCATCATAATAGGAAGTGCCAGTAGTGAAATCACGAATAAATATAGGATAAACCACAGATGACCGGGGGTAAATCCTCCGCTGTAGCCGGTTAAATCTGTTTCCTTCGTAAAGAAAAGTAAATATTGCCCCAAATAGCTACCGGTATAATCATTATGGAAGCGTTCTGCAAAATAGGTCTGTGCAGGAAGGTAAAGAAGTATGCCGGAGAGTAAGGGAAGGAATAGCTTCAGGAAGCGCTCTTTCACGAATTCAGTCGCTGTTCGTTTTTGTAAAGCATAGGAACAGCTGATGCCAGCGATGACAAACATCAATGGCATGAACCACGGGGAGCATACAATAATAAAATCATTAAGAATACGAACATAAGAGCCTTTGACATAAAAGTCTTCTCCAAAGCCGTTGTATATCATACAAGTATGATAAAGAAATAATAACATTACATTAAACGAGCGAATATTATCAATATAGTATCTACGCAAAAAAAATACCTCCATTTCTAATTCCCATGATACCGTTATAATTTATGTAAGTACATAGGAAGACCAATGATAGATTTTCATTAAACTTTATATACGAACGGATATGGAATAACTTGATATGTAAGTAGTACTAAAAATCAGGAATAATTCATGAGTCGCAAGTCATTATACCATATCCTACCAATGGTGCAAATAAAATTTATGTACCATACCTCGCTTTAATAAACGTTGTAACAAACATCGTAATAAACGTTTAATAAACGTTTAATAAACGTGTAATCAACTTATTCTCGTTTTCGTGTGATATTCGTACTGCTCATAATCTCGTATCATCTTTATTCTCTCGAGTATTCTACCCACGTTAATCTCAGTCTTCCCAAATCTCTTCCTTAAGAGATTGCATCTTAGGGCAAGAGCCCTCCGATTAATTGTCATCAAAAACCATGACAATTGTCATCTGGAAGTTATCACTATCGTCACTTCCATTCCATTCTGTTCTGCGTTATGATTTTATCAGAAGAAAACGTTACGAATCACAAGCTATAAAAAACCTGCAATCAAAAAGCGTATCAATAAATGGAGGATAAGAACATGTCTGATTATGTATCAGTAAAAAATTTGATTAAAAAATATGGTGAACTCTGTGCCGTAGATAATCTAAGCTTTTCTGTAAACACCAAGGAGATATTCGGGCTATTGGGACCAAATGGAGCTGGAAAGTCAACAACCCTTAGTGTCATTACAACTTTAAGCGATTTTGACAAAGGGGAGATCATCATCCAGGGAATGGATATCCGTAAGGATAAAATGAAGATCAAACAGGTCATCGGTATGGTTCCTCAGGATATTGCTGTTTATGAACATCTTAATGCTTTAGAGAATGTGAAGTTCTTTGCTTCTCTCTATGGAATGAGAGGAAAGGAACTAATTAACTCCTCCAAAGAGGCATTAGAATTCGTAGGTCTGGCAGACAAGATGAATATGAGACCGAAGCAAATGTCCGGTGGTATGAGAAGAAGACTTAACATTGCCTGTGGAATAGCTCATGCTCCCAATTTAATTGTTATGGATGAACCAACGGTTGGAGTGGATGCACAGTCCAGAGAACTTATTTTACATTCCATTAAGACATTGAGAGACAGAGGAGCTACGGTTATTTATACCTCTCACTATATGCAGGAGGTGGAGGAAATTTGTGATCGTATTGCAATCGTAGATAAGGGTCATATGGTAGCTTGCGGAACAAAAGCAGAGTTGGTTTCTTTAGTCACGGATGTTCAATCCGTATATATAGAGTCAAGAATTCCAAACTCCTTCCGGTTCGAGGAGTTTAAGAAGAAGCAACAGCTAATGCCGGATGTGAAAGCCATCACCTTAGAAGAGAATACCTTCCGCATTGATGTTTCTATCGAACAAAATAGTATCACAAAGATCATTGAGCAATTTATCGGGATGGGACTACCAATCATAAATATTAATACGGAAGTGCCGAACCTTGATACGTTATTCTTAACCTTAACCGGACATGATTTAAGATAGGAGGTAGCATATGTTTCAAATTATGATAAAAGAAACGTTAGAATTCCTACGGGATAAAACGAATTTGTTTTTCATGTTGATGTTTCCCTTAGTGCTGATATTTTTACTTGGAAATCTCCTGTCTTCGATGGATAATTCGGAGGAAGCGGTTGGAGAGATTAAGCTTCATTATCTTATTGAAACCAAAAATCCCATGGATACTATGGCGATAGAAAGTTTTATACAACAAGCAGGAGATAATAAGAGCTTATATTTTATAGAATCAGAGGATCTTACTGCTTCGAAGGAACTGGCGGGCAAGGATGAAATCGCGGCAGTCGTTGTATTTACCGGTGAACCCATGGAGATTGCTGTATATGAGGGAATGAATCAGATTAAAAATAGAACCGTAAGTGCGATCTTAAACAGCTTCGTTCAGACCAATCATTCCATTGCAGCTGTCATGAAGACAGTTCCCGGTAACCTTATGCTTGATAACATGCCGCAGGATGATTATATTGTACAGAAGGATTTAGGTGTAAAACGTACCATGCTTGACTACTATGCAGTATCTATGCTGGCAATGATATGTTTTATGAGTATTATGATTGGTGCCGGTGCATTTGTTGGTGAGAGAACAAATAAGACGATCAATAGGATGATTGCTTCACCTAAAAACAGGACGGTAATGTTTTTGCAGCAGATCCTTGGTATGGTACCACAGGTTATCACACAGATTTTTGTATTAATGTTTGTTAGTGTTTTTGTATTTAAAGCACATTATGCCGCAACCTTAGGCAATAACATTTATTTATTCTTTATGTTTTTTGTAGTAACGTTATCCTCCATTGCAGTCGGTGCAGTGATTGGTCTGGTTATTAAGACAAATCCGATGGCTGTACTTATGCCAATTCTTTGGATCATGATGTTTTTTGGAGGTACCTATTCCAAAGAACTCAATATCAAAGGTGTAACTGAGGCAATGCCAATTTACCAATTACAGCAGGCTGCGTTTGATTTAACAGTCTTTGGCAGGCATGAGAAAGTAAATAATGTAATTTTATTATGTGTAATTCTTATGATCTCAGCACTTATCATCGGTGCATTTATATTTAACAGAAAGGAGGAGGAACGATGAAGAATATCTGGCTCTTGACAAAGACGAATATGAAACGTAACCTCTGGACCATTATAATTGCTTTACTTGGAGCAGCGATGCTTTGCTTTGTTATTTATGCCATGGGTAAAATGATTGCGGATCATACCGTTGCAAAAATAAAAATTGGATATATGGATCACGATAATAGTGTCCTCTCCGAAGATTTTGAACGGTATTTAACTGAGCAGTTGAATTATGAGTTATATGAAAATAATTCTTATGAAGTACTTTCGACTGAGTTGATTGATAAACATATATCAGCTATAATAGAGGTACCGGAAAATTTTTATGCGGATACATCGAAGGGAAGAATAAAGCCGTTTGTGATTACGACTCTGGATGATTATGAGAATGCAGCATTCTTTGAAGTATATGTAAATAGCTATCTTGGCAGTATTAAAGTTCTCTCCGACAGTGCTGCAGGAGATGAGAAACTATTTGATGAACTTTTATCCACATATCAAAAAGAACAGACTAGGATGGCGCATTCTGCAGCAATTACTATAGATAAATCCTTATTAGCTCAAAAAGCAGGGTTTATCAATTCCATTGGATTTTACCTGATGTTTATCTTTGGTGTCAGTGTTAGCTATACCTTTATCATATTGGATGATCGTTTATCCGGAGTGTTAAATCGTATTCAGGTAACCCCGGTAAAACCGTCACAATATATTATTGGTTCTGCTATTTTTGGAACCATTGTATGTTTTATTATGAGTGGTATCTTTTGCACCTACATCAAGATTATGAATATTCAGACGGGCGTACCGTTTGGGATTATACTATTGCTAATGACTTTATTTTCTATATTTACGGTATGCTTTTCCATGGCAACTGCTTTGACATTACATTCGAAGAATGCGGTTACTTCCATGATTATCGGTTTCTCTACCTTCGGATGTATTCTGGGAGGAGCATATTTTCCGATTGAGATGGCACCAAAGAGTCTTCAAAATCTTGCTAGAATATTGCCGCAGTTTTGGTTTATGGATACCTTTCGTAAACTACAGGCTGATAGCCTTGCCAATGTTTTCCCGAATATTATAGTGCTGATATTATTTATTGTCCTTACCTTTCTTATTGGTGCTGTAGTATTTTCACAGAACTATAAAAATAGATAGGCGGTAGCATCTATGAAAGATAAATCCTATCTCTACTTTATAGCAAAAGTAGTGACGGTAATCACCTCCATCTTCATTTTAAGCTCAGATTTAGTAGATATCACAATGCCTGTGATATCTACGCTGAGCTTTACTTGCGTATTTTTATTAGAGATATTACTGGATAAGTATTTGAAAAATAAACAGGTGAAAATAAGTCTTGTCTTTCTATCCATGATTGCTTGTTTTGCTTTAGGCCTTGAGACCTTTTTTCCTCTTTTCATTATTTTATTGACACAATTGTTGGATTTGCTAATTGAGAATAGATTGTTTTACGAAATTCTGTTCGTAACGATACTTTTATCTTTATTTATTTTCACTCCGGGAAAAATATCTATTGCAATGTCATTCGTTTTGATTACACTGATATTATTTGGCAGAAGCATATTGGATAAGTTATCTTATTATAGAGAACTTAGTGATCATCAAAAGGATACCATCAGTGATTTGTCAAAGAGAATAGAAGATGTCAAAAGTCTGATGAAAACGATCAAATACACCACCTCCCTGGAGGAACGAAATCGTATTGCAGCACGTATTCATGACCAGATCGGACACGGCATATCAGGTAGTATTATCATGCTGGAAGCATCCCTTTTAGTAATGAAGGACAACCCGGTGAAGGCAGCAGAAAGTATTCAAAAAACCATCAATAATCTGAGATCCGGTGTGGATGAAATACGAATGGCCCTAAGGGAGGAACGGGCTGGAAGTTATGTTCTTGGTGTTCAAGATATCCTGACCGTATTGGAAGAATTCAAGGTAAGCTTTAATAAAGCAGTGCATTTGGATACCAAAGGTTCCTTAGACTTAATACGGATTGATATCTGGGCTTGTATCCATGAGAACCTAAAGGAGTGTCTCACGAATCTATTAAAGCATTCCAATGCCACGGAGTTTCAGCTTACGATTGAAGTGTTTAAAAAGATGGTAAAAGTGGAGTACCGCGATAACGGGAGATCCGAAGATGGATTTGATAAAGGATTAGGACTGGAAGCGATGGAAGAACGGACGGTTCATGCAAAGGGAAGATGCTTTTTTAATAAAGGCGAAAACGGTTTTATTGTAACCAATATATTTTCATTATAGATAGAAAGAGACTACTCTAGTCAGATAGGAGACAGTATGATTAAATTAATCATTGCAGATGATGATGCTATTATCAGAGAAGGTCTTAAAATGATTATAGAAACGCAGCCGGATATGGAGTTCTTGGGATCTGCAAGCAATGGTTTAGAAGCGGTAGAACTGGGCAAACAATATAGACCTGATGTTATATTACTGGATATTCGTATGCCGGAAATGGATGGAATACAGGCAGCAGAGTTGATATTAGAACAGAAATTATCCATCCCATTATTATTAACTACTTTTGATGAACCGGATTTGATCCTTCGAGCACTGAAGGCAGGAGTGAATGGTTATATATTAAAGAATAGTCCGGCAGACCGAATTCTATCAGCGATTCGGGTAATACATACCGGGGGAACAGTCTTTCAAGCAGATATTCTGGAATTTATTAGAGGAAGAGTAAATACCGGTTCGTCCAAGAATAAAGTATTTGATCTGATGCTATCATCCAGGGAATTAGATATTGTGAAATTAATTGCAGAAGGATTATCGAATAAAGAAATTGGAGAAAAGCTATATTTATCCAATGGTACTGTAAGAAATCATATTAGTACAATATTAGAAAAAACAGGATTGGAACATCGAACACAGATTGCCATCCAGTATTTAAAATCAAGCGGAATTGTATAGGAAGATCGTAAGGAGAGAGAAACTTACATGGAACAACTGGGATACCATAAATTTAATCAAAAAGGCCGTCTTAAAATATTCTTTGGATATGCGGCAGGGGTAGGAAAAACCTATGCGATGTTTGACGATGCGAAAGAGCAGTGGAAGAATGGCATAGATGTAGTCATTGGTTATGTGGAACCGGACACCCCACCAGAAACGATGCAATTGTTGATCGGTATTCCTGTTTTGCCAAGGAAAGAGATCCGTAGTAAAAATCACAGCAAGATCGAATTTGATCTGGATGGTGCGCTGGAGCGTAAACCAAAACTGATTATTATCGATAACCTAGCTCACTCCAACGGATCCGGAGTTCGTAATAAAAAGAGATATCAGGATATCGAGGAACTGTTGAATGCAGGAATCGATGTTTATACCACAGTGAATGTATCCCATATAGAGAGCCTTAAGGATTTGGTCCAAGATATCACCAGAGTCTACGTGAAAGAAACCGTGCCGGATTATATCTTTGATCAAGCGGATAAAGTAAAATTAATTGATATTGAACCGGATGAACTATTAAGAAGAATAGAAATTGGTAGAAGTGTAGATGAAGGGAAGGAAAGTGAATCATCGGAGCATATTTTTACCAAGGATAGCCTAAGACTGTTACGGGAAATTGCTATGAGAAAGGCAGCAGACCGAATCAGCCATAATAATCAGAACGAACAATTATTGGCCAATAAATCAGCGAATATCAAAATGTTGGTTTGCATCAGTAGTTCCCCCTCCTCAGCAAGATGCATCCGTTGGACTGCCAGAACAGCGGATGCCTTCCATGCCCCTTGGGCAGCGGTCTATGTGGAGAATAAGGATAGTGATTGTCAATCCGATGTGGAGAAGAGGAACTTCCACGCCAATGTTGAGCTGGCAGAGCAATTAGGTGCGGAGGTTGTTACACTCAATGGCAGTGACTTAGCCGTTACGGTAGCTCAATATGCAAAGCTTACAGGTATCACCAATATCGTAATAGGAAAAAGCCGAAAAAAAAGATCATTACGTTATTTCTTTGATATGGATTTGGAGGATAAATTAATCTCTTTGTTGTCTAATACTGAAATTCATATCATTCCAGATAGTAGTTTGATGAAGGTTTATCGGGAACATAAGAAAAAGATACATCAAAATGGACTTAGTTTCAGTTGGGCTGATGCTTTGAAAACCATGGGTGTATTATTTGTCACCACTATGATAAATACATTTCTAACAAGTTTTGATTTTAATAACGATAGTGTGATCATGCTGTATATACTTTCGGTCTTGATTATATCTAGGATAACGACTGGTTATTTATATGGAATATCAGCATCGGTCATTAGTGTTCTTATATGTAATATATTTTTTACAGAACCATATTTTGCTTTTAATATTGTTCAAAAGGGATATCCAATCACATTTACGGTAATGCTGCTGGTAGCGTTGATAACGAATGCATTAACCGTCAGAACCAAGGTTCAAGCAAAGTTTGCCATGGACCGGGAACAGCGGACGGAAGTGTTATATGAGATAAACAAAAGACTTTTGGTTGCCAGAGGACTTCAAAACATTGTTGAATTAACCAGTGAATATATTACCAGAATTTTCAGGAGATCAGTGGTATTTTATACTCAAGATCCATCAACTGGAGTGCAGGGATCTTTGATGCAGGCGGAAGAGGACGTTAAATCGGAATTACTACTGTCTAAGGAAGAAAGTGCAGTTGCTCATTGGGTTTTTGTAAATCAAAAAAAAGCCGGAGCCGGTACGGATACCCTGATGGATGCAAAAGCGGTCTACATGCCGGTAATATCGCAGGGAAATGTTTTAGGGGTATTAGGGATATCCTGTGCCAATGGTTTGCTTCTGGATCAGAGTAGCAGGGCGTTTGTAAGACGAATCGTCTCCTTAATGGCTATGGCTATGGAACGACAAAGATTATCCGATGAACAAAGATTAATCCTAGTAGAAACCGAAAAAGAAAAAATGAGAAGTAATCTGTTAAGGGCAATTTCCCATGATTTAAGAACACCACTAACGGCTATCTTAGGTTCTAGTTCAGCTATTTTAGAAAATGCGGAAACACTGGATAATGAAACCAAATTAAAGCTAATATCAAATATTAAAGACGATTCACAGTGGTTGATCCGAATGGTAGAAAATCTATTATCTGTAACCCGTATTAATGAGGATACTGCCAATGTAACCAAATCACCGGAAGCAGCAGAAGAGATCATCGCTGCTGCCATAAGCAGAATACGAAAGCGTTTTGTTAACCAGAACATAAAGGTTTCGGTGCCGGATGAACTCCTTATGGTGCCAATGGATGGTACGTTGATTGAGCAGGTAATCATCAACCTAATTGAAAATGCGATTAAGCATTCGGGGATTGATATTACTATTGATGTATCTTTAAAAAGAGATAAGGACATGGCGGTATTTGAAGTCAGCGATAATGGAGATGGTATCTCAGAACAGGATATTCCATATCTTTTTGAATCCTATGTACCCAATGGTAAGAGGTCTGCAGATTCTTCACGGGGAATGGGAATCGGTCTATCCATCTGTATGTCAATCATAAAAGCACATGATGGTAGGATGGAAGCGTTTAACAAAAAAGAAGGTGGAGCTGTATTTCGATTTAGCCTCCCAATCTAATTTGAAGTTACAACGAAAAAGGGGAGACTAAAAAAGAATAACCAGGTGAAAGGTTTACAATGGAAGATAATAAGAAAGGTACTCATTATAATGAACAATAAGTTATTAATTTTATTAGTAGAAGATGAAATTGCGATATGTAATTTTATCTCTACCATACTAATTCATCATGATTATAATGTAATAAAGGCGGAAAAAGGTAAGGATGCAATTTCTCTGGCTGCTTCCCATTGCCCAGACCTCATACTCTTAGATTTGGGGTTACCTGATATGGATGGTATAGAAGTATTAAAGACCATACGAGAATGGAGCAATATCCCTATTATTGTAGTATCTGCCAGGGGACATGAGAGAGAAAAGGTAGAAGCATTGGATTTAGGTGCCGATGACTATATAACAAAGCCGTTCGGAACCTCTGAATTGCTAGCCCGTATCCGTACTGCGGTCAGACACAGTCAAAAAATCCAGGAGGATAATCACCCGGAAAGTGATAAAATAAGCATCGGTAACCTTCATATTGATTACAATAAAAGAATCGTTAAGGTAGAAGATAAGGAAGTGCACCTTACGCCCATAGAATACAAAATAATTGTCCTTTTATCAAAAAATGTAGGAAAAGTTCTTACACATGACTATATTATGAAGGAAATATGGGGACCCTATATTAACGATAATCAAACCTTGCGAGTAAATATGGCTAATATCAGAAGAAAGCTTGAAAAGAATCCTGCGGAACCTAAGTACATTATCACTGAAGTAGGAGTGGGATATCGCATGGTAGATGAAATATAAGGAAGGATTTTATGGTTGTAGGAACGATAAAGGTAAAATTATATACGCCCTGGGTTCATTCTTTAAAGGAAAAGCGCATGATAGTGAAAAGCATTTGTGCAAAGGTTAGGAATAAGTATAATGTATCGATTGCTGAGATTGAAGAACAGGATATTCATCAAATTATTGTTTTTGGTATTGCTTGTGTTGCCGGTGATACTGCTCACGCAGATAGTATTTGTGATAATGTGATTAATTTCATTGAAAGCAATACAGAAGGCGATATCATTAATATTGATCGTGAATTAATATAGTTATTCATAATAGGACTAAAAAGGATATCTAAGTCGGATTATTGCAGAGGCTTGATATCCTTTTTTAGTACTCTAAAGGGATGATATTTTCAGTTAATATATAATAAGTGTAATAAGTGTCTACTTTCCGAAATATAATGAAACAGGATATAAGCTTGTGCAAAAATATTGGGTATTCTGTATTAATACATGGGAGGTAGAATATGGATACAAAGATGGAAGATAAAATATATCGACAGATCGAAACAAATCTCTCGAATCAAATAAAAGAGAATTTATTTGAGACAGGAAATGAATTGGTTGTATCACCAAGATCCATGCTCGCTGGAACTAGTAATGAAGTGACTGAGAAACCAGAAGCCTACTCAAATCAGACACCGATGTTATCGAGAGCAGAATATATCAGACAAGCTAGAGAAGCTTGCCTTCGACAGCTAAACGCAGCAAGTATGAGCAATTATCCATATAGTACGATGCGATCAGATGCTATGGAAGAGACACCGGAATCCATAGAAGAGGAAAAGAAGCCGAGAGCACTGAACTTTCTGAAAGAAACAGCTTCAGTAGAAGATAATGCGAAAGAAGTAGCCTCCTTTCGTTCTCTTATGATTCGTACCATCTGTGCAATCGTTTTATTTTTAAGTTTCTTTCTTATGGATCAATTTGATGTTAAGTTGGGTAAATTTACAAATGATCTAGTACAGGAATATGTCACAGGAAATGATGGTCTTGAAATGCTGGAAGATATGATGGTATCTTTCTTAGATTGATGGATACGAAATAACGATACAATACACGAATGAAACGAAATTATGGATATTATAGGTGAATTGGATGTATTATTTGAAAGATAGTCTGAAAGATATTTGAACAGATAATCTGAATAGCGAATTTGAATAAATGATCTAAATAGATGTTATGAAGCTGATACAAAAAGATTATACAAATAGATGTTTAATTAAACGAAACGAATAAAGATACGAATATCAGATCGATCTGTATAGTATTTAAGAAGTAGGCTTATTTTCAAATGGTATAAATACTATCCCCAATATCCGTTGTAATTTATAAAGTAATCAGTTATAATAGCGGGTAGAACAATGGAAAGGATAGTAAAATGAGAAAATTAGCACTTTCGGATGAGATATTATTAACCGTGGAGAAACCGGCGAGATATATTGGCGGAGAAGTCAATATGACGGTGAAGGACCCGAAGAATATAGATATACGTTTTTGTATGTGTTTCCCAGATGTATACGAGATAGGGATGTCCCATCTTGGAATACAGATTTTATATGATATGTTTAATCGTCGCAGTGATACCTATTGTGAGAGGGTATATTCTCCTTGGGTTGATTTGGACAAGATTATGAGAGAGAAACATATCCCATTATTTGCATTAGAGAGTCAAGACCCGATAAAAGATTTTGATTTTTTAGGAATTACGTTGCAATACGAGATGTGTTATACAAATATTTTGCAGATATTAGAATTATCCCAAATTCCGATCTATGCGAAAGATCGTACGGAGGATGATCCAATCGTCATCGGTGGAGGCCCTTGCAGTTATAATCCTGAGCCAATTGCGGACTTCTTTGACTTTTTCTATATCGGAGAAGGAGAAACCGTATACGATCAGCTTCTGGATGCTTATAAGAAGTGCAAACAAGAAGGGAAATCAAGAAAAGAATATTTACAGCAGGTAGCGCAAATCGAAGGAATGTACGTACCTGCCTTTTATGATGTCAATTATCAGGAAGACGGAACGATTAAAAACTTTCAAAAGAACGATTCATCAGCTCCAGATAAAGTAATCAAACAAATTGAGATGGATTTAAGTAATACGTATTATCCAATGAAACCATTGGTACCATTCATAAAGGCTACTCAGGACAGAGTTGTTTTAGAAATTCAGAGAGGCTGTATCAGAGGCTGCCGCTTCTGTCAAGCGGGCATGATTTATCGTCCGGTTAGAGAGAGGAGTCTATCTTATCTGAAAGAATGTGCCTACCAGATGCTGAATGCAACCGGTCATGAGGAAATCTCATTAAGTTCTTTAAGTTCCAGCGATTATTCCGGATTACAGGAGCTTGTTTATTTTTTAATCGAGGAATTTGGCTCAAAGGGAGTAAATATATCACTTCCTTCGTTACGTATTGATGCATTTGCATTAGATGTTATGAGCAAGGTACAGGATGTGAAGAAAAGTAGCCTTACCTTTGCTCCGGAAGCAGGGTCTCAGCGTTTAAGAGATGTTATTAATAAAGGTTTAACCGAAGAGGCCATTCTCAATGGTGCTGCCCAAGCCTTCCAAAGTGGATGGAATCGGGTAAAACTTTATTTTATGATGGGTCTACCCACTGAAACAGAAGAAGATATTGAAGGGATAGCTGTTTTATCTGATTTGATCGCCCGCGAGTATTATAAGATACCAAAGGATCAAAGAAACGGTAAGGTTACCATCAGTTCCAGTGCCTCCTTCTTTGTTCCAAAACCCTTCACACCGTTCCAATGGTCTAGAATGAGTACTGGGAAAGAATTCATTGAAAAGCAACGCTTCTTAAGAGGAAAATTTAACGAGCAGTTAAATCGTAAAAGTATTAAATTCAGCTGGCATGAAGCGGAGTTATCTGAATTAGAGGGCGTTTTTGCCAGAGGTGACCGTCGTATTAGTAAGGTAATCTATGATGCTTACCAAGCAGGGTGTCTCTATGATTCCTGGAGTGAACATTTTAAATATGATGTATGGGTAAAAGCTTTTGAAGAAAATGGTCTGGATATTGCATTCTACAATAGTAGAGAACGCGAAATGGACGAAATTCTTCCGTGGGATTTTATTGATACAGGAGTAACTAAAGAATTTTTATACAACGAATATCAGCAGGCAAAAGAGGCAAAAGTAACACCAAACTGCAGACAGGGTTGCTCCGGCTGTGGTGCTATACAATTTGGCGGCGGTGTTTGCTTTGAAGGAGGTATCCAATGAAGGCAAGAATAAAATTTCAAAAATATGGACCAATGAAATTCATCGGACACTTGGATGTCATGAGATATTTTCAAAAAGTATTTCGTAGAGCAAATGTAGCTATAGAGTATACGAAGGGTTTTAGCCCTCATCAGATTATGTCTTTTGCTTCACCTCTTGGTGTTGGTTTAACTAGTGATAGTGAATACTTGGATGCACAATTTATTACCAGTGAAGCTCCGGAAATTATGCTTGAGAAGATCAATGCAGTATTAACCGATGGATTTTACGCTATAGGATTTACTGAATTAAGAGAACCGGAACCGGGTCATAAGGTGATAACAGCGATGTCTCTGGTTTCTTCTGCAGATTATTTGGTTTCCTTAAAAGATGGTTATTCTATCTCGGATTTAATTAAGACCCAACAGGAATTTAAAGAAGCCTTTGAGAAATTCTTATCCTTGGATGAAATTGTAATTGGTAAGAAGACGAAGAAAAGTGAACAACCCGTAGATATAAAGCCGATGATTACGATGGCTGCCTTCGATCAACAGGAATACGAGGAAAAGCGTGTACAACTGGTAAGAGAGGTAATAACCTCCAACCAGGCACATCGAGTTCAAAGCCGGAGTCAAGCGGATTGTTATGAGAATGGTATTTTTGTATATCTTCAGGTAGCTACCGGCAGTGCGAATAATTTAAAACCTGAGTTGGTAATGGAAGCTTTTTATGAATTTCTTGAACAAGAATATCAAAAGTTTGCCTGGCAGGTGCATCGTTTGGAGGTATATACAAGGGAAGAAAGTGGTATGTTAGTACCGCTGGATCAGTTAGAACAGTAAACACATTTTATTATATATTTACTATATGGAGGAGCAGAGCGTGGAGAATAAACTTATTATTACAAAACAAAATGATAAAATCATTTCTGCGTTCTTTGAGGGAAAGGACATGGTCCAGATTTCCCTGAATTCATCAGATGAAACCGGAATCCTGGGTAATATCTATCTGGGTAAGGTAAAGAATATTGTAAAAAATATTAATGCTGCTTTTGTCGAGATCGCTGATGGCAGAATGTGTTATTATTCACTGGAAGAAAATAAATATCCAATCATGTCCAGTGTAGCCGAGTACCAGGACGCGGATTCTAAACTAACAGAAACTAAAGTTAAAACTGGTGATGAACTGATTGTTCAGGTGACGAAAGAGGATGTTAAGACGAAAGCTCCTGTAGTTAGTAGTAATCTTAATTTTACCGGTAAATACGTTGCGCTGACGTATGGTAAGACAACGATTGGTGTGTCAGCTAAAATAACCGATGAAAAGGAACGGCAAAGATTAAAAGAAATCGCTAAAAAATACGGACGCAGAGACTATGGTTTTATTGTACGAACCAATGCTGCTTACATGTCGAAAGAAAAGATCGAGAATGAAATCATAAAGCTAATTGAAGCCTATGAGCAAATCCGTAAATATGGAATTCATAAAAGTCGTTTTTCCCTGTTGTATAAAACACCGCCAAGTTACATCTGTGATATCAGAGACGGATATGCAGAAAACGTAGACGAGTTTATTACCGATGACTTAGAGCTGTATGAGAATATGAAAGAGTATCTCATACAATCTCAGGCAGAGGATCTGGACAAATTGAGATTTTATGAGGACAAACTCCTCAGTCTAATTAATCTCTATGGAATTACTCATAAACTAAGTGATGCCTTACGGCAGATGGTATGGTTAAAATCCGGTGGAACCTTAGTTATACAGCCAACAGAAGCATTGACTGTTATAGATGTGAATACCGGAAAAGCAGTGAACGGAAAGAAGCAAGTACAGGAGACATTTCTGAAGGTCAATCTAGAGGCTGCAAAGGAGATTGCAAAGCAAATACGGCTTCGAAATCTTTCCGGGATCATTATCATAGATTTTATTGATCTTGAATTAAAGAAGGATCAGGATTTACTGATGGCAGAGCTGGAAAGTTACCTAAAAAAAGACCCAATAAAAACCACTTTGGTTGACATGACAGCACTGGGTCTCGTGGAAGTAACTAGAAAGAAAGTTCGTAAACCATTGCATGAACAAGTATAGATACTACAATAATCGATTTATGAGATTGTTAATATAAGTTTAAAGTATAGGTAAATACAGAATATCAATAAGCGATAGAACAACAACCTATGGATTAATATATAGATGTGTAGCCTATATGAAAAAGTCACTGCTGGATTTTATTGTGACTAGATTATAAAAAAGATATTATATAGGAAGAACGATTATACTATGATAAAAACGAATGTAATGCGTTTACTGGATCAGGAAGGCATTCCTTACAAAGCGATGGAATATGAAGTGGATGAAAATAATCTAGGAGGAGAGCATGTAGCTTCTCTTATTCATATGCCATCGGATCAGGTTTTCAAAACATTGGTGGCTAAGGGAGAGAAAAAAGGAATTACCGTATTTTGTATTCCGGTGAATGCGGAGCTTAACTTAAAGAAAGCGGCTACGATCATTGGGGATAAAAAAATAGAGATGCTCCCGGTTAAAGATTTGCTGGGGACAACTGGATATATTCGCGGAGGTTGTTCGCCGATTGGTATGAAGAAGAAATTTCCAACCTATATGGATGAAACAGCCGAATTATTTGAAGAGATTACAGTCAGTGCCGGTGTAAGAGGATGTCAGTTATGTATTCCAACAAATCAACTGGTTAATTATATTGATGCTACTCTGTGCGATATTACGGAATAGAAGTGTTGGTAGAAGCTCTTTGTCTTAGACTGAAATGTATTTATAAGAAGGAAGCATGATATTACCTTCTATAATATGTTACGTATATAAATTACTTTTCGCTTGCTTTTGGATAAAAATATAAGAACATTGGGTAACAGAAACTTACAAAATATTCATTGACAAAATAAAAGACATATGTTAACATATTTTAGTGTGCCGCACAACGAGGTTTCGAAGCTCTGAATCTTAGAATTCAGACACCATAGTTGGCGAGTAATGATAATAGGAGGTGCCATATGTACGCAATTATTGCAACTGGTGGAAAACAGTACAAGGTAGCGGAAGGCGATATCATTAAGGTTGAAAAGCTTGGAGCAGAAGCAGGAGCAACAGTTACTTTTGATCAAGTACTTGTAGTTAACAACGGAACATTAGTAGTAGGAAATCCTACTGTAGCTAATGCAAAAGTATCAGCAACTGTTGTTGAAGAAGGCAAGAACAAGAAAGTTATTGTCTACAAATACAAGAGAAAATCCGGATATCACAAGAAGAACGGCCATAGACAGCCATTTACCAAGGTAAAGATTGAAAAAATTAATGCATAGGTAATGGTATGATCAAAGTAGCCATTTATAAAAATGCAGAAAACATGATTACAGGCTTTTCATTATCCGGACATGCAGATTATGCAGAATACGGTAGTGATGTGGTTTGTGCCGCAGTATCAGCCTTAGTAATCAATACCATAAATTCTATTGAGAATTTTACCTCAGATAAGTTCCGGCTGGAGCAGGATGAGAAAAAAGGTTATATAGAATTTCAAGTGGTTTCTGATCTGAGTTCAAATGCATCTCTGTTATTAAATTCTTTAGCCCTTGGACTACATGGGATACAAGAAGAGTATTCAGAAAAGTATATCAGACTCAGTCAAGAAAAACACAATAATTGATGATTGATAACTCATTTGATTTAGGAGGTGTAGACTATGTTAAGAATGAACCTTCAATTTTTCGCTCATAAAAAGGGTGTTGGTTCTACCAAGAACGGTAGAGATTCCGAATCCAAGAGATTGGGTGCGAAAAGAGCTGACGGACAATTTGTTCTAGCAGGAAATATTCTTTACAGACAACGTGGAACAAAGATTCATCCAGGAATCAATGTTGGACGCGGTGGCGATGATACATTATTTGCTTTAGTAGATGGTGTTCTTCGATTCGAAAGAAAGGGTAGAGACAAGAAGCAGGCAAGTGTTTACCCGGTAGAAGCGAAATAGTAATAGAAACCGTTCGGTAATGACCCCAAATTCTTGATAGTATCAGAATTTGGGGTTCTTTTATATATTCTATATGCGAGTTGATGTTGAATTTTAAAATGATGCAACTTATAATAAGCGTAATAGAATTTGGAAATAATAGAGTTAAAGATATAAATGTTAAAGATATAAAGAGAGTTAAAGATATAGAGAGGACAATACAATTTTTGTTGTATTGTAACAGGTGATAGAATGTTTGCAGATAGAGCGGAAATATATATCAGATCCGGCAAGGGCGGCGATGGACATGTAAGCTTTCGTAGGGAGATTTATGTACCTGCAGGTGGACCGGATGGCGGTGATGGTGGTAACGGCGGAGATTTGATATTTGAAGTAGATGAAGGACTGAATACCTTAGCAGACTTTCGATATACAAGAAAATATAAAGCCGGCGATGGAGAGAACGGTGGAAAGAGACGATGCCATGGAAAAGATGGAGAAGATCTCATAGTTAAGGTACCTGCTGGGACTGTAATCAAGGACAAAGAGTCCGGTAAAGTTATTGCAGATATGTCAAATTCCAATAAACGGGAAGTGATCTTAAAAGGTGGACGTGGTGGAAAAGGTAACCAGCATTATGCTACTCCAACGATGCAAGCTCCCGTATATGCACAGCCTGGTCAGAAAGCGCATGAATTAACCGTAATCCTGGAACTGAAAGTAATTGCAGATGTTGGTCTGGTGGGTTTCCCAAATGTAGGAAAGTCAACCTTTTTATCACGTGTTACCAATGCAAGACCAAAGATTGGAAATTATCATTTTACAACAACAACTCCAAATCTTGGTGTAGTGGATCTAGAAGGTGGAGATGGATTTGTTATTGCTGATATACCTGGACTTATTGAAGGTGCTTCAGAAGGACTGGGTCTTGGTCATGAATTCTTACGCCATATTGAGCGGACGAAGGTGATCATACACTTGGTGGATGCTGCTTCTACAGAAGGAAGAGATCCCATTGAAGATATTCATATGATTAATGCGGAGCTCACTGCCTACAATGCAGAACTAGCAAATCGTCCTCAAGTAATCGCAGCAAATAAAACCGATGTGATGTATGAGGATGACGAAGAAGAAGTAATTCAGAAATTAAAAGATACGTTCGAAACTGAGGGTATCAAAGTATTCTCAATTTCTGCTGTCAGCGGTAAAGGAATTAAGGAATTATTATACCATGTAAAAGGTATGCTAGATAATCTGGATCAAGCTCCGATTGTTTTTGAAAGAGAATTCTTCTCTGAAGATCTTGCGAAAAGTGATGAACCATATTCTGTATGGAAGGAAGAAGATCATCTATTTGCTGTGGAAGGGCCACGTATTGAACGTATGTTAGGTTACACTAACCTGGACTCCGAAAAAGGTTTCGAGTTCTTCCAACGTTTCCTAAGAGAGAATAATATATTAGACGAATTGGAAGCCCTCGGTATTGAAGAAGGAGACACTGTCCGTATGTATGGGTTACAATTTGATTACTATAAATAGACTAACAGTTATTCCTAGTAAACGATAGTAGTTAAGATAAGATCAATAGTTAGCGAGAGCATATATTTATGACGAAACATTTATTTCATAATAGTATGTATATAAAATGTTGTAAGTTTGTACTGTATGATTCTTTAGTGATAAACCTTAGGTAAGTTGTGGTCTCTCATAGATCAAGTCGCCTACATCAAATAAAGATTGATATAGAAAGGAGCTATACCATAAGGTATAGATGGAGAATAGTATGACAAGTAAGCAAAGAGCATATTTAAAGGGTCTGGCTATGACAATAGACCCTATTTATCAGATTGGAAAATCAGCCTTGACACCGGAGATAACAGAAGGTGTATCGGATGCGTTAGAGGCAAGAGAATTAATAAAGATCACTGTTTTAAAAAATTGTTCCGATGATATCAATGAGATGGCACAGATTTTATCAGAGCGTACTCATTCTGAGATCGTTCAGGTGATTGGTAAAAAAATCGTGCTGTATCGTGAATCAAAGGAAAAGAAAAAGATCGAACTTCCGGTAGAGAAGAAATCAAAATCAAAAGAACAATAAAGGATGAAAGCTGTATGAAGAAAATTGGAATCATGGGAGGAACCTTCAATCCGGTTCATCATGGTCATCTGATGCTAGCTGAAAATGCTTATGAACAAATAGGACTGGATCAAATTCTGTTTATGCCAAGCAAAAACCCACCTCATAAACCGAAGAACGAAATTGTATCGGAAGAACATAGAATTAATATGATCAAACTGGCGATAAAAGATAATTCTCATTTTTCTACATCCTTCGTGGAACTGGAGAGAGAAGGAATTACCTATACAGCGGATACTCTGACAGAGTTAACAAGGAAGTATCCTGATACTGAATTTTATTTTATTGTCGGTGCTGATTCTTTGTACATGATGCAGGACTGGATGGAACCTCAGATTGTCTTCGATTTAAGTACTATTTTGGTTGCTGTCCGGGATGATGTAAAAACAGAGGGACTGATGAAGCATGCAGAGTTTCTTAAGGAGACATTTGGAGCAAAAATTATCTTGTTGGAAATGCCGACGATTGAAATTTCATCAAACAATATCCGTAATCGAGTTGCTGAACATAAATCCATTCGCTATTATGTACCGGATGAGGTAATCACATATATTCAGGCAAATGAACTATACGGATATATCCCGAAGGAGTAAACAACGTGGAATTACTTCAATTAGAAGAAAACATGAAGACAATTCTAAATAGCAGTCGTTTTGTTCATAGTATTGGTGTAGAAGAAGTTTCCTACGATTTAGCAATCATCCATGGTTATGATGTAACAAATGCATGTATAGCAGGCATTCTTCATGATTGTGCAAAATATTTATCCGAACAAGCTTTATTATCCGAGTGCATTCGTAATCATTTGCCAATTTCGGAGACGGAGATTAAAAATCCTGGGTTGTTGCATGCTAAATTAGGGTCTTATTATGCTAATACCTTGTATGGAATAGAGGATCAGGAAATCTTAGATGCGATAACTTATCATACGACAGGTCGTCCGTGCATGACATTATTAGAAAAAATTATTTTTACTGCAGATTATATTGAACCTAATAGAAGATTAATCCCAAGGTTACAAGAAATAAGAAGAACAGCTTATGATGACATTGATCTTGCAGTATACATGATAACAAAAAATACTTTGGATTATCTTAAATCAACGGGTGCTATTATTGATGATCAAACTGAAAAGACATGTGAATATTACGAGAAATTAGTAATACACTAAGGAGCAATAACCATAAGATAGTATTACTAGAATGTAATCACAGGCCTAAGCTTAGAGAAATTAGAGTACGAATCATCCATGGTATGACAATAAATATATGTAACTTACGTTGAATAATAAAAATAAAAGTAAGAATGAATGGAAAGGGGTAAGCTATGGAATCAAAGGAAATGGTTAAATTAGCTTATAAAGCGCTGGAAGATAAAAAAGGAGAAGACATTCAGGTTATCGAAATAAAAGATATCTCAATCATTGCTGATTATTTTATTATAGCAAACGGAACCAATGCTCCTCAGGTAGATGCTTTAGTAGATTCTGTTAAGGATGCATTAGGAAGAAAGGGCTATGAACCGAAGAGAATAGAAGGTGTTCGTTCAGCTAGCTGGATTCTTATGGATTACGGCGATGTTGTTGTTCATGTATTTTCAAAGGAAGACAGATTATTTTATAATCTGGAACGAATTTGGAGAGATGGTAAAACAATCAACAAAGAACAATTGGAGAACTAAGCAATGAAAAAGAGGATATCCCGATCGAATGTACTGGAATGGGTTATCCTCTTCATTTTATATATAGTCTAGTCATATAACTAAGTACTTGAACGAATTCGTTCATGATTAATATGTGAATCTTTATAACTTAATGACTATTGAAACATACGGAATAAACCAATTACTCTACCTAAAATATTTAATTCAGGGACAATGATTGGATCCATGGAATCATTCTCTGGTTGTAAACGATAATAACCATTCTCTTTGTAAAAAGTCTTAACCGTGACTTCGTCTTCAATTAAAGCAACTACATAGTCACCGTTCTTTGCATGTGCTTGTTTCTGTACTAAAATCTTGTCACCGTCAAAAATTCCTGCATTAATCATACTCTCGCCCTTTACTTTTAACATAAAGGTTTCTTCGTTTGGCATATATTCTGAAGGAATCGGGAAGTAACTATCTATATTCTCCACGGCCAGTATAGGCTGACCAGCGGTTATGGTCCCAACAATAGGGACATTCACCAATTCCCTTCTTGTCATGTTAAATTCATCATCTATAATCTCAATTGCCCGTGGCTTTGATGGGTCGCGACGAATATATCCGTTCTTTTCCAAAGTTTCCAGATGAGAGTGAACCGATGAAGTTGATTTTAATTTTACTGCTTCGCAGATTTCACGAACAGCAGGCGGATATCCCTTATTAATAATCTGCGATTTTAAGTAGTCTAATATCTCCTTCTGCTTATTGCTTATTCTGCCATATCCCATGATCTCATCCTCCATATCTTATTTACAATATTATAGCATACTTGTAATTAAAATGCAAACTTTTGTTCTAAAAAGCGAAAAAATGTTTGCATTGAAGCGAATTCTCCACCGATAAAAAAAGTTATGAAAAGTATGAGATCCTATGGATAATCGATATTATAACACTTCTATAGTATCTAAAATATCCTGGGAATAATTGATATTATAACGCTGCTTTAGTATTTGGAATATACTGGGAATAATGGATAATATAACGCTTGTATAGCATTTAAAATATCCTAGGAATAATCGATAATATAACGCTTCTATAGTATTTAAATATCCTAGGAATAATCGAAGCAGTAACGTTTTTATGGTATTCAAGATATCCTAGATAATATCCTAGATTATATATGTGTAACAAAGCAAATATATGTTCGAAAATACTGTTGACAAACAAATGTTTGTCATTTATAATAAAAACATGAAACAAGTGTTCGTATCATATGTTCGGATTTTGTTTCGAATTGACCGGATGAATCCTTTACAATAATTTGAATTAGTTTGAATGAATTTAAATAATTTTTTTAAAGAGACATAATATGACTATAATACCTATTACAATTATGACATAACAATTCGATAGGAAATCATATTTAGGAGGTTATCGGTATGAATACATATATGAATTTAAGAAGAATAAAGTTTAACAGAGACGAACTTTTTCAGAAAGGTGCAATATTTGCAATAACACTTTTTATTAGTTCGATTATATTGTTATCAGCAATTTTTATTACAAGAACCGTATATGCTCAGAATAATGTACAACGAATAAAGTTAGCTATGAGTCTTGAGATCGAAGAAGGAGATACTTTATGGAGTATAGCTTCTCAATATATCTCTGACGAATATGATACAATAACAGACTATATCACAGAGATTAAAGAAAGTAATGGATTGGCATCGGATACCATTAATACTGGAAATTATCTTATCATTCCCTATTATGCAGATGCTTCATATTAATTTGGATTTTGATAAATAAAGTAGTAATCTATGAATTACCAACAGTAAGAACAAAGTACAGAAATCATATGATTAAATTAGCTAGATTCAATCAATCATATAAATCTGACCCCTTGACAATTTGATTAATGTAACATATACTGATTAAAATTTAAAAGCTGTGAAGAGAAAAGTAATCATGTTGGAAACATACAGAGAGTTCCGTTTGCTGAGAAGGAACAGGGAAGAGATGATGAAACAAGCCTCGGAGCTGCATACGGATCTTATCAATTTTATAATAATGAAAGCCTTTTGAAGGGTATCTTATATATTTTATTGTTAAGTGATGCTATGACGGTTGTTCCCGTTACAGAACTAGAGTATTAGCATGTACTCGAAGAGATTAATATGGTGACATATTAATGAATTAGGGTGGTACCACGATATAATCGTCCCTACAGTTTAGACTGTATGGGCGTTTTTTAGTACTTAAAATTATATAACTTTTAAACACTTAAACAAAAAACAGAACGTATAACATTTTTAGGTTTTTATTATCTCTGAAAATCAGACGCTACAATCGATGATTACGTTCATATACAGTCATTAAGTAAAAAGAGTTACTTGAACCATAATTATTATGAAAAGGAGTGATAGGATGGAAAACATTGAGAGAAAAACTTCAAAAGAAATCAAAAGCAATAAGAGAAAAAGGCCGGAATTTCCAAAACGAGCAGTAGTGACAGCTGGTATGCCATATGGCAATAAAGAATTACATTTTGGGCATATCGGTGGAGTGTTTATTCACGCAGATGTCTATGCCCGTTTCTTAAGAGACAGAATTGGAAAGGAAAATGTAATATTTGTCTCGGGTACCGACTGCTATGGTTCGCCCATTCTGGAAAGCTTTCGTAAACTTTGTGAGGATGGGAATAATGTAGCGAACATTCAGGATTATGTAAAAGGGAATCATGAAAAGCAAAAACATACCTTAGATGAGTATGAAATTAGCTTGAATTTATACGGTGCATCTGCTTTGGGTCGGACCGGTGAGATTCATAACGAAGTATCGAAACAAGTGTTTCAAACGTTATATGATCAGGGATACCTCCAGAAACTATCAACAGCTCAATTTTATGATCCGGAATTTGAAGTATTATTAAATGGTCGTCAAGTCATTGGTCAATGTCCAATTCAGGGATGTAGTTCGGAAAGAGGTTATGCAGATGAGTGTGCCCTAGGGCATCAATATATGCCCAGCGAACTGATAAATCCTAAGAGTACTCTATCCGGAAAAACACCATTAGTTAAGGAAGTGATGAATTGGTATTTCAAATTGGATGAGTTTTCTGAACTACTTCGTGATATGATTGAGTATCTTCGAGATAATTCAAACTCCAGAAAATATCTTCTGAATACGATGGAGGAGTTTCTTAGAAAACCAATCATTTATGTGAAGAAAAGTCAAATGGATCTAGTGGAAAAGATTACAAAGGATTTGCCTCAGTTTGAATGTGTGGAAGAGAAGAATAAACCATCCGTTAGTCTGGTATTTCGAAATTTAGAGGATCGGGATACGGCAAGAGAAGTGTTAAGTAAAAAGGGGATCTATCTTCGTACCGGTAAGACTCTGGTACCATTTCGATTAAGCGGTAATATCGAATGGGGTGTTAAGGTTCCTGATATAGAAGAATTAAAGGATCTTACTTTCTGGGTTTGGCCGGAATCCTTATGGGCACCTATCTCTTTTACAAAAGTTTATTTGGAGGGATGTGGGAAAAACCCGGAGGATTGGAAGGAATGGTGGAACAGGAAAGATTCAAAGGTATATCAATTTATCGGTGAAGATAATATATACTTCTATGGAATAGCTGAAATGGCGTTATTTATGGCATTGGGGAAGAACAATCCTAATGTCAATCCTGAGGATGGAGATTTGCAATTACCGCATCTGATAGCTAATAACCATGTTCTGTTCATGGATAAGAAAGCTAGTAGTAGTAGTGCAGTGAAGCCACCTATGGCACAAGAGTTGTTGCAGTTCTATACACCAGAACAACTTAGGATGCACTTCTTGAGTTTAGGTTTGGATACAAAGAGTGTCAGTTTTCAGCCTAAAGTTTTTGCAAAAGAACAAAATGATGGAATGGACCCGGTTCTTAAGGAGGGAAACCTTTTAACGAATGTATTTAACCGTATCATACGATCCTGTTTTTATACAGTACAGAAATATTATGATTCAATCATTCCGGAAGGGGATATCAGTTCACAAATACGAGAGGATGCGAATGAAACAATAGAAGAGTTCGAATGGCATATGTATCAACATGAATTTCATCGTTTAACCTATGTACTGGATACGTATATACGAAATACCAATAAATATTGGGTTAATAATATAAGAATCGCTGACAAAGAAGTAAATGATGAACTTCGAAGACAGGTTTTGATCGATGTATTTCATGCGGTTCGTACTATTACAACATTATTACATCCCATTGCACCGATAGGCTGTGATATGATAAGGGAATATCTAGGTTTAGGTGAGGAGTTATGGAGTTGGGGAAATATTTATAAACCGCTTTCGGCATTATTCTCAGATAATTGTCGTAAGCTCATGTTTTTGGAACCAAAAGTTGATTTTTTTAAGAAGCATGAAAGCCAATTTGATGAAAATTAAATATTGATTGCAGAATGACTGTAAATCATATATGATATTCATATTGCCATATATTAGGTGAATCATAGATTGATAGGTTGTTCTGATTCTAAAGTACTGTTAACTTCGTGGATAGGGAAGAAGTATTATTTTTTTATGGCAATAATAATTTATTTTAGGGGGAATTTTTTTGATAAAAGTATCAATCAATGAAATGGATAAAATAGAGCATTTATTTCGTAATATGCATGATACTCTAATACTTTCCTGTCTTCAGGGGCATATGGGTGATGCTTGGACAGATAATATGGAGAATCCAAGATTGGCTATTATTCAGGGTGGTGATTTTTTATTTATCGCAGGAGATGAGACAGCAGAGCAAGTAGAAACTATGATTGCTCAAATTTTGGATGTCACTGGTCTTAAGCGAGGTTTTGTTATTCCAGAGAAGAAATCGCTGGGAGATATCGTAGTTAAGGTATACGGAGAGGATTGTAAAATTATTAGCCGTTACGCAATCAAGAAGAAACAGGATGAATTTGATTTTGTAAAATTACAAGCAATGATAGATAAGTTACCACAGGGATATACACTTCGCCCTATTGAAGGGGAGTGGTATGATGAGGTAATAAAAGAAGGTTGGTCCGAGGACTTCGTCTCTAATTTTGAATCCAAGGAGGATTATGAGAGAAGAGGGATAGGAAGAATTATAACTCATGATGGTAAAGTAATCAGTGGAGCATCCTCTTATACCAGATACAATGAAGGAATTGAGATCGAAATTTCAACGAAAGAAGAATATCGTAGACAGGGATTCGCACGAATAGCTGGTGCTGCTCTCATATTAGCTTGTCGTCAGCGAGGATTATATCCAAGCTGGGATGCAGCAAATATGATGTCCGTACAACTAGCAGAAAAATTAGGGTATGAATTTGATAAGCCTTACGATACCTATATGATCAGAAAGCAGTAACAAACATAGTGAATTAGCCAGAGTTAACCTAGAAGGTTATTCTCTGGCTATTACTTTGTCATCATATAATTTACAAATTTTATAGAATTCGTTTGAAAAAAGCCAAATAATATGCTTTCGCATAAATCTTATTAATTTTGAAATAATAGAATGTTAGTGGTAGCATTTATCGTCAATGATATAGACTTAAACATAGAGGAACTTTAAAACAGTTAACGAATGCAAGATTAGTGATATATTAATGAAAACAGAAAATAATGGAAAAGGCAGGTCAACCAATTGTTGGATGGGTGGAAATATTATCGTATAATAATGATTGGTTTATGGATCTATCTTGGTGTTGTAATGACGTTGATGGAGATTAGTCGTAGCCTGTACAAAATATTAAGTAAACTCAATGATACGGGGGTAATAATCATGAATTATTATAAAAGAATAACGAGAAGAATCCAAAATGAAGGTATGTTTAAAACAATGCAATATATGTTATTAGTAAGTTTGTATTGCTCTCGAGAATTCATATATAATATTTGTTTGGATTTGAGATACAGTCATCGCTTATTAAAAGGAAATCATAAATCCTTATATAAAAGTCAAGGAGCTAATGATGTTTATCATACACGTTATTCGGTAATGCATATTATTTTTCATTTTGTTCCGATTAAAAAAAGTGATGTATTAGTCGATGTTGGCTGTGGAAAAGGCCGAGTTATCAATTATTGGTTAAGTAAAAAATATCATAATAAAATATATGGATTAGAATTGGATAGAAATATAGCGCTCCGAACAACAAAGCAATTTGCAAAGTGGAAGAATGTTACGATTGTTCCCGGGGACGCTATCTCAAATATTCCCAATAACGGTACAATTTTATACTTTTATAATCCGTTCTCAGAAGAAGTAGTAAGGCGGTTTGAGAAAACACTGATTGAGAGATTTAAAAACAGGAAAGTTACGATTGTCTATTACAATCCCAAGAGTATTCATGTATTCCAAAATCAAAATTGGAAAATAAGATATATTAATTTTGATAGAGATTTAGGTTTAAAACGATGGGGAAGAATTAACAAATATCACGAATTGGCTATCATAAAAAAGAGAGCTTAAATAAAAGTGGCTGCAAACTTTAAGAGTGTATTTGATCAGAATGATTCAGGTAATATTAGTTTTGGTGTGATGGATAAAGACGAAAAATACTTTATTAAAATTGCAGGAGCTAAGACAGCGGAATCCTGCAGCGATACAAAAAACGCAGTGAAAGCACTAAGAAATGCTATTCCAATTTATGAAGATCTCAATCATGCAAATTTAATTCATCTGATGGAACACTTTGAGGAAGAAGATTTATATGTAGCAGTTTTTCATTGGGCAGAGGGGGATTGCCTGTTTGACTATTGGAATTTTGAAACATATGCAAAAAATTCACTGATAAAATCTCCTTTTCAAAGATATAAGCAATTGGCTCTTGATCTGAGAATAAAATCGATTCATACCATATTTGAATTTTTAATTCATATGGAAGAAAAAGGCTATGTAGCGATTGATTTTTACGACGGAAGCATTTTATATGATTTTACGGATAACAGAACAACGATCTGTGACATTGATTTTTTTCGAAAGAAACCTACTTATAATGACATGGGGGATAAGTTTTGGGGAACGAAACGGTTGAAAGCACCAGAAGAGTATGTGCTTGGTGCTATAATAGACGAGAGAACAAATGTCTTCACCCTAGGAGCTCTTATCCTTCATTTTTTTGGAAATTATGAAAAAGTTGATATTGAGAAAATGTATGAAGATAATTGCTTTTATCCTTGTGAAATTAATACCTGGGAGTTAAATAGCAAGATGTATGAAGTTGTCTTGAAAGCGGTTAAGAAAGAAAGAGAGGAACGCTATAGCTCGTTGAAAGAATTTTTCTACGCATGGAAAGAAGCGGAAACTACTGTTGAATGAATAATTAAACATCTAAATAATTCTGTATAAATAAAGAAGGATTTTGTTGATATTAATTATTAATTATTATACCGATTATCAGAAGAAAGACAAGAAAAGTCTTAAGTATTAATTGCAGCTTTATTGAAATAAGTAAGTAATATATAATTATAAAGAAGGTCAAAATTACTAAAAGTGTAATGTAAATGATAAAATAACACAAGAAATCATAATAACAAAAAGAAATGATAGTAACAGATAGAAACGATAATAATTATAAAAAGAAGGTTGATCAAACAGTAATTCGTTTGCCAGCCTTCTTTTTATGGATTGATTTATTAGGTAAAACTCCTGACTCTTTGTATACTTCATTTATTGCAGTAATCAGATCATGTGTTAGGTGAAAGTATTTTATCAGGATTTATTTCGTTTCATCTGGATATTTCAACGATAAACTTATTTCGCTCTCCAGGGTAGATACTCTCTGAATATTCGATAACTGATCCATCTTCTAAATAACCATAGGAGGATAGGAAGTGGATCGGGGAACCTTCACTGATTTCTAATAATTTGCTTATCTCTCGATTAGAGAGTTTGGCTTCTATTTCTCGTACTGCTTTTTTTATCGAGATATGATTCTCCTCAAAAACCTCATAAAGAGAGCGCTGCTCAAAATCATAAAGAAAGAGATTTGGGAACTTTTGATAGGGGATATATACTGTAGTCAGGATAATTGGCTTATTATCTTCCGTCGAATTGCCACCGTAAGCATAACGAAGTCTGGTTAGTTTTATGATCTTTTCTCCTTCACATACACCAAGTTTATCTATCATATAATCCGGGCAGATTTTTATTGAGATTTCGAGTACTTTAGTTTTAGCGATTAACCCTTTTTTCTGCATCTCCGTATTGTAACTCTCCAAGAAACGGGTGTTTTCTTGAAGTATTTTTGGTTTGGTAACAAAGGTTCCTTTTCCTTTGATACGTCTTAAATATCCTTTTGAAACTAAAATGTTCAGGCCTTGCCTTACCGTGGGACGGCTAATATGAAACATATTACTGAGTTCCATTTCGGTAGGAATGAGATCACCTTCTTTTAGTTTGTTTTCGTTGATCAGATCCAGGATATAATTTTGTACCGTATAATATAAAGGAACATTTGGTTTAACTTCAATGTCACTCACTCTACAACCTCCTCTAGGGTAATGGTATATTACATGTGGTTTAGGGAGACATTTAGTTTTCATTCACCATGAATGCTACCACCGTGTTCTCTTCTTCTTTCATAGATTGAAAGCTGTCTTTGATATTAGAAGTTTTGATCAGGTCCAGAGTATAGCAGAACTCTGTAATACCGGATAAGTCCATCTTAAAATTGGTCTCCCAGGTATTGTGCATAATCCAAGAGTACACGTCCCTTTTGTTATTTTCTTCTTTATTATCACAAAGTAAAATAGGATGATGTTTCAGTTCTCCCATATAGATCAGCGGTGCATCCTTCGTTTGAATCAGAATACTATTGTTTTTGGATGCATACACCAAACCATGATCAACGAGATAATACTCCATACAAGTTCCTGGAATTTGATCAATACCCGGTCTCATAATGGCATCACTCTTATCGATATATAAGGTAGCATCCAGATTGTTTAATGTCAGTGGAAGATAGATGCTTTCTACATCGTTGGATAACGTCTTAGCAATCTTATACTTAAAATCGATCTTTGGAAGAGCATGATACAGTTTAATTACGACGGAACTGAAAAATGTTCCTTCTAATTCGTAGGTTAATTCGATTGTTGTAAATATTTCTCCGGTTGTAATCAACGAAACATCAACCAATTCTCCGAGATGCTTTTTGGCGTGACGACCTCGGATATTTCTGCCTAACAGTCTTCGTTCCTCATACACATTTGTTCTTATCTTGGTATTTTCATAGATTGGAGTGAAGAACT
Organism: Herbinix sp.; assembly: GCA_029238935.1. Taxonomy (GTDB): domain Bacteria; phylum Bacillota; class Clostridia; order Lachnospirales; family Lachnospiraceae; genus Mobilitalea. The sequence continues at coordinate 89,262 of JAQZBN010000011.1, forward strand.
TAGCATCCCCATCCTTTAACATCTCAACATCGTCTACTTTATTATAGAAGGAAGTAATTCCTTTTCCTATTTCGTAGGAGATTTTGAAATAATTATTTTCAATTTTATATGGATATAGGTAGCTTTTCGAATCGTAGGTATTTACAATATCCTTTATTCGCTCGGAACCAACATAGGCTTTTCTGGTATTATTAACTTCAACCTTAGCCGGTGCCTCTTCATAATGATATGTTTTTTCTTCATTTGCTTCAAACGTATCTACAAAACTAATCAATACACCTCTAGGATTAGAGGAGATCTGAGCAACCAGTTCTTGACCTGATTTATCACAAGTAATTTTCACTCCGGGATATGACCAAGCTTCAATGAAGAACTCTACGATCTTTGCACCTGTACGGTCCGATACGTTAATTGCCTTTATTTTTCCGTTGCGGTCATAATAACGAAGCTTATCTCCATAATTGTGTAAAATACGATTTAAGTTTTTCGCCGAAGCTTCATGGGTCTTGGAAGCATAGCTGGTTTTACGGATATCTAGATTCTGCACCATCGTATCATAGGGGTTTGTAATCGTGGAAGAATGACCCCAGGTATGTTCTGCATATAAGAGTAAATTATCTTCCGCTACCCGCGTTAACTCACTCTTACTGAAAGCTCCTTGACCATCAAGTTTATCGCATAAGTGGTACATTCTTTGAGCCTCGCGATAGTGCTTCACCGCATAAGGAGTACTTGCGACTCCATTCGCCCACCAGTCATTCAAGTCACCTTTGTAAACAGGAGCTTCAGTAACTTGATGCTTGATCTTATCATAAAACTCTTGAAGGGTTACCATTTCAATATTGATTTCTTCTCCATAAGCTTCATTAAAGGCTTTAATGATTCGAATAATATCTGTATTCGGAGGAGCGTTATCACTAAAGACACCGGATATACAAGCAGGGATAAAACTATAATCATACCCATTATCTGCGCATAGGGTTAGGTAAGTTACTATTTTATCCTTCAGGGTTTCAAGATGAGGTTTAAGAGAATTATCCTTTTCCGGTGTAAAATCGCTCAATGAATTCAACTTAATATTGTCTATAAAACCTAAAAAGTTACCTAAATTATAATGTTCACCACTAAATACTAGAAGCTTTTTACCCTCCGCGTTTTCCCAATAATAAGGTTTTTGATTTTGGTAAAGAGGATACATTCCGTGATGGGTATGGATATTCGTAAATAGGAATTCAATTCCATTATCAATTAGAACATCCAAAGATCCTAAGGAAATTCCATTCACATCGGCATTCATCGCAACCTTTACATCAATTCCTTGTTCTTTAAAATGATCCACCATTTCTTTGGTTCTTTTGTTCAGAACTTTTTTGTCCACTAAGTCGGTAAAGTTAAGATAGGTAGCAGATAATCCAATATTATTGGATTTAATCATAGCATAAAGATCCCGTTTTTCCTCATCGGTAGCCTCTTCTAAAAACTTTTCTACGCAGTAGTAAGTTTCACAATTCCATTTAAAATCTTTGTCAATTGATCCAGTCCGATGTCCTTCCTTTGCGGCATTGACAGCTGATCTAATATAGTCTATATGACTGTAAATAATTCTTTCTTGAAGATCGGTATATCCGATATCTGTATGTGAATGGTGTAGGACATACAAAGTCCATTTTCTATCTAGCATATTGAAAATCCTCCTGATTTGATTTCTTATTTAGTTACAAATAACTATGTATTACAGATGTTTGATTTTAACTTCTCCTTTCTTAAAAGCGTCTAAATGCGTGTATATGATTTTGCTTGTTATTATAGTAAATTATAATCCCATTTTTATAATATGTAAATATATAAATCAAAATAACATGAAATATGTAATTACATATTGAGTAATATTTTAGATTAAATGTAAATACATTATGTTCAAAAATAGTGGAAAGATATAATAGGAGTGATAGGGTACGAGGGATAAATAAAGATAGAAAGATACAAAATGACAGCCAAGTTATAAAGAAACCAAATTGACAGATAATACCATGTGCATTATGATAGGTATTATATTCATAGAGATATCCTTCAGCATAATTCTAGCTGACTTCTCAGTATAAATAATTTACCTAATACCCAAAAAATGAACTAAAACGACTAAATACTATTTAAACAACCGATGAAGATAAGGAGAAACTATAATAGGAATATTAGTATAGAACAAATCAACTTGATAATAATCATTATAAGGAGTTAGGTCGATATGAACGATCAGATAGATAAAGAAGCAAACAAAGAAGTAAATAAAGAAGCGGATAAGGAGATAGAAAAAGTGATGGATGGGATAGAGCAGTGGCCAGAGGTTTCTCCCGAAGATGAACAGATGAATAAATCAAACCCTTGGCATACACCAATCAGCTATATTACTTGGGGGTTCATTCTCACAACATTAACTTTAAATTTCTTATTGCTCCAATATATAATTCCAACATTAGGCGTTGTATTACTGTCTCTTGGTTTCCGTAGCCTGAAGAAGGAAAACCATTGCTTTTACATAGCATGGGTATTGGTTACCATTAAGATGATCTGGCATGCAATGTATCTTATAGCAAGTGCAACTCCGATCGTCACGTACATAAAAAGCAATATTTTAATTGAAATGATAGCGGTAACATTACAATTTGTACTTATTACAATCTTCGCATATACTCCTTTTGCTAATTTTTGGCCTGTCTCCATTCCAATGATCCTGATCTATCTTATCATAATTCGTTCCTTATATAAACTAGGAAATGAATTAAAGGATATTGCTTTTGTATCTAATGATTCGGAAAGAGCGAAAGGAATTGGGATTATATGGGGATATGTACTGAGCTGCATTATCCTGGTATCTATTGGCTGCATTAGTTCCAATCATTTAAAGGTGATGGAAACAGAACATGTTATGGTATCAGAGTCTGAAACACGGGAGAAACTGAAACAAATGGATTTTCCGGAGGATATCTTGTTGGACCTTTCAGATCGGGATGTAGCAAAGTTAACTGAAGCAATTCACATTGAGACAAGCAGCGAGTTGTTGTCCTTTGATCCGGTGAAAGTTACAACTCAGTCGAGAAGTAACGCTTATATAGTTAGCAATAAACCTGGTGATTGTAATTTAAAAGTGTCCACTATCTTTATTGAGTTTCCTGAAAATCTTCTTTATGTCATAGTACATTTTAATTGGATGGAAAATAAAGCCTATTGGCAGGATGGCTTTACCATCTGGGGAGAGGATGGATTTGCATTATTGAACGGAGTGTTGTTGTATGAGAAACAGGGGATTGAATATTCTGCACCGATTCTACGATTGAAATGCGAGGAGTTAACATCCTACGGCTGGTTTGGCACAAACTCTTCTCAGCAAATTTCTGGCGCAGTCAGTTATCCCTTCCTTTCGGAACATCAAAGAGGATATGTTTTTTACCGGATACAACTACCGAAGGAGCAATTGCTCGGATGCAATTGTTTTAACTATATACATTACATACAGCCCTTTCAATATCCATATGTTAAAACGGAAGATCGAATATTAAATGGTAACTACCCTGGTGATAGTATGCGGCAGCATTATACAAATTTTGAATTACAGACTTATAGAAACATCGACAATTAAGAGGAGGTACCATGGATCATTATAAATCATGGAGTGGACTCAATAAGCAATTAAGTGAATTCTTATGTGATGAATTAAAAGGAAGAATTACCTATTTTTTAACAAGATATCACGAAGTACATAATTCGTATGGAAGGGCTGCAATACGTTTGGACGGTAAAGAACTTGTATGTTTTTCATGGATAGAAATGTACCATCAGGAAAATGACATTTCCATTTTATATGATGAAAAGCAGGATAATTCTTATGAAGAAACGATCGCAAGAATGAAACCAGAATGGGATATTAACTGTACCTATTATGAAATGGATTTTTTAAATGCTGTTCTACAATTTCGTAATATGCCAATTCAAGCTGCATTACAATCGGATAACTACATCATCAAGATATTAGCTATTATGGATAGGCGTGTTGGCAATAAAACACTAATGAGGATTGAAAATGATAACGAATATAAAAAGTATCCTGTTTGGGTAAAGCAATTTTACGAATTGAGGTTATAAAGATGCTATGAATGATTAGTATAATGACTCACCGCGACACAAATCAATGAATGAAAGCTTTTTGATGATATTTCGCAACATATTTTATCAAATTCAACAACATTCCTATTTTTTCCAAATTATGGATGATTATGTGTAAATCTTCCACGAAATATAGTAAACTGATAAAAGTGGGCTCAAAAAATCAAGCGGTTTTTTATTTGCTTTAATATCATATAGGTAGGAGGTGATTTGATATGCAGTGGACAACTCAAATGACGGATGCAATTGCTTATATCGAAGAACATTTGAATGAAAGAATTGATTATAATAGAGTGGCAAAAATAGCTTGCTGCACTATCTATAATTTTCAACGTATATTTTCTTATGTTTTCAATATGTCGCTTTCGGAATATATCAGGAGTAGGAAGCTTACGCTTGCTGCAATTGAACTTCAATCCTCTGATTCCAGAATAATTGATATAGCTCTTAAATTTGGTTATGAATCGCATGAAGCTTTTTCAAGAGCTTTTCATAAGTTCCATGGTGTATTGCCCTCAGCGGTTAAAGATCAAAATGCCTCCTATAAATATTGCTCTAAGGCAATGATTGATATCAAAGTAAAAGGAGGAATTGTTATGAATTATGTGCAAACAGGTGGAAATCATAATCAGAATTTTGATAACCAAAAGTTGATTGAGACTGTATTAGAGGTACCAGCAGAAGATGAAACTTGTAGATTTGCTTCTTGTTTTACGTCCCTGTATATGTGTATGGAAGAACCGAATGTGAAAATGACGGATGTAATTAAAAGACACAATCAACTATATAATTTTTTTCAGTTTATATCCGGAGGAGTACATGGTACACCGAACTCATCTCGAAAGAATTCATATGAGTATGTAATGAAATATTGTGGCTATGATTATATTAAGTTAGGGAAAGCAGATGGGAAAGATAAGCTGCGTTATGCGATTGTTTCATCAATCAATCAAAACATGCCTGTCTTATTATCACTAGATAACACAAACGATAATTGGAATATTATCACTGGCTATAACCAAAATGCAGAGGTCATATATGGATTTGATGGATATTTTTCATATTGGAAAAATATTGAGAACGATATGAATGTGGTCAAAGACGGTTATCTTAATAATAAAATGTATTTTCTTAGAAATTGGTTTGATATGGTAGATTTCATTGTTGTAATAGTCGGTAAAACGAATCCCCATATAACGAATAAGGATGTTTTTCAACAATTGAATGATATTATCAAAGAGGAAAATGCGATATACAAGCAAAATATCATTGATATTCAAGACGACCGTGGCGAAAATATGTGTGAAAACGAACTTTTAATTTTGTTCAATGATTGTATGGGTATGATTTACCAGCAAATGGATACTAGACACAAACTTCATTGTACCTTTAAAGAAAGCCTGTGTCCTAATATGCCGGACCTTAGTAAAGAGTTATATAGAATTGCTGATATATTTATAAAGATACATAGCTTAGGTACAGAATTATTTGGCTGCTTAGGAGAGTGCTGGAGTGTATTTATGAATTCGGATAAATATATGAGCGAATTTAGAAAACCAGAGGTGCGGCTAAAGATGGCTGGAATTCTTGAACAAATTGTTGATACGAATAACATAGCGTGTGTTGAGCTAGAAAATATGATATCCAAGTTGTAGTTTTTGCTTAAAATACATTTACTTAATAATCGCACGATAATCTTAATAATACACGAAAAGAAAGTAGGTAACAGGAATGGTATGGGAACCTTGGACAGGGTGCTACAAAGTTAGTGATGGATGCACAAATTGTTATTATTATGGTCCATATTCGAAACGATGTGGCCAGAACGAAATTGTTAAAACGGATGATTTCTATAAACCAATTGAAACGATTTACATGCCCCGAAAAAAGATTACGAAATACAAAATGGAAAGCGGCAAAACCGTAAACACTTGTTTTACAACGGATTTCTTTATTTCGGAGGCGGATGAATGGAGAATTGAGGCGTGGAATATCATAAAGCAACGCCCTGATTTACATTTTTTCTTCATCACAAAAAGAATAGATCGTTTTCCTATTTCATTACCAAATGATTGGGGAGATGGTTATGATAATGTTACAATTGGTTGTACAGTTGAACATCAGGAGATTGCTGATTATCGGTTACCATTGTTCTTATCCTATCCTATAAAACATCGTATACTAGCTTGCGGACCATTATTAGGAGATATTAACTTGACACCGTACCTGCATGGGATAGAGTATGTATCAACTGGTGGAGAGAGTGGAAGAGATGCGAGAGAATGTGATTTCAACTGGATTTTGAACATAAGAGAACAATGTAAAAATGCTGGTGTTCCATTCGAGTTTCGAAGTACAGGTTCTCTTTTACGAAAAGATGATGTTATAACTAAAATTAATCCTAAAATGCAGCATCGTATAGCGAGTGATTTAAACATAAATATAATTTGAGATAGAGAGAATCAATATTTCATTTTTGCTGTATAAAGAGAATTACAAATAAATAATATTTTAGGGAGGGGTATATAGTTGTTTTGTCCATGTTGTAATTCGAATTTGGTAACCAATCATTTTCTGGAAGATAAAGATATACCTCCTATGAAAAATAAATCTAAAATTATTTATCCAAAATGTTCAATCTGCGGCCGTCCCATTCAGTTTACGGATGTTTCAAAATATATGAAAGAAAATAGAAAAGTCTTGTTAATAACTGGAACCGCAGGAGCAGGAAAAACTTCAATCGGTCAACTAATAGAAAATAAGTTTAATTATATTTTCGTGGATGGAGATGCAATACAAAAAAGAGTTAATTCGTATGCCAAATGTGACCCAAATTTTCAGGTGGATTATCAAGCGGAAACCATCAATACAATGCTAATTTTAATCGCATTGGGATACAACGTTGTGGTTGGATATATCATATATGGAGAAACCTTAAAGATGTATATAGATGAATTAGAAAAGTATAAAATAACACCAATTTTTCGTGTTCTTGTTCCAGAAAGAAATGTATGTTTAGATCGAGATAATACCAGAGAATGCTGGACTGCTGGAGAAGTATGGGTAGATAAATGGTATGATGAAATGCGTTCTTATTTGACAACACAAAAGTCGCTTTGTATAGATAATTCAAATGAAACTTTAGAAGAAACTTTGAATAATCACTTTGTAAAATTGCTATAATTGAATCAATATGTAAACATATATCTTAGTAAAATTGCAATAATTGAATAAAAATCTAAAACATATATCTAAGTAAAATTAGAATGGAGGGGGCTGTTATGAAAAAATTAATCGCAGTAGTTATGGTTTTAATAGGATTATTTTTTATGGTTGACAAAGCATATGCGGATTCTCCGGTTACTTCCACACCTTTTAGCAAGGCTTATTACAATGTTGATATCGTGAAGAAAGCGAGCGGAAGAAACAACATCACAGAGGATATGGCAGATTTTCTTGCTGATGAAAATAATCCAATTGATGTGAAAGCAGCAATTATTAATGCACTTTCCTGGAATGTGAATGGAAAGAATAATACGGATCGATATTGCCAATTTATATATAAGAAATCACTTATGGAAATTGATATATCGACTTTATCAGGAGATCAGCAATTCTGCATCGGCTATCTGTTAGCAATGGATGATATCTCTTTTAAAACCACCCAGTCTATGGACTATCTGAGAATGGCTAGAAGTAATATGATAGATAGTCTTACCGTAGCCATTATTACGTTTCTTGTAGAAACGATGAACGAAGTATCTTACAACTGGCCAGACCAGTTAAATCAGATACTAACAGATACCAGTTTGAGTAAGGATCTATCTGAGGATGCAATCAAGGTCATTACGGATTATATGCTTTTCGGTATCGATAATCCGGTAAATATTCCGAAGACAGGATCAAATTCTTCAGTTGCATTCCTCTATGGAATGTGCGCAGTCGTATTTTTAAGCGCTTTTATAAATCTTAACCATAATAAAAATGCTTTCAATAAAACATATCATTGTAGGAAAGCTGCTACTAAATTAATTTGATAGGTTTACCAGATGTTCTATGACAATTATTAATTTCAAGAGATGGAAAAGAAAGAAGAACTTATGAAACACATTGCAATCCTATCCGATACCCATGGTCTTCTTCGGGAGAATGTTATGGCAGAGCTCACTTCAATTGATTGCATCATTCATGCCGGCGATATCGACACTCCATATATCCTGGAGTCTATTCGTGAGTACGGTGATACCTATGTAGTACGTGGCAATAACGACAAGGGATGGGCAGAAGCCTTACCGAAAATTCTTACAGTAACTATTGAAGGCGTGCGATTCTTCATCGTTCATAATAAAAAAGATATCCCTAAAGAATTAAATAATGTGGATGTAGTGGTTTATGGACACTCCCACAAATACACTACCGAAGTTATTAACGGAGTACTGATGCTCAATCCCGGTAGTTGCGGAAAGAGGCGTTTTCATTTGGATATCACCATGTGTCACATGACTGTTGATGTAGGGTGTATTAAGTACGAAAAAGTGGTGATACCCGTATAACATCTCAAATGAAAGAGGATAAGTTATGATTAGAAATGATAGAAACCTATTATGTAGAGAAGGAGTATATGATACAAATGAAAAACCAGTTAGAAATGGTTGCACTATCTTATGATAGATCAATCGAGTTTGGGAAGCAGGGTATTGATTTATACAAGGATTTACCAACATTTATATTAAATGATCCTGATTATCCAATATTTTTGAAAGCTAGGATGGAAGGCTTGGATTCGGATAGCGGAAGGAAAGAAATAAGGGAGTATTTATCGCCCTGTTCAAATATGAAATTTATCGATCTTGGGTGTTGTCTAAACTTGATGTTTCAGGGGTATGAGGAATGGCCCTCAACATATTATGGAGTTGATATCAGTAATAATACGATACAGTTACTGAAGGACTTTGCTGCTCGGAAGAAATTGCCTATTGGCTCATTATATTGTGGAAGTATACATGAAACACCCTTTGACGCAAAGCATTTTGACATTGGTGCATGTATCGGAGTGCTTGAATACTTTGAAAGAGATTTTGTTGAAAAAGCAATCGTTGAAGCAAATCGATTAATAAAACCTAACGGAAAATTCGTTCTTGATATTCCTAACATTGAAAGTCCAATGCGCAGACTTATGATGTTAATCGAGGAGCATATGGGTAGACCGGATAAATTTGATCTGCTCCCTTATGAATTTGAGGATCTGCTGCAAAATTACTTTGTAATAGAAAAAACAGAGAAACTTGAATCGGTAGCGATGATTCAATATTTCTTAAGATGTAAACATTAATGCCCTCATACGATTTTGCTCGTAGAAATAAGAATAGTAATATGTAGTTAATATTATTTATAACAAAAAAGGAAAAAGCGACATTAGTTTAATATACTATTCGTCGCTTTTTCTATTAGAATAACGGTAAGGATACATGATACATATTTGGAAAAATATAGATGATTGTATTGATGTTAGATTGATTGTCGTGTAGAATTGGTACATCCCTATATTTTAGATGAAGTATGTTTACATAGCAGATTATAATAAAGAATATGTTCTTGTAGTACTTTGATGTTTTAATTGGTGGGATGCATACTATATAGCGGAACGAAACACTTATTACGATCGTTTTTCAATTGTTTCAGAGGTTTCGGTAATATTCAAGAAGTTAGAATGTATGATACTAAAATTTTAGATACTGAAGAGGTGGAATATTTGAACTTAAATAATCGTGATTACAAGTTCCTGGACTTTATTGGAATACATTATAAATCATCACCAGGCACAGTGCCGTTATTGATAATAGAAACTATTGTTTCCGCATTAATACCGTCACTACAAATCCTTATATCAGCATATTTCATAGACACTGCAATCGGTGTTTTTAATGGGCAGGAAGATAAAAACAGTATTTATATGCCGCTTGTGTGTATACTATTGATGCTATCTTACCAGTATATTGCTGCGATCCTTATGAATTTAGTCAGAACAAAGATGAAGATCAGGTTAACAGAAACCTATAAGACAGCCATAATCGAGAAGAGAGCTAAATTAGATTATAAGCATGTAGAAAATAACGATACTTGGGATCTGATCGAACGCGTCGGGCAAGATCCTACCGAACGACTCTGCGACGGGTTTAATATCTTACTGCAAATGATAGGTATAGCGATTCGTGTTGTATCTACATTACTGGTGATAATGGCTCAGGTTTGGTGGGCTGGTTTCATTATTCTAGTGTTTACAATCCCTTTGTTTTGGCTAGCTATTAAAAGTGGTAAGTTAAATTATAAGGCCTCACAGGATGCAGCAAAATATAAACGCCGAGCTGGATATTTACAAAGCATACTAACTGGACGTAATAATGTGAGGAGAGGACGCTCTTCGCTTATTCTGATGAGATCAACAAGCAATATTATGATAAGTTCTTATCTGCATATCATATCGATCTAAAGACTCAGCGTAATCGATTTATAAAAATGAAAAGCGGTAGCCTAATCACTGTCTTTATTTCTATAATAATTACAGGTGTACTAATAGCTCCACTTAGGTCCGGAACGATCACTGTAGGAATGTTTATGGTACTTGCAACATCAACCTTTGATTTGGCACAGATGATGTCCTGGCGGTTGACTCGTATTACAAGTGAGTTGGCAAGCCACCGAGAATACCTACGGGATTTATCTGCCTTTAGTAAGCTATCAGAGACGGATTGTGTCACGTTGTTGCCGGATCCTCTTATATCAGAGCCTAATTGTATTCAGTTCATCAACGTGTCCTTTGCATATCCTGATACCGATAAAATGATACTAAAAAATCTAAATCTTAAATTGTATGCTAAGAAATATTATGCTTTTGTCGGTGCAAATGGTGCCGGAAAATCTACGATAACAAAATTGTTGACCGGTTTATATGACAATTATACAGGTGATATTTTAGTGGATGGGATAAGCCTTCGTAACATTACACAACCCAAACGAAAAGCCATGTTTTCCGTAGTATATCAGGATTATGCAAAATATCAGATTAGTATGAAGGATAGCATTGGGCTTGGAAGAGTTCATGGGGCATCTGAACAGGAGATAAGGAATGTTGCTAATGCCATAGGACTGAACGAAGTGGTTACAAAGCTACCTTATGGATTAGATACTTCGCTGGGTAAGATAAGAGAAAGCAGCTTCGACTTATCTGGTGGTGAGTGGCAGAGGGTCGCCATTGCCCGATCTATTTTAAGCCAAGCACCAATACATATATTAGACGAACCAACCGCTGCACTAGACCCGGTCATAGAGAGTGAGTTATATAAGCTATTTGGGCAAATCAGCGAGGGCAGAACCACAATCTTTATTACTCACCGACTGGGAGCAGCACGTCTTGCAGACGAGATTTTAGTCATTGCTGATGGTCACGTAGCGGAACAAGGTTCGCACAATGAACTGATGAATATGGGTAGCATCTACTTTGATATGTTTGAAGCGCAGAGGGGGTGGTATGAATGAAAAACCAAAAGCAAAAAGCTATGTCAAAGATGAATATATTTCATGTGTTTTTTGAATTGGTTCCTAAAATCATTAAAGTGTCTCCGTGGATTTTTCTATGTGGTTTTATACTTAATTTAATCGATGGAGCTATTGCGGGTTCCATGACCTTTATTACCCAAAATTTTTTGGATCAGGCTACAGGTTATGTATCACAAAAAAACGGGATTGTAGCAGTTATTTATGCAATGGTTGGTTGGGGTACGATGCATATTTTCTGGCAAATGCTAAACGGCGTATCGTACTTTATGAACATGATGTATTTACGTAAAACCCAAGGTTATCTATCTTTGGAAATAAATAAAAAAACGAGTCGTCTAGCGGCGATCTGCTATGAGAACCCTGAGATACTGGATGATATTAATAAAGCGGAACAGGGTAAGAATTGTGCAGCCTCCTTTGTGAATGCAATCATGATTACACTGAATGTTCATATCCCATACTTTATCTGTATGACAATCTACTTATATAAGGTGAAACCAATACTGATCGTATCGCTGCTGTTGATTTTTTTGCCGACTTTACTAACGCAGATTTTAAGAGCTAAAGTATTTAGCAAGGCTGAAGACTTGTCTGCTCCGGTTCGCCGTGAGTGTTTTTATTATGAGAGCTGCATGATTGGCCGTGAGTATTATAAAGAAACAAGGATTTTAGGGGCATTTCCCTATTTTAAGAAAAAGTATGTTGATTTGCAGAAGCTCCTAAATCAATTGATTTTTCATGCTTCTGCTAAGTCGGATCTGGCTGAACTGGGAATGAAGCTTTTATCTCTCATCGGTTATATTGGAATTATAGTATTGTTATTTGCCTCGCTCATGAATAGAGAAATCAGTGTTGGTGCCTTTGCTGCAATATTTAGTGCAGTGGGACAGATGTTTTCACGCATGGAAGAAGTGGTATACAGACATTTTGGTTCTGCCGCAAGAGATTTTGGAATGGTAAGAAATTATTTGCAATTTCTGCATAGAGAGGAGCGGGAAGGTATTGATATAGAAATACCGGAAGATACGGATATCGCATTACAAGGAGTTGCTTTTACATATCCTAATGCAGAAAATAAAGCGATTGATAACGTCTCATTCACCATCCATCATGGGGAAACAATTGCTATTGTTGGCGAAAATGGATCAGGCAAATCCACCCTTGTCCGATTGATTACCGGATTATATCTGCCGGACGATGGTGATATATTCTATGGTAGTGCAAACACAAAGGACCTCGCCATAGGATCATTATATAAAAAATTTTCAGTAGTTTTCCAAAAATATCAGCAGTATCAAATGACCTTGCGTGAAAACATCGGTATAGGTGACGCTTTAAAGCGAGCAGAGGATGAAACGCTTGATTATGTGTGTAATCAAGCTGGAATTGACAGGAATGACAGTAGTTTTTTCAAGGGCTATGACACTATGCTTTCACGAGAATTTGACGGGACGGATTTGTCTGGAGGTCAATGGCAGCGCATCGCCATTGCGAGGAGCCTTTTTCGTCCTCATCAGATCATTGTATTGGATGAACCCACAGCTGCAATTGACCCAATCGAGGAAACAAAAATATATCATCATTTTGCAGAAATTACAAAAGGTAAAACAGCATTGATTGTCACACATCGATTAGGCTCGGTCAAGCTTGCTGATCGAATTCTAGTGATGAAACATGGTAAATTAGTTGAGCAGGGTGTTCATAAGGAGTTAGTAAAAGCCCAGGGAGAATATGCACGTCTCTATATGTCGCAAGAACAATGGTATCGAACCTAATGTAGACTACCATATGGAATTTATTAGTACATAATTGATGTTGGAACCAAGGTCTTTCTCCACTAGTGTTTTAGAATTGATTTAAATGCCCCATCTGGGCGATTACATGATATTATTTTTCGTTTTTTATTTATCAATACTTACAAAAGGAACATAAAAATTGCCCGATTGGAGATATTTATGATTAATTTTAATACAATACCAAAAGATTTAAAATGGTTTGCAAAGCGTTACAACGCGCTGATTGTTGAATTCCCCCAAAAAATCACACCTCAACTATTGCATGAAGATAGTATTTGTTCAAAATATGATTCGGCAGAAGCTTTTGAAGCATTAAAGTATGCTTATGAATTTTTCGCATCAATCGCTATTGAATTATTATCAATGTCAGAAAATGAAGAAGATAGAAAAACTCTTGTAGAAAAAGTGTATTTAAAATTTGATCTAATTTGGGGGCTTTGCTTTTACAGTGAAGTAACTAAGGTAGGAAACGAATATGTTTTACCATTTAAGAAAAAACCTATGATAGATGATAAAAGAAGAACACTCCCAAAAAACTATAATCGAGCATTTAATGTAATTATGGAAAACGGATGCTTTGTAGAATATTTTAAAGCAGATCAAGAAGTAAAAGATTTTAAATATTGTGACAATGGAATATTGCATTTTGACAATAATCTTACAGCCCTCGGAATTTATTTATTCATAAAAAAATGTGCTCAAAAGAAGTGGTATTGCTCTGAAGATAAAGCTGGAAATTATGCATTGAAAGACCATTATGAACCAATAATCCGTTGTGTTGAACCTTACCGACGAATAGATATGCGTTTGTTTCTTAGTGATGAACGATTGAAATTTTGTCCCACAGAAATAATGGCAGGATATAACGGTGAACTTAAAAAATGTTTTTATAAAATTTGTGATCACATAGAAAAAAATTATCCTGATTGCATTCCATCAAACCATTTCAGCACAACCTTTGGAGTTGATTCAAAACATAGAATGATTGGACAAATAGGAATTGGACATGATGAGAAACATTTGAGTTGTTATGCCGCAATGACCGGAATTGAAATGGAAACGTTACTTACCAATATTGATTTATTTGATGAAAAAGTTGTGATGCAATTTTTACATGAATATGAGTGTGATTGTGATTTGTGTATAAATAAAATTGGTGTACTTTTTTATAAAGGAAAAAAGTATAACAGGATTTATAAAAATACCGAGAATAGATTTTCGATAGAAAACGAAAACGATGCTGATTTAGCAATCAAATGCATTGATATTAAAGCGAAATGTGATATGAATACACGTACATAATAAGCATATTACGAATTTAAATCGTTATCCAATCACAAAAGCCTGATGGCTGGTTTGGAAACAGTTTTCATGGGCAAAGCCCAACATTAGGAACTGGTATGTTTGACAATATGGATGTCGGATTGCGCTATCTTGTGGAAAAAGGTTTCCCTCGTATCATTTATTATGTGGAATTTGCCTATTAAGCTTAAGAGAGGTTGATAGATACCTTATTCTCAAATGGATATATACCGACTTCCCATTATTTTATTAATTAATATCAAATCATTATGATGACAGTTTTATGTCACAGAAATCAAATATAAAAATCATTCTTATAGACACCCATAAACTATTAATATCATTTATTCTAAGAAATTACCAAATAAATAATTACTAATAACTAAAATAAGGAAATAAAAATGTTTTTATATTGACTATGTAAAATCCTGGTATTACTATAAACATATGGTCGGAAAACTGATCATCCGTATTACTCGATTATATCTACTACCGGTTTGATATCCACACATCGTATAATTCTAATGATAATATTAAAAAGTTGATCTGGAGTAATTCATGAAGAATATAGAAACGGTTAAAAAGCATTCCGTCGAATACATAAAAGCATTATCCTACTGTATGAAGTTATCCTGGGGAGCGTCCAGATACTATACGATATTACGGATTATCTGCGAAGTATTACGTCCGCTATTAAGTATTATGAGTGCTTTTTTAGGTAAATACTTAATTAATTTATTTACAGGCACCTATGTTGTACAGGACAAATATAGTACAAGTATAGGACTCTTGGTATGCATATTTATTATAGGGTTTCTACAAAGGGGCGAAAGCATCCTGATCCAATATATGCAGTCCATGCATAATAATATTTTAAATGAAAAGCTTGCCATGATGGTCATGGATTGCTCAGTGAAAGCGGACATGGAGTATTTCGACAATACGGAATATTATGACAAATTACAAGCGGCAGCACGGGATTCCTACTCCATGAGCAGTATTATGTGGAATGCCCTGACATTCTTAAGTGCTTTAATTTCTTTTATAGGAGTCTTCGCTGTACTCTGGGTGGCAAATCCGCTTTATGGCATTCTGCTAGCGTTTGCAGCAATTCCAAGTGCAATTGTATCGACAAAATATACGAAGTCAATTTACAATTTGAGTATGGAACAGATAAAGAGTGAGCGAAAGAAAGGGTATTTCCAGGGGATCGCAATGGATAAGCGGTATGTACAGGATATCCGTCTGTTCCGCATAGGGGAATTATTAAAGGAAAAGCATTTCGGAATGTGGAAGGAAATATTCGTAAAGCAAAGGAAAGTTTCCCGTAAGCGTACCATAGCTGCGATAATCTGGGATTGCTTGCCGGAAGGGATTTCGACCGGGATAGGAATTCATATTGGTTTCCGGATTCTTAACGGTGCTTCCACGGTAGGAGATTATTCGTTGTATATAGGACTAATCGGGCAGTTCCTATATGCATGCAGCAGTCTGACCATGACTTTTACTAATATCTATGATAACAAACTAAGGATAATCAACCTAAAAAGTATATTTGAATTTGAGAATCACATACTGGATCATGGGAAGATGGAATTAAAAGAGATTGTGAATATTGAATTTGAGCATGTCAGTTTTGCATATCCGAATACGACCCGGATGGTATTGGAGGACGTAAGTTTCCATCTGCATAGGAATGAAAAGACAGCATTCGTTGGAATCAATGGCTCTGGTAAGACAACCTTAATTAAGCTAATCCTGCGGATGTATGATCCGGATGTTGGTAAGATAAAAATTAATGGGATAGATATAAAGGAATACCGCATAGAGAGCCTGCGAGACGGCTTTAGTGTGTATTTTCAAGAAATGAGTAATTACTGCATGAGCTTGAAAGAGAATATATCAATCAGTGATATCAACCAAGGGGGAACAGACGATGAGGTGTCCGATGTGTTGAAGAAAAGCTGTTGTGAGGATATTTTAGAAAAAGCAGCCAAGGGACTTTCCACCGATCTCACGCGAATCTTTGAAGAGGATGGGATGGAGTTATCCGGAGGCCAGCACCAGAAACTAGCGCTGGCCAGGACGTTATACCGTAGGAATCAAGCACTGATATTGGACGAGCCGTCCTCTAACCTTGATCCCAAAGCAGAACATGATATCTTTGAAAATCTGAAAATGATAACAGACGGAAAGATGACAATCTTTACATCGCATAGGCTGTCTAATATCTCGCTTGCAGACCGGATTATCGTATTAGAGAAAGGTAAAATTGTGGAAGATGGAACTAGTAGACAATTGCTTACGAATAACGGGCGGTATGCACAATTATATCGGTATCAGCAGGAGAAGTTCATGGAATGAATTATCGATTGATAGTTTTATTCATGATTTAACATATTTAACAGATTTATTAAAGTAAAAACATACAGAGTAAGAGACTGTTTCAGATTGGACATTTCGTAAAAGCACTTTAAGTAGTACAGAAACAGGCTCCAATGGAGGTAGAATGACGGAAGCGGTGAAAGTTGCTTTTATCGATGATGGGATATGTGAAGCCTTTGTAGATGATGATACGGTGTTTGAAAGCTATATTGTTGCAGATGGTTCGGTTCAGGCATGTGAACATAAGAAGGATATACTAACCCATGGAACCATATGTTATAAAGTGTTCAAGGATCGTGTAGGTAGTAGGTATGACTTGTCAAGCGTTCAGATCCTTGACGATAGGATGTACAGTACAGACATTGACAGCCTGATTTTAGCTCTTAAATGGTGCAATCAGAATAGTATAAAATTAATTAATCTAAGCCTTGGTACGAAAATATTCTTTGATATTGATAAACTTCTGCCAATTATTAATGATCTGGCAGAGGCAGGTGTAATTATTGTATGTGCTTGTAATAACAGTAATACAATAACCTTTCCGGCTTGCTTTGAGAATGTTATAGGGGTCAGGCATGATACAGCAGAGATATATAAAACTAACTTTCTATACCTACCGAATCCATATGATAAGATAGATATCATCGCATATTCAGAGAGCATGCATGTAACACTTTATGAAAAAGATTACAGTTGTGACATGAATTGCTTTATTAACAAGGATATGGCTGGTAACTGTAATAGATTTGATATCACTAATGTTAGCCAATCCCTTAGTTCTTCACCGTGTAACAGTAATGCAGCACCATTGATTACAGCGATAATCTGTAATCTAATTGCTGAAGGGATTACAGATTTGAAGAACATAAGGAGCGAGCTGGTAAGAACATCCTTGAAAGGAGAACAGTTATACACCTATGAATTTTGTAAGAGCAAATTACGAAGTTGGAAAAAGATGAAGGTGCCGATTGTTCTTTATGATTGTGAACAAGATGCTGATCATTCGAAAGAGTTCATATTGGAACTATTGGGTAAATTCAAAGCAGATGGTTACCAGGCTGTTTGCTTCACGGATTTGTTTGAAACAGATATTGCAAGCCATTTTTTTAATATCACCTATTGGAAAACTGTTTCTTTGGGAGATAATATTGATTTGTATTTCAACTTCACCGATGCGGATATCATTGTAATGATACTTGGAAAAAGTCGAATGGATGAAATATTGGAGTTAACCCAGCCGGATGTGATCATAACAGAAAGGCAGGAATATTTTAGCGGCGGAAATTCGCTGTTATTATATACGAAGGACTGTGTGCTATCGATATATAATAAAATGATAGGACATTTAACATGACGTAGCTTATGTTTTATTAACTTGATTTTTATAGTTGGAGGTGTGATGTGAGAAAGAAGCTAAAAAAACCAAAGTCCATGCTAATGCTCTTCCTGCTTCCCAGCTTTGCCGGAGTTTTATTATTTTATTTGCTCCCGTTTTGCATGTCTGTTTATTATTCTTTTCTTGATAACAATTTAAGCAGGAATTTTGTGTTCTTTGATAATTATAGGGAGATGCTTTCAAACAAACCATTTCATAATGCAGTAGTAAATACGGTATCGATGCTGTCATATGCCATACCCTTACTGTTTATTGCTTCTTTGTACATATCAGTCTGTGATCACAACATGAAAGAATGGAATAAAAGCCTTCCGTGGAAGAATATATTCTTGATTATTTTCTTGCTGCCTTTGGTACTGCCATCTGCGTCCATAACGTTTCTATGGAAGAGTGTATTTGATTATAACGGCGCATTGAATGGGGCATTGAATGCTTTTGGATTTCAAGCTGTTGAATGGCTGAAATCAGGGTTTGCGCGAGGTGTTATTGTATTTGTATTTATATGGAAATATGTAGGGTATAATGTGGTTTTGTTTACAGCGGGTCTTGGCAATATACCAGAAGATTATTATGAATTCGCTGAACTGGAAGGCGCAGGTTGGCTGCAAAAGTTTCGATATATTACGTTCATTTACCTCGCACCGTCGTTCTTAATCGTGCTAGTGTTAAGTATTGTAAACTTCTTCAAGATATTTAAGGAAGTTTATCTGCTTCAGGGAGCATATCCTCATGAAAGCATTTACCTACTGCAGCATTATATGAACAACGTATTCAATTCACTTAATTACCAGAAGCTGTCCGTCGCATCATTGATGTTTGCTGTGTTTTTAATCTCCATGGCAATTGCATTGATTCTAGGTGAGAAAAAAATATTTGCAAGAACAGAGGGATGACCTATGAGGAAAAAATCCTATGAGACAGAGTCGACGAAGACCGAATCTATGAAGATATTACCTAGAGAAGAAAAGCCTATAAAGATTATGTCTTTGAAGATAAAACCTAAAAAGAAAAGGTCTTTTATCTTGCTTAATATTATCATTATTTCATTATTTGCTTCTATAGCCCTATACCCGGTTTTGCTTGTGTTTACGAATTCTTTCATGACCTCATATGAGATTATACATAACTATCTAATAACACAGGAATTCCGTGCTTCTGATATAAATTTATATCAAGCTTTTGTCAAGCTGGAGCTTATTCCTAATAAAGTGACTATAAGGCAATACAGCGGACTGCTTATTGATACACCGATTTATCTGAAGTTATTCTGGAATTCGGTAAAGTTGACACTGCCCGTTACAGTTGGGCAAGTGGTAGTATCATCCCTAGCGGCATTTTCCTTTGTCAGAAGTAAATGGCGTTTTAAGGAGTTCCTGTTTGCCATATATATTATTATCATGCTTATGCCTCAACAGGTTACTCTCGTACCTAATTTTATTACTGCACGTATGCTGCATATCGAAAAAAGCTATCTAGCAATTATTCTTCCTGGTATCTTTAGCCCTTTCGGAGTATTTATTTTAAGGCAGTTTATGAAAACAATACCGTCGTCATACTTTGAAGCAGCGGAAATTGACGGAGCAAATAACTGGGATTTATATGCATGGATTGTGCTACCGATGGTCAAACCGGCTTTAATGTCGTTATCTATTCTTATTTTCATTGAATACTGGAATGTTGTTGACCAAGCAATTATATTTATTAATGAGGCTTTCCGGCAACCGCTGTCGGTATTTTTGGCAGACATGCCCGGAAGCAACGCCGGATTTATATTTGCTGCGTCGGCGTTTTATATGCTGTTTCCGCTTCTTGTCTACATGAATGGTTTTGATTATCTTGCACAAGGAATCCAAAATTCAGGATTAAAAGAATAGAAGTTTTCTCAATTACTGTTTAAAGAGAGGCATGGTTGCTAACATGAAAATAATATCCCGTGTTTTGCTGTCGTTATTTATAGTATTGGTTGTATTTTTAACTCTGTTTTCAAAAACATTGTATAATTCAAGGTTGCCCGAAGTATCTGTAAGTTACCCTGAGAAGGGGCGGATTGAAAAAAGCTTTCATGCAGAAGGGTATGTGAAAACGAAAACATATTATGTATACCCTCCAACAGAAGGTGAGGTCTTTGATATTTTGGTTAATGAAGGAACGTATGTCGAAGAGGGTGAGCTGTTGGTAACCATAAAAAATGATACTGAGAAGATGGAAGATAAAAATTCCATGGAAGATAAGAATTCCATAGAAGATGAGAATTCCACAGAAGAGGAGTATTCCTTGAAAGAAGAAAATTCCTTGGAAGAAGAGAGATTCATCGAAATAAGGTCAAGCCATGCAGGAATCATCGAAGTAATTAATGCGAAAATTGGTCAGAAAGTACATGCTACGGAGGATACGGAGCTTATACGCATTTCTATGCAACAGCAAACTTATGAAGCAGTTTATACGATAAAGGAAAACCCTGGTTACATTACTTTAGGCACGGAAGCAACTGTAACTGTGAACGGCTCCAGCTTTACTGGGATTGTAATTAATATGAAAGATATCAATGAGAGTGGCGAAATAGAACTGACGGTTATGTTTGATGACACCACGGGAGTTCCGCTAAAAAACAATGAGAGTACTCAAATGATTATTGATTATAAATCTGAATCCGGGCAAACTCTAATAAGAAATTCTTGTATCGACGATAATTACGGAACCCCTTTTATCTATGTACTGGATAAAAAGAGAGGGGCTTTAGGTGAGGAATATTTTGTGGAAAAATATCCAATCGATGTTATCGATAAAGATGAAACATATTCATCGGTATCTAATATTGACATTGAGAACCGCTCCGTCGTAACCGGGAGTATCCTTGGACTTTATGACTCTATGAAGGTTAGACTTGATGATGGGGAATAAGGTGGAATAATTACGAGCCAAGTGCTTTCTAATAGTAAGAAGAAATGGATATAAGGAAAATCAGGGGAACTTCTGAATAGAGGTTCCCTGAAAAAAGTTCATAAACATATAGTATTAGGTATCACGGTTTTATATAACACAGCTCCAATTACTTGTAATAATGAAGTTCTTATATGCCATATTATATTAGTCAAAATAAAAGCTGAAATTGGTTCCAGATATCCATAGATTGTGACTGTCTGAACTGGTAGTTTTCCTATGGAAGAAAAATAAAGGTAACAGTTAGTGCACAACTTATTCCTTCCCCTGGAACAACGTTCCCACACATTTTCCTTCAATTATCTTATAGAGTTCCTCAGGTCTTTTTCCATTCGTTATGATTACATTAATTCCTTGATCCATCGCAAGTGATGCTGCTAGAATCTTTGTTCTCATTCCCCCTGTTCCACGACGTGAGCCCGCTCCACCGGCAAGCTTATAAACCTTGTCATCAATGTTTTCAATTTTCTGAATTAACTTTGCATCAGGATACAGTCTTGGGTCTCGGTCATAAAATCCGTCAATGTCAGATAATATTATCAATTTCGATGCTTGACACAACACTGCAACTACGGCTGATAGCATACGTTATCACCAAATAATCGTTCTGACGATTCAATCTCTGTATAACTTACAGAATCATTTTCATTTACCACAGGAATCACTCCCATTTCTAGCAATGAATCAAATGTATTGATCAGATTTTCCTTCTTCTCATCCTGTTTGATATCATCAGCATTCAAGAGGATTTGTCCAATCGTCTTATCGTAATCACCAAAAAATTATCATAAAGAAACATAATCTTACATTGGCCGACAGAAGCAGTTGCCTGTTTCAGACGTAAACTCTGTGGTCTTTCTTTCATTTTTAGTTTGTTTGCACCAACAGCAATCGCTCCAGAGGATACCAGGATGACCTCGTATCCCATATTATGAATATCAGATAGCACACAAGCCAACCGATCAAAGGAGCGTAAGTCACTTTGTCCCAGCTCATTTGTCAAGGTAGAAGTACCCGCTTTGACGACAATTCTATTATGATAATGTTTCATTACTACACCTCAATAATTCTTGCTTCATGCTTTGCAAATATAAGAAAATCTTCTAAGATACGATTTGTTTCAATTTTCATATAACCTGTGGTTACGCCATCACTGCAGCCATACCACTTATTGTTAGCAACCTCTTTATCAAATACCACTTGGATCTGTTTATTCTGATCTAGTAAAACACCAAATACAGTAGCAGCTCCAATTATGGTCCCCATCATTTCTTCCATTTTTTCTACCGGAGCAAAGGAAACTCTGGATATTCCCATAACCGAGCTAAAATCTTTTGAACGGAATGGTTTATCGCTTCTAGTAATGAACAAATAAAACTCTGTCTGCTGTCTGTTGCATAAAAATAAGGTTTTTACCATTTCCATATCCAATATCCTATTGATTTCAATGCAGTCCTCCATGGTTATGACCTCATCTGTATCAACTCTTTGATAAGGAATATCCAATTGTTCCAACATTTCATATACTTTTCTTCTCAATTCATTATCATATGTCTTTGGTTTATCATTCATAATTTCACTAACATATATCATTTATTTGTCCTCCATTTCTGCTTGCTAAAATTCCTTTTATAGTCTATCATCCTTTGTAAGAGTACAAAAGCGAATATTAATCATAATAATTATTACAATTTCAGATACAGAGGTAAAACTATGGAAATGAATATCCAAAAATATATGGCATTTGTAAAAACTGTTGAATATGGAAGTTTTACCAAAGCCTCCCAGATTCTGAATTATTCCCAGTCAGGGATTAGTCGTATGATTCATGACCTTGAAAAGGAATGGAATGTATATCTGTTAGAGCGAAATCATACTGGTGTAAGGCTTACTTCAGATGGTTTACGGCTTCTGCCGCATGCAAAAGCAATATGTGAAACTTTTGATAAAATGCAAATGGAAATAGATGATTTAAACGGTCTTTCATTGGGGCTGATCCGCATTGGCACTTTCTCCAGTGTAGCCACCCATTGGCTACCTAATATGATTCAATCGTTTCAGAACGACTACCCGAACATCGATTATGAATTGCTGTTGGGAGATTACACAGAAATTGAAGAATGGATTGCTGATGGGCGTGTTGATTGTGGCTTTTTGAGATTACCTACATCAAACGAATTCGAGACAATTTTTTTAGAACAGGACAGACTTCTAGCGATTTTGCCGGAAGATCATTATCTTGCACAACTTGATATGGTTCCAATCAGAGAATTATGCAGAGAACCTTTTATGTTATTGGAAAAAGGAGCGAAAGCAGAGATTTCCGCTATCTTTGAGAAAAGCAATCTTACACCAAAAATCCGCTTTACTACATGGGATGATTATGCCATTATGTCCATGGTGGAAAAGGGACTTGGTGTAAGTATTCTTCCAGAGCTGATATTAAAACGTATACCATACCACATTATTGCGAAAGAGCTTGATGTGCCTGCGTATCGTAAAATCGGTCTGGCTCTTCGCGATAGAAAAACAGCTTCACTTGCTGTAAAAAAGTTTTTAGAGTATCTGCAAAATCGATAGTAAGAAGAATCATCCGGTATAATTGAAAAAATAGAAAGAGATGAATACATTAACCTTTGATTTAACAATATCTCACATTAAGCTATTATTTTATGAATCCTTTTCCCTCAACTTAACCACTTTTGCAGCACCGCGACGTCTACTGTCTTCAATCGCAGCATAGTGTTTCTTTGTTGTATTAACATCCTTATGGCCGAGAACATCAGCAACAAGATAAATATCGCCGGTTTCCCTGTAGAGACTTGTTCCGTAGGTGCTTCGAAGCTTATGGGGCGTAATCTTCTTTAATTTTGTTACGATGGAAGCATATTTCTTCACTAAGTTTTCCACAGATCGGACATTAATCCTTTTCTGCTGCATGGAGAGAAAGAGAGCATTACCATGACCGTCAGCAGGAACAATCTGATTTCGTTCTTCCAAATACATCAATAAAGCTTCACGAACCTCTTCACCAAAATAAATAATAACCTCATAACCACCTTTTCTTCTTATCTTTATGCCATTATTCTCAAAGTCTACATCGTTGATATCCAACCCCACGCATTCGGACACACGTATTCCGGTTCCAAGTAGAAGAGTCATCATTGCTAAATCTCTGATCTTTGTCTTCTGATGGAATTTTTGCTGCGTCTTCGTCATATTTACGCCTGACTCTACTTCATCCAATAGCTTTGCTACTTCATCGATATCAAGACGGATAATTTCCTTTTCGTGTAGCTTTGGCACGTTTACTAATGCGGCAGGATTGGTCGTTATCATTTCCTTCTTATAAAAATAGTTATAGAAGCTGCGTAAGGATACTAGCTTTCTTTTTTTTCCATTCTCAGCGTTCACCCGTTCCATATCCTCAGTCCTATAATAGGTTAAGTATTCGAGATATTCCTCAATATCGATCGGCTTAATCTGATCTAAAACATCTCTTTGAATTTCGGTAATTGAAGTGTTTTTTAAAGTGGGGTTATTCTGCAGTAAAAAATCAAAGAATACCCTGAGATCGTATGCATAAGCAATTCTGGTACGGGAGGAAGTGGTTGGCTCAATACCACGGAAAAAATCTTTACAAAAGGTAGGTAAATTCTTTTGTAATTCTCTCAATCGGACCGCATTATCTATATTAACTTGTTCGTGATAATTATGTTCAGCCATATGTACTCCTTCAAACTGATCTTATAATCAGATATTAATAAGTGAATTTCTAATTTATAGTAGACTTTATTATGAAAAATTATATAACAAAACTAAATTTGTAAAAGATATATATGCGAGTTTTAGAAAGTTAGCATACATATGTGTTAGAACTTGATATAAAATCTAGATTTCATCCTAGGACATTAGAAACGGCTATTACTTATATTATTTGTCTCAATTCCATTAATTCATTTAAATGATAAGGTACTTTTATGTTATTTTAGGAGATATATGTTCATATAATATTTGGTGTTGCAAAGGGCTTTATCCAATCGGGACGAGTACCACTTTGTACTGCATGGAATAAACGTTCTTTCAGTCCTTCATTTTCAAGACTCAAGGTCTTTATCAACTGCTTTACATATTCACGCTTAGTATAACCATCCACCGGGCAGGGGTTCTTAATCACTGGGAGCTGGTTAAGGAGTCCTTCCCTCCTGAAACACCTACAGCGATTTTATCACCTTCTTCAATCATGTGGTAATCGTCAATCGCTTTTCTCGTAAACTTTAGTAATTGCTGTAACTTCATTTGAATTGTTATCCCCTTACATTAATTCATTTATTTGATATTATACCACATTGGATGGGGAATGAAAATATTAGATCTTTTATAATACTTCATTTAACATAATTTCTACCGGATTATAAATTCTATAAACGTAGAATAAATATTAAACCATATTTCCCTTGGTCTTTATAATTCAATGTTTCTAAGAGAAACATGAGACGATTGTAGAATGCTGTAACTTTCCGGAAGATTTACATACTACAACAGTGGAATGGTCATTTTTCATTGTTTTTTGTTACTATTTCTATTATTACGTTCTTGCATATATGTCATATAATTTTGTAATTTGGTAAAATTAATTATTTCATGAAAAAAATTCTGTATGACACAGTTTTAACACTTATTAACACTATTGTAATATTTAGTGCATATAAGAAAGTTTAGGTAACCAAGAGACCGTTTCATATGATTAGCAGATTTAGGAGGTTAGACAGAATATGAGACAAAAATTACATCAGATAGTCCACGGTATATTGCATTCTACCAAGGAACAAAAACACATTTCTACATTATTAGTATTAAGGATCAGCTGCATTCTAGCAGTTGCATTTCTAATCGCATTTCTACCGATCACAGAGGCAGAAGCAGCATCATCGATTACACTCTATGATTATGGAACGAAGAAGGAATTCAAATATACCGATTTACAGGTTAAGGTAACTTTGAATAAAGAAAAGATCAGCGTAGACCGTACTCCGGGTATTCTCGTTAATAATATAGCATTGGTTCCCTATACTGATATCTTTGAACAATCACCTATTGATGCAAATTGTGAATATGTATCGGATGGTCGTGAAATTACGATCTCTAAGAATGGGATTACGATTAAGATGACCTTATATAGTAAGACTGGTTATGTTAATGGTAAAGCGGTCACCCTGCCAGAAGCTCCAACCAGAGTGAAATATGTATCAGAGAATATTTCTAAGATACTAGTACCATCCCGGTTTATAGCTGAAACCTTGGGTTATTCCTATGTCTGGAATAAAAGCACTGGCACAGTAAGCATCACGAAAACTTCCATTGGTTTATCCTATGATGGTGGTAAAAAGCTTGAGTATACAGGTGCACAGGGTAAAGTTACGATTGATGGAAAATCCATTTCTTTGGGTACTATGCCAAGTATTATCGTAAATAATACAGCGATGCTTCGTGCAAAAAAAGTTTTTTCTGATTCGTCCATTGGTGCAACCTATCAATATGATTCGTCAAAGAAAACAGTTACGTTAACCAAAGGAAGCAATACCCTTATCATGACAATTGGTAGTAAAACAGCAACCCTGAATGGAAAGACAATTAAATTAGAAAACGCACCAATGATTGTGAAAAACTGGGAAGATAATAATACATACATCATGGTTCCAGGAAGCAATACAGCAACAAATCTTGGATATGATTACAAATGGAATAACACAACTAGGACATCAGTGATTACCTCACGAAAAGGAGAAAGCAATAATGGAGGTTCCGGTTCTGAACCAGAGCTTGGTGATGATGGAGTGAATGAAAGTGACAGTTCACTTTATGATTTTAAATCCACCGCGTTGAATATCCTCAAGAGTTCAGGTATTCATGAACTTAACAAGGACCAGCTTGTTAATACTGGCTATCTTTATTCTATTGCAAGAGACTATAGCAATACTGCTTTAAATGCAGAGACTTATATGATTACAAATACAGTTCCTTATGGAAAAATTACTACGAATTATCAGGATCATATATTATCCATAGGATTTGTAAGCATGATATCATCACCACAAGAGTATCTGGCACCGGGTACCAGTAGTAATATCGTTAATAGTATTAGTTCAATATTTAACGCGGAAGATCTGAGTACCAAAGTTAATCTGAACATCATACCGGATCAGATGAACTATGACATAAGATTATCAGAGGATCAAACGATCCTATATGTTACTATTTATAGAAATGTAATATCTGAAGTAAATATTGGTACAACGAATCAAGGTGATTACATAACTTTCACAGGAATTGATGCTGTGAAAGCAACAGTTACAAAACAGGAAAATTATCTTATGATAGATCTACCCAATACATTGAATGGGGTTGGTGAGCAATACACTTCAGTTACTGGTACTAAAAAGATAAGTTATATTCAAATCAGTGGTACAACCGCAGATCGAACGCAGGTCATTCTTGGTTTATCTTCCGATTCAGAGTATTCGGTGACGGAGACTGGAAATAACTATACAATTACCTTTGCTTCCGGTTCTAATTCGGGATCTAATCAGGGATCTGATCCTGGATCTGATCCAGAAACACCTGTTGAGCAAGGAAAATACGAGATTGTGATTCCAAAACCTACGGAAGTAACCTCTACGATGGTATCTGATATTGATTATTATAATGAAAAGAAAATAGCTATTACGATTCCAGGCGATTACACGGCGTATTTTAAAGCAAATACAATTACCGAAAAATCATCAGTGGTTAGTGATATCTCAGTTCGATTTAAAAATAATAAGACTGAAATTTTAATTTGTACCTCGAAGATTCAAGGGTATCGTTATGTGACCGATGAAAAGAATATCTATGTACATATAGATGATCCCAAAGATATCTATAAAAACATCGTTGTATTAGATCCCGGACATGGCGGAGGAGCAGTTGGAGCAAATTATGGTGGCTTTTATGAGAAAAATATTAATTTGGCTATCCTTTATGAAGTAGGTAAGAAGTACTTTAACTCGAATTCCTCTGAAATGAAAGTGTACTATACAAGAGATGCGGATTATGATATTACATTAGATAACCGAGCGGCTTTTGCCAGCAAGGTAGGAGCTGATTTGTTCGTAAGTCTTCATATGAATGCATCCACTTCTTCAGGGATTAGAGGTACGGAAGTTTATTATTCTACATCTAATAACAAAGCAAATAGTGCCGGTTTGACCAGCGAAAAGCTCGCTAATTTATTTACTAATAATCTTACGAGCGCCTTGGGTACGAAAAAATTAGGAACGAAAACTGCGAAGTTTGTTGTAGTACATAGAAATACAGTTCCTGCTGTTTTAATTGAATTAGGTTTCTTATCCAATGCACAAGACCGTGCTTTAATTACAGATCCTGATTTCCAGGATGATGCGGTAAAAGTAATCTATGATACTATTTGCTCTGTATTTAAGCAATATCCGACAGGAAGATAGAGCATAAACATAGGAATCCTTATTGTTTCATTATTAAAGTATAAAGGTGAGTTTGTAATAATATCGAGTGGAAGGAGTTATTCATATGATACTCAGAGTTAAGAGTCAGTTATGTAGATTGGTCTTCTGTTTGTTATTCCTTGGACTATTTATGTTACCTGCTATGACTGTTCAAGCAGAGGAAACGAATTCGGAAGATGCAATTGGCGATGTAATCCAAGGTGAAACCGGAGGAGAGGTCGGTAATG
This sequence comes from Herbinix sp., assembly GCA_029238935.1. Taxonomy (GTDB): domain Bacteria; phylum Bacillota; class Clostridia; order Lachnospirales; family Lachnospiraceae; genus Mobilitalea. The sequence continues at coordinate 118,549 of JAQZBN010000011.1, forward strand.
AGACCGCTATTGAGACCGATAATGAAACCAGTGATATTTTAGAAGAGGATGAAGATGATACAGTGGAAAATGATGAGTTTCAGGCTGTATGGATTTCATATTTGGAATTTAATGATCGTCTGAAGGATCCGGAAACCGGTCAGTTAGGATTTACGAAGGAACGCTTCGAAGCTATGATTAACGAAATGTTTGATCGTGTCGCTGAGATGAATATGAATGCAGTCGTTGTTCATGTAAGACCGTTTGGAGATGCTATGTACCCCTCCGAAGAATTCCCATGGTCAAAGTACATCTCTGGAACTCAAGGTAAGGACCCCGGTTTTGATCCGTTGAAGTATATGATAACAGCAGCTCATGAGAGAGGTCTGGAGTTTCATGCGTGGATTAACCCATATCGTGTGACGAACAATACCACAGATGTTAATTATCTATCCAAGGATAATCCGGCAAGAAAGTGGTTGACAGATCGAGTGGTTACCAATGATCGTTACGTCTTATCTTTCGGTGGTGCATTATACTATAATCCTTCTTCTGCAAGAGCTCAATACTTAATTAAAGAAGGGATACGCGAGATTGTTGAAAACTATGATGTGGACGGAATTCATTTTGATGATTATTTTTATCCAACACTAGGATCTAACAATGCAAATAATTTTGATGCTACGGAATATAAAGCTTACGCGAAAGAAAAAAAGGATGCAGGTAAGAAGGCCATGTCTATCGCAGACTGGCGTCGGAATAATGTTAATAACTTAATTAAAAGAGTATATGACTGCATTAAAGAAGCGGATCAAACAATTGAATTCGGAATAAGTCCCGGTGGATTTTTGGATTACTTGACCATGGACGATCGTTATTACAGCGATATCGAAAAGTGGCTTTCAGAACCTGGATATATTGATTATATTTGCCCGCAGCTTTATTGGTCCTTCAATCACAGCAAATTTCCTTATGATGATATTCTAAATCGTTGGTTAGCTTTACGAACCAATGAAGATGTAAAAGTATATGTCGGCATTGCAACCTACAAAGCTGGATCAAAGGAAGAACCGGATTGGAAGAATGATCCGGAAATCTTAAAGAAAATGGTGGAGTATGGAAGAGAAACAGGATTGGTAGATGGTTATATTTATTTTCGATATGATTATTTCTTTAAGAAAGCTACCCAAGCTGGTGTAAATGAATTACTAAGTATGATTAAATAAACAAAAAGATACAGTTCAATCCGTAGGAATACGAATTGGGCTGTTTTTTTACATAAGCGTTTGATGTTTGGTATTACATAAGTATATTATGTTAACATATCGAAAAATATTTTACTTTATAGAAAAAGAAAGAATGATTGTAAACAATTTTTAGAAATAACAAGACAAAATAAATCCTATGATGTATAATAGGAATAAATACTATTTTCATGAACCTTAACTGTTATTTGTTGGATTTATGAATACAAAAGAATAAAGGAGAGCATCTATGAAAGGAACAGTTGTAGCAACCTGGGTTGAATCCAGCAGAAAATTATTCGGTAATAAAGTTGTTGATGATGCATTAAAAAGTAATCATATTTCCACTGATCACATATTTACTCCATTCGAGGATGTTGAGGACAAGATAGCAAAGGGGATTGTTGAACATATCGGAGCCTCCTTGGGTAAGAGTTCAAAGGAAATTTGGTTTACCATGGGAGAACAAAATATAAAGACATTCAGTACCAGCTATCCTGGGTTTTTCCGTCATGAATCCGCGTATCATTTTTTAAAATCTATGAATGATGTTCATGCGATTGTAGTTAAGAGAATCAAAGGTGCAGTTCCTCCGGGACTTGATATGGTTCCAATTTCATCGAAGGAAGCAACGTTTACCTATCGTTCCAAACGTGGAATGGGGGATTATCTGATTGGTTTAATCAGCGGTGTAGGTCAATATTTCCACGAGAATATACAAGTAGAGGAATTAGGTAGGTCTGATACTGAGATTCGTTTAAAATTATCGTTTGAAAAAGAAATTAAATATACTAAAAAATATAAATTAAATCAAATCCTATCCTTTGGGTTTATTAAGAGTACTGCAGTAAAGTCAGCAATTGTAAATACTCTTGTTATTTCAATACTTTCTCTGCTCACCTTAGATGATATAATCAAAACCATTATAATGGGAGGCGTGACTTTTGTTATATCAGTAGTTTCTGCTATGCTTCTACAGAGACCGAATAAATTAGTACAAAAGGAATTAAAGAAATTAACCAATAGAAATTTTGTTGAAGAAGTAAATCTTGAATCTGTGGATGAATATGAAAGCTTAATGAAAGAAATCAATGAGATTAAGAAAAGCGTTCAAAAGGATTTTATTGGTTTTAATGCGATTGTTGATGAGATGTTCATCTTTAACCATTCACTTTCTTCCATTTCTAAGACGATGCAAGATGCCTCCAATGATATTACGGATATTTTAGAACAAGTTGCGCAAGCAGCGGTAACACAAGCAGAGGATACGGAGAAGGCAATCTATGTTCTGGATGATAGTATCAAGAATGTAAGAAAAATATCGGATGAAAGTCAGGAGAATAAAGATAAAATTGAGGTATCCGTTGAAAGTATTGAACAAAGCTTTGGTAATGTTCAAAATACTGCGTCAGGAATCAACACCATACTCGCTAAATTCTTTGAGATTAAGCAAAGTAGCAATGCTTTAAAGGATAATGCGGCAAATATTACTCAGATTGTATCCATCGTTTCTTCTATTGCAAAACAGATTAATCTTCTTGCGTTAAATGCTTCCATAGAAGCAGCAAGAGCAGGAGAAGCTGGTAAGGGTTTTGTTGTAGTAGCACAGGAAATTAAAAAGTTGTCAGAGCAAACCAATGGTGCAGTTGGTCAAATCAATAATAGCTTAACGGAATTCGTAGGCAGTATTGATCATGTAGTTGATGATATTGATGTCCAATATGGGGTTCTGGAACATGAAAATCAAAATTTAAGAGATGCTGTTTTAGTATCCAGTGAATCCAATAAGCAATTGAAAGTGGTGTCAGATCTCATGGTTCAGACCTCTCAGAACTTAAAGAAAGAGGCAGACAATATATCTACCATCTTTGACGGTATCCAAAGTCTTGCGGCTATTGCAGAAGAAAATTCAGCATCGACACAGGAAGCAAGTTCGAATGTAACCATTTATGTAGATCAAATTAATGAATTAACGAGTCAGATCGCTGTATTTGAATCGATGATAAAGAATTTCCAAGAAGATTTAAGCAATTATATTATCTAGATTAGATGTAATGTATATAGGATTGTTATTACTGATATAAATAGAAATGAAAGAAAACGGTCTGCTAATCTTCCTGACTATGGTCAGGGGAAGTATCGCAGACCGTTTTCGTGTTCAAATAATCTTTACTACGGTACCAACACCTACAAGATTACTTAATTCTGTTACATCATTATTATACATTCTGATACAGCCATTGGAGACATTTTTGCCGATGGATCTGGGATTGTTAGTTCCATGAATACCATAGCCACCTCCCGGTACGCTCAGTCCCAGCCAACGGGCGCCGTAAGGACCACCTGGATTAATAGCTTCATTTATAATCCGATAAGTACCTCTGGGAGTCGGAGTGGATGGCTTTCCGATAGCGATAGGATAGGATTTAAATACCTTACCATTTTTGAATAGGGTGAGTTTATGCTGTGTCAGATTTACAGTAATGGAGTAGGAATCGGGTTTATATTGCTCTGTTTGAACCTCAGATTTTGAAGTGTTATTTTGACATGAATAACAAATGTCACTTACTGCCATGATAGTGCTCCATAAGTTATGGAATATACTATATCATATTACGATTCCCGAAACCGGTGAGACGAAAATAGAATAAAATATGTATATTTTATTTTCTGACTAGAAATTACTAGAGTGTGAGAAAAAATTTACAATAAATTTTTGAAAATTTTTTATTTTTTTCCACTCCTACCCCATTTTTCTTTCTATCATATTCGAAATATATAGTATGACAAAGAAAGGAGCATTAAAAACATGAAAAAAATCTTAAGTATTATGATCGCAGCAACATTATTATTTTCCACCTCCACAACTGCATTGGCTAAATCAGATCATGCAGCAAAGAAAAACGTGAAACAGGTTACACAGAGTGTAACAAAGAAAGAATCACAAAAAGAAACAAAGAGTGAAACAAAGAGTGAAACAAAGAGTGAAACAAAGAGTATTAAAGTAAAGAAACAGGAGTTTAAAATCGATGGATCACCGGTAATAAAGTATGGTTATTATAAACTTCCTATTCGTCCTATTACCAAAGGAATGGGAGCAACTGTTACATTCGATAAGAAGACAGCTATATTAACTGTAGTAAAAGATACCAATACCATCGTAATTAACTTTATTAACAAAACTGTAACTGTAAATGGTGTTGAGGATACCAAATCAGGTATTTTCACTGCAAAGAACAGTAAGAAAATGACTGTACTTATCAAGTACATCGCTAAGACACTTGGTGTTCGAGTAGATGTAGACGATGACGAAGTTGTTGTAGAAGTTCCTGGTTTAACTGCACCTACCAATGTTACTGTATCTCCGATTGGCCCTAATGCAATTGCAAACACTCTGAATACTACCACATTATTTATGAATGCATCTGCAAATATTACAGCAGGTCAAGCAACAGGAGGAAGAGCTGAACTTTATGTTGGATCTAAGTTAGTAGCAGTTGATTCCTTAATTTCTGCAACTGATACAGCGGTTACCTTTACCACTTCCGATGATACACCAACCAATGCAGAGCTTCAAAATGCAGTACCAGCCGGTGGAGTAGTAACTGTAAAGCTTTATAATGCAAGTAATAAGCAGGTTGTGAGTACAGCATCCAATCCTACTTTAACTGTAGATTATGTTGCACCAACATTAGCAAGTGTTAATTCAGCAGTTTATAGTGTATCAGGTAGTGCTATTTATCTGAATGTAACTCAGGCAGGTTCCAAAGATGATAAAGTTGACGTTACCAAAATATCTTTATTTGATATCACATTAGGTAAAACCTATCAGTTAACAAACGATGCAAATGCTGGATCTACTGGTATTATTCAAAGCGAAGGTCAGATATTAATTAAATTAGGATGGAGAGATCAATTAGGTTTAAGTGGATTTGGATCCTCAACCGTATTATCTGTTGCACCAGGTTCTTTATTAATGGATGCTGCAGGAAATTCATCTCCAATATGGAATACAACCCAGACGGTACCTGTTACTGTTGCTAAATAACTAAGAAAAAATAATATAAGAATTTTATAAACCGGAAATTCCGAAAGGAGTTTCCGGTTTTTTATTGTTGTATTGGTGATTAAACTGCGTGTTATGCAGGTAGTCACAGGTTTGGAAGGTTGCCATCATTTTTGCAGATAAATTACAACTATATTTTATGGTGGTGTGAACTTATAAATCGTTTTACTTTCTGAATTATTTCGGTTTCCATAAAGGTAGGTTTCATTTCTTATATAAAATAAATTGAAGATACCCGAAATCATGGATGTAATACGATAGTTAGGTAGATTTCAGTGACTATAATTAATACGAATAAGTACATTGAGTATAAGTTTGTTATAATGTATAATAATGGTAATGATGCAATATATGACTGTTATCACATATCTATTTACAGACGATTTAGAAAGGACAACCCTAAATACTGCAATTGTTACATGGGGTTAAGAACGGGGACATGAATCATACTTTAGATTTATTTGATCAATATACCGCAGGTTGGTTTTCAAAGACTTTGGGGAAACCGACTGCCGTCCAGGAAGCAGCATGGCCTGCCATAGCATCCGGAAAACATACTCTGGTATCGGCACCAACTGGTACAGGTAAAACATTGTCAGCATTTTTAGTATTCATTGATAGGCTAAAGGCTCAGGCTCGGGCGGGTAGCCTAAAGGAAGAGCTTCACCTTATCTATGTTTCTCCCTTAAAGTCTTTGGCAGGTGATATTCGCGAAAACCTTCGCAGACCTCTGGCAGGAATTTTTGAAGAAGAACGAATCTCTAGTAATGTAACTCGTAGTACACCCTTTGATTTAAGTATTGGGATTCGTACCGGAGATACTCCTCAGAGTGAAAGGCGTAAGATGATCAAATCTCCGCCGCATATACTGATAACGACACCGGAATCCCTCTATCTCATGCTGACCAGCAAGTCTGGACAGACGATGCTGCGTACAGCAAAAGCGATTATCATTGATGAGCTTCATGCGATGATTGACTCCAAACGAGGAGCACACCTAATGCTTTCCATAGCTCGTTTAGACTTTCTTTGCCAAAATCCACTACAACGAATTGGTTTATCAGCCACCATAGAGCCGCTAACTATAGCAGCACAATATCTATCGCCAGAACCAGTAACAATTATAGCGCCAAAGATGCACAAAGAAGTTAAGATTTTAATTACCAGTTCTAGACCGAAACAACAACCAGCCGGTAATAATCCTATTTGGCAGGCTATGGCCAGCACTGTATATGAACATTGTGTGGGAGAAAATAGTGTGATTGCCTTTGTGGATGGGCGAGCTTATTCCGAAAAACTATCCTATTATGTGAATCAACTCGCAGGCGAAGGGTTTGCTAGGACGCATCATGGAAGTTTATCAAAAGAACAACGGTTTGAAGTAGAATCTTCCCTGCGTAACGGACAGCTCCGGTTATTGTGCGCTACATCATCCATGGAGCTTGGTATTGATGTAGGTGATATAGACCAGGTTTTTCAGATTGGTTGCCCCCGTTCCATCTCTAGCACGATGCAACGATTGGGTCGTGCGGGACATAATCCTGGTAGGACAAGTATAATGCATATATTTCCTAGGACTGCTTCGGAGAGTTTATACAGTGGATTAACTGCAGAAGTTGCCAGGTGGGGAGGAGTAGAACATTCCCGTCCACCAAAATTATGTCTGGATGTTCTTGCACAACATCTAGTTTCTATGGCGACAGGAGAGGGCTATGATTTGGATGAAGTGATGGAGATATTACCAAGAGCCTATCCTTTTCAATCTATTACGAAGGAGGATGTTAGAGACGTTTTATGTATGTTAGCCGGTGATTATGAACATCAACGAAATATACCGGTTCGACCTAGAATTCTCTATGATCGCATCCATGACCACGTAGAAGGAGATGCTTATAGTCGGATGCTTGCTGTATCTGCAGGTGGTACAATACCGGACAAAGGATTATATACGGTTAAAACAGAGAATGGTGTTAAGCTGGGAGAACTTGACGAAGAGTTTGTCTTTGAATCCCGCATTGGGGACCGATTTCTTCTGGGATCTTTCGCTTGGCAGATTAGCAGTCTTTTGAAGGATACTGTGATTGTTAGTCCTTCTTCAGCCTATGGGGCTCGTATGCCTTTCTGGAATGGGGATACCAAAGGACGCAGCTTACTGACAGGAATGGCGTTTGGCTCTATCTTAAGAAGACTGGGCTATGCTGCGGAAAAGGGATTATTACTGGAGGAACTTGATCAGTTGGGGCTTGATGATACTTCGGCCCAAGGAGCAGAGGATTTCTTAACGAGACAAATTAAGGCGACCGGAATGCTACCAGACGACCGAACAATTATTGTAGAACATTTTTGCGATAGTAATGGGAATCACCAATTGATGGTACATTCTATCTTTGGACGACAGATTAATGCACCATTAGCAATCTTAACCTTAGAAGCAGTAAAACAACAAATGAATACGAATGTCAGTTATGTTGAGGATGATGATGGATTCTTATTATTTCCTTATGAAGGAAGTGAACTCCCGGAAGGTCTGCTAGAACGGATAAATCCAGAAACAGCAAGAACAGTCTTGGAAGCACTGCTGCCAGCAACACCTATATTTAATATGACCTTTCGTTATAATGTTGCTCATGCACTAATGATGGGTGTTCGTAAGACTGGACGACAACCATTATGGTTGCAACGAATTCGGAGTGCTGATATGTTGGATTCTATTGTTAGATTTGAGAATCACCCACTCATTCGTGAGACAAAGCGAGAGTGCCTTGAGGATTATTGGGATTTATCGGGGTTAGAGTTTGTCTTAAACGGAATAAAGACCGGTACCATCCAGGTTCGTGAATTACATCTCGAACTGCCGTCTCCGATGTCACTTCCTTTAAGACAGCAAACTGAGGCCTCTATGATGTATGATTATACCCCGACACCGATGGGAATTTACCATGCCGTAGGAGATGCACTCCAAAAGGTTCAGATGATTCCCCCGGCTCCGGAACAGCTGGCACGTGTATCGGAACGAGTACGCATGCCGGAGGATGAAAAACAATTGCACTCGCTTCTTATGATAGAAGGAGATTTAATGGCGGGGGAATTGGATGTTCCGATTGATTGGCTAGAGTCACTTATTCGAAAAGAACAGGTGAACTATATCGAACCGGGTCTGTGGATTGCAGCAGAACATATGGAGCAATACAATTCGGCACTACTTCATGGAGATAGAGAAGCTAGATTGCAGATCGTTTTGAGAGTTCTTAGGTATAAGGGAGCGCAAACACCAGAGCAATTAGGCGATCGATATATCTGGACAGAAGATACTGCGAAAGAATTACTGTCAGCATTATGTGATCAAAAAAGTGTAATCGCACAAGATGGGCAGTATTATCATGCAGAACTGTATCAAAGGGCACAGAAGGAAACAGTAAAAAGTCGGAGGTCGCAAATAAAGACAATGCCACCGGATCGATACGCTGCGTTATTAACTGATAGGATGCGTATCACCGCAGCTGCCGGTGAGCAATTGGAGATCACAATAAAAGATTTGTCTGACCAAGCTTATCTACCGGCATTGTGGGAGAGTATCCTTTTACCTGCAAGAGTAAAAGGGTATCGTCCTGAGCTTTTGGATACATTATTAGCTCAAGGTAACTTATTCTGGCGTATCCATAATTCAGAACTAAGCTTTCATCGTTATGATGATATCAATTGGGAAGCGGATCTTACTGAAGTTGTAGAGTCTTTAGAGGGAAATGAGCGAATCATATACGAAGCTCTGTTTAAACGAGGGGCTAGTTTTATGCAAAGACTGACGAACCTTATGGATGGAGAATCACCTTATGATACGTTACTAGGTCTGGCAGAAAAAGGGCTTGTTTGTGCAGATAGTTTTTTACCGGTTCGTCAATGGATGAACAAGGATAAGCTGCAGAAAGGTACAGTCAAGCAACGCGTAAGTGCTAGAGTAAAAGTAATGAACACCGGTCGATGGGAAATAACTCGTCCTCTAGTAGAATTATCGATTGAGGAACAGCTTAATCGAGCCTTTGACCGGGTACTTATCCTATGCAGAGAAACGATACAAGGACTTTCCTGGGGGAAAGCGTTGGAGACTCTTCGGGTATGGGAATATACTGGACGAGTACGCAGAGGATATTTTATTGAAGGCTTATCGGGAGTACAGTTTATACGAGACAAAGACTATGGTTCTGTGATGCTGGAGCTGGAACAACCCCGGGATCAAATCCTATGGCTATCCGCTGTTGATCCTGCTCAACCGTGGGGAAAAAGTCTGCCACACATGGAAGGACGTTCTTTTCTTAATGTAGCAGGAACGGCAGTTGCGCTAAAAGCTGGTGTTCCGATTGCCGTATTCGAGCGGCAGGGTAAGTTGCTTCGAGTTTTTGATCCTACAAGTTTAGAGGAGGCAATGCTCGTGTTTAAACAGGATTATGATCGGCAACGGATATATTCAATGGTAAGTCGAGTGGTAGTAAAACAATATCCACAAGAAGCAATAAGTGCCATGGCGAAATCCGGATTTGTCAGAGAAATTCAAGATTATACCTTATATCGAAGTCATAGGTAGATTGAAACCTTAACAGATAATATTAAGTGTATAAATTCAATGAAGGAGCAATAAATCAGTAGCTATTAGGTATAAGGGGTAACACCAACATTTCCGACAGAACCCATACTAAGATAAAAAAGAATGGGTGAAAAGTTAAATTGCATATTTATAAATCCATAAACAACTGTTTATGAAACTCCTAAAAAGGTCGAAAGTGATACTTAGTAAAAAACCTTATATTAAAAATGTAAATTATTTCTTGACATTAGTCCTATATAGGACTATACTATATAGGAGGATAAACGTATGATTGAAAAGACCCGTGGCGGTTTTATAGTATCTCAAATCAAACAGATACAGGGAAGGATATTTGACAAATTGTTGAAGAATAATGGTATTGACGACTTTAATGGCCCCCAAGGACGTATACTGTACGTGCTATGGCAGCAAGATAATCTCCCTATAAGTGAGCTTGGGGCTAGAACATCTCTTGCAAAGACATCTCTTACAACAATGCTCGATCGTATGGAAGAACGCGGATACATTCAGAGAAATAATGCCCCGAATGACCGCAGACAAATACTGATTACGCTTACTGATAAAGCTAGATCATTAAATAGTAAATACGACGAAGTAACTGCTCTGATGAATCAAATATTCTATGAAGGCTTTTCGGACGAAACAATTAAAACTTTCGATAATGATCTTCAGCATGTATTGGGGAACCTACAAAAATGGGAAGAACAAAACCATGGGAAATAATCTAACTATACGATTTATGACTTGTAAATTAAGAGTATAAATAGTAAATTTAGGAGGTTGTATCATGAATAAAGATATGGATGATTTAAAGGATGAATTATGGAATCTAATACAGAGAACGCACTTTGCTCATATTTCTTACATTGATGATGAGGATAGGCCACAAACGAAAATGGTATTTTGTAATTTTCACAAAGGGATCTCTACGTTCTATTTTTCATCAAATACATCTTCAAATCACGTTCAACTATTAAGTGAAAGACCTAAAACATGTGTATATATTAGCGATTCCGTGAATTTCAAAGGACTAATGTTAAACGGTGATATGATCGTACATCGTGATCATGATACGAAACAGTTATTATGGCATGATACAGATGTCCAATATTATCCCAAAGGGGTCGAAGACGAGGATTATACTGTTTTAGAGTTCGTAGTTCATTCTGGTAGATATTTTAACGGAAGGAATTATGATCTGGATAAAGAAGTATTCTATGATAAACGTTTTGGTGACAAAATTATAGAGAATAAATAAAATGCACGTATAAGGATTTACAAGTTCTTTAACTGGGGTATCAGGACAAGAGTATAATATTAGTGTTAAAAAGTGTGAATGTAAGATATATATGTTACCTAATAATTACAACTATTAGTTGCCATATGTGAATAAGTGTTATATAATGTGAATGTAGGAAGTCGACGCCTAACGATATTCACAAGGAGGTTATATCTTTGTTCATTGAAGAAAGACATCAAGCTATACTTGATTATCTTGAGAAAAATGGAAGAATTTCTGCCAGTGAAATACAGGAAAAGTTTGAAGTATCTTTTGATACTGCAAGACGAGATTTACGCATCATGGAAGAACAAGGGCTTCTAAAAAGGACTCATGGAGGAGCGTTACCGATTCGACAGATTGGATTTTCTAAGCCACCTATGATGACGGGAAAAGATATTGCAGAAGTGAAAGAAAATTATAATGAGATAGCTAAAAAGGCGGTATCCATGATTAAAGAAAGGGATGTTGTATTTATTACATCAGCATCGGTGGGATACTTGATGACTCAATGGATACCGAACAATTTTACCTTCACTGTTGTAACAAATTCGATCATCATAGCCGAAGAACTTAGAAAGAAAAATAATATTCGTGTGATTTTGGCTGGTGGGGAGATGGATCATAAGGGGAACTGTTATGATGCCTTTGCTGTTGAATTAATCAAGAGAATGCGATTTGATAAGTGCTTTATTACATCGGCCTGCATCTCCGCTGAGTTTGGATTATCAATACAGCGTACAGATGCCATTCATGTTTGGAATGCCATTATCAAAAGTTCCAAATGTGTTGTAGGGTTATATCCAACCGAAAAAATAGGCTTTGACTCTATCGTCAGCATATGTCCTGTAGAAAAATTAGATTTATTAATAACAGATTGGGATGCACCGGAGGAACAGTTAAAGAGATTAGATGAAAAAGGTGTAGAAGTTGTTATCATTGAACGAGATGACACAAAAAGCTTAATATGATAAAAATATTTCTAAAATGAAATAAAGTAAATCAAAACTTAAAAAGTATATCCTAGAGAAAATTATCTATGATATGCTTTTTAAGTTTGTTCCTACTAAAATATAATGTTGTTTATTCTAACATTTAAAAATGGAAAATAATAGTTATTTATATTAGGAATAACATTTATATTAACAATATTACAAAGTAACAAATTGCTTATTTGTTGGTATATACATTAGGATGAATTAGGATCTGTATATTTAATCAATTAAAAATGTGTATTAGGAGCTCCTGATAACGAATAAAAGATATGTGTTTATGTAAGCAGAAGCGATTTCAGCTAAGTTAGGTAGTTCAGGATACAGTAAGGATAAGGAGAGAAACTCATATGAATGATACACTTAAGACAATCAGTATGTTACGAAGTGCAAGAAATGACTTTACTGATAAAGAAATCCCGGAACCATTAATAAAATGCATCATTGATCATAGTATGAAAGCAGCAAATGCAAGCAATGTCCAACGGTACAGCATGATTTATATTGATGACAAAGAATTGCTTACACTGATAACTAATAAAACCACCGCAAAGTATGCAATTGTCTATTGTCTGGACTATAATCGCATCATAGAGACAGCACATCATATGGGATATGAATATAAGCCGGGAACAGATAATTGGTATGACATTATATCGGGTATCTTTGATGTGTCTGCTTTGGCACAGACAGCTGTAATCGCAGCCGCATCTCTGGGTATCGATACGGTTATCACCAATAGTGTATTGAGACAAAATCAAAGTGAAATCGTAAAGAGATTAAACCTCCCGGAAAAATATTGCATTGCAGTTATGGCAGTATTATTTGGATACCGTGATATACCTCGGAATGAGCAGATGAATCGACTTCCACAGGAATATATTGTTCATCATAACCAATATCATTCCTTACGGGAAGAGGGACATGATTCAATCATTAAGATCTACGATCAGATCTATCCGCAGTATATGGATGAGTCCCATCCTCATTATTTGGATTACTTTTTTAAGGAGTGGTGCAGCCCTAGTAAAGATGATTATAATAAAGAATTAAAAGATCGAATGAAAGAGGCAGGTTTTGAGATAAAATAAGAATAGTTTTAGATTTCAAACGAGAAAATGTTTGGTATCTTATTACGAAGCACATCTTCTCTATAAGTCGACGGATGTGAAACATGAAGGTGATCAGTTGGATTTTACGAAACCAATTACAATGATATGAACTTGGAACCAAAAAGTAGTTGAAAGGTGCGTTTTCAAAGTAATATCCTGATGGTTATGTTTGAATGGATGCTTTGGAGGGGATTTTATTAGAGATATCGTTTAAATATAAACGAATTACTTAAAAATATAGTCTGGTCTAACTCACCTAGTAAATTGATTGACAATATATGGTGCGTATGATACGATATCTTACAATAGAAAAAAGCGATGAAGAGAAAGAGTATATATTCGCCAACGTTCACAGAGAGAAGACGGGGAGATTGAGATATAATCTCCAGGCTGAGAGTCTTTACGACAGCAATATAGAAGAGGTCTCGGAGCTGTAAGCCCAAAGGATTACTCTGAGTAGGTGCTACCGGAAGTTCCGCCGTTATACGGAAAGCGGTATCGATTAGGATCTGTACCGATTGAGTGCAAAGTATCTACTTTGAATTTAGGTGGCATCACGGACAATAGTTCGCCCTAAACTTATGATAAGTTTAGGGCTTTTTTGCGTTCATTTAATTAGAGAAAAACAAATTAATAAGGATTTTTATGAAAGGAGCAATTATATGAGTAAAGAATTGGCTGATTTACTATTTCCAGATGTTAAGAGGACACCGGAGGATATGGAGAAATTATATCCAAAAAGGGAGTTAAGTGAGAATTCAAAAGTAACAAGGATTGGACCCAGTCCAACGGGATTTGTCCATCTTGGTAATTTATATAATGCCATCATCGCTGAGCGACTGGCACATCAGAGTGAAGGTATTTTCTATCTTCGTATTGAAGATACCGACAACAAACGTGAGGTATCCGGTGCAGTTGAGACTATCATAACTGCAATGAAATTTTATGGAATTCAATTCGATGAAGGCGCTGTGATGGATGGAGATCGCGGAAGTTATGGTCCTTATAGACAACGACAAAGAAAAGATATTTACCATGTATTTGCAAAGGTTCTTGTTGAGCGGGGTTTGGCGTATCCATGTTTTTGCAGCGAAGATACGCTAAAAAGAATAAGGGAAACACAGATGCAGGATAAGAAGGATCTTGGATATTATGGATCCTGGGCGTCCTGTAAAAGTCTTACTTTGGATGAAATTAAGCTAAAATTAAAACAAGGAGATGAATATGTACTGCGTTTCCGGGCCGATGCAAACGAGACTTATATTACTGTAAAAGACGATATTCGAGGAAGCTTGACTATGCCAGCAAATCGATTGGATTTTGTCCTTTTAAAATCGGATGGGATTCCAACCTATCATTTCGCGCATGTGGTTGATGATCATCTGATGCGAACCACCCATGTTATTCGTGGTGAGGAATGGATTCCCTCCCTTCCAATGCACATTCAGTTATTTGATATCTTTGGATGGAAGGAGCCACATTATTGTCATACTGCTACTTTAATGAAGATGGATGGTACATCCAAACGGAAACTCTCTAAACGGAAAGACCCAGAATTGGCATTATCCTATTATCAGGAAGAGGGGTATTTGCCGGAAGCTCTCTGGTTTTATATTCTAACGATATTAAATTCAAACTTCGAGGAATGGGCGAAGGAACATCAACAAAGTTCTTATCTTGATTATACATTAGCTCTAGAAAAGATGAGTAATTCCGGAGCTTTATTTGATATAGATAAGCTAAATGATATTAGTAAAGAGATGATAAGCCGAATGTCTGCAGAGGAAGTTTACGATAAGTGGTTATCATGGATCGAAAAATATCATAAGGATTATGCAGCATGTCTTCAATCCAATAAGGAAATGACAATCAAAGCACTTCAAGTCGGTCGCACCGCTGATAAAATTAGAAAAGATCTTAGTACCTGGAAGCAGACATGTACATTTATGAGTATGTATTTTGATGAATTCTTTTGCAGAGAAGATGAATTTGACCAAAGTATTTCATTGGATGATCGAAATACTTTGATTTCCTTATATTCTAAAACGATTGACTTCACGGATGATAAAAATGCATGGTTTGACAAAGTGAAATATATCACAGACAAACTCGGGTTTGCTGTAAATATTAAGGAATATAAAAAGAATAAAGATCATTATAAAGGAAGTATTGTAGACATCACTAATATCTTAAGAATTGCTATCACCGGTAGAAGTAATGCTCCCGATCTTTGGGAAGTAAGTATGGTAATCGGGGAAAATTGTGTTCGGGATAGATTACAAAAGACTTTGAATGGACGGTAACGATTGAGTGATACTTTTATATGGTAAGTATGAAAGGCAAGCTTAAGCAATGTGAAAGCAATATATTATGGATATAAACGAACAGTAATAAGTGAAAAAGTGGGAGAAAGGATGTAAGAATATGCGTTCAGTACAAGAAATGTTTGATTTAATATTAAATGTTGCGAAGCAGGATGATCGTATCAGAGCGGTGTTAATGAATGGCTCAAGGGCGGATATGAGTGCAAGAAAGGATTGCTTTCAGGATTATGATATTGTCTATATTGTGAGGGAGCTTCAAAGTTTTATCGTGGACCCCGATTGGATAAAGCAATTTGGCGAAATTATGATTCTCCAGATGCCAAACTCCATGGGGAGTCATACACCGGAGGATGAAGGCTCTTTAGTATATCTGACACAGTTCATGGATGGTAATCGGATTGATTTAAATATTGTTACAGATTATGTGGATGATGGAGAACCTGCGGTTGCTCTTCTGGATAAAGATCATATTCTTCCCGAATTTCCGTTACCAACAGGGGATTTTTACTGGGTGAAACCACCGACCAAAAAGCAGTTTGACGACTGCTGCAATGAATTCTGGTGGCTAAATCCTTATGTTGCTAAGGGGTTATGGCGAGAGGAGTTACCTTATGTTATGGGGATTATGGAACATCATTTACAGGATGAATTATTAAAAATGATCAATTGGTATATTGGCATAAAAACGAATTTTACTACAGGTACTGGTAAGAGGGGAAAATATTTAAAGAACTATCTTTCCAGTGAAGAGTGGAATCGTTATAGAAAGACTTATCCTAATCATGAGGAAGATAACATTTGGAATGCTCTATATGAAATGGATCAGCTTTTTCGAATGGCTGCATCCTATGTTGCCAATCATTATAGCTATCAATATCCGAAGGAGGAAGATGAAAAAGTTACAGCATATATTAGCCATATTAAAGAGCTGCCCAAGGATGCTAAGACAATATATTAATGTTCCAATCGATGAGGAGACTTCAGTCTCTAAAGTGCGGATTGCTTCGACTATGAATTCACATGTCAAGATATTTTATGTATGCATTGATTTCATATGTATCAGTAAACGATAGGAACTAGAAATATACAGGGATTTATAGAAAGAGATGTGATTTTATCAAAAAATAAATTAATATTTTCAGAAGTATATTGTATTTATATGGATTCAGGGATAAAATGGAAGAGATGGGAAAGTATACAAAGATAAATGTATTTGTATATGAATAAAATTTATTAGGAAAGAAGGAAATTATATGAAACGTAGCAATTGTCGTATCTTACCACTTCTTAGTATGATCTTAATCATTGTGTTTTGCTTGATCAAGGAAATTCCCGTACCACAGGTATTGGCAGCCGAGAATTCAACTGAATTAGCGAATACCTATCTGAATGTACAAAATAAAAATCTCTATCTCGGTGAAACAGGAAATGATAAATTTACTTTTAAAGTTAAAAAAGGTGTTTTACAAAAAGGTGCCACCTATCAATGGTATGTAGAAAAGGACAAGGGAAATCCAGAAGCAGTGTCGATTAACACCAAGACAGGTATGGTAACAGCAGAGAATATTGGAACAGCTTATATTATGTGCAAAATAACATTAACGGATAAGACAGTACTTGTTCCGGAAGCAACAGTAAATGTATTTAATAATATAACTTCCGTACAAATTACTAACATCCCTGAAAATGGAGTATTGAAAGCTGGATCTCCTAAGTATTTTAGTTACAAGGTTATTAATACTACAGCAGGTAAAAACTTAGCATCCAGCGGAATAGTGCGTTGGGAAATTGCTGAGGATACAGCTCAAGTAGGAACGGCTACGGAGGATGGGGTAGTAACACCAAAACAAGCGGGACGATTTAAGATTAGAGCAGTATGTTTTGAGAATTTGGAAGATTATAATGCTTGGTTGACAAATAAGACTTCGAGTGTTAGAAAAATTACCGCAGCAAGTAACTGGGCAACAATCACCGTTACATCAAATTCTGGAGTAGCTGCAACGCAAGAACAATTAGAAAAACTCCTGAAGGATGAATATATCTCACTAATTACAATTAATACAGAAACCGAGCAGAAGATAATAATTCCGGCTGGTGATTACTTGAATAAGACCTTAATAGTGAATGCACCAAATACTGATTTTATTAATTCCGGCTTATTTCAACAGATTACAATCAATGGAGCGAAAGGAAAGACGTGGGAGGAAAGAGAGGATTATAATCAGTTTGTATTGAATGATTGTATTATCAATTTACTGATAGCAGAGGATATTTATCTACAGAGTATTACCCTCGGAACAAATAGCAATAAAACAATAGCTTCTGATGGAGAACCAATATCACTTAATACCGTTAATATAACGAACCATGGTACAGCTAATAAACTATCTGTTCAAGCAACAAGTTTTATTAAATTGTCCGGTGATGGAAAAATTGATAACTTTATATTAGAAAAAACCGCTAATGGAACTAAAATTGCTGCTTATTCTATCATTAACTTTACCACCAGTACTGATTTTATGATAACTTTATTTGAAGGGTCAGAAGGCTCTGTTATTAATTTAGTAGAATATTCTGACTCCATCATAGAAAACCTATCTGGTTCTTATGTAGAAATCCGTTACGATAAAAGTATTAATCGGTTGTCATCTAGGTTTGGATTACAGATATATACCAATGGTAATCACAAGTATATGGGCATGATCAAAACAAGTAGTGTTATAAAATTTGATCCTTTCATTAGTTCCGTGATATCTACAACACCGATCAGCCGTGGACAGAGGTTATGGAACTCCGTTTTGAGCGGAACCTTTACGTATGATACAGAAAAGGTGGATGGTCTATTTTATTGGGTTTCACCGGGAGAGCTTGTAACAAATGATGGATTTTATGAATGGATGTTCGTACCGATTGATTCAGAACATTTTAATACAGTAAGAGGTACAACAAAAGTTGTTGTGATCGATTAAATAAAAGGAGAGCCTGAAGATTTTTAATCTTTAGGCTTTTCTTATTCTGCGGTAATAAAATAATTCATAAGGAATAGATGTCGAAAATACATGAATAATGTTGAAATACGGAACGTTTGCTGCTGTGTATCATAATATATAGGGAAGGGGGGATTATTTTGATCATAGATAATACAAAGAAATTTTTTGACCAAGATAACTATCTACACATTCAAGAAGCAAAGGATAAAGAAACATCTGAAAAAAGCCTGTATATAGAACCCACTGAACTTATGAAGGATTCCGCTAATCTATTATATCGGATACCGGTATTTTTAAGTCATCCGAGCAGGTTAAATACAGTGCAGCAGCAGTTTGTTGATACTATGATAAGACAAATTAAAAAAGCTATCCTATTTCCTCGAACCTTACCTTTTACCGAGCAATATCCTGAAACACCGCTAACGAATATCCGTCGTATGATTACATCTAGTTATGGTATGGTATCCCTTAACCTAAGGCAGAGAAATGTAGAACTTATAGAAAATAACTTAGGGCAACCACTTTCAGGAAGGGTATGGGAGGGAAGCCCGTTTGCTCAGATAGAGCCAGGAATGGCGTACCAATTTGGACTACCGCTTCTTCTGATTAGGGAAACCGGGGTAGAACAAAACGGTATTTGGTCCTTTGGTATCGGTCCGTTTCTCATCTTAGAGTGGGATTCAACTGCAGCAAATCCAATCGAGACATTCTTTACGAAGAATGATTGGAAATCAATTTTTCAAAACTGGATTAGTCAGGTAAGATCCGGTTATTATATTCAGACGCAACCGGAGTTTAAGTATTCCTGTAATGCAGATAGCTAAAAAAAACTGGGGCTGAAATATGACAGCCCCAGTGTCTGTAGACCGATATACTACCGTATTGCCTCTACTCCATGTAATATCATTTCTTCGGTAAGTTTCGCTATTTGTTCCGGACTTTCCTTTAAACCATTCTTCAGCCAGATTTCAAATAAACCGATACATCCGGAAAAAATAAAACTATAGAAATACTCAAATCGTTCAACCTTTCCATTATGAAATAATTCCATCCAGACATTCAAGCATTTTTCTCGCACGACTTCTTTTAATTTATTCACAAAAGCGATATCTCCATGACTACCCAGAAGTGCCGCGCACATCGTAGCATTTTCTTTTAAGAATGAAAAGATATCAATTAATAATGGAAGCGGCTGTCCATTTAAGCTTTGAAGTGTATGATATGACATTACTTCTGTGAATTCATGTAGCATTTCTTTCTCGATTTGCTCCACCATATCAAATACATCTTTATAATGAAGGTAAAAGGTTCCACGATTAATATCTACCTCTTCTGTTAGCTCTTTTACTGAGATATCCTTGATGCTTTTTTCAAGCATTAGTTTCGTTAATCCGTCTTTTAGTGCTTTCTTGGTTTTTCTTATTCTACGATCTGATTTTACATCATTCATATGATCCATGTCTGTTCAAGCTCCTTTATTCATTAACCAACACTGAGTATATAGCATTAACTTTATTTAATAATCAACAGTTTGTAGAAGATGTGTTCAATAATTAACTGCATGAGCACTTGTGGTCTAATAATCAACGGAACATGCTTACATTGATTATTGTTATTTATTGATGTCTCTATTATAATCGAAAATAATCCATTAATCAACACAGTGTTTATTAAAGACAATCATATTACAACGAGAAAGGATGATACAGGATGAGTTTTAAAGAAAGGTTTTTTCGCTTAGTAGTTAATCATAGGAAACTGGTGATAGGAATTTTTCTGGTTGCAGTCGTTTTCTTTGGGCTAAGCAAACAATTTGTAAAAGTGAATTATGATATGAATGATTATCTTCCGGATAACACTTCATCAACCGTCTCACTAAATGTAATGGAAGAGGAATTTGGCAGTGGTATACCGAATGCAAGGGTAATGATTACTAATGTGACTGTTCCGGAAGCATTGACGATGAAAGAGCAATTAGGAAATATTGAAGGTGTGACAGATGTTACCTGGTTAGACGATGCAGTAGATCTTACAATACCGCTGGAAACATTAAATCATGAATTAGTTGAGCATTATTATAAAAATAATGCAGCACTTTATTCCGTCACTATTTCAGAAGATAGGAGGATTGATTCGGTAAATCAGATCCGTAACCTCATTGGTCAGGATAATGCTATGACAGGGTCGGCGGTGAATACCGCCACTGCAACGCAAAATACAACAAAAGAAATAGGGAGAATAGTTGCAATCGCAGTACCTTTCACTTTTTTAATTTTAATACTTACTACAACATCATGGTTTGAACCGATATTATTCATGGCTTCAATTGGAATTGCAATCATATTAAATGCAGGATCTAATATCTTTTTTGGTGAAATATCATTTGTTACGAATGCAGCAGGTAATATACTTCAGTTGGCTGTATCCTTGGATTATTCCGTATTTCTACTACATAGGTTCATGGAGATCAGAGAAAAGGTGGATGATCCTAAGGAGGCTATGATTGAAGCATTATGTAAATCAACCAATTCAATTCTTTCCAGTGGTCTTACTACGGTGATCGGATTCTTAGCGTTGGTAATCATGAAATTTCAGATTGGCCCAGATCTTGGCTATGCTTTAGCAAAAGGGATTGTACTAAGTCTTATTACAGTTTTCGTGTTAACACCAGTCCTTACCTTATACTGTTATCGGTTGGTTGACAAAACAAAACATAAAAGTTTGCTTCCTAAGTTCGATCATTTTGGAGTCTTTGTTAGTAAGGGAATGGTTTTGATGGCTGTCCTATTTGCAATTGTTATGGTTCCTTCTTATCTTGGATCCATACATAACAACTTTTATTATGGTTCATCGAATATTTTTGGAAATGATACACAACTTGGTAAGGATACTGCAAAGATTGAAGGAACCTTCGGGAAATCCAATTCCTATGTACTCATGGTTCCAAAAGGAGACTTTGCAACAGAAAAAAAGCTCTCAGATGAAGTAAAGAAAATACCGCAGGTAAATTCTGTCCTATCTTATGTTGATAATGCAGGTGCTGAAATACCTACAGAGTTCATCGACGATGATACCATATCTAAGCTAATAAGTAAGAAATACAGCCGATTGATCATTACAGCAAAAACTGATTATGAAGGGGACGAATCATTCCGGGTGGTTGAGGAGTTAAGAAAAATAGCTAATTTCTATTATCCGGATACCTATTATCTGGCAGGGGAATCCATAAGTACCTACGATCTTATGGATACGATAACCAGTGATAATGTATTGGTAAACCTTATCGCAATCGGAGCTGTTTTTCTAGTGTTATTGATATCGATGAGATCCATATCGTTACCTTTTATCCTAGTTTTAGCAATTGAGACAGCGGTTTGGTTTAACTTTTTATTATCCTATTTTGTAGGCAATCCCCTATTTTATATCGGTTATTTGATTATTAGTTCAGTACAGCTAGGTGCTACTGTGGACTATGCGATATTATTGTCAAATAGATATATGGAGTTTAGAGAAAGCTTCCATAAGAAAGAGTCTATTCAAAAAACAATAGCTGCAGTCACTGTTTCTATCTTAACATCAGGTACGGCTATGACTGTAATGGGATTTTTACTTGGTAATATGACGAGCAATGGCGTATTACGACAACTTGGAATGTTGCTTGGAAAAGGAACGTTATGTTCGATCGTTATTGTATTATTTGTATTACCTGGTCTGTTATATCTCTTTGATAAACCGATTCAGAAGACGACTAAAGGGATTACACTTTTAAATGATAAAAGTAAGAATGTTTTGGAGGTTATAACATATGTGGATGAAAAGTAAAAAGATAATATCTTTGATTGTAGTTGGAGTATTAATCAGTTTACATTTTACAAAACCGATGGTTCAGGCTGCGGTGATACCTAGCGAAAAAGAGGAGGTTGTCTATGTAAATTTGGATGGTAATGGTAATCGAAAGGGTACTTATGTTGTAAACATATTCTCAGACAAAGAAATAACAGATTATGGCAACTATAATCAGGTTAAAAATATGAATACAATCGACAAAATTAATTATAACGAAGGGTTAATCACCATATTAAATTCCTCGGAAAAGCTTTACTATGAAGGTGTTCTTGAACGTACCGAGCTGCCATGGAATATTAATATCACGTATCAAATGGATGGAGTGGAATACACTGCTGCGGACATTGCTGGGAAAAGCGGTGAGCTAACGATTAAGATTGCAGTAACAGAAAACCTAAAAGCAAAAAAAGGCTTTTTTGATCATTATGCTTTGCAGACTGTTGTTAAACTCGCTTCTGATACATGTAAGGATCTTGTTGCTGAAGGTTCTACTCAAGCAAATGTAGGTAATGTAAAACAGCTTACTTATACCATAATGCCTGGGAAAGAAAAAGATATTGTAATATCGGCCAAAGTGACTGATTTTGAGATGGAAAGCATTCAAATGAACGGAATCAGGCTGGATCTGGGAATAGATCGGGCTTTCATAGATACGGAACAATTTGATGGAAAAATCAATGATATAGAACGTGCGGTATCCGATTTAGATGATGGGGCAGAAAAATTATTGGGTGGTGCAAGTGGCTTAAATCAAGGAGCGGTTTCACTAAAGGATGGAATTACTACAGTATATAATGCACTTACTACCTTAAGTAGCAAGTCTGCAAAACTTACCTCTGGCTCTAAGGAGATAAAAGATGCACTTACAACGATACATTCCTCCTTACAACAGGTAAGCATATCGGTAGAGGAGTTGAATCAATTAAGTTCAGCAACAAAAAAGATGAGAGAGGGAGTTAATAATCTAGTTGGTGGATTAGAGGCAATGAACGGTTCCATTGAAACTTATTATTCGAAGATTGCCAAAACGGGTCTTACGGATATGGATACTTACTTGGAAAATCATAATGATGCAATTGCTGCCCTCAATATTACCGATACCCAGAGATTGCTATATACGGCCTTTCTTACCGAAGGGGATAGTGGCTTCCAATCGAAACTAGGAGAATTAGTAAAAATTAATAATAGGGAAGCAATGGTTTTATATCAACAGATAAGGGAAGGTAATACACAAGCCGCAACTGATTATATAACCTTAGCAGGGAAATTGATTTCGATTGAAAATCTACTAAAGGCTGATTTTACTTACATCCGTGGGAGCAATCAGTTAATTGAAGGAATTTATCATTCTCTTGATAAGGATAACGGAATGTTGATGACAGGTGCTTATGAATTACAAAACAGATATGCAACATTTCAAGCTGGAATCGAGAACATGATTTCATCCCTAGGCAACCTAGCAACTAATATGGAAAATTTAAAAAATGGGATTAATGCTTTACAAACGAATTATGAAACTTTTCATTACGGCTTAGGTGAATATACCGACGCATTAGAAATGCTTGTAGAAGGTTATGATCAGATTTACGATGGTGCAATTAAAATGGTATCAGGGACTTCAGATTTATATACTGGTACGAAGGATATGTCTATTGGTACAGATGAATTTGTCAATGAAACATTAAAGATAAGGGATGATATCGATCAAGAAATCGATGAAATCCTAAAGGAGTATACCAACTCGGATTATCAAGTGGTATCCTTTGTTTCTGATAAAAATACGAATGTACAGTCGGTTCAGTTTGTAATCAAGGTAGCTGAAATACAAAAGGATGAGATAGAGACTTCGATAAAAAATGTAGAAGGTCATTTAAGTTTTTGGCAGAAATTTTTAAGGCTATTTGGTTTATATTGATGAAACGGATGGAACTTTGCATTGAAGCAGATGTATAATACTTTGTGAAATCGATAAGGAATTTAGTTCGTATCGTTAAGAGATGCATATGAAACATATCGTTATTGAATGAAAATGTATCGATGTGTGGATGATAATGATAAGCTACCTGTGTTAAAAATAGGGTAGCTTATTTATTTTGTTTCATATATAATATCTTTTACTAAGCGATAGCTATCTAAGGCAATGAATGTAAAGAGTACAATATAATAAAGAAGTATAAGGAATAAATATTAAATATTCGAATGTATGATGGATAATAATAATTTTTGTTTGAATTGATGTAAGTACGATTAGGAAGTAGGAACCGAATGAAGTATTTTATGATTGATAATAATGATTCTTTTGTATACAATCTAGCAGCATACTTTAAAGAGTTAGGACAAGAGATTCAAGTTGAGAATATCAAAGATATAAGATTAAATAGTTTTCATATCAATAATCTAAAAGGAATCATAATTTCTCCTGGACCTGGAACGCCGGAACAAGCAGTAATATCATCGGATATCGTCAACAACTATGCTGGAAAAATCCCAATACTGGGAGTATGCTTAGGACATCAGGTGATTGGTCACTGTTTTGGTGCAACAGTAAAAAAGGGCAGAAGACCAATGCATGGTAAGATAAGTACACTACATCATACAGAAGAACGTTTATTCCATGGACTCCCATCGAGCTTTCAGGTAACTAGATATCATTCTTTAGTGATTGACCAAAGTACATTATCCAATGAATGGATCATCGATGCAGTTACCGATGATGAGGAAATTATGGCTATTTCTCATATAAAATACCCTTTGTATGGAGTGCAATTTCATCCTGAGGCATTATTAACTGAGTATGGGCACGAATTGTTGAGTAATTTTATCAAATTAAGTGAAGTGTGGGAGTCTGGCAATGTCTCAAATTAAACAATTAAATTATTATAAACCCATTCAAGAGATATTTACATTATTTCATGAAGAGGAAGATATTGCTCTTTTAGAATCCTCTTTAAAGAATAAGTTAGGACGTTTTTCCATCATCGGAAGAAAACCCTATTTAAAATTGGTAAAGGATCATGTATTTACATGGAATGGTAAAGAATGTGAAATTCCATATGAAGAATATTTAAAAGACTATTTTACGAAGAATTATAAAGAAAATAATACCGATTTACCAATCATCTCTGGCGCAATTGGATATTTTTCCTATGATTATCATCGTAAAAAACAAAATCAAGTACCTGAAAGTATACTTATATTTTATGATGAGTTTATCATTGAAAATCATCAAACAAATTCCATTTATTTGGTCGTGAATGGTAAGACAGCTAAGGAAGAAGATGCTCTTAAGGAGCTGGAAGAAAAAATAATAAGTGGAATTGAAACAAAGAATTGCTGTAAAAAAGAAATACAAAAGCCTGAGATAAACTTCAATTTTTACAAGGAAGAATATTTACAGGCGATTGAGAAGATGATGAATTACATTGTAGAGGGTGATATTTATATCGCCAATATGACACAGCAGTTATTTATTAAGAGTGATAAAACTCCTTATGAACTTTATCAAATACTTAGTAAAAAGAATCCTGCTCCTTTTGCAGCTTATTTAAATTATGGTAATTTTCAAGTGGTTTCCCTTTCACCGGAGCGTTTTATTGAAGTAAAAGGCAAAAAGATTAGAACAAGACCGATTAAGGGGACACGAAAACGAGGTGCTACACTGGAAGAAGATCAACAACTAAAGCAGGAATTGGAGAATTCAGAGAAGGATAAAAGTGAATTACTAATGATAGTTGATTTAGAACGTAATGATCTGAATAAAATATCAGAGCCAGGTTCTGTTGTTGTAAATGAACTCTTTACCATAGAATCCTATGCAACGGTTCATCATCTGGTTGCTGAGGTATGTGGTAACTTAAAGGATAATATTACTATTATTGACATCATAGATGCTGTTTTTCCTGGAGGTTCTATTACCGGAGCTCCTAAATTACGAGCAATGGAGATTATCGAAGAACTGGAGAAAAATCAAAGAGGTTTATACACAGGTTCGATTGGATATTTTTCCCTCAATGGTGATTGTGATATGAGTATAGTAATCCGGACAGCAGTATTTCAAGATGGGGTTTATACCTTGGGGGTCGGTGGTGGTATAACCTATGAGTCTCATACAGAATCAGAATATGAGGAAACACTACAGAAAGCAAGAGCTTTCTTGGATGCATTAAGTTGAAAGATACTGAGGATACAATGATTTATATGGGAGGATATAATAATGTATAGCTTGGATGCGGGATATTATTATGGGATTGGTGCTTTTGAAACAATCCTGATTAAGAAAGGAAAACCAATACTAATTGATGAGCATATGAAAAGGTTAAATTCTTCTTTACTATATCTTCATATAGATAAGAAATTTACTCGTGAAAATGTACTGGATTTTTTAAGAATAAAGAATCAGATGGATGGAATTCTTAAAATCACTGTCTCAGAACAAAATATCGACTTCTCTACCAGAGAGAATCCTTATACACCCGAGGTATATAAAACGGGTTTTCAGCTAACCATTTGCTCCTTTCTTAGAAATGAAACTTCGCCCCTTACTTATCATAAAACGCTTAATTATGCTGAAAATATTCTGGCGAGACAGGAAGCCAGAAAAAGAAATTATGATGAGGCCCTTTTTCTGAATACAAAAGGTGAGCTTTGCGAAGGAAGTTGCTCCAATATATTCTTTGTGAAAGGGCAGCAGCTATATACTCCAAAAGTGTCCAGTGGACTTTTGCCTGGGATAATTCGCAATTATATCTGTGAAAATGAAAATGCTATAGAGCGCAGTATTACGTTAGATGATATAAAGTATTTTGATGAGTGCTTTATCACTAATTCAATACTTGGCATAATGAAGATATCTAATATTGAGGGTCATTATTATCATTCCTCAGCTTTTACTGACACTATTCGTAATAAATATAAAGAAATTCAATGTTTTAATTAAATAATCGAAACCTATTTCATTATAGGAGTGAAAAAGCAGTCTCATATCAAATAGATATTGGACTGCTTATTGTTATCTCTATGATAAATTGAACATCTTAAAATAAACAACATAAATATATTATGTAAATTAAGCATAAATGCGATAACTGTATTAATAGATATGACAAGCCACTTATATTGACAAATTGAAAATTAAGAAAGCCTGACCCAATGACCAAGGAATATATTTGGCCATTGGATCGGGCTTCTTAAATGGAATAATAGTTAGAAGCAACCCCCACCTAAAGATAAAATTAGAAGAAGTGGTAGTATACTGTCTATTCCGCTGTTATTACCACAAGTTTTATTTCCATTGCAACCGCTAAAGATGCCATTATCTCCTCCACTTAATAAAAGTAATAGAATAGGCAACATGGAACTTAATCCGTTATCGCATTTGTTATTGCAGTAAGAAGAAGCTGATAAATCACTCATAATTGATATCCTCCAAAATTTATTTATACCTTATCATATGCAATAAAACGATATATTTACATCTATCAATGTGACATAGTCACAGTAGGATTGGAAGATTAAAAAGTGCATTACTTCTGATCAATAGTCAATATATAAATGTATATATATACCTATAATCTTTATGTTGGAATATAAACCTGCAACATAATAATTGGTAGTAATAATCTCTTGTCTTATGTTAAGGGAATTGAAGAGCTAAACAAAAATTGCAATATTAACCATAGTACATCACAGTATTGACAAAGTTAATCGACTATATTATCATTATTATGACAAAATAAATCATAATATGATATAAGGTCTATATTATATTTGTATATAAGTTATAATGCTAAAAAGTTGCTGGTAATCAATGAAGATAATAATGAGCCATAAAAAACGATTATTATATTTAATTTTGCGCGAGTATAGTTATTTTTATTTTGAATATTTATAATTAATATGTTAAAAGATATGCAGTTCTGATGTCGAATTTTATATAACAGATACAATGATTTATATTTTAATATTTTAGCTTGATAATTGTATTTGCTTTATTAATCAACATCAGAGCTATTTTTGTAAGCATTTATTGATGGCCATCTACAATTTATTCAATCAATTAATTCCTTAATCCTATTGGAGGAAAGTTTATGAGTAATTTCTCAGATAAAAATTATTTACTCTTTAGTCAATACATACATCAACATTATGGTATCCATCTAGATCAAAATAAAAGAACATTATTAGCTATGAAAATGGATAAAGCTTTAAAATATACAGGAATTGAAACATATGAAGAATTGTATCAACGATTGGAAGCGTACGATCCTGAGATAATGAACCAATTTACAAATATTGTAACAACGAATACAACAGAGTTTTTTCGGGAAATTCAACATTTTGAATACATAATGAAACATTTTGATGAAATGATTTCTAAGATACCTAGAATCATGGAAAACAAAGAAATAAGGGTCTGGAGTGCAGGCTGTTCGACTGGACAAGAGCCATACACGATTGCAATGGTATTAAAAGAACAATTGGGTTCGTCTTATGATATTAAGATATTAGCAACGGATATTAATCAGCGAGTCTTAAGTGTTGCATTACAGGGAATGTATCCCAATGATATTCAACCACAAGTACCTAAGTTTTATTTATTAAAGTATTTTGAGAAAGTGCAAAATGGGTACCAGGTAAATCAAGAGATTAAAAATATGGTATCGTTTCGTTCCTTTAACTTTACCAGTGATTTTAGCTTTAAGAAAGGCTTTGATATAATTTTTTGTAGAAATGTAATGATATATTTTGATAATGAATTCCAAAACAAACTGGTGAAAAAATTTGAACGGGTCCTAATGCCAGGTGGTTTCTTCTTTATAGGTCATTCAGAAACCTTATTGAATAAGATCAATTCCTTTCAATTTATTGCACCAGCAATATATAGAAAATCTCTATAAGGAGGAAATTAAATGGATACTCTGTTAACTGGATACATTGAAGATCTGAAAGATTATATCATAACCTTTAATGAAGCATTAATTCGATTGGAAAATGACTTTCAGGATAAAGAAGTCATAAATATTATTTTCCGGGTTGCTCATACGATAAAAGGAAATTCAGCAGCCATGCAATTTTTAAAGATAAAGCAGATTATGCATACGATGGAAGATATCCTTCATGAAGTGAGAGAAGGTAAAAGACCAATGGACGAAGTATTGGCAGGTATCCTTTTTTCCTGTCATGATTTTCTAGAGGATTGCTTAGTATACATAACACGGGATGGGAATGATGATAATTTAGAAGAAATTGATTTATTAAATGAATTGAACAGAATAAAGGATGGCTTAACCGATGGGAATGAAAAACAATGTCAGCAGGACATGGATACCAATGCCTTGAATTCGGATAAAAAGGATAAGACATTAGAATTACCATTCATTCTGACCGATGATACCTTAGAGCTTATTTGTGAAAACCTAAATCGTGGAATGAATCTTTTATATATCACAATCAAAATAAAAGATGATACTTTGATGAAATCAATTCGGAATATTATCCTACTGAATACAGTGGAAGAAAATGGGATATTGTTGCTTTCAAATCCTCCCAAGCCAGAGCAGGATAAGATGCTGGAAGAGCAATTTATTTACGATCATATAAATTCTGAAATGCTGGTGTTATCCGAGAAGGATCAAGAATGTTGGCTAGAGATATTAAAACTTGAGCCAGAAGTAGATGCCTTTACTTGTCAGGAAATTACAGCTATTAAATTGAACGAAATATATTCCTATCAACAGTCTATCCATCAGAATATGAATGATGAATTAGAAATATTCGATACCGTTAACAACGCCAAGATGGAATTTCCAATCATTGAAACAAAATCACAGATATCTTTCGATGTGAATAATGTTACAGGGGATAAAACCAACCAGTCTATGGAGCATATGGCTATAAAAAAGCAGGATACGAAGGAGAATGCGCTTAAGCCCAATGAAACAACTGAGTTCATACGAATCTCTACACAAAAAGTAGATTCCATTGTGGAGATGTTAGGAGAACTCATTATATTCAACTCTCAATTAGAACAATATGCTTATCAGGAATTGTCCAGCACCGATAAGACCATGAATATCCTACCTAAGATGTCGAAGCTGATTAAAAATATCCAGGATTTATCGATGACTCTTCGAATGGTACCCATAAAACCAATCCTACATAAGCTGACCAGAATAGCAAGAGATACTTCGGCAGAACTGGGTAAGAAGATAACCGTAGTATTGGATGGTGAAAATACGGAAATTGATAAAAGTGCTTCTGAGAAAATCTTTGATCCTTTGATGCATATTATTAGAAATGCGGTTGCTCATGGAATTGAAAATGAGGAAGTTCGTTCAGGACGTGGTAAAAAAGTAGAAGGCACCATTCGAATCAGTGCATATCATAAAAGAAATCATGTTTGCATCGAGATATCGGATGATGGTGGTGGAATGGATGCAAATAAAATATATAAAAAGGCCATGGAGAAAAATTTTATCGATGAAACGAAAAATTATACAGAGGATGAAATCATTCGAATGATTTTCAAGCCAGGCTTTTCAACCCAGGAAAAAATTGATGGAGTCTCAGGAAGAGGCGTTGGGATGAATGTCGTTGAATCGGAAGTTACCAAGCTACGTGGAAAGATAGAGATTGAGAATGAGGTTGGACAAGGTTGTAAATTTATTATTAAGATACCGATGAATTTGGCTGTACTGAACGGAACTATAATAGAGCTGGAAGGAAATCGATTTATTATTCCTACCTTATTCATTAAAGAATTTTTTATTATCAAAAATCAGAATTGGATTTCTATGCAGGGAATAAAAAAGGGAATACGTGTTAGAGATAGCATAATTCCAATTATAGCGGCTGATGAAATATTGAATGAGAAGACAAATCAAAATCTGGATTTGATCCGAGAGATGGTCATATTAGAATTGGAACAAAGGTATATTGCGATCCCAGTGGATAAAATCATTGGAAGACAAGAAGTAGTCGCCAAACCTCTGAATGAAATGTTTCATGGAACGGAGATTTTCTCCGGTGCATCGATATTGGGAGATGGAAAAGTGACAATGATTTTAGATGTAGATGCATTATTTAAATTGGTTTAACAACAAAGCATTTACCTACATCGAAGAAAGGGGGACTCGGTATGAGCAAAATTAAAGTTCTTGTGGTAGATGATTCGGCGTTTGTCCGTAAGGTATTTACAGAAAAGTTATCGAACGATCCGGATATAGAAGTAATCGGAAGCGCAGTGGATCCTTACGTAGCCAGAGATATGATAGTAGAGCGAAACCCTGATGTAATCCTACTGGACATTGAAATGCCACGAATGGATGGGTTAACCTTTCTGGGTAAAATTATGAAATATTTTCCTAAGAAGGTAATTGTAGTAAGTTCACTGGCTGAAAGTGGAGGGGAAGTAGCATTAAAGGCTGTTGAATTAGGTGCAATTGATGTAGTTGCAAAACCGGGAAATTCTTACTCAGTTGAGGAGATGACAGAGCAGTTAATCGATAAAATTAAAGCGGTTCATGCTATTTCATTAAAGAAGATTCAATTCAACAATCAGATGAATAGCAATAATGTAATTGAAAAGAAGCAATCAATGATAAGAACAACAAATAAAATCATTGCGATAGGAGCTTCAACGGGAGGTACTGAGGCCATTCAATATATATTACAACGGATGCCTGTTAATTGCCCACCTATTATAATTGTTCAGCATATGCCGATGCACTTTACAAAGGCATTTGCTAATCGCCTCAATGAAATATGTGAGATTAAAGTGAAGGAGGCAGAAAACAGAGATATTATATCTCCTGGAAAAGCGTTGATTGCTCCGGGTAATTTACATATGGAACTTAGTAGAAGCGGTGCAGTTTACAATGTGAAATTAATCAATGGACCAATGGTGCATCACCAGAGGCCGGCAGTCGATGTATTATTTCAGTCTGTGGCTAAGTATGCTGGGAAAAACGCGGTTGGGGTATTACTAACCGGGATGGGAAAGGATGGTGCTCAAGGCTTGTTAAGTATTAAGAACTCCGGTGCTATAACTCTGGCACAGGATGAAAAAAGCTGTGTTGTTTACGGAATGCCACGGGAAGCGGTTGAATTAGGTGCAGTTCAGAAAATTATTCCACTCAATCGAATGACGCAGGAAATATTAATAGAAGCAGCAAGATAAAGGAGGCTTAAAAATTGGCGGAACAAAAAAATCTCACCTTTTTATTAGAGTCCGAGTATTACGGGATTCCGATTCTTAAAGTAAAAGAAATCATTGGAATGATGGAAATTACACGTATCCCAAGAATGCCAAATTTTATTCGTGGTGTAATTAATCTCAGAGGAAAAATTATACCGGTTATGGATTTAAGAGCAAAATTTGGTTTAAAACAAGAGGGATATAAAGAGAGAACCTGTATCATTGTCATCGAGATTGAAACCGATGGTGTCATCAGGCAACATGGTCTTGTTGTAGATTCCGTTTCAGAAGTGTTGAAGCTTGACGATACCGAAATTGAACCCCCTTTAAAATATGGGGAATCTGGGGAAGCTAACTTTCTTACTGGAATTGGGAAAGCAAAAGACAAGGTAATCATGCTTTTGGATGTGGATAAGATTTTCACTTCTATAGAATTGGATGTTATGAGTAAAATAAATGAGACAATGTAAGAGTTAATCAAGTACATAAAAGGAGAACATGCATATGACATTTTTTAACAGGCTTAGTATTGGAAAAAAGATTTCAATGGGTTTTATTATAATTATATTGATAACGATTATATCCTCCGTGTATTCATTATTTAATACACTAAATGTAAATCGTCAAGTAAATGTTTTATCGGAACAGTATATGGTTGAAGTGGAAGATTTAAATGAGTTTACAAAAGTTATGAATGAATTAAATATTTCATCCCAACTTTATTTTACAGATGGTAAGGATTTAGACTATAATTCTGCAATGGAAGCAATTATAAAAGCAAACGAGCAACTAAAAGGACTGGACAATCTCGTTGTAAAATATCCTAATCTTATACAATTAAAATCGAGTCTGGATACGATCACTTCCAAGATGAATGAGTACTCTAAATCAATTGAAGCAATAAAAGAATTGCAAAAATTAAAAGCGGAAAAACTAGATACAATGAGCTCAATTGGAATCACCATTAACCAAGTTGTATCTGATCTTACAGCTAGTCAGAACGGTAAATTGAACATAGCGTTTGATCAAGAAAAAACAGATATAGATACCATTAAGCAGAGATATAAAAAAGTTGAAAAAATCAATAAGATAAACGTTGATTTTGCAGCCATCAGGCTTCGCAATACACAAATAATTACACAGCTTGCAGATATCACCTATGCAGATGCTATGGATACTATGAATCCTTTGCTGGATACACTAATTATTGATGTCGAGCAGTTGAAATCTCTATTTACAGACCCCACAGATATCGGGAATATGGATAAGGCTTTAGGGGTTTTAGATGATTACAAGATAGCATCAAAAGCTTTATACGAGGAATTGGTACAAGTAGACACCGTATCTGAACAAGCGAAAGGCTTGGCAAATGATATCATGCTTTCTATTGATAGTATCAATGAAAGTGCTATAGGACAAACCGTAGAGATTGTAAATAAATCTCAGTCTTCCTTAACAACAGCTATGTACATCACCCTTGCTTCCTTAGTAATTATGATATTATTGGCAATTATGATTGCTTTCATTACAATTAGAAATATAACCAAAACAATGAATGCAATTACCGGAAATCTTTCCGATGCTTCCTATTATATTGCCAGTGCATCCAACCAATTAGCGAATGCCAGTGATCAATTGACATCTGGTAGTACAGAACAAGCATCCTCCATTGAAGAAATATCAGCAACGATGGAAGAAACCTCATCGATGGTTATGCAGAATACGGAGAATACAAGACAGGCGGCAGGCTTATCGAAACAATCCAGTATATCATCCCGACAGGGAGTGGAGCAGATGCTAAAAATGCAAGTCTCCATGCAGGAAATAAAGAATTCCAGCAGCCAAATATCGAAAGTTATCCGTGTTATTGATGATATCGCATTTCAGACAAATATTCTGGCATTGAACGCAGCAGTGGAAGCGGCAAGAGCAGGAGATGCAGGCAAAGGATTTGCTGTTGTAGCAGAAGAAGTTCGTAATCTGGCGCAACGAAGTGCAGAAGCAGCTAAGGATACCGCAGCAATGATAGAAACCAATATCAAACTTTCAGATGAAGGCGTAATTGTAAGTAATCAGGTGAATACATCCTTAGGTGAGATAAATACAAATATTGAAAATATGAATAAATTAGTGAATGAAATAACTGCTGCCAGTGAAGAGCAATCCAGAGGAGTAAAGCAGGTAACAGAAGCAATTGCCCAGATGGAGGATGTAGTTCAGCAAACAGCGGCAACCGCAGAAGAAAGTGCATCTGCTGCGGAAGAGCTTAATAATCAGGCTGAGACTTTGAAAAATGCGGTTGATGAACTAGTTGTATTGGTTCACGGTGCTAAGGGTAATGAACATACAACACAGAAAAATCCATCTGTGTATAAGGAGCATACTACATCAAAAGCGAAAGGGAATAAAAACATATCACCTGTTACATCGAAGAAAACTTATGAAACATGGGTTCCAAAAAATCGTAGTGTATCACCTTCTGAGGTGCTTCCACTAGACAATGATGATGATTTTTAAAAAGAATGTAAGATAGAATAAACAATTATCAAAGTAAAATTTTAAAGAAAGCAACTTCACTATCAAAAATAGCGAGGTTGCTTTTTTTCTTAATGACATATACAGATTTGTAGAAAAATACAAAACATAAAATAAGTTCTAGCGATTTCGTATTAATATTATTGAATTCTCTCTTACTAAGTATATAATTACATCTATACCATACTTTGGAGGTTATCGTTGAAGATAACAATACAATCACCTATCGTAAAGAAACTTGAATTAAATAAAAATGAGGATTAGCCTAACCATCCTATGGCGGAAAAGCTTTTCCTAATCATAAAAATTGGAGGATATACCCATGTTATTTGATCCAAGACTACCTCATTATACCGGAAAGATACATCCAAACTGTGATTATTTTCATGGTCAAATATATCCAGCTAAGGGAGTGAAATGCTACCAGGTAGCAAGGGCGAACCGTGGAAATAAGGAGTTGGACGATCATACGGGGTTTACCTATAAGCATGCTCCGGATTTAGCATATTTTAAAGGTAAGTTTTATGTGCAATATTTATGTAATCCTGAAGATGAGCATTACGGAGAAGGAATCTCTGTATTAGCTTCATCCACTGATGGGCGTATATGGGAGGATTATCAAATTTCATTTCCACCCTATTGCATCAAGGCTTGTACAACGACGGATTATAAAGGACTGACCCATTCCTTTGATGGTAGCACCTATGCATTTATGCATCAGAGGATGAGCTTCTTTCAGTCATCCCAGGGCAGAATGCTGATTCTTGGTTTTTACGGTTGGTCACCAGAGAAATGGATGACTAACTGGGATAACTATGGAATTGGAAGAGTAGTAAGAGAATTAATGCCGGATGGTTCACTGAGCGATATTTACTTTATTCGTATAAATCAGCAAGCAGGTTGGAAACAGGAAGATCTAAACTACCCGATTTATTTAGACTGTAAGGATACCGGATTTGTTGCAGCCTGTGAAGAGCTTCTTCACAATAAATTGTATGTACAGCAATGGGCGGAAGAAAATGGGGATATCGATGAATTGATTCAAATAAAACATCCAAAAAACGGTTCCAAAAATGAAGCATTTTGTTGGTATCATATAAATCAAGATACCTTAATTGGATTGTGGAAGCATTCCAAGGTTTCACG
This sequence comes from Herbinix sp., assembly GCA_029238935.1. Lineage (GTDB taxonomy): Bacteria > Bacillota > Clostridia > Lachnospirales > Lachnospiraceae > Mobilitalea. Next base: position 154,857 of record JAQZBN010000011.1, read on the forward strand.
AAGTGATGATAACGGAGTTAGTTGGATGCCGGTGACAAAGTCACCCAGTCTTGTTATGAGTGGGCAAAAGGTATGGGGCTGTAAGACTTCCGATCAACGGTTTGCAATGATCTATGATCCGACCCTGGAGACACAGCATCGTTACCCGTTATGTGTAACAACCTCCGAGGATGGACTTGCCTTTGATCATATGCTCTTGGTTCATGGCGATGTGCCACCGATGAGATATAAAGGATTCTGGAAGGATATAGGGCCACAATATATGAGAGGAATTACAGAAGGAATGGAATTACCGGATAAAAATCTCTGGATTACCTATTCGGTCAATAAAGAAGATATCTGGATTGCAGAGATACCTGTTCCCATAACCGGTGAAGAGAGAGATGATTTTGAAGAATGCTTTGAAGACCCGAAGGTTCTGGAGAATTGGAATCTTTATTGTCCTAAATGGGCAAGAGCGGGGCTTATTACAGAGCAGAGTAAAAGCTTTCTTCATATAGAAGATGGGGAACCATATGATTACTGTAAGGTGGAACGAATCTTTGGGAAGGGGGCAAAAAAGGAGATCAGTTTTATTATAGTCCCAAATCAAGAGGATAAAGGATGCCTCTTCATCGAACTATGGAATGATACCGCACAGACTGCAGTGAGACTGATCTTTAGGGAGAATGGATATCTCTATGCAAGAACTGTAACGGAATTATCGGTCATGAAATATCAGATGAATACAGCGTATCATATCAAAATCTCCCTGGATTGCGAGAGATTTTCCTATCAGATTGCAGTAAATAATCAAATGATTTGTGACAATGATGGTAATCCTAGGGACTGGTCATTTATGATGGCTGTAAATGATGTTTCAAGATTCATCTTGCGGACGGGCCCTATGCGGCAGCAATCCATGTTGGATGTGAATCCTGATAATTTACCTGTAGAACCTTTGTCGGACTGCGAACTGCCCCTTACACCGGTTAGCTATGATTTGCATTATTTCTCTGTGAGAGAACTGCAATCATAATTATAGTGTTCCAATCGATCGTTTTACTATTGAGAAAAACTATGTTATAATTTTCCTGCCTAACTGAAAGAGAGGATGAACTATATATGATTAAAGTGTTATTTTTAGAAGATGAACCAACCGTATCAGAGGTTCTTACGGAATATATGAAATTACAGCAATATGATGTAACTCCAATCGATGATGGAGAAGCAGCGATACATATATTGGAGGAGAATGATTTTGATCTGGCGGTTTTGGATATCATGGTTCCTAAAAAAAGTGGTTTGGAAGTGTTACAGCATATTCGAACTATTAAGCCAGATTTGCCTGCAATCATGCTAACAGCCATTAATGATGAACAGACTCAGTTAAAGGCATTTAATCTTTATGCAGATGACTATGTGATTAAACCAGTCTCGCCCTTAATCTTACTTAAGCGAATGGAAACAATTTTACGTAGAGTCAAAACAGCAGATAAAAAGACAGAAAAGATTGATGGATTATACTTAAACGAGGAATCCTATCAAGCATTTTATGATAATGTACCTTTACAGCTGACCTTAAGTGAATTTTTACTCTTACAGACACTCAAAAAAGAGTCAGGTAAAGCGTTTACAAGAGAACAGTTAATTCTTAGAATATTTAATGAGGATTACATTGGGAATGATCGAATCATCGATGCCCATGTCAAAAATCTGAGAAAAAAATTACCACAGAATTATGTAAAAACAGTGATCGGTGTTGGATATCAGTTTAATGATGAGGTGTAAGGAAGAAAGGAATCGATAGATGAATTTATCTAGAAAAACGTTATTGTACAGTTCCATTTTATCCGTGATTATTGTATCCCTGATTGTGGGGTACTTTATTCTTATGCTTCCATCTCTTTATGTGGCTTATATGCGTGACAGAAATTACAATTCTATCGTTGAACTCCAAGAAGGATATATGAAGGCAGGAAGTTATGAAAATCTTAAAGTGAAAAATCCAACGGGTACCATCACGGTTGAAATTCCTTTATCGGGAAATGAACTATATCTTGTTAATAAATTTTTCCGAGTTACCATTGATATTCAAAGCAAGACATTACTGGAGGTACTTGATCAATTAAGGTATTATGCATATCACACCGATGAGATTGAAGATATAGAGAAAGAGGATTTTAAAATCTCAGAGCTAAAAGAAGAATTATTCGTAAACCAAGGGTTATCGGATCATTATCCCTTAAAATTTGCTTTTGAATTATATAAGAATGAAAATGTATTCCAGGAAGTATCCTCTAAAATGCATATGGAATCCGAGGATCTGATGGTTTATGAATCCAATGTAACCGATGGGAATAATTATTATACCAGCTATATTGCATTTGGACTGACCGATGATGCAATCGATATTTCATTTTTACCGATTATGACCCCTAGAATAGATGAAATCAGACCTGTAATATTCCAGAGTTTACCAATGATTGTAGCAGTCGCATTATTACTGGTATTAGTATCCTCCCAAGTATTTTCAAGACTCATCATTCAACCAATCATTCGTCTGGCAAATCATGCGGAATATATGAAAGAGGCAAAAAATTTGATCTTAGAGCCCATTCCAATTACAGGACATGATGAAATTAGTAGCTTAGGGGAAAGCCTCAATGGGCTTTACCAAAAGATACAAGAGAGCTACCAGGAACTGGAAGTGAAGAATAACTATCTGGCAGAGGAAAATAAAAGACAGGAGGTATTTCTTCGAGCTTCTTCTCATCAATTAAAAACGCCAATCACTGCTGCATTGTTATTAGTACAGGGAATGATAAGTGAAATAGGAAAGTATAAGGATGTCAAAGCATATCTGCCCCAGGTAAAGCAACAGCTACAGTCCATGCAGAAGATTGTGGAAGATATTTTATATCTGAATCATTGCTCGCAGAATTTACAGATGGAACAAATCTCATTATCAGAATTGATGGACGAATGTATAAATTCATATCATATTCAGATGGATGAGAAGGCACTCCATATTAAGTCAGAGGGGCAGAGTTCACAACTTACAACCGACCGAGAACTCTTAAAAAAAATTCTTGATAATTTCATAGCTAATGCAATCTTTTTTACACCGGAAGGCGGTAAGATACAGATTTTGTATGAAAGAAACAGAGTGAGTATCATCAATTATGGTGTTACCATTGAAGAAGAGCTGTTACCACATGTTTTTGAACCATTTGTTTCTAGCGTAGGTAAGAACAAAGGACATGGGTTGGGATTGTATGTTGTATCGTATTATGCAAAGATATTACATTACCAGGTGAAGCTTCATAATATCGATGATGGAGTTAAGGTTGAACTTATATTTACATGACATGTGCATGGAATCTTCATCCAAAATTCATATCCATTTGCTATAATCATACCTGTAAGCAAAATATATGAAATAACGAAAGGGTGTGAACTACATTATGTTAATAATAAATAATGTTCAGGTCAAATATGGGAGTCAGCTGGCTTTGTCAATAAATGAACCAATTGCATTTAAAGCCGGAGATCGAATTGGAATCATTGGATCCAATGGTGCAGGAAAGTCAACACTGGTAAAAACAATACTAGGGTTGACAAATTATCAGGGAAGCATCATTACAGATTTAAAACCGGAAGAAATTGCAGTTCATATGCAGCACAATCATTATGCAAATACCATGGCGGTAAAACATATCATGGAAACAGTGTTAAATACAAGTATTAAGAAAAATAAAAAATTGCATGAACTTATAAAGTTCTTTGATTTTGAAGAGTGTTTGAATAAGAAGTATTCCTCTCTATCTGGTGGTCAGAAGCAAAGATTAACTATAATCCTAGTCCTAATACAAGATTCACCGTTGGTTTTCTTTGATGAAGTTACCTCTGGATTGGATTTTGAGACACGGCAGAAACTGATGTCAAAACTATCGGAATGGTATCGTGATAAGAATTCTACTCTTTGTGTGGTATCTCATTATTATGAGGAATTAGAACAACTTGTAAATAAAATTCTTATTTTAGAAGAAGGTAAGGTTGTTGATTTTGGTAGTAAAGATGAATTGTTTCGAAATTATTGCGGAAAGACCGTGATTACAATTGAGAATAATCAGAGAAATGCGGAATTAACAAAGAAGTTATTGAAACTAAAAGCACCGAATCATTTAATAGCTCTTTCCTGTCAAACCAATGAGTTGGAAAAAGAAATCACCGAGCTTTTAATTAAGGAAGACATAAATTTCAAGCGAAGTAACAATGATATTGAGATTATGTCAATTAATGCAAAAGCGAGATATTTTGATCAAAAGGCAGGAGGTAGGAAAAATGAAGAAAAAACAGCTTAATTGGCGTCTGGTTCAGTATGAATTACGTAATATTACAGGTAATATATTCGTTATATTTTTCGGAGTATTCTTTCCGATTATGATGTCGATTTTATTTTCTTTCGTATTTAAAAAACAGGTTCCGGAAGAGATGTATCCTAAGACGATTACTGCAATCTTCATTACAATGAGTATGATTATTCCAATGGCAGTTTTGTTAATTGGTTATGCCGCAAATTACTCTCAAGAGTTGGAAAAAGATATCCCTTTGCGTTTAAGCCTCTTTGGCTTTCGCGAGAAAACAATGCTTACCGCTAAGATGATTGCTTATCTGATTTTTACGACATTAGCATTTGTATTATATATGGTTACCGATGTTCTCATGCTGGATATTCAAATACCAAAATTCAGTTCCGCGATCTGTCTTATCGTTTCTTTATATGCATTATCTGTAGTTTTATTTGTTCTGTCTCATGGATTAGCATCCATATTCAGAAAATTTGGACCTACCTATGCGGTATCCATGCTGCTTTATTTTGGGTTTATGATTTTGTGCGGGATGATGGGAGTAACGGTGGATCAACTCCCGAAAGTGTTAAACGTGATAGCCAAGGTGTTACCAATGTCCTACATTAGCAGTGATTTTATTGATTTCTGGCAGGGAGGAGACTATAATTTTGCTCCGTTTATACAGTCCTTCCTTTTCTTTGGGGCGATTTCCTTTATCATATTAATTCTAAGTATTAAGAAAAATCAACGAGTGATTAAATAAAGAGATAAAAAATTCCTAATCCAGTGATTATACTAGTTTAGGAATTTTTTTGTTATCGATAATTTCATTTATTGGGCTATATTAATCGTGGCATTTACGAAAAATCTTTAATAATCTTAAATAATGATTGGCTTCTCGTAATGTATGATCACCTAATAATGGGATTATAATTGATTGAATTTGACATTCTAGAATTCCTTGTGTTCCTTGCGCTTTAAAATCACGAATTGCTTTTGTTGCTTCAAAGCTTTCTTCTGTTATTTTTGAAACCGGCATTGTTCTATCCATGGCATCTTTTGCTGCTTCGGTTAATTTATCAAATTCATGACCAAAATTATTGGCAGTACGAATTAGTTCATCTTCCGTAGGATCCAGTAAACCACGAATAAACTTAGCATGTTCTGCCATAATCCGGTTCCAGAATACTTCTTGATCTAAGATAAGATTTTCGATATCAAAATCTCTGCCACTCTGCAACATTCTTACCATCTGTAAATATAACCTAGCCTCTCGCAAAATATGATCGATTAAGAGAGGATAATTCACGGTGAACATTTTACAGGATAATACATTGGATAGAATATCAGATTTAAATTGGATTAGTGATGAAATTAATTCAATCGCTTTTTGATTGATTAAAAAAACTTTCTGATTCAGATCAGTACTGTGGTGATTGTCATCGCAACCATTTAAATTCATTTCCGCGTGAGTTATTTCTGTAGGAATATGAACACCCGTAAAATAAGAGGATGCCATTTCTGCTTTGATGGTAAATGGAGTATAAACTTCTCCTGATTGAAGGACATCAGGACTAACTACACCATTTGAGATAGCAACAACGTCACATAAAAGCTGATCAAATTCTTTTCTGAAAACGTCTGCTCGATGAGTATAGTTAGCATCTCTTGGCGTAAAACCAAGTTCTAGAAAAAAGGAATGTTCTTTCATTATTCGTCCGAAAAATAAATGTAACTCCAATGATTGGCGGGCAAATTCCTTGTTTTTAACCATAAATCAATCTCCGTGCAATAAACTTCACAATATTTTATGATTATTTTTACTGTTTTGTGATTATTTCAAGGAATAACTATAGAATATTAAGCAGAATTGTAGTTGGGTATTGTTCGTAATATTGGAAGGATTAGTGAATTCTTAATTCTCTTTCCTATATTTGATGATAAAATATTGATTTGGAATTTTTAGGATTGACTTTTATATCAGTATCTGTATATAATAAGTATAAATTTACTTGGAACGGAGTGATGTTGCTATGATGAAGAGAGAGAATATAAGACAAAATCAATTGAATATGGACATAGCAACTAAGAGAGATCTATAGAATAGCTTATTTGCTTAGTCGTATCAGGTAACCTTACGTGAATACTGTAAATTTCAGGACACTCGGATGGCGTGTCTATTTTTATGCCATTTTTTGACCGCAGAACAGCGATAAAGGCTGATTTCTGCGGTCTTTTTTATACCTGATATACAAATTAAAAGGAACAAGGATACACTAGGATGAACATGAAAAGAAACAGATGGAATGAATGAAATTCGAATTGAATAATGAAAGTCTAAGGAGAGATGCTCTTGAAAAGATTAAAAAACTATTTGTTAGGAATGGAACCAAACAGCACAACGTATAAAGAAATTTATGAAGGTGAAATGGTGATACCGGCTGGTGTTAACACAGAATATCATTATGATTCTACCTATTGGAATGAGGGTATTTCCTATCGATATGAACGTACAAACAAATTTGAACTTGATAAACCTACCATTACAATACAGATACCGATCGAGAGACTAGGAGTTAGAGCCTGCAATACAGCCTCAGCAGATTATATCTTACGCAGTTTTAAATTCTATATTGATAAACTAAATGAAGATAATTATAATCGTAAGCGTCAGGATAAAGAGAATGGTATGTATTATCTTTATCATCCTAACGGTAAGGTTTTGTTGCGTAATACAGCGTATTTTAAACATGTGAATCAAAAATATTATAATCTGATAAAAGGTAATATTATCAGTGCTCCAGATGATATGACAGAGATACCATCGATTCAATGTATCTGTCTCATGCTTCAAGTACAGCTTCCTTATAAAAAACTTCGAAAGACCATACAGATGTTGACGAAGGATTTACCGGATATGGTAGAGAAATTTGTAGCTGATTTCGACTTAAACGAGTTGGAAAAAGCAACTCAACTTTATCAAAAACAAGAAGATATTCGGGTATGGTTACATCATAGTGAGTATTGTGCATTTATAGCGAATGGAAGCATCTTACCAAGATTAAAAGGTACTGATCTACCATTGGTTTCGGCAATACCATTTCAATCAAATAAAGAAGATGAAATTGAAATCTATGGTGTTAAGGGAATGGGTATCAAACGAGGAGTTACCGTCATTACCGGTGGTGGTTATTCCGGTAAGAGTACTCTATTGGATGCAATCAATGCTGGTGTATATCATCATAGAGCAGGGGATGGGCGTGAATTTGTGATAACAGATCAAACTGCGATAAAAGTTTCAGCAGAAGACGGAAGAAGTATAAAAAACGTTAATATTTCACCGTTTATAAAGTGGATTCCGAATGGTGATGCGTGTAATTTTTCTACAGAACATGCTTCTGGCTCAACCTCACAAGCAGCGAATATCATGGAAGCGGTAAATACCGGATCCAAGCTTCTTCTAATCGATGAAGATAAGAGTGCCACTAATTTTATGATACGTGATCGAGTGATGAAGGAATTAATTGAGAAAGAACCGATTACTCCGTTTACCGACAGAGTAAATGAATTGCATGATAGAGCAGGTGTCTCAACAATCCTAGTGATTGGTGGTAGTGGTGAGTATCTAACGATTGCAAATAAGATTTATATGATGCAGGACTATCGTATTCATGATGTGACAAAAAGGGCGAAAGCGATATGCAACCAATATAATATACATCAAGAGGATATATTACCATCGAAATGGCATTATTTTCGCAAGCTTAAGAAGGAAGGGTTTACACCTTATCCGGACGGAAGCAGTTTAGAAGAACTTAAGGTATCTGATATGGGATTTATCATCATTGGTGATGAGCGGGTTGATGTTCGTATGCTTCATAATATTGCATCGATACCACAATTAACGGCGATCGCATTTATTCTAAGAAGATTAGAACTTGAAAATAATAGTAATTTCATTGATCTAAAGGAAGAAGTGGATATGCTGTTAAAACGAATAGAGGAGGATGGACTGGATAGCGTATATTCATCCTATTTTACTCAATGTGGGCGTTGGATGGACTTGCCTCGAGTATATGAAATTCTTGCAGTGTTATACCGGATGAGGTATGTAAGTTTTGTGCTGGATATCGGAGAATAAAATAGCAGTTATATAATTTTTAGGAGGTATCGTTTGAAACGATTAAAAAATATACTACTTTCAATGGATCCAAACACAGGAACTTACATCGAAATGTATGAAGGACCTATATTGGTAATTCCATCCGATGGACCATCGTATGAAGATAATGACAATACTTATTACAGGGACTCAATTGGATATAGGATTCATCGTTCTAATAAAAATGCCCTAGATAGGCCAACGGTTACCATACAGATACCATTCGATCTACTTGGCATAGAGAACCAAACAAATGCTACTGCCGATTATTGTCTGAGAGCTTTTCGGTCGTATGTTGATGAGCTTAACGCTAATCTCTGCAACCGAAGCCGGCCGGACAAAGAAAATGGAAAATACTATCTTTATCATCCAGGTCCTGAGATATTACTACGAAACACAGCATATTTTGGGATGATCGGGCAAAAGGACTATGAAAATGGAGTTGGGAATTCGGTTTATTTAATGAATGAAAACATATCTTATCCTCCGAAAATGTGCTTGTGTATACGAATACAAATGCAGCTACCGTATAAAAAAATGCGAAAGACGATACAGATGTTATGTCGTGATTTGCCCGAAGCAGTAGATAAGTTTGTCGCTCAATTAGATCACAAAAAGTTGTATGATGTGCTTTCTCTGGCAAGCAAGCAAGATGCTATCCGTGCATGGTTAAAACAAAGTGAATATTGCGTTTTTATTGCAAACGGCAGTATCCTTCCTCGGTCAAAAGGAACGGACTTGCCATTAAATCATGCGATTCCGTTTAAGTCTACAGCGAATGATGAAATCGAAGTATGCGGTGTTCGTGGTATTGCAATCAAACGAGGTGTAACTGTCATTACAGGAGGTGGGTATTCAGGTAAATCAACTTTGCTCGATGCAATTTCTGCAGGTATTTATGATCATATAGAAGGGGATGGGCGAGAATTGTGTATCACGGATGCCTCCGCAGTGACAATCTGTGCAGAAGATGGACGAAGTGTAAAGAATGTGAACATTTCACCTTTCATCCAATGGATTCCCGGTGGCAATACAAGTGACTTTTCAACGGAGCACGCCTCTGGCTCAACATCTCAGGCAGCAAATATGATGGAAGCTGTCAACTTAGGTGCAAAGTTGCTTCTGATTGACGAAGATAAAAGTGCAACTAACTTTATGATACGTGATAAGATGATGAGAGAGCTGATAGAAAAGGAGCCGGTAATTCCTTTTACGGACCGTGTGAATGAACTATATCATCAACAAGGTGTGTCAACAATTCTTATAATCGGAGGTAGTGGAGAATATATTTCCGTAGCGGATAAAATCTACAGAATGGATGATTTTTCGATTCATGATGTTACAAAGCAATCAAAGCAGATCTGCAAAAAGTATAGTATAACAACCGATTTTCTAAAGCCAATCCGATGGACCTATCACCGTACACTTTTATCGAATGGATTTACGCCCTATCCTGAGGGCAGCGGAGCAGAACGGTTGGAGATATCGAATATGGGTTTTGTTCTTATCGGTGATGAATTAATCGATATTCGTTCATTGCGCAATATAGTTTCACCGGCGCAACTCACTGCATTAGGTTTTATGCTTCGTCAGCTTGAAATAAAAAATAACGAACTAAAAATAGATATTGATAAATGCATTGACGAGCTATATGAACAAATAGAGCAGGAAGGGCTTGATAGTGTATTTTCGGGGTTTTTTACCACCTGTGAGCGATTTATGGACTTACCAAGAAAGTTCGAACTACTAGCTGTGATCAATCGAATGAGGAATGTAAATTTCATATCCGAAGATAGTGATGTACAATGATGTGATTAAAACCATTTTAATCCATGGGTATTCCCATAGAATAAATTTAATCAAGCAAGATGATGATCACTTTGATTACTTGTGACTTATGGTATACTATGATTTATTAAGGAAATTATGAAAAGCTTCTCTACACCGATCGATAAAGCAACTAAGGAAAGTGAATATTTTTTGCTGATCATTGATAATTCCTTAATAATATAAAAGTTAACCTATCAATATAGTAAACGCTTCTGGTATAATAGTAGCAATGAAAATGAGTAAATCAAATAGATAGCAATGGAGAATGAACATGATAAAATTCGCAACGATTGGAACAAGTAAGATTACAAGGAAATTAATGGAAGTAGCGAAGGATTGTGATGATTTTAAGCTGGTAGCAGTTTATTCTAGGGAGAAAGCAACGGCGGAAAGCTTTGGAAAGGAATATGGTGCTGAAATATACTTTGATCATCTCGATGACTTGGAAAAGTGCACATCCGTTGATGCCGTATATATTGCCAGTCCAAATAGTCTGCATTATGATCAAGCGATACAGCTGTTACGTTCCGGTAAGCATGTGTTGTGTGAAAAAGCGATGGGTTCTAATGCAAAGGAAGTAGACACCATGCTTCAGGTTGCTAAGGAGAACAATGTATTACTTCTGGAGGCAATGAGATCTCTATTTGATCCGGGTCAGAGATTAATTAAAGATAATTTATATAAATTGGGAACCATTCGAAGAGCTACGATTAATTATTGTCAGTATTCCTCCCGCTACGATGGTTTCAAAAGAGGAGAGCGTACCAATATTTTTGATGGTAACCTTTCTGCGGGTGCATTAATGGATATCGGTGTGTATTGCGTACATTCCTTAATTGATTTATTCGGTTCGCCAAATGAAGTGAGTGCAAGTTCCGTATTTCTTGCGAATGGAATAGATGGAGCAGGGAGTATCTTAGCAAAATACGATACGATGATTGCAGAAGTCATCTACTCGAAGATTACAAATTCTTACTTACCCAGTGAAATTCAGGGAGAAGCAGGAGTAATGCTTATATCTGATGCACCAAATCCGAGAAAAATTACAATTCGTTACAACGATAATTCGGAGGAAATAATCGAAGTAGAGCCTTGTGAAAACAATATGGTCTATGAGTTGAGAGCATTTATGAAAGCGATTGAAACTAAGAAAGAGATGAGTCGTTTTCATGAGGTATCATTAGAAGCCATGAAATTGATGGATCAGGTACGAAGCCAGATCGGGGTTAAGTTCCCTGCGGATTATAGGGTTGAGTTTATGAAATAATGATGATTTGTTAAAGAAGCCGACTTACGATGGATGATATGTTCCACCATAAGTTGGCTTCTTCTTATAATATTTAGATTTCTCAATATGTAATTATTAAGGTCTATCTACAGCAAGGTATCTCGGTAGAATGATTGGTAATTATGATATGAATTAACAATTATAGTTTTAATAGAAGAGTGAGTTACTTTAAATTAATAACTCAAACTTCGCACATAGATTTTAGCTATGCACCTTGAAAATTCAATACCTGGCAGTTATTAAGTTATCAATGTTCAGCCCATTTACGCTACTT
>JAQZBN010000012.1 GCA_029238935.1 Herbinix sp.
TTTTTGCGGGTTCTTCGGAATCCGCAATTTTGTTTTATATCAGAAAAAGAGGGCTGCTGCTCAACTAACTTACAGTTAGTTTTGCAACAGCCCCTTTTTTTATGTTTGCCGTTGGGCACACTTCTATTGATGACTGGTCGGATGAGCAGTAGTTAAAGGTATTTGACCTTTAAATAATCGATTGATATCGCCAGCTAATCTGAGATAGAAGTCAGAAGAGCAAGCAACACCGTCTACATCCAGGGTAAGGAAGTATTCATTGGTTGGAATCATGGAGCTATTCTCTGCAATCTTTGCAATTGCAGTACCCTCATCATACTCATCAAACATTGCAATATAACCTGTACTGATACCGATATTCTTTAATCCATAAGCCTGTTTCCACATAAAGTCGCCGTGGAATCTAGGATTTTCATTCTTCGGTGCTATAACACCTCTGTGTTTCTGAAGATTGGACCAAGCAGATCCTGGCCACATTACCGGTTGATAAGCGATGTTATTCTGATTACAATAGGTGAAATCTTGCTGCCACTGATTTGTTGTGAAGGAGCTAAGATCATTATTATTAAAACGTGCCACGGACCAAGGTGAGATCATATCCAGAGATTTATAGATGTTTTCAAATCCGGAACGGGAATCATTGTTACCGGTTCTCCAGTAGGTTGGTACGCCACCGATCACATAATATCCTTGATTCTTAAACCAGTTAATGAGTGTAGCACATTGCGTAGCATCACCAGGTCGATCGGTAAAACCAATACCCCAGATACATACAACAGGTTTTCCGTTCTGCTTTGCGTAAGCACTGGATGAAGTTAAGTTCATGCTGCCAAGAACATTGGTAGTCCAGTCATTTTGAATATCGGTGTGCCAGGTACTTGTAGGCATTCCGGTAATATCGTACATTACATAGAACTTTCTTCCGTAAGTTTCAGCAGCATTCTTTACCTTTACAGCAACGCTGTCACGATTTTGTTTCCATCCATCCATAGGACCGGATGCACCAAAGCGTTGTAAAGCAGCTCCATCAATATTATAAGTCTTCATCCATTCAAAGTGCTTATTAACAGTGGATTGATCATAGGAAGAGAATAATTTTGCTTGCTGACCATTACCAAAGTTAGCATAACCGGTAGCATAAGTAGCAGTATATTCTCTCATATCCGGATAAAGTTCGAAGTTTGTATTGTTTGGTGTAGGAAGACCGCTGCCAGACCAATGATTCCAGCCTCCTAATGGTGAATTGTCGCCAGCACAGTTAAACCATCCCTGGTATCCTGCAAAGAGATGACCCACTACATCACCGGTTGTAGGAGTTGGTGTAGGTGTAGGGGTAGGAGTTGAGGAGGTTGAGAACTTAAACCAGTTGATATTGAATAGATTACCGGTTCCTCCTGTAAATTTAAGGTATAATGTATGTACTCCGGTAGCACCGTTTACAGAACAGCTTTTCGTCACCCAGTTCTGCCAGTCACCGGTGTTTGTAACAGAGCAGGTACCTACTAATGTTCCGGTTGCACTATCTAAACGGATCTCAATGTTACCACCGTTTGCCGCACTTGCAACTCTTGCTTCAAAGGAGGATGCTCCGGAACCGAAATTAATATTATTAAAAACAATATAGTCATTATTGTCAACAAAAGCGACATTCTCTCCACCTTCGCTGCAACCTTCTTTTTGAATTCCAAATTGATTATCGTAGGAAGAAGCTGCTATCTGAGTGAAAGCGGATTTACCGGTATAAAATTTAAACCAATTTAAATTAAATAAATTACCTGCACCACCAGTAAATTTAAGATATAGATTGTGAACTCCGGTAGCTCCGCTGATGGTACAGGACTTTGTCACCCAGTTCTGCCAATTGCCGGTATTAGCTACCGCGCAGGTTCCCACTAATGTTCCGGTTGGGCTGTCCAATCTTACTTCAATGTTTCCTCCATTTGCATTGCTCGCCACTCTTGCTTCAAAGGACGTAGCACCACTGCCAAAATCTACACTGTTAAATACGATATAGTCGTTGTTATCAATAAATGCGATATTTTGCCCACCTTCGCTGCAGGCTTCCATGTCAATACCAGACTGACTGCTGTAACTGGATGCTGCGATCTGGTTATATGCGGATGTAGCAGCGTCTACATTTGTTGTCAGTTTATTCATGATGCTAATGGATAATAACATACTAAATACCAGAACAAATGCTGTGACAATTCTGGATTGGTTTAATGCTTTTAATTTTTTCATCATTCATCTCTCTCCTTTTTGAATTAGAAAATCAGAAATAAGTTACATTCATAGCAAAATAACATTCCTCTTTTTCAAATCACCTCCTAAGGAAGCATATTTGTTCCGTTTTCCGATCCAATCATGATTAGTGTCAGAATTGGCTAGAGATTAGTGGAGAGTGGAATCAGAAATAATCCCAAGATGTTATACCAAAGTATTTAGTTCTGCGGATTTCCTTAAGTTTGGTATGATAGTTTAGTCATTGAACATAAAGTTAATATAACATATCTTTGCTAATATATCTATAATATTCTTATATGTTATATCAAATTTGGTAGAAATGGATAAAAAAGGAATGGTTTATTAGATGATATGACGAAGAAAATCATGGAGGTTATGTAGAATAAAAACCGAGAATACTGTAACATGAAATCATGATTCAGAAGATATATGCTATTTATTATTCACGAAAATAGTTTTAACATTATTTATATTAGAAAATCATATCCCAAAAAGAAGTTTGAACTGAAGTGTATGGTTATAGCAAACAAAAAAAGCGTATCGCATAAACATGAAGTTTTTTGCGATACGCTTTTTTTACGGTAAACAGCAGGGGGTGCTGCTTACCTAGCGTATAATAGGGTGGGAGTAGAAAGTGTTTTATCACTATCTATGAGCTTATTATAGTTTTAAATTGTGTCCACTTTGTGATGATAATCTAAACAAAACATGAATTTAATTAAAAAAGTAATTATATAGAACTAAAAATAATTAGTAGGGTAAATAATTAGACGTTAAATAATTAGAACGGATATATAATTAGAACAATAAATAATTAGGCGGTAAATAATTAGAACGATAAATAATTAGAATGGTAAATAATTAGAACAATAAATAATTAGAACGATAAATAATTAGAACAGTAAATAATTAGAATGATATTAATAAGAGCTATAAATAAATGAAAGAGTGTGTCTTAAAGCAGCTTAAGACACACTCTTTGATATTTATAATGTAGGGAGGAGGAGAGTGAAACAAAATTCACTTTCTATTGATAGTATAAATCTTAGATATGTAAAAAGTATGGATAGATTAAAGACATTTTGTTAACAATTTGGTTCAAATTTATGTCAATCAGGGTTATCTTGAAAACTTACATTTTTATGGAAAATAGGATTGGTAATTTTATCTGAGAAGAGACTTTGCAATCCTTTTACTTGCTTTTTGAATGGAAAGTATGTAAAATCATTAATAGTAAACTTGTTTCTATATGTGAATAGATTTATTATCAAAAAGTAAAAAAACAAGTATTACTGTTAAAAGAGTAGAATTACATATTGGGAGAAAAGATATGCGAATTGGATTATTAAGACATTTTAAGGTTAACTGTCCGCATAAGAAGATGATGACTTCGAAGGAATTTCGTGACTGGTCAGAGAAATATGAAGTTTCCAAGGTGATCAAGAAAAAGGTTGAAATGGATGGTATTCAGTGGGATATCTGTTATGTCAGTGATTTGCCGAGAGCTATTACAACAGCGAAAGAAGTTTACAGCGGAAACCTTTGTATAGATAAATTGTTAAGAGAAGTTGATAATGCACCATTTATACATACAGAGCGAATTAAACTTCCATTTGAAGTATGGCATGTTTGCGGTAGACTGGCCTGGTTTTTTAAATCAAAGAGTCAACCGGAGACCATTGTAGAAACCAGACAGCGAATTAAGAAATTTATCAACCAGATTGATTGGGAAAAGGATAATATCCTGATCGTTTTTCATGGTTTTATGCTTTATAATTTTCAAAAAGAACTACGAAAGCTTGGATTTGAAGGCGAGAAGCTAAGACTAGTTAAAAATGGAGTTCTGTATGAATACGTGAAAAGGGATAAAGGACTTACAGCATGAAAATAACACTGATTGGAGTCGGTAAGTTAAAAGAAAAATATCTAGCGATGGCAGTAGGTGAATATGAAAAAAGGCTTAGCAGATATTGTACTTTAGAAATTATAGAACTAGCGGATGAGAAAACGCCTGACAATGCCAGCGAAGTATTGGAAGAACAGATCAAGAAAAAAGAAGGCGAACGTATTCTAAAGGCAGTCAAGGATGATGCCTATGTAATAGCGCTAGCAATTGAAGGTACGATGTTATCATCGGAGGATTTAGCTCAGAAGATTGACCAGTTAGGTATCACAGGAAGCAGTCATATTACGTTTATCATCGGAGGGTCCCTTGGTTTATCGAATGAGGTCTTAAAAAGAGCTGATTTTAAGCTTAGCTTTTCCAGAATGACCTTTCCTCATCAGCTGATCCGAGTATTTCTATTGGAACAGATCTACCGAGCTTACCGTATCATCCATCATCAACCATATCATAAGTGATTATTTGAGAAAAATAGGGAAGGAGTTGTTCTAAGCTCCTTCCCTTCATTGTATTAATTTATCTGTATTATTTAACCTTGACTTACCCATTAAGCTTCATTACGCTTTCTTCTTTCTTGCAGAATTATTCGCTGGATACTTTTTAAAGATAGATAATATTCTTCTGCCAGTACAGTAGTTGTTGATCCATTCTTATATTTTTCATATATCTCAGAATCTCTTGCTAAGAGAGTTAGTTTCGAATTGGTGTTTTCTCCCCATTCCTTACGGTTTGATGGTCTCTTGGGGATATAAATATAACATCCTTCTGCATATTCCTGAATTAAATCAAGAATTTCCTTTGGTAATAACACTTCTGCTTTTCTATAGCTCATAATGCTCCTCCTTTATTTGATCAAAGAGAGAGCAAAGGCTATCACGTTATTTTTCTAATGCAATAGCCTTTGCTATGCATTCAAAATATTTTTTCTCATATAAAGCTCCTTTCCGATATCGATAAACTGATGGTATTATACCATACCACCTTTTTATTGGCAATTACTCTGGTAAAAATTTCTTACTGGCTTCTTTGATCTTAAGCTTTCTTAAGTTTTCCTTAAGTGCATTTCACTCTATATTTGCCTGTGTTATAATGTACCAAATTATTTGGAACTTTTTATGATACAAAAGCGTCTAAATAATAGACCCAATAGTTGATAACACAGAATAGGAGGACTTAATTATGAGTTTAAAGAAATCAATGTTAGGTGCAACAATAGCGATAGCGATCATATCCCAGACTGCCTGCACGAATAAATCGGAGGATGCTTCCGTCTCCTCTAACGCATCACAGGTATCACAGGAGCAGAATACCCCGACTACCAAGCCTGAGATAACCCAGGAAGCACCAGCAGATACTGAATCAAATGGAAGTAACATAGATGATTCTACCCTGGTAGCGGATTTTGATACCTTAGTCGCAAAAGAAGATATTTCAGCGAAAGAAATACTAGTATTTTTAAATAATAATATTACTACGATTACTCCGGAGCATGCTTCTGAAATGATTGTTACATTAGAGGAAGTACAGCTTGCTTATAAGTCTGGATTAGAAGAAAAGTTTTTGCCGGAGGAAATTCAAAAGAGTTTTTATGAAGCAGAACAAGTGGGAGACGATATTCGGAATCCAGAAGGAGTCAAAGACGAAGCTTTGAAAGCTCTTTTGTTAGAAATGAAAGAGAATGGGTTTAAACTGGAGCAAGCCGAAGGTTTTTATTATCCGGTCATGGATTACGCTGTTTATAAGAATTATGAAACTAATGTAACTGCTGATATGAAAGCCTATATAACAATTATGTCAGTGGAATCGGACCAGGTATTTGCAAAAGATGGGGGTATGATCATAGGTTGGGATGAAGTTGTAAACAGAGCTTTAAGTGCAGAGGAATTTATCAATACGTATGGAGATTCTGTAAAAGCTTCTGATGTAAAAATAATCTATAACCGTTACGAATATCTCACTCTATTTGGAACAAACAATACACCTATTTTCGATTATGAGAATAAAACACTAAATGATGAAGCGAAGGCTGCTTACGAGGACGCGCTAAAAGAAGGAAATAATTCAAAATATTTAACTATGTTGAAAGAATTTATGGAATTAGTTACTGCAAACGAAAGTAAAATGACGGAAGATGTGGAAGCATTCCGTACGAATATTGCAAATCTACAGGTTCAGGATATGAACCGATACGCGGTAGCAGGAATAGATGATCCCTCAGAATTTGAAACAACCTTTCATGTATTACAGGAATTAATTGCAAATGATAAAAAGGCAGAAATAGCCGAATATATTGCATATCCTATCAGTATCACAATAGATGGAGAAAAGGTAGAAATTAAAAATGAGGAAGATTTCTTAGTAAATTATGATAAGATAATGACCGAAGCAGTGAAAAAAGCTTTTCTTGATCAAAAGGTGGAAGAAACCTTTGTTAATTATCAAGGGGTTTCGGTAGGTTCCGGTGTGATATGGATTAGCCAGATACCGGATCAAAAACAGAAATATAGCATATATGGAATTAATAATTAATAGAATATAGTATCATAAGGTGCATTGTTAATCAATTGCATAGTTAAGCCGGAAGACATTCTAGTTTGAGCATACTAAAAATTCACGTGTTATCGTGAAGGTTTATTATTTATTCAAACTATTGTGATTTCCGGCTTTATAAGATTAGAGAGGACGAAAGCCAAAGTAATTTAAGATACCATTATAAATTCCTTGAGCAAATTGATATTGATTATTTTTTAAGTTTTCTGCATCGGAAGAATTTGTGATATAAGCTAGTTCCACTAACACAGAGGGCATATCGGTACGACGAAGTACATAAAGAGATGGACGAACTCTAACTTGATTGTCTTTCGTTCCCACGGCTTGAACGATTCCCTGTAGTATACGTTGAGCTAACCATTGAGATTGTGTTCCTAATTGATATATATAAACTTCAGTCCCATTGATCGCTGGATTTGGATTTGAATTAACATGAATACTGATGAAATAATCTGCAGGCCATTCATTTGCCAGTCGTACTCTTTCTGCTAAGCTAGTCGCATTACTAGTGCCTAGACTAGTTGTAGGTGTTGGTCTGGAAAGCATTGCATCAAATCTGTCATCTGCGTTTAGCATACTTGCCAGATCCTGACCTACTTGATACGTTATATCCTGCTCCTGCATTCCAAATCCTTCTGCTCCAGCATTAATCCCCATAGGATTATGACCCTGATCAATAAAAATTTTAATAGCCAAAATTACACTTCCTTTGTTCTCTTATTATTAATATCTTATTCGATTGGATAAACTTTGTTACTAGGTGTAATTTTCGATCAATAATTTAGGTAGTAAACTATGTTAACCCATGATATAATAAAAGTATCAAAAGGATATATAATTAGAATAAATTGAGGAAATTGGTATGATAAAAAGAGAAAGAATTGGATTTAAGAAACTAAAAAAGGACAAGATTATAGCATATGCGATTGTCTTAAGTTTTGCAGTAGGCTTTATTATAATATTCATGGGTATGAGTTATTACAAATATAAGGCATCGGAACTTGGAATTACTGATAAAAAGAATATAACGAAATATCAATATCATTATGCATTTATATCAGAAGAATCGGATGCGCCTTTCTGGGATACGGTCTATCAAGGAGCTGTAGAAAAGGGAAAAGAGCAGAATGCATACGTTGAAAAGATGGGCAATAATTTATCCGTCAAATACTCTCTGTATGATCTGATGCAGATTGCTATCGCATCGGATGTAGATGGCATTATTATAGAACCGAACGGTGAAGCCAATATAACTGAATTAATTAATCAAGCGGAAAATGAAGGGATTACCGTAGTAACAGTTCTTAATGATTCACCTACCAGCAGTAGAAAGAGCTTTATTGGTATTAACAGTTATAACCAGGGACAATCCTATGGTAAGCAGGTAGCAGAGGTTGCGCGGGAAGGGAAGCGAAATGTAACTATTCTGTTTGATAAGGATAAAACCGATGCCAGTCAAAATATCATTTACTCCGGTATTCAACAGAATGTTGTTTATGATGATGTAAACTTAAAAACGGCTTATATCAATACAGAAAATACCTTTAGCACAGAAGAAGATATCCGTAACATAATTCTGGATACCGATAACCCTGCGGAGGTGTTAGTATGTCTATCGGCGGTCGATACCCGTTGTGCTTATCAAGCTATTGTTGATTATAATAAGGTTGGAGAAATAGATATCATCGGATATTATGATTCGGATTTAATCTTATCTGCAATCGAGATGAATAATGTACACTCTACCATGACAATCGATGCTAAACAAATGGGGGCATATTGTGTGGAAGCATTAACAGAATATCGTGAGACAGAGCGGGTTAGCGATTACTATCCCGTGGATATTTTTGTAATTCATTCCGGGAATGTAGCAGAGTATATCAAAAACAGACAGGAAGAAGCTACCAAATAAGGCAGACGAGGTGTTGATCATGAAAGCAAAAGTTAAAAAAGGTTCGATCCGATTCAGATTGATAATTGTATTCATTCTGACTTCTGCCGTTGTCATATTTGCTAATCTATATATGTATTATAATATTAATATGTCCATTAGTCGGATTGATGAGGTATATATCAGTAATGTAGGATTAAATACGCTGTTAGATTCTATTACCGACGTCCATGAGTATGTTAATGAATATTTGAATACAAAGAGCTCCGAATCTCTGGAAAATTATTATCGGAGTGAGCAGAGTTATCGTAATCTAATCAATGGCTTAAATGGTGAGATTACCGATGATGAAATGATCCTGATGCAAAAGAACATCAGGGAGATGTCCGAACAGTATCTACTTGATATACAAGATTCTGTTAATGCTAAGCGAGGAAGAAACATTGTACGGTATAAAGAAGAATATGAAAATGCCTCTATTACATTCGACTATATCACAACTTTTATCTATAGTCTGAATAATGAACAGTTTAAATACAATTCCAATAATTATGAATTACTTCGAATGTCTTTGAAGTATCTTGAAATTATTAGTACAACAGTACTCTTAGTTATAACGGTCTTTAATATTGTATTGATTATATTGCTGACGAGAAGTATCACGGATCCGCTGATGCACCTGACGAAGGTGGCTAACGAAGTATCGACCGGTAATTTTGAAGTGGATTTGGTTGAGGTGGAATCGACGGATGAGGTTGGAATTGTTACGAGAGCCTTTAATACTATGATTGTTAGTATTCATCAGTATATTATTAAGACGAAAGAAAGCATGGAATTAGAGAGCAAGATGAAGCAAAAGGAATTGATGATGACAAATCATCTGAAGGATGCACAGCTAAAATATTTGCAAGCACAGATTAATCCGCATTTCCTGTTTAATACCCTGAATGCAGGAGCGCAATTAGCCATGATGGAGGGAGCAGATAAGACCTGTTTATTCATCGAAAATATGGCAGATTTCTTTCGCTTCAATATGAAGAGCTTTGATCAGGATTCTACATTAAAGGATGAGATTAAGCTGGTTGATAGTTATATCTATATTTTAAATGTAAGATTTTCTGGTGGAATTCATTTTATCAAAGACATTGATGAAAATGTTGCTGATGTTAGAGTCCCTAGCATGATATTACAACCGGTTGTGGAGAATTCTGTGAATTACGGAATCAGGGACATCGAGTATCAAGGATACATTCAATTATCAGTTTATCAGGATGAGGAAACCATCTTTATCAGTATTAAGGATAACGGAACCGGCATTGACGAAGGAACGGTGGAGCGAATTATGAACACAAAGCTCACCCAGGGTAATTCCTTAAAAGAAAGAACTGTTACGAAAGATTCGAACGGGATTGGTCTGGGAAATGTGATTAATCGATTGAAGTTATATTATGAAAAAGAAGATGTCTTTGAGATTAAGAGTGAAGGTCGTAACCAAGGTACAGAAGTAATTATCTCTATCCCGAGACATTTTGTGAAACAACAAAATGCAGTAATAGAATAAAGTTAAGGATAAAGAACGTACGTTGGATAGATAGGAGCGGTCTATGTATAAAATAATGTTAGCTGATGATGAGGGTATTGTAATTGATTCACTGAAATTCATCATTGAAAAAAATTTTAATGGAAGCTGTATCATTGAATCGGCAACTACAGGAAGAAGTGTCATAGAGTTGGCCGAGCGGTTTAAACCGGATATAGCATTTATGGATATACAGATGCCAGGAATTAATGGCATTGAAGCAATGAAAGAGATTAGAAGAACGAACAGCTCCACTATTTTTGTCATTATGACAGCCTATGATAAATTTAATTATGCGAAGGAAGCAATTAATCTTGGGGTCATAGAGTACTTAACAAAACCGGTGAATCATACTGTAATTGTTAATGTAATAAAGAGAGCTATGGACTTAATCGAAGAGGAGAGAAGAAAAAGAAGCAATGATTTAATGATCCGGGAAAAGCTCGAAATTGTTATTCCTATCATTGAAAGTGACTTTATCTATTCTATAATTTCGGGAGAGGATTTTGCTACAGAAGCGACCAGCGTGAAGGAACTCTTAGGAATCAAAGATGATTATGGTATGATGATGGTCTTAGAGCTAGGTGATTCTCTCGTGGAAGGTAATCTGACAAATCCAGTAGGGGTCAGTGTGAAAGCGCAATCTTTTTATCCTATCATAAGAGATAGTTTGAAGACCGAATTTCAATGTATTGTTGGGCCAATTATGGTGAATAAGATTGCCGTTTTTATCCCCTGTGATAAACCCCAACTGGAATATGACGAAAGAACGAATTTGATCGAAGCAGCCCGTAAGCTAATTCGTGATTTGACCAAACGGATTGATGTACAGTTTAAGATAGGAATTGGTTCCGTAACATCTATGGATCATCTGGAAACTTCCTATAAAGAAGCGAATACCGCATCCAGAAACAGCAAAGGTAGAGTGGCTCACGTGAAGGACATGCCAATTGGCTGTGAATATGGAGATGATTATCCGATCGATTTAGAAAAATCTTTGTTTGATATGATTGAAAAGGGAAATCTCGATAAAGCAAAAATAGAAGCAAACAGGTTTTTCGATTGGATGACACATCAATATCCGGACAATGAGATGGATATTAAACTGAAGGTTTTGGAATTTATCTTATTTGCAGAACAAAAGGCGTTTTTAAGTGGTGGTATGACCTATTATTTTACCTATCGGAAAGATTATCTTACAACCATTATCAGTCTTGATAATTATGAAAAGCTTCGTTCCTGGTTTTTAGAAAAGATATCAGATGCTTGCCGGAATATTAATTCGAAAAAAGAAGAGTTAGAAAGCGGTGTTATTGCAAAAGCCAAAGCCTTTATGGAAGAGAATTATCATAAAGATATTTCACTGGATGATGTATCTAGAATTGTAGATATCAGTCCTTATTATTTCAGCAAGTTATTTAAGGAAGAGACCGGGGAAAACTTCATTGAATATCTTACAGCCATACGAATGGAACGGGCGAAAAAACTACTGCAGAATCGTGAATTAAGCATGAAAAACATATGCATTGACATTGGTTATAGCGATCCCAACTATTTTAGCAGAATATTTAAAAAATATGCTGGGGTGACACCGACAGAATATAGAGAGACTATGGGGTTATGATAAGAACAAAGAGTTAGGAAGGAGCGTAGAAGTAAT
Source organism: Herbinix sp. (assembly GCA_029238935.1). Taxonomy (GTDB): domain Bacteria; phylum Bacillota; class Clostridia; order Lachnospirales; family Lachnospiraceae; genus Mobilitalea. Next base: position 11,828 of record JAQZBN010000012.1, read on the forward strand.
CCTTAAGGAAAGATGTTAATGTGGAGAGGTATGGGTGAAGTATGAAAAAAATGAAATATGTGATGGTTGTTTGCTTAGCTATTGCACTGTTATCCGGATGTAATAAACGCTATGAGCATGTGGATGAAGAAGATACGAAAGAGACGAAAATTCAAATTGGAATCTCCTTTGATTCCTTTGTTATTGAACGATGGCAGAGAGACCGGGATGTATTTGTATCAACCGCCAATGATTTGGGTGCCGAAGTTAATGTACAGATTGCGAATGGGGATGTGGAGGAACAAAAGTCACAAATCGAATATTTTATCGAGAAGAAGATGGATGTTATCGTTGTGATCGCGGTAGATTCTGAAGCATGCAGTGATGTTTTAAAAGAAGCGAAGGATTCCGGAATCAAGGTGGTAGCTTATGACAGATTACTTCGGAATACCAATGCAGACCTATATATTTCCTTTGATAATGTAGAGGTGGGCCGGTTAATGGCTAAAACCCTGGTGGAACGAATAGGGGAGGGTGGAAACATCGTAACAATATTCGGTCCGACGACCGATAACAATGTAGAATTGGTTGAGAAAGGTTTTCAAGAGGTAATATCACAGAGCAGCTTAAACACAGTATATTCTGTGAATGCAAAGGGATGGCTGGCAGAGGTAGCCTTTGATGCAGTGAACGAAGCGTTAGCGATAACAGATCAAATTGATGGTGTCATGTGCGGTAACGATAATTTGGCCAGTGAAGCGGTAAGAGCGTTATCGGAGAATCGTTTGGCTGGGGAAGCAGTTGTGACTGGTCAGGATGCGGATCTAGCTGCTTGCCAGCGAATAGTAGAGGGTACGCAAACGATGACAGTCTTTAAACCAGTGGATGATCTGGCTAAAAATGCTGCCACATATGCTGTAAAATTAGCAAAAGGTGAGAATATCGAAATAACCGATACCATCAATGATGGTAAATATGAGGTACCTTATGTAACCTTGCAGCCAATCCCTGTTACAAAAGAGAATATAGATGATGTTATTATAGAAGAAAGCGGTTTTCAAAAGAGAGAGGATGTTTACCTCAACATGCCGTAAGTTGGTTATGCAGAATAGCGAATGCTAATGTCAGGATATTATTGTTCTGGCGTTAGCATTTTTTTGTGAGGCGTGTTCTGTTGTATCATAAAAGGTTAGTATTAAAACCAAAAATGTGCTTTTGGTCGCAAGTTAATCCAGTCTAGGCTATGTTATGATGTAAGAGTAGTAAATAAGTTCACAACTTTTATGGGAGGTATTTTAATGAAAAAGAAATTAATCAGCATTTTATTAAGTGTTATGGTAATTTCATCCTTACTTGTAGGATGCGGCAAAAAAGACACAGAGACATCAACCAATGATGGGGGTAAAAAAATCGGTGTTGCTATGCCGACAAAAGATTTACAACGTTGGAACCAAGATGGTGCCAATATGAAGAAAGAATTAGAAGCAGCTGGTTACCAAGTTGATCTTCAGTATGCGAACAATGATATTGCTACTCAGGTATCTCAGATTGAAAACATGATTACAAGCAAAGTAGATGCATTAGTTATCGCTTCCATCGACGGTGGTTCTTTAGGAACTGTTCTTGCAGAAGCTAAGAGCGCTAATATTCCTGTTATCGCATACGATCGTCTGATCATGGACACCGATGCAGTTTCCTACTATGCAACCTTTGATAATTACATGGTTGGAACTATTCAGGGTCAATACATCGTAGATCAATTAGATCTTGACAATCAGGCTGGTCCTTTCAATATCGAGTTATTCACAGGATCTCCAGATGATAACAATGCTCGTTATTTCTTCGGTGGTGCAATGGACGTATTAAATCCTTACATCGAAAGCGGTAAATTAGTAGTTGTATCCGGACAGAAAGAATTCGAAGAAGTTGCTACCTTAAACTGGTCAACAGAAGAAGCTCAGAAACGTATGGAGAACTTAATCACTGCAAATTATGCAAATGGAACTAAGTTAGACGTTGTTCTTTCATCCAATGACTCTTGTGCGATCGGTATCACTAACGCTTTAGTAGGCGCTGGTTATACGAAGGAAAACTTCCCGATCTTAACTGGTCAGGACTGTGATATCACATCTGTAAAGAACATTTTAGCAGGAACACAATCCATGTCTATCTTCAAGGATACCCGTACCTTAGCAACTAAGGTTGTTGAGATGTTAACAGCTATTATGGAAGGTAAAGAAGTTCCGATCAATGATACTAAGACTTATGACAACGGAACAGGGATCATCCCTACTTACCTTTGCGAGCCAGTATTCGCAGATGCTGATAACTACAAAGAATTATTAATTGACTCCGGTTATTACACAGAAGATCAAGTAAAATAACTAAATAATAGATAATCAAATTATAAAATATATAAGTGTTATAGCTTATTGTTGAGGTGGGAATGTCCCAAAGGGCCAGACTTTTGGGACACTCTCATATCTCATGCATAAAAGATGCAGATCAGAGGAGGGAATATCGTTGGCGAAGATATTATTAGAAATGATAAATATAACCAAGCTCTTCCCCGGTGTAAAAGCATTGGATAATGTTAACCTTCAGGTAGAAGAAGGTGAGATTCATGCGCTGGTTGGTGAGAATGGTGCTGGTAAATCAACATTAATGAATGTTTTAAGCGGTGTATATCCATATGGAAGTTATCAAGGACAAATTTTATATGGCGGAGAAGAATGCAAATTTAATCGTATCAATGACAGTGAAGAAAAAGGCATCGTTATTATTCACCAGGAATTAGCGCTTGTACCTTATATGACAATAGGCGAGAACATGTTTCTTGGAAACGAACGCGGATCAAAAGCTAGTATTAACTGGGAAGAAACTTACGGAAAAGCAAATGAGCTTTTAAAGACAGTAGGATTGCAAGAAGCATCACGGACATTAATTAAAGACATTGGTGTTGGTAAACAACAATTAGTAGAAATCGCAAAAGCGTTAGCGAAAAATGTTAAATTACTTATATTGGATGAACCTACAGCCTCATTAAATGAAGCTGATTCACGTAAATTATTAGACTTACTCCTTCAATTCAAGAAAGAGGGATTAACTTCGATTATTATCTCTCATAAATTAAATGAGATTTCATATGTTGCCGATAAAATTACGGTTATTCGTGATGGATCAACGATTGAGACCTTAAATAAAAAGACCGAGGAATTTACTGAAGAACGTATTATTCGCGGTATGGTTGGAAGATCATTGACAGACCGTTTCCCGAAAAGAGAAAACGTAAAAATCGGCGAAACCAGTTTGGAAGTAAAAAATTGGACGGTATATCATCCTCTTTACGGTGAACGTAAGGTGGTGGATAATGTATCCTTAAACGTTAAAAAAGGCGAAGTTGTAGGAATTGCTGGTTTGATGGGTGCCGGACGTACCGAGTTGGCGTTAAGTATCTTTGGTAAAAGCTATGGTACTCATACCGGTGGAGAGCTTTATATTGACGGTAAGGAAGCAAAACTTAATAACGTAAAACAAGCCATTCAGAAAAAGTTAGTCTATGTAACGGAAGATAGAAAAGGTGATGGATTAATTCTGTCCAATCCAATCCGAATCAATACAACACTAGCTAAAATCGATAAAGTTAGTAAGAATGGTGTAATAGATAAAGAATTAGAGATTGTAGCAGCAAATGACTATATTAAAAAATTGAGAACAAAATGTTCCTCCATGGAGCAGAATGTAGGAAATTTAAGTGGTGGTAACCAGCAAAAGGTATTATTAAGTAAATGGATGTTTGCAGATCCAAACATTATGATACTTGATGAACCAACTCGTGGTATTGACGTTGGAGCAAAATATGAGATCTACTGTATTATCAACCAATTAGTAGCGGAAGGAAAATCTATTCTGATGATTTCCTCAGAGTTGCCTGAACTTCTTGGTATGTGTGATAGAATCTATATTATGAATGAAGGTAAAATGGTTGGCGAAGTAATGCGAGCAGAAGCAACTCAAGAACTTATCATGGGCCAAATATTGAAATCAAGTAAAGGAGTGTAAGCGATGGATAAGGTCAAAGGTTTATTAAAAAAGAATACCATGCTGATTGCACTGGTAATAGTAACAGCGTTTTTCTCAATTTCAACAAATGGAACTCTACTGGTTCCTCAGAACGTAACAAACTTAATCGCACAAAACGGTTATGTAGTAATATTAGCAGTTGGTATGTTAATGTGTATCTTAACAGGAGGTAACATTGACTTATCCATCGGTTCCGTAGTAGCTTTAGTAGGAGCGTTGGCAGGTACCTTAATCGTTAATATGAAGGTCAATATCTGGGTTTCCATCCTGATCTGTCTTTTAGTAGGTATCGTGATCGGTGTTATTCAGGGTTTCTGGATTGCTTACATTCGAATTCCTGCCTTCATTGTAACACTAGCCGGAATGCTCTTGTGGAGAGGTGTTGCCTTACTAATTTTAGATGGTTTGACAATTTCTCCATTCCCGGATAATTATTTAGGTTTATTCAATTCATACATTCCGAATGTGTTTGGTGGATCCTTGAACTTAGTGAGTATCATTCTTGGTGTTCTTGCTTGTATCATTTACATTGTGACGCAATTTAAGTCCAGAATGAAAAGAAAAAAATTAGGCTATACCACGGATAGTATGGGTAGTATGATCATAAAAATCTTAGTTATCTCTGTAGTTATCCTTGCTATGTCTCTTTCCTTAGCATTATATAAGGGCGTTCCTACTATTTTAATATTACTGGGTATCGTAGTTATGATCTATGCTTACTTTACAACAAAAACAGTTCCTGGTCGTTATCTGTATGCAGTAGGTGGTAATGAGAAAGCTGCAAAGCTCAGTGGTATTAATACAAATAAAGTATTATTCTTTGCTTATGTAAATATGGCATTCTTAAGTGCATTAGCAGCTCTTGTCTGTGTAGCTCGTTTTAACTCCGCTGCTCCTACCGCAGGAACCAACTACGAGATGGATGCGATCGGTGCTTGTTATATCGGTGGAGCATCTGCATACGGCGGTATCGGTACAGTTGCCGGTGTAGTAATCGGTGCAATCTTCATGGGTGTATTAAATAATGGTATGTCCATCATGGGTATTGACTCAAACTATCAGAAGGCTGTAAAAGGTATCGTATTATTAGCAGCAGTTGCATTTGACGTTATGTCAAAGAAAAAAGCAAAAACAGCATAATCTATGATAATTAATTAGAACTAATAATGTATAAAAATAGAAGTACAGTATAAAAGCTGTACTTCTTTATTGCGTAAAAACATAAGAAATAGTTATATTGCATTAATAATTTACACTGTTCATTCTCGTGAAACCATGGTAGAATATTCCTAACACTGTATACTTATAATATGTTTTAGTCAAAGGATTTCTAGGATAGATAAGCAGGTCAATTACAGGAACAAGTGTTGACTCAATTTTAGACAGAGTTGCTCTGTTTTTTAGCAGTTATTTCATCATAGTATTTGTTTTATCATTGACCTTTTGTAATGAAGGAATAAAGAGTTTGGCTCTGCTTAAGCTATAAGATTTGAAAAACTTACTATATTTTAAATAGGTGAAATAGATCGAGATAATTCGAGGCAAATAACAATAATAGATACTTAAAAAATATATTGACTAGTCGAATGAAAAGTTACATAATTGCCAATAGTGTTATACAGAATGATTTACTTTATGGATGATAAAGAGGTGAAACGATGAACGAAGAATTAAATGAAATTAATACAGACCTGAAGGAGCTTTTTGTAGCGAACCAATTAGAGGAAATGACTGAGGTATTAAATAAGCTTTCCGATGAAGAAGTAAACGAACTAGCAATCTCAAATCATAATATAATCAAAAAATATTATGATTCCGGTAATCAAACATTATTATTTCAATATATTAAATTTGTAGCGTTTGCTTGTTATTTGGTAGAGTATGCTTATGGAAGGCAGCTAACGACTGAGGAGGAGCAAAAGGATAGAATCTTCATTTATGAAGAAATCTATGGATGGATTCGCAGTGCAAACGATGTGCAGTAGTAATTTATGTGTTCTTTCATAAGGAACATAATAATATAATAGAATTTATGAGAGATTGGGAGGTACCAAGATGAAATTATTAATTCCAGAGAATTATCAAGCCGAAATTGGAATTAAAGAAACAGAAATCGGTATTAAATATGTGAAGGATTATTTTGAAAGGGAATTAGCAAAACAATTAAACCTGACCCGTGTATCAGCTCCTTTATTTGTGAAGCCGGAAACCGGTTTAAATGATAATCTAAATGGTGTGGAGCGACCAGTTAGCTTTGGCATCAAAGAACAGGATGAATCTGTAGTAGAGATCGTACATTCTCTTGCAAAATGGAAGAGACAAGCTTTAAAACGCTATGGTTTTGCACAAGGAGAAGGTTTATACACCGATATGAATGCAATCCGCAGAGATGAAGAAACAGACAATATCCATTCAATCTTTGTTGATCAATGGGACTGGGAGAAGATCATTGATAAGAGTGAGCGGAATGAAGATACATTAAAAGGTATTGTAAGAAAAGTATACACAGCACTAAAAAATACAGAGAAGTATATGGCAGAAAAATACGATTATATCAAAGAAATTTTGCCCGAAGATATTACATTTATTACGAGTCAGGAATTAGAAGACCAATATCCTGATAAGACCCCAAAAGAAAGAGAAAATATAATTGCAAAGTTAAAAGGTGCAGTTTTTATTATGCAAATTGGTGGAGCATTAAATTCCGGGGAACGTCATGACGGTAGAGCCCCTGATTATGATGATTGGAAGCTTAATGGAGACATAATCGTGTATTATCCAGTACTTGACATGGCATTGGAGCTTTCCTCCATGGGTATTCGTGTGGATGAAAATTCCTTAAAAGAACAGCTTCAAATCAGTGGTTGTATGGATCGTGCGGAAATGCCTTTCCAAAAAGCATTGTTAAACAAAGAACTTCCTTATACCATCGGTGGTGGTATCGGACAGTCCAGAATCTGTATGTTCTATCTGCGAAAAGCTCACATTGGAGAAGTTCAATCCTCAATCTGGCCTGCTGATGTAATGGAAGAAGCACAGAAAAAAGGTTTGCTATTGCTATAATCAAGATTTATTAAAGAATCATAAGCCATCCAGTCAGAGAAAGAAAAGGTGGTGAACTTATCATGGTGAATTTGTATTTCATCCGCCATGCCAGGCAGAATAGTCCTCTCTGTAATGTTGATGTTGAGCTTTCAAAAGAAGGACAATTACAGGCAAAATTGTTAAAAGACCGACTTACGAATTTTAACATCGATGCCTTATATTCCAGTGATCTTTTAAGGGCTATTGAGACTGCTGAGATAATCAATGAAACGTGGAAACTTCCTCATCTGATTGAAGCTGATTTAAAAGAGATTTCTTTTGGAGCCATGACTGGGAAGACGGATCAGTATAATGATGAGCATTTTGGTGATTTTAAACGAGAACAGTTAAAATTGAAGGAAGATCTACCCTATCCGGAAGGTGAGAATGGAACTCAAGTGTTTCATCGGGCTTTTCCCGTGATTACGAATATGCTTCAAACTGGAAATAAGAACATCGCTATTGTCACCCATGGGGGAACAATTCGAGCAATTCTTGCAGGTTTGTTTTTAAAAGATCAGGCTAAACGATTTCTCTTGGCTACCTCGTTAGAGAACACCAGTATAACGCATCTAATCTATAATGATGAAATTGATCGCTTTTATTTGGAGCGCTTCAATGATCATGCTCATTTGGAAGCTCACCCAAACTTATTAAGAAAAAATAGATAAGTAAAGCAATAAGTAATGTTTGTTATGTAGTTTTTTAGCTTTAAAAAGGATGATAGCAAGATCAGGGTCGATTTCCCTGAAACTTGTGATCATCCTATTTTTATTATTTTTACCTTGACTGATATATCCTTGAAAAGTATTTATATATAATGGATAGAGATTAGAAGACCGCTGTATCAGGATGTGGGCCGGTTTGACCTAAAGCCTCTAGTTCTTTCATTTCTTCAATATCTTCTTCCGACAGGGTGAAATCGAAGACATCAGCATTCTCCTGGATTCGTTCCAAGGAAGATGCTTTTGGAAGAGGTACAAAACTATGCTGGATACTCCAACGGAGTAAAACTTGAGCAGGGGTTTTCCTATATTTATGAGCTATCTTCACTAGGATAGGATGATCAAAGGCTCTTCCTAAGATCAGTGGACTCCAGGCTTCAATGATCATTCGGTGATCCTTGCAGTAATTTACCGTCTCTCTCTGCACATATTGAGGATGTAGCTCCAACTGGTCAACCATAGGAGCGATCGTAGCAGTTTCCATTAGGGCTTCAATGTGATGAACCAGAAAATTACTTAGACCAATTGCTTTTATTTTTCCATCCTGATAAAGCTCTTCAAAGGCTTTCCACGTTCCTTCATTGACTTCCTTCCAATTTTCACGGAATAAAATCGGTCTTGGCCAATGAATTAAATATAAGTCGAGATAATCAATACCTAAATTGTTCATGGTTTTATCGAATTCTTTCATGGTATTTTCATATCCGTGACTTGGATTGTCCAGTTTACTAGTAATGAATAATTCATTTCTCTTAAGACCACAGCTCCGGACTGCTTTCCCTACCGCGTTCTCGTTATGATAAGCATAAGCTGTATCAATATGACGATATCCACAATCAATTGCTGTCTTAATAATATCAACAGTGCTAATTTCATTAGGTAATTTCCAGGTTCCGAATCCGATACAAGGGATTTTGATACCGTTTGATAATACATAACTGTCCTGTAAACTGTCCATGTTAAAACTCCTTTCAACGAAGCATAAATCTTGCCTGCTATCAGTTTTCCAATAAATTTGATTTTTATAACTAAGTATTACTTAATTTTACATTATATTATTCTGCTCTATGTTTTAGTCAGAAGTATAATCTTATATTAGTTTACCATAACTTTGAATAAAGTGAAACTGTAAGGAGAGTTTTAGATTTTATTTTTAATGCAGTGAGATCAGCTGAAATCCCGCATTTTATCTTGTTCTTCCGAAAAAGATAGAATATAATATTATTATTAATACAAGAGAGTGAGTCAGGAGATTACATAATGAAAACAATAAAAGCAATTGTATTTGATTTGGATCAAACATTAATTGATCGGAGAGTAACCTTCGAGAAGTTCTGTCATTATTTCATAGATAAATATCAAGGAGCATATCCCTGCGAAGTGGGTAGAGAGGAACTGGTCAATCATATGATTGAAATAGACGAGAATGGATATGGCGGTTTACCTAACTTTATTCCGAGGCTTCAGGAAAAGTGGAAGCTTCCGCTTAAGACAGAGGCTTTTATCGAGGAGAGAAACAGCATCTTTGGTAAAATGACAGAGCCGATGCCATATCTTCATGAAACTTTAAAGAAGCTAAAAGAAAATTATAAGTTAGGCATTATTACAAATGGTTATTCGTCAGCTCAAAGAGACAAGATTGCTACCGTTGGCATTGCAGATTACTTTGATGATATTATCATATCGCAGGAAGCAGGAATGGAAAAACCGGATCCGAATATCTTCTATTTGTCCTGTGAGCATTTGGGAGTTAACCCGGAAGAGATGGTGTATGTGGGAGATTATTATCCGAACGACATTGCTGGTGCTGCTGGAGCGAAGATCACATCCATTTGGATTATTGATGATACGCAGAGAGAAATTATGAACCAGACTAACTCGAGAGAATCAATCTGGTTCGCTAAATATCAAGGCATTGTAATTCAAGAACTAAAGGAATTATTGCAGCTTTTTTAATCTCGCACATTTTTAAGCCAAGAAGCTACCCCATCTTCCGTATTGCTGCCAATGATTTCATCGGCTTTCGCTTTTAATTCATCTACCGCATTCGATACTGCATAGCGCTTATCACTGGCCTCAAACAGAGGAAGGTCATTGCGATTATCACCAAAGCATACGATATGATCTAAATTCAGATAACTTCGAAGATATTGTACGGCATGATACTTGGAAGCATGCTTGCTGAAAACTTCAAGATACCAGATATCAGGAGTGTAGTTATCCTTATAGAAGGTAATGCCCAATTCAGGATAAGAAGAGAGTGTGGTATAAATAGAATCCAGTTTCTCTTTTTGATCCATCAAAGAAAAATAAATAATAGGTTCTTCTTTTAATTCAGTAAAGTCCTTCACTTGCATGAAGGGCTTTTTGTATTTGTTTACCCGTTCCTCATAAAAATCCTTCATGGGTTTTGAACTAAGGTCCTCATAATAAGTAGATAGTTTGCCATCTTTGATGGCATAGGCAAAACCCTTTAACTGATTATCCTTAATCAGAGTAAGTAAGTTGTAACGAACCTCCTGTGGAAGGTATTCCACCTTCAGATAACGTTGATGAATAAGGTCATAAATACAAACACCGTTCATCAATATAATCGGCATCGTAAGTGCTACATCTTTTAATATAGATCCGACCGATGCTATGGTTCTGGCTGTAGCGACGGAAAACAGAAGGCCGCCTGCGATTAACTCGTTTAATGTGCGTATGGTATAGTCGGATAGTTCGATATTTGGTTGTAATAGGGTTCCGTCTAAGTCGGAGATGTACAGTGTTTTCATAATACTCCGTTTCTAAAGATTACATTAGATATCCTGGATCAGCCTAGGATATTAATTATCAACAGTTACAATTATATTAGATGTGATCTAATTAGATGTGATCGAATAGGATATTCAATTAGAAGTTTATTTAAGGAAGTATCGTAATATAAGAATTAGGTATGATAGACTTAAGATAATCTTCTTTTAAAAAGCCAAAGATATAATAGTCCGTCATTACATTCAGAATAGCACCTTTCTTAATATAACCTTCCTGACGGAAATTTAGTTTTTCGGCAACCCGGATAGAACCAAGATTTACAGAAAAACATCTAATTTGAAGCCGTTCCAGATCCATATATTCAAATGCAGCTTTTATTATAGCTTGTCCAGCCTCCGGAGCATAGCCCTGACCCCAGTAATTGCTATTGATTCGGTAACCGATATCAGCTTGCTTGCGCAATTGAAAATCATATAATACAAATTCACCAATGACTTTATGAGAATCTTTTAGTTCCATCATCCAGCATAATTCCCGCCCTGCCTGATATTCCTTGAGGACTTCATTATAGTGATGATCTAAATCACCGATAGGGTCTGGCTTTTTTGTACCTTGCGTATCCGTTGATTCATCATAAAGTCCCCAATAGCGATATACCTGATAATCATTGATATATTCGAGACAATCTTTCCCATCCTGTTTGGTTATTTGTCTTAACCGAAGACGGTTTGTCTCAAGTACGGGAAGTTTTATAAAAGTATCATCGTAACTCATACTTTCTCCTTTCTAACAGTGATGTTAATTTGTGAATTTACTTATTTTTAATAAAATTATAGTTTCCTCAATATTACTTTTCAAGTGATAATTTTATATTAATCATATCACAGGTAAAGTATAATTCATTCGTACTTTATCATTTCATTTACATAAGTAATTCTTTTATTTGATTGAAATACAAACAAATGATTTATTTCATATCACTTTATGTGAATTATGCTAAAAACTGTGTCTCAATGAAAATCTTAATACCGAGCATGATTAAAATAATACCACCTAGCAACTTAGCTCTAACCCCTAGTAAACAACCAAATCGTTTACCAATATATACACCGATGGAGCAACAGACAAACGTTACAACCCCAATAAATAATACAGCTGTGAAAATATTGATTTCCATAACAGCTAAACTAACTCCGGCTGCTAACGCATCGATGCTGGTTGCGATCCCTTGAAGCACAAGATTTTTCATTGTAAAAATATTTTTCATGGAACAGCTTTCAGGGTTTTTACGTTCCTTGATGGAATCAATCACCATATTCACACCAATAGCACCAAGTAAAAATAATGCTACCCAATGCTGGTATCTGCAGATAATTTCGGAAAAGGTTCTTCCCAAAAGAAAGCCGATGGTGGGCATGGCTGCTTGAAAGAAACCAAATGTAAAGGCGGTTGCTAATACGTTTTTTTTGCTGATGTGTCTGCTACTCATACCATTGGTGATGGATACCGCAAAGGCATCTGCTGATAAGCCGATGGCAAGTAGGAAGAGTGTAATAATGTCCATTTGTTATCCTTTCTGTTTCCTTAATATAATTATTTCCAACACTGAATAAAATAGACGTAATCCATCTCGACAGACATAAAGAAAACTCATGTATGGAGAAAGCCATACATGAGTCTCGTTCTTTAAGGCAAGCCAGATATTGGATGATACCTCTATCATTATGTTGACTTGTCACATATTATATTATATGCGAACTACTCCCTCATACATTACAGGAATTTAAGTAGAATTTTAACATGAAATGAAAGGGTTGGCAATATATTTTGATCTATTTATTTTTTTTACTTGAAACCTTAGGGAAAACGTGCATAATATTTAAAGTGTACTTAACGACAAAAATGATCTATACAGAAAGCAGGTATCCGAATGGATTTAGCAATTACCGCATTTAATCAGATTGTAATTATGTTTCTTCTTATCGTCGCTGGAGCATTATGTTATAAAATTAAATTAATTGATAAAGAGACCAATAAAAAGCTATCCGATCTGGTATTAATGTTGATCAATCCCCTAGTGATTTTTGCATCGTATCAAAGAGAATTCGAAGCATCCCTTTTAAAAGGATTATTAATATCGCTATTACTAGCGACGGTTACACATATCGTAGCTATTATTCTATCGTACTTTTTCTTACATAAAAAAAAGCATCAGGCAGATATTGCAATTGAGCGTTTTGGGATGATTTATTCCAACTGTGGATTTATCGGAATCCCCTTAGTTAACGGTATTTTTCATAGTGAAGGTGTATTCTATATAACAGCGTATATGACAATTTTTAATTTGGTTTTATGGACCCACGGAGTCATTATCATGACTGGGAAGAAGAATCTTAAGACTATGGGAAAGGCTTTGTTATCACCATCGGTCATAGCAACGTTATCCGGTTTTCTTTTCTTTATTGCTAAAATAGGATTACCGGAGATACCTTTGCAAGCAATCAATTATATCGGTAATATGAATACTCCGATGGCTATGATGGTAGCAGGTGTAACGATAGCACAATTAAACCTACTGAAACTATTTACAAAGCTGAGAACTTACTATATTACGGTATTAAAACTTTTGTTTGTGCCTATTTTGATGCTTTTTATCTATCATTTCTTTGAGATTCCGAGAGTGGTTTTACTAACTTCAATTTTGGGAGCTTCCTGTCCAACAGCTGCTACGATTACGTTATTTTCTTTGCGTTATGAAAAAAACAGCTTTTATGCTTCAGAGATTTTTGCTATCACGACCATATTGTCGATTATAACAATTCCCGTAGTCATGACCATAGCAGGGTATTTCGTATAAAAAAGGTTGGAAGAACTAGAAAAAGTTTTATTGGTTATGGATTGTTACTTGCACTTGATCTTAATATCGTATAAAATTAGGATAATGAGGAAAAATTTGATTACCGATGGGTTAATCGACGGAATGGATAAAGGAGAGTAATCATGAATGATTATGTAATCGTAAGTGACGCAACACTGGATTTACCTGTTAATATAATAAAAGAATATGATATAAAAGTCATTCCTATGGGGGTGGATCTTAATGGCGAAGCATTTTCCCATTATCCGGATGAAAGAGAATTATCAGTGGAAGAGTTTTATGCTAAGTTAAAGAGCGGTATGATCCCTCATACAACTCAGATCACACCGGTTGTCTTCCATGATTATTTTGGGGAATTATTAAAAGAAGGAAAGGATATCCTATATATCGCTTTCTCCTCCGGACTCAGCGGTACTTACAATACAGCACAATTAGTAGTAGAAGAATTAGCGGAAGATTATCCTGACAGAAAGATATATTGTATCGATTCTCTATGTGCATCAATCGGAGAAGGATTATTAGTGTATCATGCAGCGATGCAGAAGCAAAGGGGTGTAACCATTGATGAACTAAGGGATTGGGTGGAAGAGAATAAGAGAAGATCCCGTCACTGGTTTACGGTAAAAGATCTATATTTCTTAAAACGAGGTGGAAGAGTAACCTCAGTGGAAGCATTCGTAGGTACTGCCTTAAAGATACGCCCTGTTTTAAGCACCAATGAGGAAGGTAAATTGGTAGTTGTATCAAAAATCAGAGGAACTCACGCTGAACTTGATTACCTTATTACTAAATTAGAGTCAGAAGGTGCAGATCTTAGTAATCAAACAGTAATTATAGGCCATGGTGATGACTTAAACCAGGCACAGGAATTAGAGAAATTAATTCTCAGTAAAAATCTTGTAAAGAATGTCATTATCTCAAAGATTGGACCAGTTATCGGTACTCACACCGGTCCGGGAATGATTGCTCTGGTTTTCATGGGAGATTAGAATTGTTAAATTTCGGTAAAACTGATTGAATACCAACATAAATACAGCTATAATATTACATAGGGCTGTTGTAAACGATTAATAGAGGATACTGATGCAATACCCTCAGATTACGATTTGATACGTCAATTGTCCTTCTGAAGGATAGAATTATCCGTTATGATCGTTTACAACAGCTTTTCAACATCAGGAGGAAAAAGACATGAAGGCGGAACATTATTCAGGAAATTCGGAACAGCAGCAGATAAAACCATATAAAAAGGATGCGGAGTATTCTTATACCTTAGGTGCTTTTCCAACCTATGAGCTCGTGAATGCTATGCCACAGAAGGTAAAGAAGGTTTTATTAAGTACTGGGTTTACCGATCAGGATAAATTGATTGCTTTATGCAAAGAGAGAAAAATACCGGTGGAGTTTAACGACAAGTTAATTTCAAAATTAAGTGATAAAGAAAATTGTTTTGTGGCAGGAGTTTTTGACAAATATGAAAATGAATTAAGCGATATTAGACCACACCTTGTTTTGGTCAATCCCAGTAATATGGGCAATTTGGGTACGATCCTTCGTACCGCGGTCGGCTTTGGCATTCAGGATGTAGCAATCATACTACCGGGAGCGGATATTTTTCATCCTAAGACCGTTCGATCTTCCATGGGTGCATTGTTTCGTTTAAATCATTGTACATTTGAAAGTTTTTCTGAATACCAGAAGAGATATCCAAAACATGAGATCTTTACGTTTATGTTAAATGGAGAAAATACCTTAACTTTGGAGCAATGCCCCAAAGCTGAACTATATTCGTTGGTATTTGGAAACGAAGCGACTGGTCTTGACGATAAGTTTTTACAGATTGGAACCAGTATTTTTATTCCTCAGACGCCGGAAGTAGATTCGTTGAATCTAACGATTGCGGTAGGGATTGGTATGTATGTATTTACAAATCGAAATAAAAATATTTGATGCCCGGGGATAGATATTAATACCAGGTGAAAAACCAGGAGTTCATTGACCCCATGACAAATAACCAAGTCAGTTGGACGCGTTACATCGGATTAGGCTATTTTGGCAGAAGGTTTGGCTCAGGAGCATGTATTCATTGAATGGCCGGGCAAAAGGAGGATGTATGAAGTTAAATTATAAGAGGACGATCTTAATTGGGCTTGCATTCTTATCTATTTGCTCCTTTTGGCAGATGTATGAAAATGTCATTCCCTTAATACTTAAGAATACCTTTGGTTTTGGTGAAACAATTACCGGTGCTATCATGGCACTAGATAATGTTTTAGCTTTATTCCTGCTTCCATTGTTCGGAGCATTTTCTGATAAGGTAGATACTAGGTTTGGTAAACGAACACCGTTTATCGTAATAGGTACCATGATAGCAGTCATTTTTATGATCATTATTCCGGTTGCAGATTATAATCAGAATCTGATTCTCTTTTTAGTCGCTTTGGGTTTTGTATTGATTGCTATGGGATCCTATCGGTCTCCGGCAGTTGCATTAATGCCTGACCTAACACCAAAACCTTTACGTAGTAAAGCAAATGCTATCATTAATCTTATGGGTGCTGTTGGCGGTATGTATGCACTTCAAATGATAAAGAGATTAACTCCGGACGGAGATAATCCCAATTATCTTCCTGTATTTCTATCCATAGCAGCGATCATGATTTTTGCTGTCATCCTATTAGTGAAAACAATTAAAGAGAAAAAGTTATCGATAGAAGCTCTAAAGGAAGACGAGGAGGAAAAACCGGAAGTAAAGAACCAAAGTGATACGGCAGGAACGAAAATGCCAAAAGAGGTTTATCGCAGTTTTCGTTTTATCCTAGCATCCATCTTCCTGTGGTTTTTTGCTTACAATGCAGTAACCACTGCTTTTTCCAGATATGCTACTGAAGTATGGGGGTTAGAAGGCGGTGACTATGCAGACTGCTTAACCATTGCTATGATAGCGGCTATCATAAGTTACATACCAATTGGATTTATATCCGGTAAATTTGGAAGGAAAAAGACGATCCTTGGAGGAATTATTTTAATTACTATCTCATATTTTTGCGGTTTTTTCTTTTTGGAATATTCATGGTGGATCAATGTGGTATTTATCTTTACCGGAATTGGATGGGCAGCAATTAATGTAAACTCATATCCTATGGTTGTTGAGATGAGCCGTGGAGCAGATATCGGAAAATACACCGGTATTTATTATACCTTCTCGATGTCCTCACAAACCTTGACGCCGATTGTATCCGGTGCATTATTACAATTTGTTTCTTATCGGACTTTATTTCCATATGCATTTACCTTTTCAGTAGCGTCTTTTATTACTATGTTGTTAGTAAGACATGGGGACTCGAGACCGGAGAAAAGAAACAATGCTTTGGAACATTTTGAAATAGAAGATTAAAAACGAAGGTTAACTAAAGGAGCTTTTTATGCTAATCCCAATCATCATATGTATAGTCATCGTAAGTATTCTTTATTTATTGGTTATCATGCCAAAATTAAAATGCAACCCAGATATTCAGAAATTTGATGGATGGTTATTTGCTCATCGGGGATTGCATAATAATAAATCGGATGCCCCAGAAAATTCATTGAAAGCATTTCGGCTCGCGGTAGAACATGGCTATGGTATTGAACTGGATGTTCAAATAACCAAGGATTATGTGCCGGTAATCCTTCATGATTATAATTTAAAGAGGCCTTGCGGGGTTGATCTGGAAGTGGCAAAAGTCACCTATGACGAGTTGCAACAATATCATCTTTTCGGCTCAAAGGAAAAGATACCGACGTTAGTAGAAGCGCTAAGTTTAGTCGATGGCAAAGTTCCATTGATTGTGGAATTAAAGATACCTTGGAATGCGAAGCAAACCTGCGAAGCGGTATCAAAGCTATTGGATGAATATCATGGTGATTATTGTATTGAATCCTTTAACCCTTTTGGTCTTATATGGTATCGAAAGAATCGAAAAGGAGTGATGAGAGGACAGCTTGCTTCTGACTTTAATAAAGAGAAGATGGCGGGCAGTAAGGTTCAGTATTATATCTTAAAAAATTTGTTGCTTAATTTTCAAACTAAGCCAGATTTCATTGCTTATCACTACATCTATAAAAAGGCCTTATCCTTTCAAATCTGCAGAAAGTTGTACCATGTTAAGACTTTTGCATGGACCATACAAACACAAAAAGCATTTGAAGAAAATATGGATGTGTATGATTTCTTTATCTTTGACAGTTTTATTCCCGAACTAAAAAAGACGGTTTAATTTTTCCTTCTAACGTTTATACTAAGTGGAGTATATGACTTAAAGTGAGGGATGAAGGACGAATGAAACATGGAGTAGCTGCTGGAATAACTTCTGCATTTGCAGTCACGTTTACAGGAATGTGGTTTTTATCTGATATCTTGTTAAAACCGAGAAAATTAACCTATGATAAGCTTTATGAGAGAGAACTGTCGATACGAAAATTTGATGTAAAATCTTATGAATTAAGAAAGAAACAAAGTTTTCAAATTGCTTCAGATTATGGGTATCATTTAGCTTGCGAGTTATTAGAGCCGGAGCAATCGGAGATAAAGGATGAAATTAAAAAGATTGCGGTATTATGTCATGGCTTTACCTGCGCGAAATGCAGCAGCTTAATCTATGCGGAACTCTTTTTAAAATTAGGCTTTACGGTAATCATTTATGATCATAGAAATCATGGCTTTAGTGGAAAAGCATTTACCTCCATGGGATATTATGAGAGGTTAGATCTAAAAAAGGTAATTGACTGGTGTATCAGTAACTACGGAGACCGGTGTAAGATAATAACCCATGGGGAATCTATGGGTGCTGCAACAGTTTTATCCCATCTGGAAATTGATGACCGAATTACTTGTGCAATTGCTGACTGTGGTTATTCTGATTTAAGTCAGTTAATTAAGCATCAAGTAAAAACATATTTTTGGTTTCCTTCATTGCTCATGGCACCGGTAGATTTATTAACTCATGCCAGAGCAGGCTTTTGGTATGAAGAGGTATCACCCATACGAGCGGTAAAGAACACAGATAAGCCGATCTTCTTTATCCATGGAGAAAAAGATAACTACGTACCAACCGAAATGGCTATGCAGATGTATGAAAGTAAAAAAGAGGCAAAGGATATTTTTATCGTGCCCGGAGCGAAACATGCCGAGTCAATATTAGTGGATCGAAAAGAGTACGAGAGACGAATTGAGGATTTCTTAAAAAAATATGCCATTATATAATTACAATGATACGAGTTGTTACGCATATGACTAAGCTCTTTAGCACTATACTTTATTCGATTGCATATTAACGTATTAAATTGATGTGAGAGTCTTTAATCATGATGGAATATAGAAAAAGCAATGAAGAAGGTCGGTTTCCTTCTTCATTGCTTTTTCTGGGAAGATATCAAAATTTGTTAGAATGTAAATTATGCAAATTATTTTTGATCGACAGAAGCCATCTTCATAGCTCTGACTTTTAGGGAAAGACCAAAGAGATTAATAAAGCCTTCTGCATCATGATGGTTATAAAGATTGCCGGTTGTGAAGGAAGCAATGCTTTCATTGTATAAAGAATAAGGGGATGTCGTTCCTTGTTTTATGATATTTCCTTTGTATAATTTTAACTTAACTTCTCCGGTTACATATTCCTGAGTAACATCAATGAAAGCTTGATATGCTTCTCTTAAAGGAGTAAACCATTTTCCTTCGTATACGATATCTGCAAAGCGATTGGAGATTTCTTTTTTTGCGGATAAGGTAGCGCGGTCAAGGATTAATTCTTCTAGCTGGGTATGGGCTTCCATCAGTATGGTTCCACCGGGAGTTTCATATACGCCACGAGATTTCATACCAACAACACGATTCTCAACGATATCTACGATTCCAATACCATGCATACCACCCATCTCATTTAAACTTAGAATAATATCTGCCGGTGACATAGCATTTCCATTTAGGCTGGTAGGAATACCTTTTTCAAAGGTAAGGGTAACGATTTCCCCGGCCTCGGGAGCTTTTTCCGGTGAGACACCAAGAACGAGAAGATGATCATAGTTTGGGGCATTTGCAGGATCTTCTAACTCCAAGCCCTCATGGCTGATATGCCAGAGGTTACGGTCACGGGAATAGCTGTTATCCGTGGAGAAAGGAAGATGGATTCCATGTTTTTCGCAGTATTCAATTTCCTCTTCACGGGAGGAGAGGTCCCATATTCTCCAAGGAGCAATAATTTTAAGCTCAGGAGCAAGGGCTTTCATAGTAAGTTCAAAACGAACCTGGTCATTTCCCTTACCGGTAGCCCCATGACAAATAGCAGTGGCTCCTTCTAACTTTGCGATTTCAACCAGACGTTTCGCGATTACCGGTCTAGCCATGGAGGTACCTAAGAGATACTTATTCTCATAGATAGCACCTGCTTTTACACAAGGCATCACATAATCATTAACAAATTCTTCTACAACATTTTCGATGTATAACTTAGTCGCACCGGATAATTTTGCTCTTTCTTCTAATCCATCTAATTCGTTGCCTTGACCAACGTCAATACAAACACAAACTACTTCATAATCATAATTTTCTTTCAGCCAAGGAATAATAGCAGTGGTATCTAATCCGCCAGAATAAGCGAGAATAACTTTTTCTTTCATAATATAACCTCCTGATTATCATTTATTAATAGGGTGCCCACATCCGTTTGTTCATATCATGGTGTAGGATATGTTATAAATATACATCAAGAATTATTATTATGCAATAGTAAAATTTCATAAAAAGCATAAACATACAAAACACATTGTGTTATTATATGACAAAATTAAGAATAAATTTACCAAAATCCTCTTTTACATATCCTAAAATAACTATATAATTAGGAAAAAACAATAGATCCTTGTAAGGATGATAGGAGGAACAAATGAACCATATCATATTAGCATCAGAATCACCGAGAAGAAAAGAAATTATGGAAACTATGGGTATTACCTTTGATGTAATGGGGAGCAATCTACCTGAGATTGTAACTGAAACAGAGCCGGCTAAGATCGTTGAAAGCTTAGCTGAAATGAAGACAAGACATATAGGGCAAAGATTAAAAGAAATGAATGCTTCCCTGTCCGAGCAGCAGGAGGATATTATAGTGATCGGAGCAGATACCATGGTGTTTGCAAAGGGACAAGTCTTAGGAAAACCCAAGGATAAAGAGGATGCAATACGTATGATACAAATGCTTTCGGATAGCAGTCATGATGTATTTACCGGGGTCGCTGTTCTTGTTCGTAAAGAAGGTAAAGAGGACCAAATCCTTCGCTTTTCCGTGGATACGAAAGTAGTTGTATTCCCTTTGACAATAGAGCAAATCATTCATTATGTAGGGACCGGTGAACCAATGGATAAAGCAGGAGCTTATGCAATCCAGGGTCAGTTTGGTATCTATATTAAAGAAATTGTAGGGGATTACTATAATATCGTTGGATTACCAATATCGAGAATTTATCAGGAGCTTTTATCCATAGGGATAGATTTAAAAAAATAAAATAAGGTATTGCATAAATTTTAGTTCGGATGTATAATTATGAGAAATTCTTGATTTTGCCAATGAATAAGGATGAGATATGTTCAAGGGCAATGGTTGATTACTTATATATCTGATGGGAGGAATTCGTATGAATAAGATAGACGGTGGTGTTACTGCGGCGAAGGGATTTCAAGCAGCTGGAATATATGCAGGGATAAAGAAAAAGAGAAAAGACATGGCTCTAGTTTATTCAACCGTACCTGCTAATGCGGCTGGTACCTTTACAACTAATGTGGTGAAAGCAGCTCCTGTGAAATGGGATATTAAGATTACGAAAGAAAGCAAGTTCGTTCAAGCAGTTGTTTTAAACAGCGGTGTTGCCAATGCCTGTACCGGGGAGATTGGTGAGCAGAATAACTTAAGAATGGCTCAGGCAGTTGGAAAGGCCTTAGACATTCCTGCGGAAGCGGTATACACAGCATCCACCGGAGTGATTGGTAAACAATTGCCCATCGAAGTAATCGAAGAAGGGGCTAAGGCATTAAGCTCTGAATTATGTGACAGTATAGAAGCTGGAAGCTTAGCTGCTGAAGCAATTATGACTACGGATACCTATTCCAAAGAAAGTGCTGTTCATTTTATCGTTGGCGGAAAAGAAATTACTGTGGGCGGAATGGCTAAGGGATCCGGTATGATTCATCCGAATATGGCTACGATGCTTGGTGTTGTTACTACAGACTTAGCGATCTCAAAAGAATTGTTACAGGAAGCTCTCAGTGAGAATGTAAAACATACCTTTAACATGATCTCTGTGGATCGGGATACCTCTACGAATGATTCTTTGCTTCTGTTAGCGAACGGATTAGCAGGTAACAAAGAGATTACAGAAAAGAATGATGATTACGAGAACTTCTGTGAGGCACTTTCTATCGTAACTACGGATTTAGCAAAAAAAATGGCTGCGGATGGTGAAGGTGCTACAAAGTTATTTGAAGTTCAAGTGGTTGGTGCAAATACCGAAGAAGAAGCGATTATACTAAGTAAGTCTATCATCACATCAAACCTTGTGAAAACAGCAGTATATGGAAGTGATGCGAACTGGGGACGGATTTTATGTGCAATGGGATATTCCGGTGTTAGCTTTGATCCTGACGTTGTGGATCTTTCTATAGAAAGTGCAGAAGGAAAACTTAAGCTGGTGGAACAAGGGATGGCGACAGATTATTCTGAAGAATTTGCCACCAAGATACTTTCCGCAAAGGAAGTGAAGGCTATAGCGGATATGAAGCAAGGTACTGCGTCAGCAACCGCCTGGGGTTGTGATTTAACTTATGATTATGTGAAGATCAATGCAGATTATCGTTCCTAAGCTTACGATAATAAATATTGCTTTAAAACTAATATTTTGAAGGAAGTAGTATGAAAGGAAGATAACCATGGAACATATGGATCAAATATTAATGAAAGCCCAAACACTAATTGAGGCACTACCCTATATACAGAAGTTTAATAACAAGAAGGTAGTAGTAAAATACGGCGGAAGTGCTATGTTGGACGAAAATTTGCAATCCAATGTAATCAAAGATGTTGCTCTTTTAAAATTAATCGGAATGCAGCCAATCATCGTCCATGGAGGCGGTAAGGAAATCACCAAATGGCTCGGATTATTAGGACACGAATCAAAATTTGTGGAAGGTCTTCGAGTTACCGATACACAGACCATGGAAGTTGCTGAAATGGTTCTGGGAAAAGTAAATAAAAATCTGGTTCAGATGGTAGAAAAGCTGGGAGTGAAAGCAGTCGGTATAAGCGGCAAAGACGGTGCTACTTTAAAAGTAGAAAAGAGGACTGTAAATGGCCAGGATATCGGATTTGTAGGTAATATCAAAGAAGTGAATACGGATTTAATCAATACTCTAATTGAAAATAATTTTGTACCGGTTATTGCACCAATTGGGTTGGATGATGATTTTCAGAATTATAATATCAATGCGGATGATGCTGCTTGTGCGGTTGCTACCGCAGTAGGGGCAGAAAAACTTGTTTTTCTAACCGATATTGAAGGTGTATATGCAGATCCAAAGGATAAGAGCAGTTTGATCTCTGTACTTACGCTAGAAAAAGCAGATGAACTTTTATCTAGCGGATTCATTGGCGGTGGTATGCTTCCTAAACTAAAAAATTGTGTTGATGCTGTAAAAAATGGTGTATCCAGAGTACATATTCTGGATGGACGGATTGAACACTGTCTCCTTCTGGAATTCTTTACGAACCGTGGTATTGGAACTGCTATTATTAAAAAAGATAGCATTTATGATAATGAACTAGAATAGTAGAAGGAGGTAGGTGTTATGATGAAGCAGTATATCGAAGAAGCAGATCAGGTACTAATGCATACCTATAGCCGTTTTCAGATTGTTCTGGACAAAGGGGAAGGAGTTTATCTGTTTGATACGGACGGAAAAAAATATCTAGATTTTGCTGCAGGTATTGCTGTTTTTGCTTTGGGTTATGGCAATCACGAATACAATGATGCATTAAAGTCTCAGATTGATCAAATACTGCATACCTCAAATTTGTATTATAATGTGCCCGCGATAGAGGCAGCGAAAAAGTTCTGTAAAGCTTCACAGATGGATAGAGTATTCTTTACCAATAGCGGAACGGAAAGTATTGAAGGTGCAGTAAAGCTGGCAAGAAAATACTATTATAAGAAACATGGCAGAGCTGATAGTGAGATTATATCCATGAATCATTCCTTCCATGGTAGAAGTATGGGAGCACTTAGCGTTACGGGAACAAAGAAATACAGGGAAGCATTTGAACCTCTGATTGGAGGAGTTGTATTTGCTGAGTATAACAATCTCGAAAGCGTGAAAGCCCTGATGAAAGAGAATACCTGTGCTATCCTATTAGAACCGGTACAGGGAGAAGGGGGACTTTACCCAGCGGATAAAGATTTTTTAGAAGGGGTAAGAAAACTCTGTAATGACCATGGTATTTTGTTAATTCTCGATGAAATACAATGCGGAATGGGTAGAACTGGAGAATTATTTGCTTATCAGCATTATGGCGTGAAACCGGATATTTTGACCAGTGCCAAAGCTCTGGGATGCGGGGTACCGGTAGGAGCTTTTGCTGCTACGGAGGAGGTATCATCTGCTTTTGAACCAGGGGACCATGGTACCACCTACGGAGGAAATCCTTTTGCTACCGCAGCAGTTAATAAAGTATTTGAATTATTTGATCAAAACAAAGTGGTGCAACATGTAAATGAGGTTGCTCCCTATCTGACCTATAAATTAGACGAACTCGCTTCCCAATACGATTTTATTCTTGATCGCAGAGGAATGGGACTCATGCAGGGGTTAGAATTTTCATTTCCGGTAAAAGATATTGTGACGATGGCGATGGATAAAGGATTGATTGTCATCTCAGCAGGAGCCAATGTGCTTCGCTTCGTACCACCGTTAGTTATTACAAAGGCACATGTAGATGAAATGGTTACAATACTGGAGCAATGTTTGAAAGCCATTCACTAAGAAGGGAAATAGAATAAATAAGCACCTATGGAGAGGATACTAGACTATGGTAATCTCTCCATTTATTTAACTTATTTGGGTAAAGTAGAATGTAAATGACGAGAGTTGGAAAATGATAAAAATAATATGCAAAAACAATGTGTATAAGTGTTTGTGTAAAAAATATCCAACGTACAGTGTCCAGTATCAAGGTTCCAATTAAAGAAGTAATGTCCATAACTAAGGATCTATTTAGGAAGGGTGTCTGAACGAAAGGTCTTCACTAAATGATGTGTCCACGGTTATGGGTACATTATAATGCGCAGTGTCCACAATTAAGGATCAATTTAGTAAGGATGTCTGAAAGAAAGGTCTCCCTAAATAATGTGTCCACGGTTATGGGTACATTATATAAATAGTAAGTAAAAATAATAAGTGAAAATAGTAAGTAAAAATAATGTATAAAATTTATGAATACCTTGAAACCAAATGTTAATGTGCATCGTCAAATTTAAGGGCAACATATTTTCTGTGAAAACTGTATACCGAATACCTAATCTGGAAATGCTAAGAAAGGTTATTTACTCTTAGGAAGAAAGGTTCGGTGTAATTATGTGGGGAATTATTATTGCGATTATCTCTGGAGCATTAATGAGCATCCAGGGAGTTTTTAATACAGGTGTTACAAGGCAGACCGGAATTTGGCTCGCAGCCAGTTTTGTTCAATTCAGTGCATTTATCGTTTGTATCGGAGCGTGGTTTTCGACCGGAAGACAAGGAAATTTTGGACAGTTATTAAAGATCGATAATAAATATATGTTGCTTGGAGGCGTGATTGGTGCATTTATAACCTATACAGTTATTAAAAGTGTTGATACGTTAGGTCCTGCCCGTGCAAATATGTTCATCATCACATCTCAAATGCTGGTAGCGTACGGAATTGAACTTTGTGGAATCTGCGGTTGCGAGAGGGTACCGTTTGAGTGGCGAAAACTGTTTGGCATTGTTTTGATTCTGGCAGGCATTATAACATTTAAGTGGAAATAATACGGATAGAAATATTATTTTTAGATGATTTACCTATTGTAAATAATGTGTAGATTATGTAAAATGAAAATGAATGTAATCGTAAAAGTATAGAGGGTACTTTTTAAGTCTTCTTATTAATAAGGAGACATAGATTATGAAAAAGAAGATTGTTATGATAGGAGTTATCGGTACCTTATTTGTGATAGGAGGTATCTGTTATAGCTTCACATATCATAAGAGATTATCTACTTCCGACTCATTAGTTGCTTCACTTAATGAACAGAATGGGGATGGCTCGGGAGAAGTGGTTGGTGATTCTGCATTAGAGGAAGCATCCGATGAAGAGCCTGGGCTGTTATCGGGACAGGATGGGACTGGCACTGTGGATAATTCGGGAAATAAGAATTCGGAACAAGGAGCATCGGAGACAGAGAGTGTACAACATGATATAGAGGCTCCAGATTCTGAGAATACTCAACTAAGTGAAGAAGCGATGATCTTTGTTCATCTATGTGGAGCAGTTGAAAAACCGGATGTATACCTGGTGAAAGAAGGAGCTAGATTAATCGAACTAATCAAATTGGCAGGCGGATTGACTACGGAGGCAGCCAGTGATTATATCAATCAAGCACAGGTTGTTCTTGATGGTCAACGAATTTACATTCCCACTCAGGTAGAAGTTAAAGAATTAAAACCGGAGACTTATATTACTGAAACCACACAAAATGTAGCAAATAATACTAATAATGTGCCGCAAGATACCAATGAACACACAATGATTAACATCAATGTAGCAAATGAAGAGGAACTAATGGAGCTTCCAGGCATAGGGAAGGCCAAAGCAAAGAGTATAATAGAATATCGTAATAAGAACGGAGACTTTAAACGAGTGGAAGATCTCATGAATATTCCCGGTATTAAAGAAGGCTTATACAATCAACTGGTGTCCTATATAACGGTAGATTAAGATAAATGTAGATAATTCGTTTCCGTATTTCTATAAAGGGAACGAAGTGCAACGAAAAATAAATCAGAAACTTTCTGTAGAATAAATCAAAGAGGTGAAATCATGGCAAAAAAAGTGCTTGTGGTAGATGATGAAAAATTAATCGTAAAAGGAATACGATTTAGTTTAGAACAAGACGGAATGGAAGTCGATACTGCTTATGATGGAGAAGAAGCGGTTGAGGCTGCAAAGAAGAAGGAATATGATGTTGTTCTCTTGGATGTAATGCTTCCGAAACTTTCCGGTTTTGAGGTATGCCAGCAAATCAGAGAATTTTCTAATATGCCGATTATCATGCTTACAGCAAAAGGTGATGACATGGATAAAATTCTTGGTTTAGAGTACGGGGCCGATGATTATATCACAAAACCCTTTAATATACTTGAGGTAAAAGCAAGAATTAAAGCGATTATTCGCCGCAGCAGTAAGAAAAGTTCCACCAGTGAAGTATCAAAATCAGTTACCTTTGGTGATATGAACATTGACTGTGAAAACAGAAGAGTATACATCAGCGGGAAAGAAGTTAATTTAACAGCAAAAGAATTTGATCTGCTTGAGTTATTAGTATTTAATCCAAACAAGGTTTACAGCCGTGAAAACTTACTTAATATTGTTTGGGGTTATGATTATCCCGGTGATGTAAGAACAGTGGACGTGCATATTCG
Organism: Herbinix sp.; assembly: GCA_029238935.1. Taxonomy (GTDB): domain Bacteria; phylum Bacillota; class Clostridia; order Lachnospirales; family Lachnospiraceae; genus Mobilitalea. The sequence continues at coordinate 39,078 of JAQZBN010000012.1, forward strand.
AAGACTGCGTGAAAAAATAGAGACTAACCCAAGCGAACCGAAATATATACATACAAAATGGGGTGTTGGCTATTTTTTCCAGGATCAGGACTAAATTAAGAAATTTAAATAGTATGAGAATGCATATGATACTGGTGTTTATTGCAGTTGGTATAGTTCCGTTAACCATTTTCTCCTTGGTAATGATAAATACCTATGAGAAAAGAGCGGTTAATGATAGAATTATGGAATTGCAAACCCAGGAAAATATGCTCTCTAATCTGCTTGCTACAACCGGTTACCTTGCGACAGTTGATTCACCGGAGATAGAAGCAGAAATCAGTCGTCTTGCTGATATTTATAATGGAAGAATTATTATCATCAATAATAATCTTCAGATTATTAAGGATACTTACGGATTGGAACAGGGAAAGTATCTGATATCTAAGGATGTTCTTCAGGGTTTTAATGGTACGACAAACAGTTATCGTGGGAAAGATAAAAATATCAAGATAACATCACCGGTCACGCATAATCAAAGCAATGAGGTTGTGGGTGTTATTATTATGAGCATTTCTACGAAAGAAATCGAGTCCATGCGAACCAGCCTGCAATCAACCATAATTATCTTTGCATTAACCTTAGCGATCTTAATCATTGTGTTTGCAGTATACTTCTCACGAAGCTTGACAAAACCTCTAAAAAGCGTTATCAATTCGATAGAACGATTATCAGAAGGTTATATGGAGGAACAGATGTCAGTCAAAGGTTATACGGAAGTTGAGCGGATTTCTGATTCCTTTAATAAGATGATAATAAGAATGCAGAAGTTGGAGAGCTCCAGACAGGAATTTGTTTCCAACGTATCTCATGAATTAAAAACTCCAATTACATCAATTAAAGTATTAGCAGATTCCTTATTGATGCAAGAGGATACACCGGTAGAATTATATCGGGAATTCTTGGTGGATATCACCGATGAAATCGAGAGAGAGAATAAAATTATTAACGATTTGCTGTCCTTAGTAAAATTGGATAAAACAGCAGGAGATCTAAATATCAGCAGTACGAATATTAATGAATTGCTGGAACAAATCTTAAAACGTCTTAGACCTATTGCTAAAAAACGTAATGTAGAGATGATATTCGAAAGCTTCCGTCCTGTAATCGCTGATGTGGATGAAGTGAAAATATCACTTGCAATCAGTAACCTGATTGAGAATGCAATTAAGTACAATCTGGAAGATGGATGGGTCAGAGTATCGTTAAATGCAGATCATAAATATTTCTTTATCAAAGTATCAGACTCAGGAATAGGGATACCGGAAGAAGCACAGGATTATATCTTTGAACGCTTTTACCGTGTGGACAAGGCAAGATCCAGAGAAACCGGAGGAACCGGTCTTGGTCTTTCCATAACGAAGAATGTAATTCAGATGCATCGTGGTGCTATTAAGGTTTATAGTAAAGAGGGTGAAGGGACAACCTTTAATGTTCGAATACCGCTGAACTATATTTTATGACGATAAGTGGAAAAGGAAAAGGATCATTATGAAAAGAAGACTTCGTTTATTGCTGATAATTATGTTTGCCATAATAGGTACAGCATGCAATAACAAAGGAAATGATATCGATACAGAGGAAACGGCACAACAGACCAAGCTTTATTTTATTGATAATAACACGTCAACGCTTGTTAGCGAGGATTATTCCCCAATTGCTTCCACGAAGGAAGCACTGGTCGAGGAGTATTTAGATGCGCTAAAAGCAGGACCTAAGAATATTGCATATAAAAAAGCGATTCCTGATACGGTATCTGCAAAAGAGTTTTCATTTTTGGATGATCGTTTGACAATCAACTTTGATACTGCTTACAATGAGTTAAAAGGTATTCCGGAGGTGCTTTGTCGAGCTACCATAGTAAAAACTCTGAGTCAGATAAAAGAGGTGGAATATATTGAATTCTATGTGAATGGACAGTATGTCGGTCTTTGGACATCGGAGGATTTTATTGACAGTACCCAAACTGCTACAGAGTATCAGGTTTCCTTGTATTTTGCAAATGAAGCTGGAGATGGTTTGGTAGAATGGAATAAAAAACTTTATCATACCGGTACAGACACAATAGAAGAACAGGTGATAAAGCAGTTAATTAACGGGCCAACAGAACGAGGGATGTATGCTACAGTGCCGGAAGGAACCACTCTATTGAATGTAACATCAAAGGATGGCATTGTATATGTGGATTTTAATGAAAAGTTCCTGGAAAAATTACCGGATATTACAGATGATGTTGCGATCTATTCGATCGTAAACTCCTTAGTAGGAGTTCCGGGTATTAACAAGGTGCAATTTATGATTAACGGAGAGATTACGAAGAAATACCGTAATACTTCCTTTGATGCTCTCTTTGAACGGAATCTTTCCCTGATTGAGGAAACAAAAACCAATTAAGAACAGGGGTGAAAGGGTGATAAAACGGCCTTTAATTGTGATATTGGCGGCCTATTTGGCTGGAATTCTATCGGCCTGGAGTAAATTTACCATTGCTACAATCATTGTTTTAATGATTATCATGTGTTGTTTTATATATTTATTAATGTTTTATGGAACACATTCAAAAGAGTTCCATAAGGATAGTTATCTTTTGATATTGCCACTTTTTTTCCTCTTTGGTTTTCTTATCATGGGGGAACAGATGAAGCGGCCAGAGCTTGACCAGGCATTTGATACCAAAGAGGATTGTATTCTGGAGGGTACGATTTCGCTCATCGTAGATAAATCCTATGGCAGGGTCTTATCTATAAAAGATAATAAAATATATCTTGCAGAGAGGGAAACAGCATATCTTTGTGAGAAAGTTATAGTTACAAGCACTGAAGATTTAGATTATCGTATCGGAAATTCTATTAAAGTCTATGGTCAAATTCAGAAATTTTCAAAGGCTGCAAATCCGGGCCAATTCAATGAAGTAATGTATTACCAATCACAAAATATTGATTATAAGATTTATGCAGAGCATATTCAAATCGTAGATAAGAGCTATTCAAAGTTTCATATGATGTTATATCTATGGAAACGAAAACTTGTGAAAGTTTATAGCACTATCTTAGAAGAGAAGGAAGCAGGAGCTTTAACTGCTATGTTATTGGGTGAAAAGCAATTGTTAGATGCTGAGATTAGTCAGTTATATCAGGAAAATGGAATATCACATATTCTTGCAATTTCTGGTCTTCATGTATCCTTGATCGGACTGTCCGTCTATCATCTGTTAAAAAGGCTTCGGGTTCCGGTACTTCCTTCCACAGTCATTTCTATTCTATTTGTTTATTGTTATGGAGTTTTGACTAATTTTAGTGTGTCTACCAATCGAGCTGTTGTCATGATCATTATTATGATGATGGCAGGAATATTCGGAAAGACCTATGACATGCTATCGGCTACAGCGTTAAGTGCTCTTCTTATTCTTCTAATGCATCCGTTGGAGATTTTTCAGGCTGGCTTTTTACTATCTTTTGGAGCAGTGCTGGGAATAACATTATTTCTACCCTGCTTTCATACCCTGTCTAAATCGAAAAACCCAATATGGAATGCTATTCTCATCAGTACTAGTACACAAATCATAACCTTTCCGGTAATTCTTTGTTTTTTTTATCAAATACCTCTTTATAGCATCATCATCAATCTTATCCTTCTTCCCTTTACTACACTACTTACCATTACCGCTCTAATTTCCGGCTTGCTTGGTCTTATATCCATACCCCTAGGAGTTTTTAGTATCGGAGCATCAAACTATATTCTCTTACTTTATGAAGGTGTTTGCAGAATTGGCAATGGTCTTCCGTATCATTTAATTACAATTGGGAAACCGGAGAAGACAAATATTATTATATATTACTTCCTTCTGATTGCTTTTTTATGGGGAGTAAAGCACTATAAGAAAAAGAGAATGCTACTTCTACTGCCTTTGGCGTTGACTGTGTTGTTCATTCCACAGCGAGGCGAGGGACTTGAAATAACATTACTGGATGTCGGCCAAGGGGAGGCTATTTTTATGGAAACTGACCATGGGACTACCTTCCTGATTGATGGAGGAAGCTCTGATGTATCAAAGGTAGGCAAGATGCGAATCCTTCCTTTTCTAAAATCCAGGGGAGTATCAAAACTGGATTATGCGATCATTACCCATAGTGACAGCGATCATATCAGCGGATTAATGGAACTTATGGAAGGGGAGGAAATCATGATAAAAAGATTGGTTCTTCCGGTTGTACATGATGGGGAAGAGGCGTATCAAAATCTTATGGATCTGGCAAAGAGCCATGGAATTAGCATCTTCTATATACAAGCGGGTGATCAGATTACGGAGGGGGAATTGAATATGACTTGCCTGCATCCATCGGCAGATTATAAACCTTCTTCTGTTAATGCATATTCTACTGTGTTAAGTATCACTTATGGTGAATTGGATCTTTTGTTAACCGGTGATTTGGAAGAGGACGGTGAGAAGATCCTGATGGAAGAGTATTTTAGCGAGACTACCGACTATGATATCCTAAAGGTCGCTCATCATGGTTCCCGATATTCTACCATGGAAGATTTTTTACATAGGATCGATCCGGAATATACGATCATTTCTTGTGGGAGGAATAATCGATATGGTCATCCTCATCCGGAGCTATTAGATAGGTTAAATAATAGTAATAGTAAGATTTTTATGACCAAGGATATGGGAGCGATTTTTATACAAACCGATGGGAAGACTCTAAAGATAAAAGGGTATGTAAAAGTGGAAAAGCCATAAGGCAAAAGATAGATATTCATACATTTGAAATTATTGATTTGATTATATTTTCTTCATATAAACAAGTGGATAGAGAAAATAAAAGAATAATAAGAAGAGAAATAAGAAGAGAAAAAAGATGAGAAATAAGACAGAAATGGTCAAATGAATATATAACGATGAATATTGATTCGTAAAATCGGAGGAAACCATGAGTACAGAAGTTAGAAGAGGTTATGTACCCTCAGATGCACAGGAATTTAATAAAGAAAGCTTACTAACTCTTAAAAAAGCACAGGAAGAAGTACTTTGGCTCATAGAGAGAGGTTATCCAATCAAAGGAGTTTCTACATTTGTTGGAAATCACTATATGTTATCCGAACGGCAGAGACTGGCTTTTACAAGGGCTACGAGTACCAGGGAAATCCTACATCTTCGGAAGGAGAAACAAATTCAAAAGGTAATCCCAGGAAGCATAGTATATATTGATGGATTAAATTTAATTATTTCCCTTGAGATTGCCTTGTCGGGATCAACATTAATCCGCTGTATGGATGGAACGATCAGAGATCTGGCAGGACTGCGGGGAACCTACCGATTAATCGATAAAACGGATGGTGCAATCCGATTAATTGGGGAACAGCTGGAGAAAAGAAAGGTTAACGAAGCCATATTCTATCTGGATGCTCCGGTTTCTAATACGGGAAGGCTTAAACAGCGAATTCTGGAACTTATGCAGAATTACAACTTTAAAATAACCGTAGAATTAGTAAATAATGCAGATGTCATACTGGAAAAGCTTAGTAATATCGTTACAAGTGACGCTATCATTCTTAATCGATGTATAAGCTGGATCAATCTTGCAGCGGAAATTATTGATGAAAGATTACCGGAGGTTCCCTTTATTGATTTGCGTTTATAAACTCTTTTCTTTACAAATTTTTAATTTTACCTATAATATTAGATAGGAAATGTTTTGATTTTTAGGTATATAATAATGGAAGATGAAATTGATGGGAGGAATTATTGTGTTATTAAAAGATATGCTTGATCAATTGGAATATAAATGTGTACAGGGTAGTGATCAAATTATGGTCACAGAACTGGTGTATGATTCTAGAAAGGTTACAAAGGATTGTGTTTTTGTATGTATTACAGGTACGGTAAAGGATGCTCATGATTATATCGATGAAGTAATTGAAAAAGGTGCGGCTGCAGTTATCGTAGAAAAGGATGTAGAAGTTTCCTCCCCGATTACCATAATTCGTGTTGCTGATTCTAGACAGGCTCTTGCTTATACGGCAGCAGCTTATTTTGGACATCCGGCTCGTAAGTTAACTACGATCGGTATTACCGGCACAAAAGGAAAGACTACAACCACTTATATGATTAAATCCATCCTTGACAATACCGGTAAAAAGACAGGACTCATCGGTACCATTGAAACTATCATTGGAGATACGGTAATTCCTGCCAATAACACAACACCGGAATCCTATGTAGTTCAGGAAACTTTTGCGAAAATGGTGGAGGCAGGCTGTGATTGCGTGGTTATGGAGGTATCTTCTCAGGGTCTAATGCTTCATCGTGTGGATGGGTTTACCTTTGATTATGGAATCTTTACCAACATCGAACCGGATCATATCGGCGGCAATGAACATAAAGATTTTGACGATTACTTAACCTGTAAGAGCATGCTGTTTAAACAATGCAAGGTAGGTATCATCAATCGTGATGATTCTCATTTTGAAGAAATCATCAAAGGACATACTTGTGAAATAGAAACCTTTGGATTTTCTAAGGAAGCTGATCTTCGTGCTGAATATAAAAAGCTGTTCCAGGAAGCCGGAGTACTTGGAGTTGCATACCAGGTAGAAGGTTTGATGAAGCTTGATGTAGAGATTGAAGTACCGGGAACCTTTAGTGTATATAATTCCTTATGTGCTATTGCTCTTTGCAGACATTTTGGTATTAATATAGAAGAAATGAAGAAAGCCTTAAAGAAGGTTAAAGTAAAGGGAAGAGTGGAGCTTGTTCCGGTTTCTGATCGGTATACTCTGATGATTGATTATGCGCATAATGCCATGAGTTTAGAGAGCCTATTAAGTACCTTAAAGGAATATCGGCCAAAACGTCTGGTATGCTTATTTGGTTGCGGTGGAAATCGTTCCAGAAGCAGACGCTTTGAGATGGGAGAGGTGTCTTCAAAGTTAGCGGATCTTACGGTTGTGACTTCGGATAATCCAAGAAATGAACAGCCTCAGGATATTATCAATGATATTATCGTAGGAGTTAAAAAAGGTCCGGGGGAATATGTGGAGATCATTGACCGAAAGGAAGCAATCAAATACTGTATGGACAATGCAAAAGACGGTGATGTTGTGGTTTTAGCAGGTAAAGGACATGAGGATTACCAGGAGATTAACGGTGTAAAACATCATATGGATGAACGGGAGTTAATCCGTGAAATCTTAGCCGGTAAGTAAGATAAAAGTTATGAAATTATATGAACTATGTAATGCAAAGTTTGAAGGATAATAAGTGGATGGTATCGAATAATTTGATTGTTATAAAATACGCTTCTAATATTGACGCGTCTTTCGCATCCGACATCATACGATACCATCTGCTTCTATATTATATGGATAAGTAAAATACATAAGAAGGATAACAACAGGAAGAGGTGAGTGCTATGTCTTACATTAAATATGCAGATATCATTATTGATATTTCCCATGAAAATTTGGACAAGACATATCAATATTTTGTACCTGAGGAGTATATTCCGGAAGCTGTCATAGGCTCTCTTGTTGTGGTACCCTTTGGGAAGGGCAATCGATATATCAATGGATATATTGTTGAACTGTCTGAGTCGCCTAAATTAGATAAAGCGTTAATCAAACCAATTAAAGAAGTAGTGGTAGACGCCCCAGTCATAGAAAGTCGCTTGATATACCTGGCTTATTGGATTAAGGAAACTTTCGGCGGCACGATGAATGAAGCCTTAAAGACTGTAATTCCTGTAAAGAAAGCTGTCAAAGGGAAAGAGAAAAAAAGCATCCGTTTAATCGTGGATGGGGACAATGCATTGAAACTGTATTATGAATATCAGAAGAAGAATAATGCAGCCAGAGCAAGGTTATTAGAAGCTTTGCTTAAGGAACCTATTTTGGATTATGAAGAGGTTATTCACAACTTAAATATTTCTCGGAATACATTACTAGGGCTGGAGAAACTAGGAATTACTGAAACGATAAGTGAGCAGGTCTATAGAAATCCAATTAAAGGTCAAATTCAATCTGAAAATAAGATAGAGTTAAATGATCAACAATTAAGAATTGTAACTAAGATAAAAGAAGAATATACAGCCGGAATCAGAGCACCTTACCTGATCCACGGAATCACCGGCAGTGGAAAAACGGAAGTATATATGGATATCATAGCGTCTGTGATAGATCAAAAAAGACAGGTTATTCTATTGATACCGGAAATAGCTCTAACATATCAGACGGTAATGAGATTTTATAAGCGCTTTGGAGATCGGATCTCAATAATGAACTCCAGGATGTCACAAGGGGAACGATATGATCAGAGTCTAAGAGCGCAAAATGGTGAAATTGATATCATTATAGGTCCCAGATCGGCTTTATTTACACCCTTTCCAAACTTGGGACTGATTATCATAGATGAAGAACATGAAAATAGCTATAAAAGTGAGACTACTCCAAAATATCATGCAGTCTTAACTGCAATGAAAAGGGCTGAACTGGAAGGTGCCTCCACTATATTAGGATCAGCGACTCCATCATTAGAATCCTATGAGAAAGCCCTTAGCAAAGAGTACCAACTCTTTACTTTAAACAAGCGAGCCAACAATGCCGTACTTCCAAAGGTTTGGATCGTTGATCTGCGAGAAGAATTACGGAATAAAAATAAATCAATATTCAGTGAAAAATTAAGGGAATTAATCAATGATCGACTAACAAAAAAGGAACAAATTATGTTGTTTCTAAACCGTCGAGGATATTCAGGATTTGTATCCTGCAGAAGTTGCGGACATGTTATGAAGTGCCCTCATTGTGATGTGTCCTTAACCTCTCATAATAATGGTAAAATGGTATGTCATTATTGTGGACACGAGGAAGCTTTGCCCGGTCTTTGTCCGGAATGTAATTCCAAATACATTGCCGCCTTTGGGACCGGAACGCAAAAAGTAGAAGAACTGGTAAGTAGAGAATTTCCTCAAGCAAGGGTACTTCGTATGGATATGGATACGACAAAAGCCAAGGACAGTCATGAAAAAATTTTGGATGCATTTGCAAAACACCAGGCTGATATCCTGGTGGGAACACAAATGATTGTGAAAGGTCACGATTTCCCGAAAGTTACCTTGGTTGGTATCATTGCTGCTGACTTATCCTTATATACCGGAGATTTTAGAGCCAGTGAAAGGACTTTTCAACTGCTTTGTCAAGCGGTCGGCAGAGCAGGAAGAGGAGAAGTCTTTGGAGAAGTTGTAATTCAAACCTACCATCCGGAGCATTACAGTATTCTGACCGCTGCAGAAAATAATTACGAAAACTTTTACCATCAGGAAATGCTGTATCGAAAAATGATGCAATATCCCCCGGCAGCACATATATTATTGCTATTAATTACATCAAAAGAAGAAAGTAAAGCTGAGAAAGCGGCAATACGAATAGGAGAAGCTGTAAAGGAGCGAAAGGGTGAACAAACACAACTTCAAGTGATGGGACCTGCTCCTGCAAGCATTGCGAAAGCGAATGATATTTATCGTAGAGTAATCTATTTAAAACATGAGGATTATAATTTTTTAGTTGATATAAAGAATTATTTGGAAGGATTTTTTAAGTTTTCACAGAGTTTTGCAGGTTGTAATTTGCAGTTTGATTTTGATCCGATGAATAGTTATTAGTCTGATAAAAGTAAGTAAAAATGATTCTTTTCGTGTACTTTTGACAAAATCGATAATATTATGGTAATATTAGAAAATATTACTTACAAAAAATCATAGAAACTTGTTATATACTAAGACTATCGCTTTTAAGTAGCTATTTTCTTGAAACGAAAAACGTTTCCCCGAGGTAGTAATAGAACGCAAGTGTTGATAATAGAAGAAAGGATGATTAAAATGGCAATTAGAAATATTCGTGAATTTGGAGATAATGTTCTTAATAAAACGAGCAAAGAAATTAAAGAGGTAGATAGTAAATTATTAACGTTGATTGATGATATGATAGATACGATGTATCATGCATGTGGTGTAGGTCTTGCAGCACCACAAGTAGGTGTTTTAAAAAGACTGGTGGTTATTGATATCTCTGAAGAAGGAAATGATCCGATTATCTTAATTAATCCCGTGATCTTAGCTACAGACGGAGTCCAAACTGGGGATGAGGGTTGTTTAAGCCTCCCAGGAAAGGTTGGAACGGTAACTAGACCTAATTATGTAAAAGTAAAAGCATATAATAAGAAGATGGAAGAGTTTACAATCGAGGGAACTGAATTATTAGCAAGAGCTTTATGCCATGAGATTGACCATTTAAATGGGGTATTGTATACAGATAAGGTAGAAGGAGAACTTCGCAATAGCGGAGACAGTGAAGAATAAAGATTACCGGGAAAATGAGATTGATAAATTCGTATTCATAAACCATACGTATTGGATGGATTCAACATAGCTATATGGAAGGGATGAGAAAATGAAAATATTATATATGGGAACGCCGGAATTGGCAGCAAATATACTACAACGATTAATTGAATCAGAACATGAGATCATTGGGGTTGTAACCCAGCCAGATAAGGAAAAAGGAAGAGGGAAGAACGTAAGTTGTTCTCCCGTAAAGGAAGTAGCACTCCAAAATGAGATACCTATCTACCAGCCGGTGAAGGTGAGAGAAGCAGGCTTTGTTCAAATGGTTCGGGAGATGGCTCCGGAGGCTATTGTTGTAGCAGCCTTTGGACAGATTTTATCGAAGGATTTGTTGGAAATTTCACCCTATGGCTGCATTAATGTGCATGCTTCCCTTTTACCGAAATACCGTGGTGCAGCTCCAATCCAATATGCCGTTATCAATGGGGAAAAGGAAACCGGAATAACAATCATGTATATGGATGTAACTATAGATTCCGGGGATATCATTTTACAATCAAAAATTTCGCTGGATCCAGAAGAAACCGGTGGTAGTCTCTATGATAAACTTACCTGTCTGGGAGCTGATTTACTTCTGGAGGCATTAAAGAAAATTGAAGATGGTTCTGCTATTCGGACACCTCAAGATCATGCTCAGGCAACCTTTGTTAAAACAATTGATAAAACAATGGGAAATATTAATTTTACTATGCCGGCAGAACAAATAGAACGTTTGATTCGTGGCTTAAATCCTTGGCCAAGTGCGTATACTATGTTAGAAGGTAAAACCTTAAAGCTATGGAAAGCTACAGTTGAGCCTACATCTGCAAATTATAGTCCTGGAGAGATAATTGAGGTCCGTAAAGATTCATTTGTTGTTATGACAGGTGATGGTGCATTGGTGATTTGGGAATTGCAATTAGAAGGTAAAAAGAGAATGACTACGGATGCTTTTCTTCGTGGATATACATTGAAAGCAGGAACACTACTGGGTGCAGTTTAAGAGAGGAGAATGTTTATGCCGTATCCCTATATGTATCCGATGGACTGGACTTATATACTGGTTATTATCGGCGCCTTATTAAGTATTGGTGCATCAGCAAGAGTTCGGTCTACGTTCGCAAAATACTCCCAGATCAGGAGCATGTCAGGAATGACCGGTGCTGAAGCTGCTGAGCGAATTTTGCGTTCCAATGGAATTTATGATGTAAGAATCGAACATGTCTCAGGTAATTTAAGTGATCATTATGATCCGAGAACGAAGGTTCTGCGATTATCGGATTCGGTTTATCATCATAATTCAATCGCAGCAATTGGTGTAGCTGCTCATGAATGTGGCCATGCCATTCAACATCAGAATTCCTATGTACCATTACAAATTCGGGGAGCGATCGTGCCGGTTGCTAATATCGGTTCAAAAGCAGCGATTCCTATGATTATTGCAGGAATTATATTTGGTGGTTTTTCAATTTTGATCAATATAGGTATTATACTGTTTTCTTTTGCTGTTATCTTTCAACTGGTAACTCTGCCGGTGGAATTTGATGCTTCAAAGAGAGCAGTTGTAAGGCTTGAGGAGACAGGGATTTTATATGGGGATGAATTGCATCAGACGAAGAAGGTCTTGAATGCAGCAGCCCTGACTTATGTAGCCGCTGCGGCAGCATCCATACTGCAGTTACTGCGTTTAGTAATTTTATTTGGAGGAAGAAATCGTGACCGATAGAGAGAATGCCAGAGAAATTGTACTGGATATGCTGCTGGACGTAATTGAGGGTGATAAATTTTGTCATACCGTATTAAATCATATGCTACACAAATTCCAGCATCTGGAGAAACAAGAAAGGGCATTCATCAGTAGACTGTGTAATGGGACTGTAAAGCATTATATTACTTTGGATTATATCATCAATCAATATGCTTCTCTACCGGTAAGAAAAATGAAACCTTTGATCCGCAATTTATTAAGACTTAGTGTATACCAGATATTTTATATGGATCAGGTTCCAGTGTCAGCAATCTGTAATGAAGCTGTTAAACTTGCTAAAAAGAGAGGATTTACAAATCTAGCAGGGTTTGTCAACGGCATACTTCGAACCATTGCTAGAAATAAAGAACAAGTAAAATATCCAGAAAAGGACAAAGATTCAGCATTGTATTTAGAAATAAAATATTCCGTTCCGGATTGGCTAATTAAGACCTTGCTATCCCAATACGATTTGATGACAGTGGAAGCAATTCTTTCTGCTTCCTTAAAGGAAAAAGAGACAACCATAAGGTGTAACCAAAGAAAAATTTCACCGAAAGAACTAAAAGAATCACTGATAAAGGATGGAATAACAGTCGAAGAGAATGCATACCTCCCCTACGCGTTTAAAATTACTGATTATGATTATCTGGAAAAGTTAAATACATTTCAAGCAGGATTTTTTACAGTGCAGGATATCAGTTCCATGTTTGTATGTCAAGTGGCTGGATTACAGCCCCAGGATTTCGTTGTTGATGTATGTGCTGCACCGGGAGGAAAAACCATGCATGCAGCTGAAACGGTGAAATTGGTTTCTGCAAGAGATCTGACGGAGTATAAGATTAAACTAATACGAGAGAATATAGATCGGCTTGGATTTGATAATATTGATACGAAAGTATGGGATGCGACAATACCCGATCCGGAAATCATAGAGAAAGCGGACATTGTGATTGCTGATTTACCTTGTTCCGGGTTAGGCGTGTTGGGTAAAAAAGCAGACATAAAATATAAATTATCGAATACACAATTAAAAGAGTTAGTACAATTACAAAGAAAGATCCTCTCTGTTGTAAAGGATTATGTAAAACCAGGGGGAGTACTAATTTATAGTACTTGTACGATAAACCAGCAAGAAAATATAGAAAATCAGAAATGGTTTTTAAAGGAATTTGATTTTCGTGCGGAAAGTCTCGACCCATATTTGCCGGATACCTTAAAGGATGAAAATACGAGAGAGGGCTATCTTCAGCTATTACCGGGGTTACATCAAAGTGATGGGTTCTTTTTATCCCGGTTACGAAAAGGCAAGAAACAATAAAGTGCCAGAATATTTTGTGTTCCGAATTTCCGAATTTCCGAAATATACACATCACCCAAAATTAAAGGAAGATACTATGAATGAATTAGACATTAAGTCCCTATATTTACAAGAGTTAACTGAAAAGATGGCAGAACTGCAACTACCAGCTTTTCGCGCAAAACAGATCTATGAATGGATCCATGTTAAATTAGCGAAGAGCTATGATGACATGACAAATTTATCCAAAGAGTTAAGAGAAAAGTTAAAAGAACAGTATCCCTTAACAGTATTGGAGGAAGTCGAATCACTTCATTCGGAATCTGATGGAACCAAAAAGTATTTGTTTCGTCTAACTGATGATAGGGTTATTGAAAGTGTTTTGATGAAGTATCATCATGGGAACAGCGTTTGTATCTCTTCCCAGGTTGGCTGTAAGATGGGATGTAAATTCTGCGCATCTACCATTGGTGGCTTAGAACGTAACCTTCTTCCTTCTGAGATGCTGGATCAGATCTATCGTATCCAGTCATTGTCCGGAGAACGGGTATCGAATGTAGTTATCATGGGAACCGGTGAGCCTTTTGATAATTATGATAATTTAATGCGTTTTCTTCATATTCTAACAGACGCGAACGGGTTGAATATCAGTGCTAGAAATATTACTGTTTCTACTTGCGGTATACCGGATAAAATAAAAGCATTTGCAAAAGAGGGGCTCCCGATTACCTTAGCACTCTCTCTTCATGCACCGAATAATGAAATTAGAAAGCAATTAATGCCGATTGCCAGCCGTTACGACCTGCAGGAAGTGTTAAATGCATATCGCTATTATTATGATGAAACTGGTAGAAGACTTACCTTCGAATATAGCATGGTTGAGGGTTTAAATGATGAAGAAATGCATGCAAAGGAATTGGCAGCACTAATTAAGGGCATGAATTGTCATGTCAATTTAATCCCTGTAAACCCCATAAAAGAACGAAATTTTAAAAAATCAGAGAACAAAAAAATACAAAATTTTAAAAATATACTTGAAAAATATAGAATAAATGTTACTATAAGAAGAGAAATGGGCGCAGATATTGATGCAGCCTGTGGTCAACTTCGCAAAAGCTATATGGATAAGCTTTAAGAATAAAAGTAAAAGCTTGGGAGGTGCAGGCTTGAAAGCATTTTCAATAACTGATATTGGAGAAAGACGGAGGATAAACCAGGATTACGTGTTCTGTGAAGAGAATCCGATCGGCAATTTACCTAACTTATTTATAGTTGCCGATGGTATGGGCGGACACAATGCCGGCGATTATGCTTCAAGATTCTGTGTTGAGTTTTTTACGCAAAAGATAAGGGAAAGTACCTTGACTTCACCCGTTGGGATGATTGATACAGTGATAAAAGAAACCAATGATAATCTACGTATAAAAGCACAGGAACAGATTGAGTTAGAGGGTATGGGAACTACGTTCGTAGTTGCTACTATATTTGAGAAAGAGATGTATGTAGCCAATATAGGCGATAGCAGACTATATGTCATAGGAAAAGAAATAAAGCAGATCACAGAGGATCACAGCTTGGTTGAGGCAATGATAAAAACCGGTGAGATTAATCGGAATGATGCTAGGGTTCACCCGAATAAAAACATCATTACCAGAGCACTGGGAGCCAATACTGAAGTAAAACCGGATTTTTTTGAAGTTTACTTAGAAGAAGATGATATTGTACTTATGTGCTCGGACGGTCTGACGAATATGTTAGAGGACGAGACAATTGAAAGCATTGTAAAAGAAAATTCGGATGACTTAAAAGCAGCAGCAGAGACCTTAGTAAAATGCGCAAACCATAATGGTGGTAAAGATAATATAGCGATCATCATTATAAAAGTATGAAGAAGAGGTGATAAAAATGTTGAAACCAGGAATGTTTATCAGTGATCGATATGAGATAATTGATAAAGTCGGTTCAGGCGGAATGGCGGATGTGTACAAAGCAAGATGCCACAGACTGAACCGTTTTGTTGCAATAAAAGTGTTAAAACCGGAATATTCCAATGATAAGAGCTTCGTGAATAAATTCAGAGGAGAGGCTCAATCTGCGGCTGGCTTATCTCATCCTAATATCGTAAATGTTTATGATGTTGGTGATGATGGCGGACTACATTATATTGTAATGGAACTTGTGGAAGGCATCACGTTAAAAAGATTTATTGAACGTAAAGGCAAGTTAGAAGTGAAAGAAGCAGTGGGTATTGCAGTTCAAATTGCCCAGGGTATGGAAGCAGCCCACGATAATCATATTATTCATAGGGATATTAAACCACAGAATATCATAATATCCAGAGACGGTAAGGTGAAGGTAACGGACTTTGGTATTGCAAAGGCAACAACCTCTAATACCATTACATCAAATGCCATGGGCTCAGTACATTATCTATCACCAGAACAAGCCAGGGGCGGTTATAGTGATGAAAAAAGTGACATTTACTCTTTAGGCGTTACCTTATATGAGATGCTATCCGGTAAGGTTCCTTTTGCAGGAGATAATACTGTATCTGTAGCATTACTTCATATTCAAGGAGAAGCAACGCCGTTACGGGAATTAGATCCGGAGATTCCATTAAGTATTGATAAGATAGTTCAAAAGTGTATGCAGAAGAGACCGGAACGCAGATATCACACTGCTTCGGAACTGATCGTTGATTTAAAGAAAGCTATTACAAATCCAAATGGAGATTTTGTTCATATTCCTATAGCATCTCCGAATGATTCTCCTACCATCAATATCTCAGATGACTTAAGTAAAATTAAGAGTGGAGCTTATTTGGACGAGTCTGCTTTTGATACTAAGAGAGATGCTATTGGCGCCACTGCTGATTCAGAAGACGATGAAGAGTTAGATACGGTAGATACAAAAGTGGAAAAAGTATTTTTAATCGGTAGTATAGCAGCAGTTGTAATTCTTGGACTAACTATCATCTTTTTAGTTGGTTGGTTCTTTGGATTCTGGGGCAATAGCGATAAAGATGGAAAAGGTGACGATACACAGATTGGAACAGATCTTGATGAGGATGATCTTTCACCAACTCCAGGTATAACAGAAGCACCTTCTGTTACTCCAGCTGTAACCGGTGATACGTTTGTAGTTCCTTCTGTGGAAAATTTAACATTACAGGATGCGAAGGATAAAATTGCAGCAAAATCTCCAACAGCGCTGGTTGTTTCGGAAGAAGAATATTCTGACGACTATGAAAAGGGAAGAGTAATTAGTCAATATCCAATAGCGGATAGTGAAGTGGCTCTTGATGAAACCATAAATCTGGTTATAAGTTTAGGACCGGAACCATTTGCTCTGCCGAATGTATACAATTTAACGGAAGAACAGGCAGACAAGATGTTAAATGAAGTAAAACTGGAGATAAGACATGAATATCCAAACAGCGATGAAATTGAAGCGGGCAGGGTAATCTCAACGAATCCAGAAAAAGAAACTATGGTTGTCAAAGGTACCACGGTTATTGTTTATATCAGCAGTGGACCTGAAACAACTCAGGTTAGTGTACCAGACCTGATTGGTAAAACAGAAAGTGAAGCAGAACGATTACTAAACAATGCAGGACTTAAGAAGGGTAGTGTAAGCTATGAACCTTCTGATACCACTACTGAAGGCAAAGTTACTTATCAAAGTAATACTGCAGGACAAAAGGTGGAAGCTGGTTCAGCAATCGATATCATGGTTAGTACAGGACCGGAAGAAGCAGAAGTGGATCCCGATGCTACGTATCGTTATGTCGGATCTGTAACCATTGATATAAATCCTTTTGATTATATTGATGAAAGTGAAGCTAGTATTGTTCTTGATCTGGAACAGGACGGCAGTGTAACACCGATTTATGATGAATATTCATCTATAACGGATTTCCCGTTAAGTATAACGGATATAGAAGGTACCAGCGATACACCTGGTATTGTAAGAATGTATGTGGATGATGTCCTGTTCAAATTGGATGGTCAATCCGAGCCTATGACTTGGACTGTAAATTTTGATGTCGTGGAGGAATAGCTTGAAAGGTAAAATTATTAAAGGGATAGCAGGATTTTATTATGTTCATACACCTGAAGATAATCAGGTGTATGAATGTAAAGCGAAAGGTGTTTTTCGTAATCAAAAGATAAAGCCTCTTGTAGGTGATAACGTGGAGATAGATACGAAAGATCAAGAGGAAGGTAAGGGTATTATTCGTGATGTCCTGCCAAGGCTTAATGAACTAATTCGCCCTGCGGTAGCTAATGTGGACCAGGCAATGGTTATATTTGCAGCAGCTGAACCTGCTCCCAATCTAAACCTTTTGGACCGTTTTCTCATCATGATGCAGAAGCAAAAAGTGGATGTCATTGTATGTTTTAATAAAATGGACATCATCACTGAGTCGGAAATGAAGCAGCTAGAAGAGACATATCTACGCTGTGGATATAAAGTCGTATTTACCAGTGTCCTTCAGAAAGAAGGATTAACTGGTATTTACGATTTAATAAGAGGAAAAACAACAGTACTAGCCGGACCTTCTGGAGTTGGAAAATCATCACTCATTAATCTTTTTCAACCGGATGCGAATATGGAGACTGGTAATGTCAGTGAGAAGATAAAAAGAGGGAAGCATACCACAAGGCATAGTGAATTAATCTATGTTGAACGTGATACCTATTTAATGGACACGCCTGGGTTTAGCTCCCTCTATATTAACGAAATTGAGAAAGAAGAATTAAAGGATTATTTTACTGAGTTTAAAGATTATGAAGAGGAATGCAGATTCATTGGCTGTATGCATTTAAATGAACCTGGCTGCGCGGTGAAGGAAGCATTAAAGGAAAAGAAAATCAGTAAAATTAGATATGAGAATTATGTCCTGTTGTTCGAAGAATTAAAGAATGTGAAACGATATTAATTATAAGATTTAAATATATAAAGATACAAAGATTAAATATTAAGACGTAAAAATATAAAGATAAAGACATAAAAATAAAAAGACATAAAAATAAAAAGACATAAAAATATAAAGACATAAAAATAGAAAGACATTATAGTATAAAGACATAAAATATAAAGATAAAAACAAAGTGATAGAATATACGGAAAATATTAGAGTTATTAATAATGAATGACTTTATAGAATTAAGATAAAAAGGTAAGGTGTATTATGACGTATAAACTTGCTCCATCAATGTTAGCAGCGGATTTTAATCATTTGGGTGATCAGATTAGTATTGTGGAAGGAGCAGGAGCAGAATATCTTCATATTGATGTGATGGATGGCAAGTTTGTTCCCAGCATCAGTTATGGTATGCCGGTCATAGCTTCCATTAGAAAGAATACAAAGCTTGTATTTGACGTTCACCTTATGGTGGAAGAGCCGATTCGATACCTTGCAGATTTTAAAAATGCCGGAGCAGATATTATTACTGTCCATGCGGAGGCATGTACTCACCTAAACAGAACAGTCATGCAAATAAAAGAACTGGGTATGAAAGCCGGTGTTACTTTAAATCCATCAACTGGACTTCAAGAATTGGAGTATATTCTGGAGGAACTGGATATGGTACTGCTCATGAGCGTTAATCCAGGGTTTGGAGGACAAAAATTCATTCCAAATACTTTAACCAAGATCAGTCATTTAAGAAAACAAATCAACGATCTTGGACTCTCTACTGATATTGAAGTGGATGGCGGCATAACCCTATCCAATGTTGGTGATATTATTACAGCAGGAGCAAATGTTTTCGTTGCCGGTACTTCGGTGTTTCAAGGTGATATTAAGAAAAACATTCAAGACTTTCAACAAGTATTTGCCTCCTATCGATGATAAATATATGGAATCCTTAGGAAAGTAGGGAGTATATGAAACAGGATACCGATCAAAATGCAGTTTTGATCATTACCGGTGGAACGATAGAAAATGAATTTTTGGAAAAACATTTAAAAGAAGAATGCTACAATATGATCATTGCGGTTGACCGAGGTTTGGTTGC
This sequence comes from Herbinix sp., assembly GCA_029238935.1. Lineage (GTDB taxonomy): Bacteria > Bacillota > Clostridia > Lachnospirales > Lachnospiraceae > Mobilitalea. The sequence goes on from JAQZBN010000012.1 coordinate 58,566, forward strand.
TGCGGATGCTTTAAAGCTGACATTAGATTTTATTGTCGGCGATTTTGATTCTGTTCCTCCAGCACTATTTGATCAATACAAACATGTATCGACAAATATACAGACCTTTCCCGCAGAAAAGGATAAGACAGATACACAAATCGCCCTAGAATTGGCTTTAATGCATCAAGCGACAAAGATTGTTCTGGTAGGTGCAACTGGAAACCGTTTGGATCATGTGTTGGGTAATATTCATCTTCTGTTATTACCAATGCAGTTAAAAGTAGATGCCTATATCATAGATGCTAAGAATAAAATATATTTAAAGGAAGAAAGCTTTTCCATAAGTAAAAGTATGCAATATGGTGACTATGTGTCGCTTCTGCCATTTTCTGATCAAGTAAAAGGACTATCCCTTTTTGGATTTAAATATCCTCTGGATAGAATAATTTTATTATCAGGAAGTAGTCTCGGAATAAGTAATGAAATTAAAGAGGATCAAGCGTTGATTGATTTTACCGAGGGTATACTTACTGTATTTGAAACAAGAGATTAAATATAATATATGTAATAAAACATATTTTTAAGAAATATATGGAGTTGAACTGATGTAATCTTAAGGATTATTAGGTTTAATTCAGAAATAATAGATAAAATGTGATATGAGGAAGGAAGACACAAATGAAATTAGGTATCGTAGGTTTACCCAATGTGGGAAAGAGTACCCTGTTTAATTCACTAACAAAGGCGGGGGCAGAATCAGCTAATTATCCTTTTTGTACCATTGATCCCAATATTGGAATTGTTCCGGTTCCGGATCAACGTTTAAAAGTATTGGGTGATCTTTATAATTCAGAAAAAATCATACCTGCAGCCATAGAATTCGTAGATATTGCCGGACTCGTGAAGGGTGCTTCCAAAGGTGAAGGGTTAGGAAATCAATTCCTTTCCAACATTAGAGAAGTAGATGCAATTGTTCATGTTGTACGTTGCTTTGAGGACGGGAATGTCATTCATGTCGATGGTTCTGTAGATCCTCAAAGAGATATTGAGACGATTAATTTGGAATTAATTTTCTCTGATATGGACATTATTGAGAGAAGAATTGCCAGAACTTCCAAAGGAGCTAAGAATGATAAAGCGCTTGCAAAAGAACTGGAATTATTAGAAAGATTAAAAAGCTTCTTAGAAGAGGGCAAATTAGCGATTCGCTTTGAAGCAGATGAAGAAGAAATGGAACTGATCAATAGCTATAACCTTCTTACCGGAAAACCTGTAATCTATGCTGCGAACGTCAAAGAAGAGGACTTAGCTGATGACGGGCAAAGCAATGCATATGTGAAGGCTGTTCGTGCTATCGCTGCAGATGAACATTCCGGAGTTTTTGTTATATGCGCACAGATTGAGCAGGAAATCGCTGAGTTAGAAGAAGATGAAAAGAAAATGTTCTTAGAAGAGCTAGGATTACAAGAATCGGGTCTTGAGAAATTAATCAGTGCCAGCTATCGTTTGCTTGGATTAATTAGTTATCTTACTGCTGGTCCCAAGGAAACCAGGGCTTGGACTATCAAGATAGGAACGAAAGCACCTCAAGCGGCAGGAAAAATTCACTCTGATTTTGAACGTGGTTTCATTCGTGCAGAGATCGTGAATTATCAGAATTTGGTGGATTGTGGAAGTTATAACGCCGCCAAGGAAAAAGGACTCGTTCGTTCGGAAGGTAAAGAGTATGTGGTACAAGATGGAGATGTAGTTTTATTCCGATTTAATGTATAACAGACAAAGGGAAAAGTGTGGTGAAATCAATGGAGATGTTATTAAGTACCAATATCCGATTCCCTAATTTGGGATTTGAATTTGAAAGTGTACCTACAGGAATAACAGTATTTGGATTTGAAATAGCCTTTTATGGAATTATCATCGGGTTAGGAATGTTAGCCGGATGGTTGATTGCAGAATGGATGGCAAAAAGAACTGGTCAAAGCACAGAGATTTACCTCGATTTTGCTTTGTATGCAATTATTATTTCTGTTATTTGCGCCAGATTGTATTATGTTGTTTTTGCTTTTGATGAATTCAAAGATAATCCAATACAAATATTTAATATCCGCAGTGGTGGACTTGCTATTTACGGCGGAGTAATTGGTGCCATTGTCACTGCTTTTATTTATACCAGAATTAAGAAATATCCCTTTGGATTACTCGCAGATACCGGATGTATCGGCTTGGTTTTGGGACAGATTTTCGGTCGCTGGGGTAATTTCTTTAATAGAGAAGCTTTTGGCAAATATACCGATGGGTTATTTGCAATGCAGTTGGATAAAAGAGATGTTTCCTATGATTTTAGAGCACCGATCGAGTGGTTACAGGAGCGATTCGCTGGCAAAACAGCGGCATATGACCGAATAATTGAAATTCGTGACAAAACAGTAATGGTGGATGGGATCGAATATATTCAAGTACACCCTACATTTTTATATGAATCGCTCTGGAATTTATGTCTCCTGGTATTCTTGATCTTATATACGAAGCACAAAAAGTTTGATGGTGAGGTGATTTTACTATACCTTGCAGGATATGGCTTAGGAAGAGTATGGATGGAAGGCCTACGGACAGACCAGTTATTCTTATGGGGTACGCCGTTTGCAGTATCTCAACTTTTCTCAGCTCTGATTGTTATCTTCGCAGTTTTTATGATCATATTTATGAGAAGAAAGAATTATGGAGAAAAAAGTAAAACCAGGTAATAGGACTAATTACCTATTTTCAAAACATTTGACTAGATATTGACATATCTTGTTCGATTTTTAGATAATATACTATATCTTGTGATTTTATTCGAATAAGCACAAAATACCTGTATTTATAGCGTATTTTGTGCTTTATTTTTATGCTTTTTTGTCTTGATTAATTCCCTATTTTATAATAAAATGTACTCATAAGTGGAGCGAAGTGGAGTAAAGTGGAGTAAAAAACCATCAAAGTGGTGAAAAGCAGGTGCAACCTTATGTTCATGGGTGAATTTAATCATTCGATTGATAGCAAAGGACGAATTATTATACCATCAAAATTCAGAGAAGATTTAGGGGAAGAATTTGTAATTACCTTAGGTTTGGATGGTTGTCTTTTTGCATACCCTAATAAGGAATGGAATGCTTTTGTTGAAAAATTACAAACACTTCCCGGTACAAAAGAGGCGAGACAATTACAGCGTTACTTTATGGCAGGTGCAGCTGCATGCGAAGTGGACAAGCAGGGAAGAATATTAATACCTACTAAGCTTCGAGAAACTGCTGCGCTTGATAAGGACATCGTGTTTGTTGGTGTTATGAATAAAATTGAGATCTGGAGTAAGGAACGCTGGGATAATAATAACGACTACGACGATATGGATGATGTGGCAGAGCATATGTCTGAATACGGTATCAGTTTCTAACGTATTCTTTCCAGCTTTTTGGTCATCGAAATTGAAAGGCACGGGGAAATATGGCATTTGAACACAAATCAGTACTATTAGAGGAAACAATTGAAAACCTGAATATAAAAACCGATGGGATCTATGTTGATGGTACTTTAGGTGGAGGAGGACATTCCTATGAAATAGTGTCCAAGCTTACATCAGGAAGATTAATTGGAATAGATCAGGATGAAGCAGCAATAAAAGCTGCCGGTGAACGTTTATCAGAATTTAGTGATAAAGTAACCATAGTGAGAAGCAACTACCGCGAGATGAAGAAAGTACTTCAAGATCTTCAGATTCCAAAGGTGGATGGTATCTTATTAGATCTGGGTGTTTCATCATATCAACTGGATACACCGGAGAGGGGATTTTCTTATAAAGAAGATGCACCTCTTGATATGCGAATGGATACTCGAAATGAGAAAACTGCAAAAGATATCATCAATGGTTATAGCGAGATGGAGCTATATCGCATCATAAGAGATTATGGTGAAGATAATTTTGCAAAGAATATAGCCAAGCATATAGTAAGAATGAGAGCAGAAAAACCGTTTGAAACGACATTTGAATTGACAGAAGCAGTGAAGGCAGCGATCCCGATGAAACTTCGGATTAACACCGGGCACCCGGCGAAACGTACCTTTCAGGCAATCCGCATCGAACTAAATAAAGAACTGGAAGTATTAAAAGAAAGTTTGGATGATATGATAGGGATGTTAAATCCAGGAGGTAGGCTATGTATTATAACCTTCCATTCCTTAGAAGATCGTATCGTAAAGGTAAGCTTTAAGCAGAATGAAAATCCATGTACCTGCCCACCTAATTTTCCGGTTTGTGTATGTGGGAACAAATCTAAGGGAAGAATGATATCGAAGAAGCCTATCTTACCGAGCGAGGATGAGATGGAATATAACAAAAGAGCAAAAAGTGCTAAATTACGAGTCTTTGAAAAAGCATTAGACTAACTTACAAAGGATTTGAATAGTTAGAGGTAGTTGGAAAGAGGGGTCATGCATGGAGGCAAAAGGACGAAATTATCAACCAAATGAAAATAGGACAAGTTATATCGATGGAAACACAGTACGTAAATTAAATTCAGTTCCCCAGAGACAGAGAACCGAGCAACAGCAACCGGTTAGAAGAACACAGGAGCAACAACCTGCAAAAAGAAGACAAGAGCAGCCTAAGACGTTATCGGGGATTGATTTTGCATCATTATTAGTATTGTCGTTAGCCATAATCATTACAGTGTATGCTTGTGTAGAATATCTGAAAGCACAAACAGAGTTGTCAAAGATGGAAAAAGATATTGTTTCTTTGGAAGCATCGCTGATAGTTATGTCCCATGAAAATGATGCATTATATGAACAGATTAATACAGCCTATGATATGGCTTATGTATATGATAAAGCAGTGAATGAACTGGGTATGGTGTATCCGAATCATAATACCGTAATTACTTACGAAAAGACTGAGAATAATTATACAAGACAATATAAAGATGTACCGGAAGTGACCGATGATAACCCACTGGATGCGTTGCTACATGATTAAGAGGATATTATAATGGAAAAAACCATAGAGAAAAAAATTAAAAAGTTTACTTCACGAATGCAAGCAAGATTATTGCTTGTATTTTGTGTTATTACTATACTTTTATTTGCCTTGGTAGGAAGATTAATTTATTTAATGCAAGTAAATGGTGATTCCTATGCGAAACACGTTTTATCGAGACAATCTTATGTGAGTGCGGTTCTACCATATAAAAGAGGTGATATTCTTGATCGGAATGGAACTGTACTGGCAAGAAGTGAATTGCAATACAAATTGATTCTGGATCCTGAGAATTTAATCATTAATAGTGAATATATCACATCAACACAAGATGCATTAACAAAATATTTTAGTGTTACTAAGGAAGAGGTACAGCAGATTTTAGATGAAAAACCGGATAGCAGATATGTAATATTGTTAAAAAATCTAAAATATGATGCTGTTAAGGCATTTAAAGATTTCAGTAAGGAAGAAAAAAACATAAAAGGTGTGTGGTTTGAAGAGGAATATGTAAGAGCTTATCCCTACAATTCCATTGCTTGTGACTTGATTGGATTTACCTCTACGGACAATATTGGCTATTTTGGTCTTGAGGAATATTACAATGAAGAGCTCAACGGTATTAATGGCAGAGAATATGGCTATTATGATGAAACACTGAATGTAGAACGTATTACGAAAGAACCAGTTAACGGTAATACCATCGTCAGTACAATTGATCTAAATACACAACGAATTATTCAAGAACATATTGCAACTTTTAATGAAGAGACAGGAAGCAAAAGTATCGGTGTTATTGTAATGGATCCGAATAATGGAGACATTCTTGCTATGGCTTCCAATCAGGAATACAACTTAAATGATCCTAGAAATTTAGAGGGCATTTATACAGAACAACAAATTGCAGCAATGTCGGATGATGAAAAATTAGATGCACTTAATGCTATTTGGAAAAATGATGTAATCAGCAATGGCTTTGAACCGGGATCAACCTTTAAACCGGTTACCATAGCGGCTGCTCTGGAGGAGGCCTTGATTACGGATAATACAACGTTTGTCTGTGATGGTGGGGAGCATTTTGGGGGTAGTTATATCAAGTGCAATAAGAGAACGGGACACGGGCAAATTACCTTAGCGCAAGCTTTGATGTTATCCTGTAATGATGCATTGATGCAGATTGTTGCCAAGGAAGGAAAAGAGTTATTTTATTCTTACCAGGAAAATTTTGGCTATGGAGCTAAAACTGGTATCGATTTACCTGGTGAAGCTGGTGGTATTTTGTATGCTTTGGATCAACTGAAACCGATCGACCTTGCGATCAGCAGCTTTGGTCAAACCTTTACTGCAACGATGATTCAGATGGCATCTGCTTACAGTTCACTGGTGAACGGAGGCAATTATTATGAACCTCATGTTATGAAACGGATTGTAAATGATGACGGAGCGACAGTGGATCAAATCGAAAAGTTACTAGTTCGAAAAACCGTATCAAAGCAGACATCCGATTTGATACAAAAATATACATATCAAACCGTGGAAGCAGGTACTGCAAAAACTGCCAAGGTGGAAGGCTATGCAATTGGTGGTAAGACCGGAACTGCGCAGAAATATCCGAGAGGAGCTGGAACTTATGTTGTATCATTTATCGGACAAGTTCCTGCAATTAATCCGGAAGTTGTAATCTATGTTGCAATCGATGAGCCACAGAATGTGGAACGTCAGGATAACAGCGCAATAGCAACAAATTTTGCTGCTGGGATTATGAAAGAGATATTACCTGCGTTAGGAATTTTCCCAGAAGGTGAAATTGATTATCTGCTTCCTCAGGACGAGGAGGAAGCTTCTCAAAATGGAGACAATTCTGGCACACAGACAGGAAATGATAATGTGCAGGGAACTGAGAATTCACAAAATTCTGAAAATAATGAAGGTAATGAAAATACGGGTAATAATACTGAAAATAATGAAAATTCACAGAATGGTAATAATGAAGCCGAAAATGAGCAGGGAGATACTTCAAATCAAGAGGATCTTGAACAAAACGGAGAGAATAACGAAAATATAAATCAAAACGAAGAGGAACAAAATAACTCTGAGAATTCAGGCGATACGGAGAATACGGAAGATACTGAGGGAGAACAAGGAACCTCTCAAAATGGTGATCAAACGAACTCAGAGATTGATGAAGACGAGTTTAATGGGGCAGCTATTGATTAGGTATGAATAAACAGGAAGGGTTTGTAATAAAATGAAACGATAGAATAATAAGGTATTGGTTGTATGGCTAGAAACAGAACCTATAACAGGAAGAATATATTCATAATCGTTATCGTTATTACAGTGATAGCTATTGCATTGACCGTTCGCCTGGGTTGGTTGATGATAGCACGTTCTGAGGAATATTCTGAACGAGCGCAGGCACTCCATGAAAGAGAAAGAGCAATCAAAGCAGAACGGGGAAAAATTTATGATCGAAACGGAATTGAAATAGCCAATAATAAGCCGGTTTGTACGATTTCAGTAATCCATAGTCAGATAAAAGACCCCGAGAGAGTAATCACTGTGCTCTCTGATTTACTTGGGTTAAGTGAAGACAAAGTAAGAAAAAGAGTAGAAAAGAAATCCTCCATAGAGAGAATTAAATCCAATGTAGATAAAGAGATCGCTGATAAAATCAGAGAGTATGATCTGGATGGAGTTATGGTGGATGAAGATTACAAGCGCTTCTATCCATATGGAAGCCTTGCCTCTAAGGTCATTGGTTTTACTGGTAGTGATAACCAAGGTATCATTGGTCTGGAAGTTAAATATGATCAGTTTTTAAAAGGAACTGACGGAACCATTTTAACCCTGACCACCGCTTATGGTGTTGAGATACCCAATGCAGCAGAGGATCGTATTGAACCTCAGGCAGGTAGTGATTTAATCACCAGTATTGATGTTAATGTACAAGAGTTTGCAGAGCAGCTGGCCTATAAACTTATGGATGCTAAGGACGCAAAGAATGTGAAATTCATAGTCATGAATCCACAAAATGGTGAAATTTTAGCCAATGTAAATGCTCCAGAATTTAATTTGAACGATCCTTATACCCTTTCGGACGAAATATTGCTTCAAGTAGAAGGGGAAACCTTAACGGATCAGAAAAAGAATGATTTATTAAATCAAATGTGGCGAAATGCCTGTATCAGTGATACCTATGAACCGGGTTCCACTTTTAAGATTATTACTGCAACAGCTGCCTTAGAGGAAGGTGTTGTAAAACTAACCGATGGATTTTTCTGTCCTGGCTTTAAGACCGTTGAGGATCGTATTATAAGGTGTCACAAGACAACCGGACATGGAAGTCAGACCTTTGTGGAAGGAATTAAAAATTCTTGTAATCCTGTATTTATGGAGATTGGTGCCAGAGTTGGCGTGGAGAGAATGTATTACTATTTTGAACGCCTTGGTTTATTTCATAAGACAGGTATTGATATTCCCGGTGAAGCAAATTCCATCATGCATAAAAAGGAAAATGTAGGAGCAGTTGAACTAGCGACCATGTCCTTTGGTCAATCGTTTCAGATTACTCCATTACAACTTTTATCCGCTGCCAGTGCGATAGTAAATGGCGGAACTTTGGTAGTACCCCATTTTGGTGTGGAAATCAGATCAGCCAATGGAGAAGTTGTAAGATCGTTAGAATATGAGGAAACAAAGGGAGCAGTTTCGAAGGAAACCTCAGAAACAATGAAGATGCTCTTGGAAGCAGTAGTGTCAGAGGGTACTGGTAAGCGTGCTTATCTTCCCGGATTTCGAATTGGTGGGAAGACAGCCACATCTGAAAAGTTACCTCGTAGCAGTAATAAATATATTTCCTCGTTCATTGGTTTTGCTCCGGTAAATGATCCACAAGTGATTGCTCTGGTTCTAATCGACGAGCCTACCGGAATATATTATGGCGGTGCCATAGCAGCGCCGGTAATCTCTGAACTTTTTGATAATATATTGCCGTACCTTGGTGTAGAAGCCAGTTATTCAGAGTCAGAGATTGAAAAATATAATATTGGTTCCTTTGAAGTTCCTGATTTTGTAGGAAAGTCGAAGAAAGAAGTAAAGGATTTATTAAAGGTCTATGACTTTGGTGAACTCTATCCGATCGGAGAAGGAGAGATTGTGAAAGAACAATTCCCACTCCCAGGGGAGACCGTAGGTAAGGATGCTAATTTGATTTTATATTATGAATAATATTGTTTTTTATCATGTTATAAAGTATAATAGCTAAGTTAATAATTAAGAAAATTAAAATACACGAAAGAAATTCGCCGCTTACCCTGGCAGATAGGAGTAGTCATGAATTTTACAGTTGTATTGCCCGCCGTTATATCATTTGCAGTAAGTGTAATATTAAGTCCGATCCTAATTCCATTTTTGAAACGATTAAAATTTGGCCAATATGTACGGGAAGATGGACCTGAAACCCATCTGAAAAAATCCGGTACACCAACTATGGGCGGTATTATCATAGTACTAAGTATCTCAATCACCAGTTTGTTCTATATAGGTAAGTCCACCGATATCGTTCCGGTTTTATTCGCTACGATTGGATTTGGAATTATCGGTTTTATGGATGATTACATAAAAGTGGTAATGAAACGTTCCATGGGATTAAGAGCCTGGCAAAAGCTCCTGGGTCAGATTTTTGTTACAGCAATTTTTGGTTATTATCTGATTAATTTTACCAACGTCGGCACTACAATGTTAATTCCGTTTTCCGGTGGGAAATATCTAAATGTCTCCTATATGTTTGTTCCAATGCTATTTCTTGTAATGCTAGGAACTGTAAACGGATCTAATTTTACCGATGGCTTAGATGGTCTAGAATCCAGCGTGACTGTATTGATTGCAACTTTCTTTTCTGTTGTAGCAATCGGCATGAAAAATGGGATTTCTCCGATTACCTGCGCGGCAGCGGGAAGTCTTCTTGGTTTTCTATTATATAATGTATATCCTGCAAAAGTATTTATGGGTGATACCGGTTCCTTGGCTTTGGGGGGATTTGTGGCAGCCTCTGCCTATATGCTCCAAATGCCGCTCTTTATTCTGATTGTGGCATTGATTTATCTGATCGAGGTATTATCGGTTATGCTACAGGTAAGTTACTTTAAATTAACCGGTGGAAAACGAATTTTTCGCATGGCACCAATTCATCATCATTTTGAATTAATGGGATGGCCGGAAACAAGAGTTGTGGCGGTATTTTCCATCATCACAGCAATGTTGTGTTTGGTAGGACTGATGGGATTATAAGGGGAACTCATTGACATTTGAAACAGCACATGGCTGCATTCATTGATTGGAGGAAGAAAGATGCAATTAAAGGATAAGAAAGTCCTAGTGTATGGTGCGGGCTTAAGTGGAATCTCAGCTACAAGATTACTGCAAAAACAGGGTGCTTATGTTGTTCTGTATGATTCTAAGACAGAATTAAGTAAGGAAAATTTTAAAAATGAATTTGATGTAGAACATCAATTTGAACTGGTTCTTGGAACCATTCCGGAGCAACTAATCGATACGATTGATTTGTTAATTATCAGCCCCGGAATACCAACTGACATAGCGGATGTAGAAAAAATGAAAGCTCGGAATATTCCGGTATGGGGAGAGATAGAACTGGCATATAGTTTGGCAAAGGGTAAAATTATCGGTATTACAGGCACCAACGGAAAAACAACCACCACCACCTTGGTTGGCGATATTATGAAAACCTATTATGACGAGGTATTCGTAGTTGGCAATATTGGTTTTCCGTATACGGATATTGCAGATTCTACTACTGAAGAATCTATTACAGTAATTGAACTCAGTAGTTTTCAATTGGAGACAATTCACGATTTTAAACCGAATGTCAGTGCAATATTAAATATCACACCAGATCATCTAAACAGACATCATACTATGGCAAACTACATTCAGGCGAAAGAAAATGTCGCTATGAACCAAGGAGCAGATGATTATTGTGTTTTAAATTATGAGGATGAAGAGCTTCGCGCTATAGCTAACCGTTTAAAGACCAATGTAATATTCTTTAGCAGTGCCAGAAGACTAGAAAATGGTTTATACCTTGACCAGGATGATATTTATTATGTAAAAGAAGGTAACGCTGAGCATGTTTGTAATATCCATGAACTAAAGATTATCGGAAAGCATAGCTATGAAAATGTTATGGCTGCGGTTGGTATGGCTTTGCCAATGGGTGTACCAATGGACTGTATTAAGAAAGCTATTACCTCGTTTACAGCTGTAGAACATCGAATTGAATATGTAGATACAATCAATGGTGTCAAATATTATAACGATTCCAAGGGAACAAATCCGGATGCATCAATCAAAGCCATAGAAGCAATGACCTCACATACAATTTTGATCGGTGGCGGTTATGATAAAGGGAATACTTTTGATGAGTATATTGAAGCATTCCAAGGTAAAATTAAATACCTTGTTTTGCTTGGCCAAACAAGAGAATTTATCGCTGAAACAGCAAAAAGACATGGCTTTATGAATATCATTATGGTAGATAATATGAAGGAAGCTGTTGCAACGTGTGCAGCAAAGGCACAACCGGGAGATGCTGTCCTGCTATCTCCTGCCTGTGCCAGTTGGGGTATGTTTCAGAATTACGAAGAACGTGGCAATTTATTTAAGGAATATGTAAGGGAAATGCTTCAATAAAAGTCAGGAGTGTTAATGGATGAGCAGAACGGCAGGAGAAACAACAAATAAGAAATTGCATAGTTATTATGACTACAGCCTATTGTTTCTTACCCTTTTCCTTGTGTGTTTTGGGTTGGTTATGATCTATAGCACCAGCTCCTATAATGCACAGAGAATCTATGGAGATGCAACCCATTATCTGGGTAGGCAGGCTCTCTTTGCTGGAGCGGGTATTCTCATTATGCTGTTCGTTTCCAAAATAGATTATCGGATTTATATAACGAACCTTCCGATCATACGGTTAAAACCCATAACATTATTGTATTTTCTCTGTATCGGAATGCAGGTCTATGTATTAATCTTTGGAGCAGTCATCAAAGGTGCAAAACGTTGGATTAGTTTAGGACCCTTAGGTCAGTTCCAACCCTCTGAGTTAACCAAAATCGCTGTAATCCTATTTACAGCTTACATAGTTAATATAGCACCAAGAACTTTGGATCGATTTATTGGATTTTTAAAAGTAGTTTTATTCATAAGTCCTTTGCTAGGACTCATTGTTATAGAGAACTTCTCCACAGCTCTGGTTGTTGGTGTAATCATGGTTTCAATCTGTTTTGTAGCCAGCAAAAAGAAAGCGTATTTTATTGTATCCGGCCTCATGTTTATTGCGGCGGGATCTGCCTTTGTATTTTTAGTATCCTACCGGTCTGACCGTATTAAGATCTGGTTGGATATTGAAAATCATCCCAAGGGCTATCAAATTCTACAGGGACTGTATGCAATTGCTTCCGGAGGAGTCTTCGGAAAAGGCCTTGGGGAGAGTATGCAAAAGTTAGGCTTTATCCCTGAGTCCCATAATGATATGATTTTTTCAGTTATTTGTGAAGAGTTGGGGCTGTTCGGTGCAGTTGCAATGATCCTATTATTTATATTGTTGGTATGGCGGATCTTTATCATCGCCATAAATGCACCGGATTTATATGGAGGACTGATTGCTACCGGTGTGTTGGCTCATATCGCAATTCAAGTATTACTGAATATTGCGGTTGTAACCAATTCCATTCCATCGACCGGTATTCCCTTACCCTTTATAAGTTACGGAGGAAGCTCAGTTATGGTGTTGCTCTTTGAGATGGGGATTGTCTTAAGTGTATCCAACCAAATTAAAGCGCAGCGATAAACAAGCTAGTGATCGTACGGTATTTCAATAATCACGCGGACAAAGAGGATTTCATATAGTAATAATATATTTCCTATATTATCTGAGGTGTTCTATGTCGAATATCGAGGTCGTCGGCGGCGAGCGGTTAAAAGGTGAATTAAAAATACAGGGTTCCAAGAACGCATCATTGCCTCTTCTTGCTGCTACAATTCTGAATAAAGGAACTACGGTCTTAAAGAATTGTCCAAAAATACTGGATGTATTTCATATGATAAAGATTCTGGAAGAATTAGGTTGTACTTGTGAGTGGGAAGAAAACACGTTATATGTAGATTCAAGTTATATAGATACAACAACGGTTTCCTGGGATTTTGTCAGTAAAATGAGAAGTTCCATACTTTTCATGGGTGCTTTATTAGGTAGAAGTCATGAAGTTACCATTGCCTATCCGGGAGGGTGCTTAATCGGAGAACGTAAGATAGATTTTCATTTAGATGCTATGAAGAAAATGAATGTTAATGTAGTATTAAATGATAATGAAATTAAGTGCCAAACCTGCTGTATTATAGGAACCGATATTATACTTCCAAAGTCTAGTGTAGGGGCTACTCAAAATATAATACTGGCCGCAGTACTATCCAAAGGAACTACCAGGATATTTAATGCTGCGAAAGAGCCGGAAGTAATTGAATTATGTAATTTCTTAATGAAAGCAGGAGCAAGAATTCATGGAATGGATACTCCTATGATTGAAGTAGAAGGTGTTTCTAGACTTCATGATGTAGAGTATACGCTTTCTCCTGACCGGATTGTTGCAGGAACATATATGACAGCAGTCGCAGCGGCATACGGTAACGTTATTTTATTGGATACACCATATCGACAGCTGAAATCTCTCATTGATGTCCTTCGCAAAACAGGATGTAACATAGAAGCGGCAGATGATTATTTGAAAATCAGTAATGATCAGAGACCGAGACCAATTGAACAGATACGGACCCAGCCATATCCTGATTTCCCAACTGATATGCAGTCCCAAATGATGAGTGTATTAAGTTTGGCTCATGGGGACAGCACAATTATTGAAGAAATATTTGAATCAAGGTTCCAAAACGCAACTGAACTAAATAAAATGGGTGCCAGAATTGATATCAATGAGATGGAGAAAAAAGCTGTCATCCATGGAGTAGAAAAATTAAATGGAGCAGAAGTGAAAGCGCTTGACTTAAGAAGCGGAGCGGCTTTAGTGGTTGCCGGTCTGGCTGCGGAAGGGAAAACGGTCATAAGATCAGCCGAAGTCATTCGTCGTGGATATGAAAATATCGGTAGAGATCTTAGTACATTAGGAGCTAAAATAAAAAATTTCTAGGATAAAGCTGCATAGGAGTAATCGGATGTTAAATGATAGACAAAGGAAACGAGAAAGTGTTTTAAGAAGGTTACTTAGAAAAACCTTAATCTTTTTAATTCTAATAGGTGTTCCTGTCATATTTTTTGCTGGAACTTTCCGCTTAAAAGATATTACAGTCCAGGGTTCGGAGCGATATACAAAGGAACAGATCAAAGATATCTTTGTGCAAAGCTTGTTGGACAATAATACCATCCTGCTCTATCTTAAGTACAGCTATTTCAAGAGTGCAACGATTCCTTTTGTTGAGAAGATGGATTTAGAGTTGGTTGATAGTAATACGATCAATGTGCGGATTTACGAGAAGATGGTTATCGGATGCGTCGAATTTATGGGTGAATATTTATACTTTGATAAAGATGGAATTGTAGTAGAAAGCTCGTCGGAACAATTGGAGGATATTCCTAAAATCATCGGATTAAAGTTTGATCAAATCGTATTATCCGAAAAGCTTGAGGTTCAATCGGAAGATTTATATCATACTATTCTAAACCTTACACAGCTCATAGACTGGTACGATCTTGATGTCGATGCGATTCGTTTTAGCAGTAACAATGAAGTAACAATCGAATGTGGCGACATCAAGGTTCTGCTAGGAAAGAAGGATACTTATGACAATGAGCTTTCCATTTTAAAAAGCATCCTTGAAGAGGCAAAAGGAATGGATATTAAAATTGATATGACAAATGGTACCGATACCTTTATCGCTACACCGAATAAGGCAGATTAAAGCTTGCAAAGCCTGAAATTAATAATGTATTTTTAAAAATTATGCTTGATTATTTGGGAATAAAAAGATATTATATATAGTAGAGTGTGTACACCATAAATTGTATGAGGTATAGAATTTATCCCATTATAATGTGGTTATATAAAGAGAATAACACGTTAGTTTCGATAGAAGCCATGAGATAGAATATCATTATATGAATACGAAGAAGGAGGAATAGACCTTGCTTGAAATAAGAACAAATGAGGCGGATGCAACTGCAAAAATACTTGTGATTGGGGTAGGTGGTGCAGGGAATAACGCCGTTAATCGAATGATAGAAGAAAATATCTTAGGAGTAGAATTTGTCTGTGTGAATACGGACAAGCAGCACCTAAAGAATTGTAAGGCGCCGTTATGTATTCAAATTGGGGAAAAGCTTACCAAAGGTCTTGGTGCCGGTGCTCAGCCTGAGATTGGAATGAAGGCTGCAGAAGAGAGCAAAGAACAGCTTACCGAGATTATTAAAGGTGCAGATATGGTTTTCGTTACCTGTGGAATGGGTGGTGGAACAGGTACAGGAGCAGCTCCAATCGTTGCACAGATCGCAAAGGATTTGGGAATCCTTACGGTAGGTATTGTAACAAAGCCTTTCAAATTTGAGGCGAAAACTCGTATGAGCAATGCGATTAATGGTATTGAGCATTTAAAAGAGCATGTGGATACCTTAATCGTGATTCCGAATGATAAATTACTTGAGATTGTTGATCGTAGAACAACAATGCCGGATGCATTAAGAAAAGCAGATGAAGTTCTTCAACAAGGTGTTCAGGGTATTACTGACTTAATTAATGTTCCAGGTCTGATTAACTTGGATTTTGCCGATGTGCAGACTGTTATGAAGGACAAGGGTGTTGCGCATATCGGTATTGGTATGGGACACGGTGATGACAAATGTGTGGATGCAGTGAAGCAGGCAATAACCAGTCCTCTTCTTGAGACAACCATACAGGGCGCTTCCCATGTAATTATAAATATCTCTGGTGATATCAGCTTGATCGAAGCGAATGAAGCAGCTACTTTAGTTCAAGAATTAGCTGGAGATTCTGCTAACATTATCTTTGGTGCTATGTTTGATGATACGAATCCGGATACGGCTACGATTACTGTTATTGCAACCGGTCTTGATGGTAGAGGTTCCAAAGAAGCGGTGAAGACACCGGACTTCCTTAGAAGACCTTCTTCAGCTTCATCTATGAGAACATCAGTAAAGCCTGATTTGGGACTAAATATCAATAAGGGCTATACTTCGCCATCACCATATAGCAATCAGTCTAGCTATAATACAGATCCTTTAAGAAGACCGGTAAGTCAACCAGTAAGTACACCGGCAAATACGAACACTGATCCGGGCGGAATTAAGATTCCTGAGTTTTTACAGAAGAACCGCCATAATAAATAGAAAAATCACAGTACATAAGACATTAAGGCTGTCAGATTATTCCTAAAAGAATAATTTGACAGCCTTTTTTGTACCATAAATGCATTTAAATGAATATGCTGTAAAAAAAAGTAAATGAAAACTGTGAAAGAGATACCAGAAATTGACAAATAATCAGGGCAAAACAAGTTATAATCGGTATGTACATGAAACAAGAACAGATCAAAAAAGTACGAAGGAAAGAAAAGACACCATGGATGTTGAGTGAGAGTGCTTGGAGGTGAAACTTGTATCTTGAGATTTATCCCGATGTTATATTTGTTATAAATTTCATCATGGATTTTATTTTGCTCTATCTGTTAAAAAAAGTGAACCATAAAAATAGCAGTCTGCCAAGACTGCTTGGGGCTGCTACCGTGGGTGCTGTGATGGCATGCATTGTAGGTATCTATCCATGGATGAATGCATTACTCAAGTTTTTCCTCATGTATATTGCATCCGGAGTTTTAATGATCTGGATTGCGTTCGGCAAATTGAAATTGCCTGATTTGTTGAAGCAGGTGATCGTATTATATTTTATTACATATTTTATCGGTGGTCTGATAAATTCAATCTATTATTATACGAATTTGAAATATTCCATACTAAGCTTGGGAAGAGGAATTCTTTATAGCAATGTTTCGTGGACATCAGTAGCCATTGCAATGTTGGTAATCGTGCCTGTGATTTTGTTTACTGCACAATTTCTTTTATGGTATCGGAAGCATAAGAGTGAAATCTTTGAGATAGAACTTTTCCTGGAAGGCAACTACATCCGTACCAAAGGACTTTTAGATACCGGCAATTGTCTCTATGATCCCTTATATAAAAAACCCGTCATTATTGTGGAAGATTCCATTACAGAAAAACTTTTACCTAATGAATTTCTAAAATGTCTAAGGGAAATGAAGTATTATTTGGAAGCGAATGAGTATGATACAGGGAAATGGGAGATTAATCCGGATCAACTGATTAAATTTCGCTTTATTCCTTATAGTAGTATCGGTAAGAAACAAGGAATGATGGTAGGAATTCTATTGGATAAGGTTCAGATCCACACAGGAAAAGAAGTATTAACGAGCGATAAAGTAATTGCAGCAATCAGTGAAAATCAGCTGTCAGCCAAGGAAGAATATCATGCTATATTACATAAGGAGCTAATGTAAGGGGTTGCAAACAATATGGGAGGTTACGCTATGCTTTTAAAGTTATCATTACAAAACAAATTTCAATTTCGGATGATTCCGGATATAAAAACGATATTACTTGGGCAGAGAGGAGAAATCCATTATATCGGTGGTGCAGAAGTATTGCCTCCGCCGTTGGATCCGGTCAGAGAAGCAGAGGTGATTAATGAGCTTGGAACTGAACGGGATGCCGAAATGAAAGCGATCTTAGTGGAACATAATCTAAGATTGGTGGTGTACATAGCAAAGAAGTTTGACAACACAGGAGTAGGTGTTGAAGATCTTATCTCCATAGGAACCATTGGGCTGATTAAGGCAATTAATACCTTTAATCCTGATAAAAATATAAAATTGGCTACCTATGCTTCTAGATGTATAGAAAATGAAATATTAATGTATCTTAGAAGAAATAATAAAACAAAGCTTGAAGTGTCCATTGATGAACCCTTGAATGTTGATTGGGATGGTAATGAACTTCTCTTATCCGATATTTTAGGCACGGAAGAAGATGTTATTTACCGTAATATAGAAGAGGAAGTAGATCGCAGACTACTTCGAAAAGCATTATCAAAATTATCCGAACGGGAACGGATTATTGTAGACTTAAGATTTGGTCTTAACTCAGATGACGGAAATGAAAGGACCCAAAAAGAAGTGGCAGATTTACTGGGAATCTCCCAATCCTACATTTCCAGATTAGAAAAAAAGATCATAAAACGCTTAAAAAAAGAGATGGTAAGATTCGAATAACCTATGGGTTTTGGTAATTATTTCTTTCCTAACAATCGTATAAATAGAAGCCAAAGAGTGAATCATTAAATTAGTAAATGACATGATTCGGAGGTTTCGTTATGGCTCTTTATAAGGTTGAGATTTGCGGTGTTAATACATCTAAGCTGCCGTTGTTGAAAAACAGTGAAAAGGAAGAATTGTTTCAAAGAATATTAGCTGGAGACAAGGAAGCCCGTGAGCTTTACATTAAGGGAAATCTAAGATTAGTTCTGAGTATCATTCAAAGGTTTTCGAATAGCAATGAAAATGTGGATGACTTATTCCAGATTGGATGCATTGGATTAATGAAAGCGATTGATAATTTTGATATTACTCAGAATGTAAAGTTTTCCACGTATGCGGTACCGATGATCATAGGTGAAATAAGGAGATATCTAAGAGATAATAATTCAATCCGCGTTAGCCGTTCCTTAAGAGATACTGCTTATAAGGCGATCTATGCAAAGGAAGCTCTTGTGAAAAAGAATGACAAAGAGCCAACCATCAGTGAGATAGCAGAAGAAATCGGTATCAGCAAGGAAGATATCGTATATGCGCTTGATGCAATTCAAAGCCCGGTATCCCTCTATGATCCGGTCTATGTAGAAGGCGGAGACGCTCTGTATATCATGGATCAGGTAAGTGATAAGAAAAATAGGGAGGAGAACTGGATCGAAGAGATATCCTTAAAAGAAGCAATGGAGAAGCTGTCTCCGAGAGAGCATAATATCATTCAGCTCCGTTTCTTTGAAGGAAAAACCCAGATGGAGGTTGCAAAGGAAATTAATATCTCCCAGGCTCAAGTAAGCAGGCTTGAGAAATCAGCGTTAAAGAATATGAGAAATTATCTGAATTAATAATAATGTTAAAAGAAGCGATGGTTTTGCTGATTATAGTACTAAGAATTTGGCAGCGGTCAGATAGTGATAATCTGACCGCTTTTTGCGCATGAAAACAAGGTTGACAACGTCCTATCAGAAACACTAATAAAAGATTAATATCATTCCTTATTCTGCTCCCTATGTGTAAGTATAGTAAGATGCGGTGCTTTTGTGTAAGGAAATCGCGATCAGCTAAGATATTGTTAGTAATAATGCTTGGCATTTTGCGTTGATATGTGTATGATAAGATTTATATTTGAAATATACTTTAGCAATGCAAAAATGTATTTTAAGGAGAAGGAGCTTATGAGGTCAGAGAAAGAATTTATAGAACAAATAACTGCAGTCGTACCTACGAAAAATCAATTGGAGTGGCAGAGATTGGAGTTTACTGCATTTTTTCATTATGGAATAAATAGTTTCACAGACCGGGAATGGGGAACAGGAACCGATGATATTTCTTTGTTTCAACCAAGAAGATTGAATACGGATCAATGGTGTGAAAGCTTAAAAAGAGCAGAAATTAAAGCTTGTATTATTACAGCCAAACACCATGACGGATTTTGCCTATGGAATACAACATACACGAAACATTCCGTCATGCATACGCCATTTCAAAGAGATATTGTAAAGGAACTGTCCATATCCTGTCAAAAATATGGAATAAAGTTGGGGATTTATCTATCACCCTGGGATAAACATGAGGAGACCTATGGTCAGGGAAAGGCCTATGATGATTATTTTTGTAATCAATTAACGGAGCTTATGACCAATTATGGAGAACTTTATACTGTTTGGTTTGATGGTGCTTGCGGAGAAGGGCCAAACGGAAAAAAACAAATCTACGATTGGAACCGCTATTACAATCTCATAAGGAAGCTGCAACCCAATGCTGTGATATCCGTCAGTGGACCGGATGTGCGCTGGTGCGGGAATGAAGCCGGCGATTGCAGAGCTTCGGAATGGAGTGTAGTTCCTGCCAAACTATTTTCTCAAAAAGCCATAGCCGAAGCTTCACAACAAGAGGATAATGATGCCTTTCGTGATAGAAAAATAAATGAAATGGATCAAGATTTGGGGAGCAGAGCAGTATTAGAACAAACAGATAATTATATATGGTATCCGGCAGAAGTAGATACCTCCATCCGTCCGGGCTGGTTCTATCATGAATCAGAGGATGATAAAGTACGATCTATAGAAGAATTACGGGATATCTATCTAAAATCGGTGGGAGGTAATAGTGTTTTATTATTAAATATACCACCTCACAAAGATGGATATCTAACGGAGTTTGACGTAATGCGACTACAAGAACTTGGTGATTTTATTAGAGACAGCTTTGATAATTCGGTCTATAAAGACTTTTCCATATCAGCAAATCAGGAAGAGGAGGGATATGAAGCTATTAATCTTTTGGAGAACAATGAGAGAAGTTGGAAACCAAAGGATTATGCACCGGAGGCAGAGATTGTCATTACATTCAATAAGGCAAAGTGCCTTTCCTATCTTGTCATAATGGAGCAAATTACATATAGTCAGCGGATTGAGGAGTTCTCTCTTTATCTATGGGTTGAGGATGCATGGAAATTGGAATATCGTGGAACAACCATTGGATATAAAAAGATTTGTCCACTAGAGAATATCATGAGCGATAAAATTAAGATCGTATTTGATGCTTACCGGAAATGTCCTATAATCAATCACATCGGTATCTATGGACAAGAAGCATAGATCTATTATATGAATGGAAATGAAATGAAATCAAATATGCTACAGCGAAATGTAAGATAATTTAGGGTGAGATAATAAGTATAAAAAGTTAGATATCTATAATATAAATATAGTCTGAAACGTAGTAAAACTTAAAACTCAATATTGAAGCAATTAAATAAATTCAAGTACATGATATAACACTGTTAGATAGGTCGTGAAAGACTTATATTTAACAGTGTTTTTTAATAATAGTGTTAATTAAAAAGTTAACATAATTAACATAATATGATAAATAAGTAATATAAATCTAGATATATTACTAAAAAATTGATAAAATGTTAATATATGCTTGATTTTTGTATATAAGTGTTGTATAACAATGTTAAGAATGTAAAGATGGAGGTGTTGATACATGAATTATGCAAAAGAGCGTATTCGTATTATAACGGATCAGTTAATGGAATTCTCAAAACTCCAAAGAGCAAAGATTTTAGATTGGAAAGTAAAAGAAGGGTGTTTTATTGATGTTGCAGAGGTTGATGCCAGTGAAGAGAATTGGAGAACCTTTGATACAGAAAAGGAACTATGGTACGGACCGGATAAGCATTATTGGTTCCGAACAGAAGTTACTATCCCGAAGGAATTTGATCAAAAGCCACTATGGCTTAGGGTTCGTTCTCAGCTTGAGCATGGAGATGATGGACGTAATCCACAGTTTCTGGCTTTCGTAAACGGTGCAGTAATACAAGGAATTGATATAAATCACAAAGAGATATTCTTGATGGATAAAGCAACAGCCGGAGAAACGTTTCAATTGGATCTGCAATCCTATACAGGAACATTACATAAGGAATTTCGCTTATTGGTAGAGCTGGAGGAAATTCATTCTGAGGTCTATGGCTTATATTATGACCTGGCGGTGCCATTATGGGCATTAAACCGTATGGATCAAAATGATAAGACTCGTTGGGAAATCGAAACCATATTAAATCATACCATTAATATGATAGATCTTCGAAAACCTCACAGCTTGGAATTTTATACTTCGGTAACAGAGGCAAGAGCTTATATACAAAAGGCTTTATATGAAGAATTAACCGGCTTCGATGATATCATTGCATCCTGTATCGGCCATACCCACATCGATGTAGCATGGTTATGGACGGTGGATCAGGTTCGTCAAAAGGTCAGTAGAAGTTTTGCTACGGTATTAAAGCTGATGGAGGAATATCCTAGTTATAAGTTTATGTCTAGTCAACCCCAGCTTTACAAATTTTTAAAGGAAAGACATCCCGAGGTTTATGATAAGATAAAAGAACGGGTGAAGGAAGGTCGCTGGGAGACCGAAGGCGGTATGTGGGTAGAAGCAGACTGTAACCTCACCTCAGGGGAATCCCTGGTACGACAATTTTTATTTGGTGAAAGATTTTTCCAAGAAGAGTTTGGTGTTAATAATCGAATTCTATGGTTACCCGATGTATTCGGCTATAGTGGAGCCTTGCCGCAGATTATGAAGAAGAGCGGTATTGACTACTTTATGACAACCAAGCTTGCTTGGAATCAATTTAATAAGATACCGTTTGATACATTTTACTGGGAAGGTATTGATGGCAGCCGTGTATTTACCCACTTTATCACAACTACTGGGGTAGGACAGCCTTCCGATAGTTACTTTACTACCTATAATGGTATGCTTCACCCTGATTCTATTATGGGAGGTTGGGAGAGATACCAGAACAAAGAAATAAATAATGATATTTTAATATCCTTTGGTTATGGTGACGGCGGTGGAGGACCGACCAGAAAAATGCTGGAGACCTCAAAGCGTATGGAAAAAGGGATCAAAGGAGTACCAAAGGTACGTCAGGTTAGCTCCAGGACTTATTTTGAAGAATTGGAGGAACGGGTAAAGAATAAAAAAATTCCAAGATGGGTTGGTGAGCTCTATTTTGAGTATCATCGAGGTACGTATACTTCTATGGCTCGTAATAAACGTTCGAATAGAAAGAGCGAATATTTAATGATGGATCTAGAGCTGTTGTCAGTGCTGGCAATGGCAAAAGGTATTCCATATCCGACCAGGGAATTAAATGAGATGTGGGAAATTGTACTTCGAAATCAATTTCATGATATTTTACCGGGTTCCTCGATCAAAGAAGTTTATGACGTTACGAAAGTAGAGTATGAAGAGATCACAAAGAAAGCGGAAGCTTTGATAAAAGAGCGTATGGAAGCTTTATCAGGAGCGGAAGACGGAATAACGGTATTTAATACCCTGGGCTATCTTAGGGATGATGTAGTTGTTCTTGGTGATATAGAGGCAGATGCGGTCACGGATGGTAATCGGATTTACCCGATACAACAGACAGAAGATGGAGCCATTGCATATATTACCGGAATGCCATCCAAAGGATATATAACATTGGATAAGTGTCATGCAGAGACAGAAAGCTCCTTCCGAATCACAGATCTTGGTGTTGAAACTCCGTTTTATAGAATTACTTGGAACGAGTATGTTCAATTTACTTCTATTTATGATAAGGAAAATAACCGTGAGGTATTAAAAGCCGGGGAACTTGGTAATGTATTCCGAATTTATGAAGATAAACCGATGTGTTTTAGCAATTGGGATATTGATATCTATTATCAGGAAAAATCCTGGCAGCTAAATGATATCATCAGTATGGAATGGACGGAGAAGGGACCGGTCCGTGCAGCGCTTCTGGTAAAAAGAAGCTGTATGGATACGGTGATAAGCCAGGTTATTTATTTTTATGGGAATACAAGACGAATTGATTTTAAGACCTATGTGGACTGGAAATTCTCAGAGCATTTGATGAAGGTTCATTTCCCGGTTGATGTACATACGGATGAAGCAGTATTTGACATTCAGTTTGGTAATGTGACCAGAAAGATACATCAGAATACCAGCTGGGATGTAGCACGATTTGAGACCTGCGGTCATAAATGGGTAGATCTTTCGGAAGGCGATTATGGTGTCAGCTTGTTAAATGACTGCAAATACGGACATTCCATTGAGGATGGTAATATCGCATTAACCTTAATTAAATCCGGAACAGAACCAAATAGAACTACGGATCAAGAGGAACATTACTTTACTTATGCGCTCTATCCTCATAGCGGTACCTGGAAAGAAGGCAAAACAGCAGAAGCAGCAATGAACTTAAATGTTCCGGCAAGAGCAATGCTAAAAGGCGTTAATAATAATTTCTCCTTCCTAAGTACGGATAAAGAAAATGTTGTGCTTGAAACCGTAAAATGTTCCGAAGATGGAGAAGGTATTATAATTCGATTATATGAGATCCAGAATAAGAGGTCCTATGTTACGGTCACGGTAGATGGTAGTTACTCAGATGTCATTGAGACTAATTTAATGGAAAAACCGGAAAAAGCACAGGCAATAGAAAGATCTGAAAATGGATTTTGCTTTGAAATAAAACCTTACGAGATAAAAACCTTTAAACTAATACAGAACAAGGATAGGTAATGGAATGAAGAAATATTTATTGGCTTACGTTGGAAAAGGCGAGATTACGAGGGAGGATACCCAACAGCTTACCCATATTAATATCGCTTTCGGGTTTCTACATAAAGATGGTACCATCAGTGCGAAAGATCATGATAAAGTTCAGATGATACCTAAGTTTCGTGAATGGAATCCGGAGTTAAAGATTGTAATCTCTCTGGTACAAAAGGAAGCGGATGCCTTTACTACTTGTGCGAGAAGCGAAGAGATGAGAGAGAAAGCAGCTGCATCCATTGCAGCTGCTGTTACTGAGCTCGACTTGGACGGAGTAGACTTAGACTGGGAGTATCCCTGTGTTCCTTCCAATGGAGGGGATACAAAACTCAGTGATAAGCATGATTTTACCCTATTTTGTGAAGCGATTCGCAGACATTTGGACGCACTCCAGACAAAAAAATATCTGTTTTCCATCGCAGCCGGGGCAGATTTGTACTACGTTCACTGTGTAGAATTGCCGGAAGTAATGAAGTATTTGGATTATATCTGTTTGATGACCTATGATTTAAAATGTGGCTTCCATGCTTTAGCAGGACATCATACCTCTCTCTATTCCAAGGTTGGTGATGTCTTTATGAACAGTTGTGATCAAGCCTTAAGGCTATTTCATGAAGCCGGTGTTCCTAAGGATAAATTA
>JAQZBN010000013.1 GCA_029238935.1 Herbinix sp.
GGCTTGACCTAAACAGGTTTACAGTAAAATCGAGGAGCAGATCCTCGTAAGGAGACGATCTCCTTGGATGTACATTTTCGTGTGTAGTCAATAGTCATTTTCCTCGATAGCTCAATGGTAGAGCACACGGCTGTTAACCGTGGGGTTGTAGGTTCGAGCCCTACTCGGGGAGTTGGTTTACGAAAGAGTAAATCAAAAGAAAAACTTAAAAATCTTTAAAAAAAGTGTTGACAAGTTGTTTCAAATATGATATAATAAGTTGTAAGGCTCCATGGTCAAGCGGTTAAGACACCGCCCTTTCACGGCGGTAACAGGGGTTCAAATCCCCTTGGAGTCATCAATATATAAAGTGTGAATAGACATATTGCTAGACGGCTTATGGACCTTTAGCTCAGTTGGTTAGAGCAACCGGCTCATAACCGGTCGGTCCGGGGTTCGAGTCCCTGAAGGTCCACTTAATATATTATATATGGCCTAGTGGCTCAGTTGGTTAGAGCGCCGCCCTGTCACGGCGGAGGTCGAGGGTTCGAGTCCCTTCTGGGTCGTTTACAACACTGATAACGTTGTAAGTAACAATTTCATATCCCATGGGATCTTAGCTCAGCTGGGAGAGCATCTGCCTTACAAGCAGAGGGTCATAGGTTCGAGCCCTATAGGTCCCATTTGTGCCGGCGTGGCGCTGATTTTTTTATCAGACAGAAAATTATATGAATTGTGTGCTTAGCTCAGCTGGATAGAGCGTCTGGCTACGGACCAGAAGGTCGGGAGTTCGAATCTTCTAGCACACGTACTGTGTAGTCTACAATATATACACAGAAGCATTTATGAAGTCTTAGGTGAATACCTAAGGCTTTTTTCGTTATTTTTAGTATTATGAAACATGCAAAGGTGTAATAATATACAGAATAACAGTGAGAGAGTATATTGAAAATTATCATCACTGTAACAATCATTAAAGCAATCCATAATTAAAGGGCAGATATTTGATATAGTGATGAATACTTGTTATAGAAAAGAACTAAATAAGGTTAAGCTATAGTCTTATACATTTAGAATTAATGCGATCAGGATATGAAATGATATGAAAAACATAAATTAGAAAAATATCATTTATGCTATAAAATTATGATCTAAACATCAAGCTATAATGTGGTAATTCTCTTATATTCATTTTGGTAAATATTGAAACGATAATATTTACACATAGAAAAATATAACCTATGATACTGAACATTAATCGCTTTAATTAAATTCTAATTTAACTTCATTTACTCAATAGGATTAGTATGATAAAATGTATCAAAAGGAGGCATACGATATGAACAAGGTGGAATTTTTAACGACGTTAAGACAAGCACTGGATGGAGAAGTGGATTCCTTTGTATTAGAACAAAATATAACATATTATGATCAATATATAGGTAGTGGAGATAATCTTGACCAAGAGAATAGATTAAGTAGTCTAGGAGATCCAAGATTAATAGCCAAGACGATTATAGAGGCAGATAGAGCTGCCGGAAATAAGTTTAAGCAGACAGCAAATCAAAATCATTATAATGAATGGCACGAAACAGCCTCTCAGCAAAATAAGAATGATCAAAAAGGACAATATACATTTACATCAAATATAAAATGGTACCATAAAATAGCTTTTGTTTTTGCTCTTATCTTTCTTCTCTTGGTATTATTAATATTGGGTGGATTTTTCCTTAGAATTTTATTTACTATAGGGTTTCCAATACTTGTATTAATTTTTATATTTACGTTATTCAGAAGAAGGTAAGTTTATGATATAAATATGTACAGGATAATATAGATATACAATAGTGAGATTTGATAAGCATTAATGATGCATATAGAACGATAACTAGACATGAAATACAGGTAAAAAGGCATACGATTAGAATATGCTATTTTAATTGAAAAATTGATCTGTAGTATGGATGCAAAATATTAATTGTATTAGAGATAATAAAGTTGATAATTTAAAGTAAAAATGGTGTTGAATAAGATAAAATAGAAAGTGATATTATACAGTTAAATTATAAAGTGAAATAATAAAGTGAAAAGACCGCGAGGGGGAGCCAAGCGGTCTTTTCGATGAGGGGAGTATAAATAATTAATAAGGGGTTATATAGTGCGCTAAGAAATATAATTTCTTAGCCTCTTTTATTATAATACAGATATTTTATTTGTGCAACAAGTATCTTAAGTTATTAAAGATTATATTTTTTAATTTTTTCTAAATTTTCACTACTTTCTTACGTAGTTAATGGATGTTACGTAATACAAAGCCATTAATTCTAATTATAAAACACTTGAGTATTAAGTATTCTATATATTATTATTCTATAAAAATAAGATCTTAATATGCGTCCTTTGTTCGGTTATTCGTTGAAATTCTTATGTAAAATCATGTGAAGATTCACCTATTTATTTTTATCATAATAATTAGCCTACCAAATTTCTAATAGTCAAATGGAAATTTTTATATGAATATTTCAATGAAAATAACAGATAATAATGTTTGTAATATCAATCAAATCTTTTAGGAGGCTAAATTCTATGAATAACAATAATTCAAGAAACAGCACATCAAACGATGCAAACAGAAACAGCACATCAAACGATGCAAACAGAAACAGCACATCTAACGATGCTAACAGAAACAGCACATCCAACACAACAACAAAAAATGATGTAAGAAACACAACATCAAATAGCAATTCAAAAAACAATACATCTAATGATGTAAGAAACAGCAGCAGAAACGCAACAACAAGCGACACAAGCAAAAACAACACATCTAATTATACTACAGGTACTACACGTAATGCTTCTGGAACAAGATGCAACGATTCTTCTAGAAACAACTTTAGAGATGATTTAGAGGATGACAATAACTACTAATTAGAACGTATTTTTTAAATCAATATAGTATTATACCTTTTTAGTCTCCTTCCGGAATGGATAGGAGACTTTTTCTATTATAATAAGAGCAAATTAGCCAAATAGGAATATGATATAAGTGGAGAAATATTTTTAAAGGTGGCGCTTAGTATGGCTTTTGACACAATACGTACTAATGATATTAGCAGGTATTTCGGTAAAAATAATGTATTAATTATCGACTTAAGAGATCCTGAAGAATATGCTTCTGGTCATATTCCTACTGCTGTTAATATTCCGTATGATGAATTAGATACTCGTGAAAAAGATATTCCTAAGAATTATCTTCTTATATTTTATTGCGAAAGAGGTAATATTAGTTTAATGGCAGCGAGAGATTTATTGAAAGATGGATATAATATTAAAAGCTTATTTGGTGGTATAAAGGCATATCGTGGCAAGTTAGATCGATAATATAGAAATGAAGATTGACGGAGAAGGAAAAGAGATTTAAAATAACTAGTGATAAATCATAGATGGCGTAAATCGCCCGGAGGGAAGAATGAATCAATACGAATATATGTCACCGTGTCATTTTGGTCTAGAGGCGGTTTTAAAGAAAGAAATAACGGATCTTGGATATGAAATTAGTAAAGTGGAAGATGGTCGTGTTTCTTATTTCGGTGATGAAAACACCTGTGCTAGAGCCAATATGTTTCTAAGAACAACAGAGCGAGTTTTGTTAAAGGTTGCATCATTTCAAGCTGTTACATTTGATGAGCTTTTTGAGAATACAAAAAAAATAGCTTGGGAAGATTATATTCCTAAGGACGGTAAATTTTGGGTAGCAAAAGCGAATTCAGTGAATAGTAAATTATTTAGTCCATCCGATATTCAATCTATTATGAAAAAAGCAATTGTAGAACGAATGAAGACAAAGCATAGAGTGGAATGGTTTGAAGAAAGCGGAAATTCATACCCAATCAGGGTATCTATTATAAAAGATGAAGTAACCATTGGAATTGACACCTCAGGAGAATCATTGCATCGAAGAGGATATCGTAAACTAACCAGTAAAGCACCCATAACAGAAACCTTAGCTGCAGCTTTAATAATGTTAACACCTTGGAATAAAGATCGAATCTTAGTAGATCCATTCTGCGGAAGCGGCACAATACCGATAGAAGCGGCTATGATAGGATCTAAAATGGCACCAGGAATCCGTAGGAGCTTCATGGCAGAAGCATGGAAAGAACTGTTCCCGGAAAATTCATGGCAACAGGTTAGAGAAGAAGCAAATGATATGGTTCAGAAAGATGTGGAAATGAATATACAAGGGTATGATCTAGATGGAGAAATTGTAAAAGCAGCTAGACAAAATGCTAGATTTGCTGAAGTAGATCATTTGATACACTTTCAGCAAAAGCCAGTAAGTGAGTTAAGCAGCAGCAAACGCTTTGGATTTATTATTACTAATCCACCTTATGGAGAACGTTTAGAAGATACAAAAGATTTGCCTGAATTGTATAGAACGATGGGAAAAACCTTTGGAGCACTTGATTCATGGTCTTATTATATTATTACATCCTATGAGGATGCTCAAAAGTATATCGGCAAACAGGCTGATAAAAACAGAAAGATATATAATGGTATGATGAAGACATACTTTTATCAATATATGGGTCCTAAACCACCAAAAATTAATAAGTAGTACTAAAAAGGAATAACAGTGAACTGACCCCCCATAACTTAGACCAAAAATCTAACATATGGGAGGTCATTTTACATAATTATCCCTTTTTTATTTATAATATATTATGAACGTTTTGATAGCCATATAAGTAAATCGGAAAATACTTCATCTCGATTAAGCTCATGAAATAATTCATGTCTACAATCAGGATAAATTTTTGATGTTACATTGGAGAAATTACATTTTTTTAGTATGCTAATATACTTTTTTATTTCTTTCCCATATCCGCCGACCGGATCCATATTACCACTTATGATATATAGAGGCAACTCTCTTTTGGTTAGTTTAATATTACTCTTTTTGATCGCTTGTAAGGATAATTTAATTAAGTCCTGGTAAAAAGATGTACTACAGATAAATCCGCTATAAGGATCATGTATGTAAGCACCAACGACAGGATTACTTCTTGTCAACCAGTCATAAGCAGTACGCTTCGCTAAGCTCGTATAAAGCTTTGAGCCGAAAAGAAGACTATTTAAATAAGGAGAATTATGTTTTGGCCCTTTAACCCCTTTTAAGAAAGATGCAACTAGCCATCCCATGCGGGCCACAAACTTAGAAGGATATGTTGTCCCGGATAGTATAACACCATGATATTTATCATAGGTCTGAATTATGTTTCGTGCAATTAAGGAGCCCATACTATGGCCAATTAAAAAGAACTTATTAGTACGATTATTTTTTTCTATGTATGTACTAATTTCAATTGCATCTTCAACGAGTAAATGATACCCCTTTGTCGGTGCGATATATCCTAACTCATTTAATTTTTTGTCTGTACCATGGCCACGATGATCATAAATGTAAACATCAAAATCATTTCCTACTAGGTAATCTATAATAGCCTGATATCTCTTTTGATGTTCAGCCATACCATGAAGAATCAAAATACTAGCTTTTGGCTTATTGGAGCAACATATTTGAGTTAGCTTATGTTTATAACCATCTTTTTGCGTAATTGTTATGTAGTTAATTACGTTCATACATTATTTTTCTCCTTTTTATCAAACGACCAAATTCTACACCCATTTTTTATTATATAGGGAAAAATGGAAAAATGCAATACGAAGCACTTTATAATATTTGAATAATCGATGCTAAATTGATTATAAAATCAGGTCATGAAATAAAGAAATATATGATTTAGTAAATTTAATGTGGTAATTACAGGGAAATATGTCCCGATAAATAATTGTTGTTAATAGAAATAAATTATTGTATAATTTTATTTAATATCTTAAAATTATACATAATTTGCGGCTCTTAAGGAGGATTTTCTATGGATTTGGTGCTGTTAAAGAGAGCAGCAATTCAGAGTTTTGCGTTAATGCTGGCAGTTATATCGATATCCTATGCTTTTACCGAATACAAAGAGATTTCTGCCAATAATAAAGATATAAAGAACAGTTACCAGGAAAAACTAAGCGGAAACAAGAGAAAGGATGTCGCAGCAGAAAATAATATACAACTTGGAGTAGGACAAGATAATTCTAAAATTATAGATATGCTCAAAAAAAGCAATATATTTTTAACAAATGATATAGGACAAATAGATACTGATATCATTAATCGATTAGGAAGTCGTTTTTTAGTCATTAAAAAGCCGGTAGACGGTAGTATCAATATTAGTTTGCAGGACCTATATGTGTCAAATAGTATTAAGGTTACGCTGTCTACATCTGAACAGATGAATTTTACAAAAGATTTTTTAGGAAGATTTCATACCGATGAATTTTTCTTTGGTGAGCCCTCCTTTGTCGAAATGGAAAGCTTCGAGACAGACGATTCTGGAGAAGAGAAACAGATAATAACAAAGAATTATGGTAATGATATTGTTCATGGTATAACAATAACGAATGATTATAATACTCAGGAAGCTGTTTTTCAAACTGAATATCTGATTGAACTGGATGATGTATATACACATACCATTTATGAGGATTCAATATTCTTCTATATCGATTTAAAGAATCCCAAAGAGGTATATGATAAAGTTATTGTCATTGATACTGGTCATGGAGGTAAAGATGCAGGGAGTCTTTCCTTTGACCAGGCATATTATGAAAAAGATATTAATTTGGGTATTGTATTACATTTAAAAGAATTTCTGGATCAGGAAAATATTAAGGTTTATTATACAAGATTAAATGATGACAAATTGTTTCTTAAACCAAGAGTTAACCTTGCTAATGCAGTAAATTGTGACTTTTTTATCAGTATTCATTGCAATGCAAGTACGGATAGAGGTCCACAAGGTACTGAAGTGCTTTATTATGATACAGAATTTAATGGTATTAAAACGCATAAATTAGCTGAGATAATGCTAGATCAATTGACAGAAACCATACCACTTGAAAAACGTGAAATCATAAAATTGAGTAATGATGATATTTTCATATTAGAGCATGCAAAAGTGCCGGCTGTCATCGTCGAAGTAGGTTTCATGACAAATTACAATGATATGATGTATCTTAGTGATGACGAAAACCGTATGACGATAGCAAAGGGAATATATAATGGTATTTTAAAGGCCTATGAAGAATTTAATAAGGAATAAAGAGACATCGGGAGGAAACATGAATAAAATCATATTTGCAACAACTAATGAAGGCAAAATGGACGAAATACGAATGATACTAAGTGATGTTGATATCCAGTTATTGTCATTAAAAGACATTGGAATAAATATAGATATTGAAGAAAATGGAACTACTTTCGAAGAGAATGCAATAATCAAAGCAAAAACCATAATGGAGATGACCGGAGAAATGGTACTGGCAGATGATTCAGGTCTGGAAGTTGATTTTCTTAATAAAGCTCCAGGAATTTACTCTGCTAGATTCTTAGGAACTGAAACTCCATATTCGATAAAAAATCAATATATTATTGATCAATTAAAAGCAGCAGAGGGTGAGCAGCGCTCTGCACGATTTGTTTGTGTAATTGCATGTGCATTTCCTGATGGAACCATCATAACCAAACGAGGAACAATAGAAGGGTTTATAGCGGATCAAATCAGTGGTGTACACGGCTTTGGCTATGATCCTATCTTTTATATACCCGAATTTCAATGTACCACGGCAGAAATGGCTCCTGAACGAAAGAATGAGATCAGTCACAGGGGAAAAGCCTTAACAGCTATGAAAGAAATACTACTTCAATATATTTAGGATACTGGGAGAAGAACAATGAAGATATTGATTGTTAGTGACTCGCATGGAAGAGAGCAGTACTTAGAGAAAGTTTTAGAACGAGTGAAACCAATAGATTTGCTAATCCATTTGGGAGATTTTGAAGGAAGCGAAGAATATGTAAAATCAATCGCTCCTTGTCCAACCGAAATGGTGTCTGGTAATAATGATTTCTTTAACAGTCTGCCTAAAGAAAAAATGATATCTGTAGGCAAATATAATATTATGCTGACTCATGGACATCGTTATGGAGTCAATTTTAATACAAAGACGATAAAAGAAGCAGCTCTTCGCAATAATGCGAATATCGTTATGTATGGTCATACCCATATACCAATGATTGATTTATCAGAGTTTATCTGGGCAATTAATCCAGGAAGTATATCTCTACCACGCCAGGAAGGTAGAATACCGACGTTTATTATGATGGATCTAGACTCCAGAGGGGATGCTCACTTTACTCTTAACTTTGTAAAAGACCAGTCTCTTGATATGATTTTGTGATAAAATGATGAACTCAATTTAGTGGTATAAATTGGTGTGAAAAAAAATATAAAAAAGTTTTAAAAAGTTGTTGACATTCTCCTTATACTGTTATATAATAATTCTTGCGTCACGACAGGAAAGAAAAACTTCTGAGAGATGCACAGTCTACGGTACATGAAATGTCATTAGAAGCCACTATGGAACAAAGTGCTGGAATTAATGAAATCGGGGTGTGGCTCAGTTTGGCTAGAGTGCTTGATTTGGGATCAAGAGGTCGCAGGTTCGAATCCTGTCACCCCGACTTAGTAAAAGTGCAATTTTCATGGACAACTAAAGTGCATATTACCTGTCACTCCGACTTAACAGCAAAATAACTTACTAGATATTTGGTGGACACAATGGTTCAACAATAGAATAATAGTAATTCATATGCGGGTGTAGTTCAATGGTAGAACACTAGCCTTCCAAGCTAGATACGTGGGTTCGATTCCCATCACCCGCTTGATATGTGATAAGATTTAGGTTTTTCACATATCTCACCATAATTTAATGTGCTAGTAGCTCAGTTGGATAGAGCAATGGCCTTCTAAGCCATGTGTCGGGGGTTCGAATCCCTTCTGGCACATTTTTTATCTCAGGATAAAAAATAGTACAAGTTGAATTTATACTTCAATTCACTTGACATAGAAGTATGGTGGGTATAGCGCAGTTGGTTAGCGCGTCAGATTGTGGCTCTGAAGGTCTCGGGTTCGAATCCCGATACCCACCCTCTATATTAAAATTAAGAAAACTTTAACTTAAAGTTTTCGTTTTAATATGTAATAAATGTTGGGCTATCGCCAAGCGGTAAGGCACAGGACTTTGACTCCTGCATCCGGTGGTTCAAATCCACCTAGCCCAGTTCTTCAGTATGAGTTATACTGAAGAGAAGAAGTTAGACGAAGTACTGGGGTTACCCAGATTGAGAATAACGACATAAGCTGGGTTTGACCAGAAGAAGTTAGGTGAAGAACTGGGCTCGCCCAGATTTATTACTTTATATACTACATTTCATTTAGATAAAACCTATGAGATATTAGCTCAGCTGGTAGAGCACTTGACTTTTAATCAAGGTGTCCCGGGTTCGAACCCCGGATGTCTCAGTCAACTTTGAAATTATTCAATAAATAATTTTAAAATTTAACAATTTTGCGGATGTGGCGGAATTGGCAGACGCGCTAGACTTAGGATCTAGTTCGAGAGAGTGGGGGTTCAAGTCCCTTCATCCGCAGTAAACTAAAACACTACAATTGTAGTGTTTTTTTGTTATCTAAATGTAAATAGTAAACATTACATTGAAAGTTAAAATAATAAATCAAAAAAATAATTCACATAATAACATTATAGAAAGAAATCAAAAGTAGTGATACAATAAGAATTAGTGGTTTAAAACGACGTTATAATTATCTATTCTGGGAAGCAGTATCATCATAATGGGAAGCGGTATCAGAATGGAAAGCAGTATCAGAACGGGAAGTAATATCAAAACAGGAAGCAATACCATGCTTATATGAGAGTAATCACATTTTACTAAAAATCTTAACACAATCTTTACACGGTTACGGTTTTCTTTATGTTATATATATGGACTTTATGACGGTATTTCTATATAATATATGGATATTGCTTATTGAAACTATTTTATACTCAGATAAAGGATTGATGATTTGATATGATACTATTAAAAAAGATGAGCCCTGGACGGTTTATTGTATTGGGATTTGCATTTGTAATACTGTTAGGAGCTATCTTATTATTACTACCTATATCTCATAATGAGGGGGTAGATGTATCTGCTATTGATGCTCTATTTACCTCAACCAGTGCAGTGTGTGTGACAGGGCTAATTACAGTTGAAACTGCTGAAACTTATAATGTATTTGGACGAATTATTATTGCATTACTAATTCAAATTGGTGGTTTAGGTGTTGCCAGTGTCGGTGTAAGTTTTCTGCTTTTGACCAAAGGAAAGGTAAGTTTTAAAGATAGACTGTTATTGAAAGAAGCATTAAATTTAAATTCCATGAAGGGAATTGTTAAGCTGGTAAAGGTTATTTTGTTTATTACTCTTTGCTTTGAAGGAACCGGTGTTATTCTAAGTTACATTGTTTTTGCTCAAGATTATCCACCGCTTCAAGCATTGGGCATTAGTTTGTTCCACTCTGTATCCTCTTTTAATAATGCTGGTTTTGATGTTTTGGGAGGATTTAAAAGTCTCATTGATTATAAGAGTAATGTTTTATTGAATTTAACGACTTGTGGTTTAATTATCTTTGGTGGTTTAGGTTTTTACTGTATTCAAGAAATTGTACTAAAGAAATCTTTTCGGAAATTTAGTTTACATACCAAAGTAGTTATTAGTATGACAATTTCCTTATTAGTTTCTGGAACTTTATTAATAAAACTGACGGAGGATGTCAGCTGGTTGGGAGCATTCTTTTTCAGTACATCCGCCAGAACAGCAGGTTTTGCTACTTATAATGTAGGTGAGTTTACTCAGTCTGGATTATTTATTTTGATATTACTTATGTTTGTAGGCGCATCTCCTGGATCAACTGGTGGTGGTGTAAAGACGACTACAGCATTTGCGCTGGTAAAGAGTTCGTATAGTTTAGCTACAAATCGTCAATGCGCCTCCTTTAAGAGAAGGATACCAGTAGAGATTATTCATAGAGCTTTTATACTGGTTTTTCTGGCTGCTGCTTTGATTTGCACCAGTACTTTTATAATAAGTATATTAGAACCTGAATACAGCTTTATACAACTTTTATTTGAGGTTGTTTCAGGATTTGGTACGGTTGGACTTTCCACAGGAATTACTCCAAGTTTATCAACAGTTAGTAAAATAATATTAATTCTAAACATGTTTGTGGGACGCTTAGGTCCGCTTACAATGGTAACAATATGGTCGTTTAGAGAAGCTTCAAATATTAGTTATTCAGAAGAAACAATAACAATAGGATAAATACTTAGTTCCGATGTATTAGGGAGGATTACTATGAAATTTCAAAAATCAATTATAGAATTTGGTATTATAGGTCTTGGTCGTTTTGGTTTTTCTCTTGCAAAAACATTAGCTGAGGCCGGAAAAGAAGTATTAGTTATAGATAATAATGAAAATAAGATTAAGCAAATAAGACATTTAACAGAGAATGCATTTGTTGTCGGACCCTTAGATAAAGATACTTTAATGGATGCTGGTATTCAAAACTGTGCAACTGTCATCGTCTGTATCGGTGAGAACATCGATGTAAGTATCCTGACTACACTAAATGTGATTAGTATGGGAGTTCCCAGAGTAATAGCTAAGGCAATTAGTTACGAACAAGGACAGGTATTAGAGAAGATAGGAGCCGAAGTAATATATCCTGAGAGTGATATGGCAGTTAGGCTTGCAAATCGGTTAGTTTCATCCAGTACGTTAGAGACCATCGAATTAAGAGGAGATTTTGTTGTATCTGAGCTAAAGATGACTTCAAGAATTGCAGGAAAGACCGTCCTTGAAGCAAATTTACGTCAAGACTTTTATTTAAATATCATTGCTCTGGAACAGGATGGAAGAACAACCACCGATATTACACCGGATATTATATTGAAAGAAGAAGACAATATGGTTGTGATCGGAAAACGTGAAAATATAAGAAAATTTGAATTATATCTAACAAAAAAATAATAAGATTAAATCATATGATTAAACTATAAAATTAAGTTTTATGATCATAAATAAAGGGCTGATTATGAAAGCGGGAGGACTTCTAAGTCCATTATTCTCGTTTCAAGTATCAGCCCTTTGTTTAGGTTATTAGAACTCTTTATACATTTCTTTTTTAGCACCGCATACAGGACATTTGTCTGGAGCTTCATCAAGTATCGTATGACCGCAAATTGGACAGATATATACGGATGTTAACTCAATGTCCTTGCCTTCTTTTGCTGCATTTTGAGCCTGTTGAAATAAGTTTGCATGGATTTTTTCCGCTTCCAGAGCATAATGAAAGGAACGCTCTGCACCTTTTTCTTCTTGGAACTGAGCAGCGTTTAAGTATACAGGATACATTTGTTCAACTTCATGTAATTCACCATTAATAGCACCTTGCAGATTGTCAACTGTCTTATTGGGTCCAAACACAGCACCAGCTACGACGGTAGCATCTGCGGTATTTCCACCAATTTCCTTGAAGTGATTGTTAGCATGTACTTCCTCAGCATATGCGATTGCTTCAAATAATTTTGAAATATTTTTAAAGCCTTCTTTCTCTGCCATGGTACCCCAGGTCAGATATCTCATATGAGCCATACTTTCTCCGCCGTATGCGGAATGTAAAAAATCACTTGTCATTGCATTTTTAACTGCCATAATTAATTCCTCCTTTATATTTATAACAAAACATCATATCCATATTGATGGACAAAGATATTCAAGCAATATGGATATGTTTGTTGTGTTATATTAATTTTATTACACAAATTCTTTGATCAGTTTGTTTAATACGTCAGGTTCTAATTTCGTATCAAGTAAAGCTTTGTCATCTTTTAAGATTTTATTCTTTTGATGGAAGGTCGCTTTCGATTCTTCGTAGATAATTCCTATTGGAATGCGATCTCCAAATTCCATTGATTTTTCAAACGCTGACATTTTATCAAATCTATCATAGTATTCGTCCAAATGGTAAATCCTACTCTTATAATATCCAAATGTATTCAATTTGTTAAAGCTAATACAAGGTTGAAGGATATCAACTAGAGCATAGCCATTATATTGAATAGCCTGTTTCATCATCAAGGTTAAGTGAGCTGGATCTCCACTAAAGGATCTGGCTACAAATCCTGCTCCGGAAGCGATTGCCATCAAAACTGGGTTTAATGGTATATTTTGATTTCCATAGGTCTGAACCTCTGTTACCTGACCTTCGGAAGAAGTGGGAGATGCCTGACCTTTGGTAAGTCCGTAAATCTGATTGTCATGTACAAAGTGGGTAATATTAATGTTTCTACGGATTGTGTGAATAAAATGATTACCGCCTTCCCCATAGGAATCACCGTCACCGGTATTTACAATTACGGTCAGTTTATCATTAGCTATTTTAGTAGCAGTAGCAGCAGGAAGGGATCTACCGTGAAGACCACAAAAGCTGTTGGCGCTGATGTATTGAGGCGTTTTTGCTGCCTGACCAATTCCTGCAACCATTAATACTTCATAGGGGTCTTTATCTAATTCTTCCAATGCTGTTTTAAGTGAATTCAAAATGTTAAAGTTACCACAACCTGGGCACCATGCGGTTTCATAAGTCTCAAATTTATTTTGTGTCATAGTCGTCCTCCTTTCTTAAGGCGTGGATGATATCTTCTCCGGATATTTGCCTTCCGTCATATTTTAGGACACTGGAGGTACAGGTGATACCGGTTGCTTCACGAACTAAACCAGCCAACTGACCTGTTGCATTCTGTTCAATATTTATAATGCAGGTTACCTGTTTTGATAATTCCGTAAGACGATTTGTTGGAAGAGGGTAAATATCTCCAAAGAGTAAGGCACCGTAACGATTTTCATTGAGTTCGTTTAGTTTACTGACTGCTTCCTTAATTGGACCATAAGTGGAACCCCAACCTAATAAAAGAGTGGTACAATTGGTGTCTCCAATGAATTCCGGTTCAAGGAGCTCTTCTTTTAATAAGATTAGTTTATTCATTCTTTTATCCATCATCTTGATACGCATTTCTGCCGATTCTGTAATTCTACCGCGTTCATCATGCTCATCGCTGTCTGCGGTTACGAACTGGTCTATTTTACCGGGAATTAATCGAGGTGAGATTCCATTCTCTGTAAACCGATATCTCAAATATTCAGTATCATCCGTATACGTTAAAGTTGGTTCTGCAGGAAGGTAAGATGGCATAGCAAATGGTTTTACTGTTGCTGTTGAATCACCAAGATACTGATCACTTAATAAGATTACGGGTATTTGATATTTCTCTGCAAGATGAAAAGCACGAATTGTCTGGTAGAAGGAATCTTCGTGATTACGTAAGGCGATTACCATTCTCGGAAACTCTCCTTGTGCTGCGGAAATAACAAATTTAAGATCACTTTGCTCTGTTCTGGTTGGTAAACCGGTAGCTGGGCCGGGTCTCATGACATCAATTACAACGAGCGGAATTTCTGCGATACCGGAGAAACCTAAAGCTTCTACCATGAGACAGAAACCACCACCGGAGGTTCCTGTCATGGCCTTAGCGCCTGCATAGGATGCTCCAATGGCCATGTTGATAGCAGCGATCTCATCCTCCGCTTGTTCCACAACGATACCGGTTTCAATACTTTTTGCTGCTAGGTATTCCATAACCGCAGTGGATGGGGACATCGGATATGCAGTATAAAACCTTAAACCAGCCGCAATTGCTCCTAGAGCCACTGCCTTGCTTCCGGAGATTAACATCTCATTATGATAATTTCCATCCATATGTACAAAACGTTTTTCTACACTATCGTATCCTTCTGAAATAGCCTTTTGGTTGATTTCCCAAAAAGCCTCTCTGGTTGAGGTTCTTATTACCTCATCAACATAATCTAGGGTTTCTCCAAATAATTTAAGTACAGCACCTATAGCGATACTGCCAGAGACTCTAGAGTTTCCAAGTTTTTTTGTCATTTCGGCTATATTTATCTTAATTGCTTTCGGATCGTCTATCATTAGACTGCTATCACAAAGAATAAAGCCATGAGTAGTTAGTTTATCTTTATGTAAGCTGACAGTTTCGGCATTTAAGGCAATAATTCCATCATAAACATCACTGTGGGATGTTATTTCTTCAGTTCCAAAACGAATTGCGGAAAAGTTATGTCCTCCTCGGACCCGAGACATAAAATCGCGTATTGTGTAAACATAATATCCTGACTTTTTTAAGAGCTTTTCAAGAATTGCAACCGTAGTATCGATACCTTGGCCGGCAGCCCCACCAATTAAAAGATTATACATAAAATGCCTCCTTTTCTAGATTATTACAGTATTATACTATTTGTTTGTTAATAAATCAATAATAATTACTATTATTGGCTAATAATTTTAAAATATGAAAGACAATAACCCAAGAAGTGTACTCATGAATGGATGGTTTCAATAATTTAGTATATGAAATATTTTCTGTATCCATGATTCTATTATTCCATGGGAAATCGAATGAAATGGCAACTGATATAGGTATATTTACATTTAATTTAATAAAAAGTATACATATCTTCTCTTTAAAAAAATCACACTATAAGAAAGGTGAATATTTCTCTATGGAATATAGGCAGAACATATTTGCCAAATAAGGTAGCATATGGTATGATATCCTTATCATTTTAATGGAGGAATAGATATGGACGACCCTGACCCTGAACCAAACAACATACTGACGCAAGTAATTATATTAATTCTACTGACATTGGTGAATGCATTTTTTGCTTGTGCAGAGATGGCTATGGTTTCGGTAAATAAAAATAAAATCAAACGATATGCTGAGGAAGGAAAGAAAAGTGCTATATTAGTACAAAAATTTCAAAAGGAACCTACGAAATTTTTATCTACCATTCAAGTAGCAATTACTTTAGCTGGTTTCTTCTCTAGTGCATCTGCAGCAACTGGTTTATCTGGACCATTAGGTGAATGGCTAGCAAAATACAATATTAATCATAGTGACCAGATTTCACTCATTCTTGTAACGTTAATGTTATCTTATTTTACTTTGGTATTTGGTGAATTGGTACCGAAGAGGATTGCATTACAAAAGCCGGAAGCAATCAGTATGTTTTGTGTAAAACCGGTAAAAGTTGTTTCGAAAATTGCATCACCATTTATCAGATTACTCACGTTTTCAACCAAGATGATTATGAAGCCTTTTGGAATGGAAGAGGGTAATGTAGAAGATA
This sequence comes from Herbinix sp., assembly GCA_029238935.1. Lineage (GTDB taxonomy): Bacteria > Bacillota > Clostridia > Lachnospirales > Lachnospiraceae > Mobilitalea. Next base: position 16,271 of record JAQZBN010000013.1, read on the forward strand.
TCTTATCCAGAGAAGAAATTAAATCTTTGGTAGAACAAGGACAAGCTAGCGGGGCAATCAACAAAAAAGAAAAAGAAATGATTGATTCTATTATTGAATTCGATGATACTTTGGCTTGGGAGGTAATGACCCCTCGTATTAATGTATTTGCTATTAATATTGGAGATCCTAAAGAAGAATACCTTGAAGCATTGATGAAAACCAAGTACTCCAGAATTCCAGTCTATGAGGATGATATTGATAATATTATCGGTATCTTATTCATGAAGGATTTCCTTAAGGAAGCAATTAAAAAAGGTTATAAGAATGTAGATATCAGGACCATAATGAAAAAACCATATCTGGTTCCGGAGAGTAAGAACATTGAGGATTTATTCCGAGAATTGCAGCAATCCAAAAAGCAAATTGCGGTATTAATAGATGAGTATGGTGGTTTCGCGGGTATTGTTACTATAGAAGACTTGGTAGAGCAAATCATGGGTGATATCGAAGATGAATATGATTTAGTATCCATAAAGATTAAGAAAGTAGATGATACGACATATTTGATCGACGGCATGGTCACCCTAGATGAACTAAATAATAAACTGGATTTGGATTTATATTCAGAAAATTTTGAAACAATATCCGGATTTTTGATAGACAAAATTGGTACGATTCCTCAGGAAAAAGACGATCGAACCATTGAAATTGACAATCTTGTTTTTAAGCTAGAGAGTGTTAAGAATAAAAGAATAGATAAGGTTAAATTATATGTTGGCAAGGAAGAGCAAGCCTTGCAGTAGTTTATGGGCTGTTCCTGATTGGAGCAGCTTTTTTATATTATTAGTGAGGCAATTATGATAGTAAATACGAAACTTAACATTGGAATATATAATGATAAAGAAGATAGGATATACTATATTATTCGTTGTTTGACGAAATTCAATTGCTGTGATACTTGAAATCTAAATAGAGAAAGTAGAATATCTACAATATTATTATGAGAATTTGATAAAGTGTTAATATCAAAGGATAAGCACTTTATCGCTGACTTCAATCATAGAAAGTAAAGGTGATACATTGGATAAGTTAAAAAGAATAAGTCCGGGACAATCCATAGCGCTTGGGTTTGCTGCTGTGATTATTATAGGTTCTGTACTTCTTATGCTGCCAATTACTCAAAACAAAGGGGTAGATGTCTCTTTCATCGATGCACTATTTACATCAACCAGTGCTGTTTGCGTAACTGGATTAGTCGTGAGAGATACTGCGGATACCTTCAATGCACTTGGTCGAACGGTAGTAGCCTTATTAATTCAGATTGGTGGACTTGGGGTGAGCTCTGTCGGAGTAGCATTTATCATATTGACAGGAAAGAAAGTTAGCTTTAAGGATCGGCTAGCAGTAAAAGAAGCACTAAATCTAAATTCCATGAAAGGAATTGTTAGATTAGTAAAGGCTGTTTTGTTAATGACTATTTGCTTTGAATTGGTTGGTGCCATCTTAAGCTTTTTTGTCTTTTCCAAAGACTTTCCAACGATACAAGCCATAGGGATTAGCTTGTTTCATTCTGTGGCATCCTTTAATAATTCAGGATTTGACGTTATGGGAAGTTTTCAAAATATGATGCCATACCGGGATAATGTCCTTTTAAATTTTATCACGGCCGGGTTAATTATCTTCGGTGGTTTGGGCTTTTATGTAATTAAAGAAGTTATTCACAAGCATTCTTTTAAAAAATTCAGCCTTCATACAAAGTTAGTTCTCGTTATGACGATACTGTTATTGGCGGTAGGTACCTTATTATTAAAATTCACAGAAGAACTAACATGGATGGGAGCTTTTTTTCACAGCACTTCAGCTAGAACTGCCGGCTTTAATACGTATCCTATTGGAGAATTTACGGATGCTGGTCTGTTTATTCTTATCCTATTAATGTTTGTTGGAGCCTCACCAGGATCAACAGGTGGTGGTATTAAGACAACTACAGCATTTACGATCATTAAAAGTGCTTATAGTATGTCAACAAATAAACATTGTATGGCATTTAAACGACGAATTTCAAATGAAGTAGTTTTAAAGGCTTTTATTATCACATTATTGGCAGCAGCTTTAATCTGTGTAAACACATTACTTTTATGTATCATAGAACCGGAATATAGCTTTATGCAGCTGATCTTTGAGGTGACCTCAGCATTTGGTACGGTTGGTCTGTCCACAGGTATTACACCTGAGCTTAGTGTATTGAGTAAATTTATCATAATTCTTACGATGTATACAGGTCGATTGGGACCTTTGACAATTGCATCGATATGGTATTTCAAGGAAAAATCAAATATTAGTTATTCCGAAGAAAATATAACGATAGGATAGGGGGAGCATTATGCTGCATCATAGGTCGGTAATTGAATTTGGCGTGATTGGACTGGGACGTTTCGGATTCGCGCTTGCTTCGACATTAGCAGAGGCTGGGAAAGAAGTTTTAGTTCTTGATGGGAATGAGAATAAGATAAAACAAATCAGACATTTGACTGATAACGCGTTGGTTGTAAGAGAACTGACGAAGGAAGCCTTAGAGGAATCCGGGATACAAAACTGTGGTACGGTAATTGTTTGCATTGGGGAAAAAATAGATGTCAGTATTTTAACCACATTGAATGTCATAAGCATGGGAGTTCCGAGAGTGATTGCGAAAGCAATTAGTTTTGAACAAGGAAGTGTTCTTGAGAAGATTGGTGCAGAAGTAATCTATCCTGAACATGATATGGCGATACGATTAGCAAATCGATTAATCTCAACAAGGTTAATGGATTATATTGCACTGAATGATCATATGGCAATCATGGAATTAAGATTGACAAAAAAGATAGCAGGTCGAACCGTATTGCAGTCCAATCTTAGAAAGCATTTCAAATTGAATATCATTGCAGTAGAAAAGGAAGGAAAGACCACGACAGATATCACACCAAATCTAGTTCTAGAAGAAAACGATAGTATTGTGGTAGTAGGAAAAGAGGAGAACATAAAAAAATTTGAGACCTTCTTAATCAGCCGTTAAACATGTGATTAAAATGTAAAGAACCACCTAGATGCCAATTTGGCACAGGTGGTTCACTACGTGGGGGATTATCGAAATTTAGTTAATTAGCTTATTTATCGAAAGTAGGAAAACAATATCAACTGTCATATTAATATCTTATGATGATTAACCATTGTTTTTGCCTTTTGAATTATTGTTTTTGCCATTATCATCACTTTGGCTGTTATTATTACTATTATTGTTTTGTGAATCATCTTTATCGGATTCGGATTGCTCTTTGTCAGATTGATTATTACGATCATCAGAACCTGGATCCGTTTGGTCTTTTACTGATTTATCGTTCTTTCCATTATTCTTAACATCTTTATCTGCTTGTTCTTGTTGCTTCTTAACATCGTTGTCAGCTTGTTCTTGTTGCTTTTTAATATCTTTATCCGTTTGTTCTTGTTGTTTTTTAACATCTTTATCTGCTTGGTCCTGCTGTTTTTTAGCATCCTTTTCCGCTTGATCTTTCTGTTTTTTATCTTCCTTTTCTGCTTTGTCTTTCTTTTTCTCGTCAGCTTTATTTTGCTTTTCTGCATTTTTCTCAGCTTCTTTTTCGGCTTTATCTATGTTCTTGTCATCCTCTTTAATATCCTGAGTAGAATCTTCTACAAGATCTTCGTTTGAATCTGTAATTGTCTCGTCTTCTACTATAGTTTCATCAGGAGAGGCATTTTTTCCTAGTTTTTTATTATCCTTTGTTGCCTTCATGATTTCCTTGACCGGCTTATTTAACCAATCCTCGATCTTTATACTATCGGGATCGGCAGCACTTGCCTGTAGCTTTTCTATAAGATTTAACTTACCGGGGGTTACTCCAAGAGTATGAGCTTCTTCTACCCGTTCAAGACCTACACTGATTGTTTCAATTTGAACCTCATCGCCATGTTCTGAGATAGTTTGTGTTGCAGACTGTTGTAGTTCTTCAGCTAATTCCTCTGCTTTCTCCGGATCTTTTCCAGAGGTAGCAATCACGATACCACCTTCTGTTTCTCCATCAAAATAACCTTCATCAGCGATTTGTTCAATTGTTTGATCCAATGCATCTTGAATCGTCTTATTCTCTAATTGTTCTACGTTGACTAGATCTAGAATATCAGATCCGTCATCATTGACAGCATTTACATCGATCACTCGATCAAAGCGATTAATTGTATATTCGATGGATGGATTAACATCCAAACTTACATAGGAATAGGGACTTGCATATGCCCATGTACCTACACCGCATAATGTGACAAACATTGCTGCAGATGCAGCCATAACAGCCAGTTTCTTTGTTATTACTACCTTCTTCTGATCCATCGTTATCTCCTGTCCAATCTCATAATTGTTGTTCTTCACTTTAAGAATACAACCTTCATCAGATAGGACTGCTGCATAACCATCTTTGATTTCTACTATAACTGCTTTCATGAGCCTTTCTCCTCTCTGATGTACCGTAAATATTCTGCGAGATAGGGATACTCTCCGGATAGTATTTCTACCGCTGCTATTATATATTTTCGATGACGTTCTAATATTTTTCGGGGTACATCTGCTTTTTTTTCAATGATTTTAAGTGGTAATTGTTGGGTTTGTTTTATTTCGTTGATTAATACGGGATTATCCAAAAGATAATTAACAGCATTGGCACATGCTTTTTTTGTCTTTTTGGCTTGCGGGGAGCAGTCTGCAAGATCAAAGAAGGAAAAACCGTAGTGGGAGAATATCTCGTTCGCAGCTTCGATTTCTAACTTCAGGGAACTATCTTGTTTTTGTGACACACGATCAGCTACTGCCATACGGATGGCGATATCTTCTTCGTTTTCCTCCGGTTCGGTGTCAAATACAATAGGGTCAACAGCAATCTCAGCATGATGCTTTTCTTGGCTTCGGATGTAATCAATCAACCTCCGTCGTATTACAAGTTCTGCAAAACCATAGAAATTGCCTTTCTCCAGTTGATACGTATTGATTGCTTGGTGAAAGGCTAACAAAGCGATGGACCATTCGTCATCACTTTTAGTAATATATCTGTGGGTAACCGTAGAAGCGCACTTTAATATAAAGTGTTCACTTTGCTTTATAATCTGATCTGTCTTTTTGGGATCCGATTTTGCTTCAACAGCTAAGTAATCCAGTTCTCTCAATGGTACACCTCCATAAGCAAATTCCAATAGAAACTTGGCGTGTTGTAATATGTCGAATTATATGCATATCACTTTTATTTTAACATGATGTTGGAAAATGGTAAACCTGTAATATATACTAGATGGTAAGATGTGATAATATGTCGAGTAATGAAGACAGGGATCTTGGGAATGAACTTGAAATCCTGCACGATTATTTTTGTCATGAATAAACTGGAAATGAGAATATTTGGATACTTTGCATACTATTACGGTTTAGGCATATCGGTAGGTCTGCTAAAACGGTTAGTATCAAGGAGGTTTTTATGTTTTACGATAATTCCCGCAACGAGTTTGTATCCGATGTTGGTATCCCCTATCAGGATATCAACTGGTATGACATGGAAGGTCAACCATTTGGTACAGCATCATACTTTAATGCCATTATATTTGATAATGCAACGAATATTGTAGATACGAAAGGTGCGATGGCAGTAGGAGGTAATTTTACAAGCCCAAGAGGATTAAGTCTTGCTTATGGTAATGAAACAAACCTCACAGGAACAGGTTATTCCCCTAACCATGTAAGATTTTTAGTAGGAGGAAATATAGCAACCGGCGGACCTTTGGTTGTGATAGGCCATGTAGTAGCAGGAGGAAGTGCTAGGGTCGCACCCGGAAGTACTTATTTAATTGGAAAAGATTATTCTCCTGCTCAGGAGCAAACACTAGAATACTTGTATCAGGCACCTGGAAGCAGTAGATATTGGAGGCCGAGTGACAGAGGAAATCATTATGCAATATCTAGTTATGATGTTCCTCGTTATATACCGGCTTCCAGAATCGGTGCTAATGTAACTGAGTTCTTCCAGGATGCCAGAAGTAGTATTACTTATTATAAGAATTGTATCGATGCATTACAGCCGACCGGTACAGTAACGGATAATTTCCATGAATGGGTATTAAGAGGCAATAATCCTAGACAAAACGTATTTGTGATTGATGTTCGGCCAACAGGAAGGTTGAATAAAGGCATTCGTGCTGAAGTTCCTGCGGGAAGTCTTGTAATTGTAAAACTGAGAACTGGAAATAACGCTTATCTGCAATATGGTGTTTGGGGAGAAAGAGAAAAAGTACACAACACCTTATATGTATTTGAAGATGCTACGGATATCTGGATGGAAAAATCTTCGGAATTATGGGGCAGCTTCTTAGCTCCGCAAGCAATGTACCATGCACATTCAACCGGTGGTAATATCAATGGTAATGCAGCATTCCGTGCTCTTGAAGTGCCTGCGACCAGTGGTTTTGAATTCCATTTGTATCCGTTCTCCGGTGGTGTGGATTGTGTTGCGGTATCTCCGGTGGTTCCAGAAGCTCCAGTGATACCAGAAATACCGGCACCTGAAATTCTTCCGGTACCAGAGGTATTACCTGTACAGGAATGCCCAGAATGCCCGGCACCTGCTCCATGCCCAACACCGGCACCATGCCCAACACCGGCACCATGCCCAACACCTGCTCCGTGCCCAACACCTGCTCCGTGCCCTCCACAGGTCCCATGCCCGGCTCCTGTTCCGTGTCCGGAATGCCCTGAAATTCCAGAAATAGAACCAGTGACTTGTCCGTCCTGTCCGGAACCAACACCTTGCCCGGATTGCCCAACCTGTCCAGAACCGACACCGTGCCCATCACCAGCTCCGTGTCCAGAATGCCCGACATGCCCAGAATGCCCGACTTGTCCGGAGGTAGCTCCTGAATACCTCCCATTCCCTGTACCAGTTCCAGTTCCTATCCCATGCCCAGAGCATGAATGCCCAGAATGCCGTGAGTGTGAAGAGTGTCTGGTATTACCGGGGTATATCTTTGGTTGCATCTCAGGCTGCTGCTGTTATAAACCACATGAGTGGGAAGTGAAATTATATAGTCTTTGTGATAACTGTGAAACCTTACTATGCTGTGTTAAAGTGGGTTGTTATGGATGTTTTGAATTTGTAGTTCCTTATGATGGATTTTATCAACTGAAGATCTGCCCGATCGGAACCTACCGCAGTATCTGTAAACCAAGAGTGACCTTGAAAAATGTTGGTGTATCCGACCTTGTGATCGAATACAACTAATTCATTGTTCGCATATTGCAGGGTTGAATTAGAAACGATATAATAAAGGTAAAAATACGAAAGGGAGTTTCAAAATGGCTAAAGTATATATCTTTCTAGCAGATGGTTATGAGGAGATCGAAGGGTTAACTGTTGTAGATCTATTACGCAGAGCAGGGATTGAAATTGTAATGGTTTCCTTAACAGGGTCGCTTTCTGTCAAGGGATCCCATCAGATAACATCTCTAGCGGATAAATTATTCGAAGAGGTAGATTATCAGGATGCAGATATGCTTGTTTTACCGGGAGGAATGCCTGGTACTACGAACTTGATTAGGCATGAAGGACTGGATGGCTTATTAAAAGAGTTTCATCAAAAAGGCAAATCTTTGGCTGCTATCTGCGCAGCACCAACGGTTCTTGGAACAAAAGGAATATTGAAGGGGAAAAATGCAATATGCTATCCCGGTCATGAAGATAAACTAGAAGGTGCAACTCTAGTAAACAGTGCAGTAGTGACCGATGGTAATATTATTACTTCAAAGGGGATGGGAACTGCAATTGATTTTTCCCTTTCAATTATTCAGCATTTTCAAGGTGAGGCAGCAGCGAAGAAAATCTCTGCTTCTATTATGTACCAAACAACTGCTTGATTCTAAATTAATTTTTTGCGTAAGGAGAAATCTGCTTTCGTAACAGGATGAGACAGATGACATTAGGAATTGTCATAAAAGCATTTACCAGATCGGTCATCTCCCAAACCAGATCCAATGTCATAATGGAACCAACAAAAATCATAACAATATAACAGATGCGGTAGGTGCTTATACCGGATTTCCCGAATAAGTATTCTACCGCTTTTTCTCCGATATAAGACCAACCGATTAAAGTGGCTATAGCAAAAGCGATTAAGGATAATCCGAGCATCTTATCTCCGAAGGGAATTGCCCCAAAAGCAGCAGTTGTAAATTCACCGATCGAAAATCCTGCAACAGATTCAGGATTTTTTAATAGATTGGTTGTAATGACCAAACCAGTGATTGCACACATCACAACGGTATCCCAGAAAGTAGCACTCATTGCAATTAACGCCTGTCTGGAAGGGTGAATTGTTTTTGCTTCTGCAGCCAAGATTGCAGCGGAGCCAAGTCCCGCTTCATTGGTAAATAAACCTCTGGCTATTCCATATCTGGTTGCTGATCGCAGAGTGCTGCCGATAAATCCACCAGCTACAGCAGCGGGAAGATGATCAGATACAAAAGCAGTTCGAAAGATATATCCAAAAGAGGGAAGAAGATAAGGTATATTAATAGCTATAATAATAAGGCAGCCAAACACATAGAAAAAACCCATGGCAGGTACGAGTTTGGTACAGATTTTTCCAATGGATTTTACACCTCCTACAATAACCAAACCTACGATTAGTGCTGCACTCATTCCTACGGCATATTCCGGAAGCCCCCACAGCGTATGAGCGGTTTCAGTGATAGCCCTGGATTGGGTTGAACATCCAACTCCATAAGATGCAATGATGGCAAAGAAAGCAAAGATAACTGCCAACCATTTTTTATGAAGTCCATCCTCCATAGCAAACATAGGTCCACCTATAAAAGATCCGTCCTCTCTTTTCCTTCTGTAGAGCACACCTAGAAAGCATTCGGCATAAGTGGTAGCCATGCCAAGAACACCGGTAAGCCAACACCAAAAGATTGCTCCGGGTCCACCAAGGGCCACTGCAGTTGATATTCCTACAATATTACCAGTTCCTATGGTTGCAGCCAGAGTGGCAGAGAGAGAGGCAAAAGCACTTAAGTTTCCTTCCACTGATTTATCCGGAGTCACAGATAATTTTACCGCTTTCCCTATGTGCCGTTGAACGCCTTTTAGATGTATGGTGAAATAAATATGGATACCGAACAGAAGAATCGGCATGGGAATCCCCCAGAGAAAGTTGTTAATCGATTTTAAAGTTGTTATTATTGACATGATGTCCTCGAGATATAGTTTCTATAAATATATGTCATTAAGAAGAGAAGTAGTATTGACAGGAAAAAATAGAGAAATAGCTCAGGGAAAAGGTTTTGGCAATAGTTCATAGAAGAACATTATATTGACAAAGAATATACGATAAACTATACTTTTAAAAAGTAAGTAATAAAAAAGAAGGTGATTCTTTGAAGATTAATATAAAAGGAATTGATACAAATTATATCGTCGAAGGGGAAGGTAAATGTGTCCTGTTACTCCATGGTTGGGGTTCTAATATAAAGCTTTTTGAACATATTATATCTTGTCTTGAACGCTCTCATAAAGTAATAGCACTGGATATGCCGGGCTTTGGAGATACAGCAGAACCGCCCTGTGCTTGGAGCGTAGATGATTACGTAGATTTTGTATTAGATTTCATGAAAAATTTTAAATGTAAAGATTTAATTTTGCTGGGCCATTCCTTTGGAGGAAGGGTTATTATTAAAATGAATAGCAGGGAAAATCTCCCATTTGGCGTGACTAAAGTCGTCTTAATAGACAGCGCGGGGATTCTACCGAAGAAGAGTATGAAGCAAAAGATAAGAACGAGAATGTATAAGATCGGAAGAACACTTCTATCCATTTCTTTGGTAAGGAAATTGTATCCAAATGCCTTAGAGGACTTTAGAAAAAGAAATGGTTCAGCCGATTATAATAATGCAACACCTCTTATGAGACAGACCTTAGTGAAGGTTGTAAATGAAGATTTGAAACCCTTACTGAGCAAGATTAAGGCTCCAACTCTGCTTATTTGGGGAGATAAGGACACCGCAACACCGATTTCGGATGCAAAGTGTATGGAGGAATTAATTCCGGATGCAGGTCTTGTTACGCTTCAAGGTGGAAGCCATTTTGCCTACTTAGAACAGCCGTTTCTGGTAAACAAGGTATTAGAATCATTTCTTGGAGTAAAGGAAGCATAATAGGTTGGTAAAGAAAGAATAGGAGTATCAGTATGCAGTTAGCCATTGTTATATTATTTATCATATCATTTCTCGTTAGTTTTACCGTATACGCGACGTATTTAGTTCATATGTTTCAGCTGAACTCTTATAAACCAAAGGTTCAATTTCATTGGCTTTTTGTCAATAAAGGAAAAATCATTGGTCGAAGCATACTACCGCTCATAATTGGGATCTGGCTTTTCCTTTCTACATGGACGGGTATGACTGCAGCAGTAATACTTAATCTTTTAAGTGTTTATTTTTCCAGAAGAAAAAATGTGAAGAAACCGCTTGTATACACCAGTAGAATAAAGAGATTATTTGTTTCTATTTTTGTTTTATTTATTGTGGTGCTTATAGCTGCTTTCTTCTCATTGGATGAAAATAAATTAAGGGTAGTGGTGCTATTTCCTATATGTTATCTTCTGCTACCATTACTTGTATTGTTAGCTAATTTGGTGAATAAGCCGATTGAAAAAAGTGTTAATCAGTGGTATATCAATGATGCGAAGAAGATTCTTGCTTCCATGCCAAATCTGACCGTAATCGGTATCACCGGTAGTTATGGAAAAACCAGCGTTAAATTTTATCTGAGTAAATTATTATCTGCTCAGTATAATGTATTACATACACCGGAGAGCTTTAATACACCACTTGGAGTAGTTCGGACAATACGTCAGGAATTAAGAGCTTTCCACGAGATATTCGTTTGTGAGATGGGTGCAAAGAATATCGGAGATATCAAGGAAATCTGTGATATCGTTCATCCGAAACACGGCGTTATTACCTCCATTGGGCCGCAGCATCTGGAGAGCTTCTTAACCGTCGAAAATGTAATCAAAACAAAGTTTGAATTAGCAGATTCCGTCCCTGCTGATGGTATTGCTTTCTTAAATTATGATAATGAATATATCAGAGGACAAAAAAAATATAAGAATATTGTAAGTTATGGTGTAGAGGAAGAATTTAATCCAACCTATCTGGCGTACGAAATGAAAACTTCATCAAAGGGTTCCACTTTTAAGATGAAAGATACCGAAGGAAACGAACATACCTTTACGACGAAATTGATCGGAAAGAATAATGTAGAAAATGTTGCCGGGGCCATTGCGGTTGCCAATAGCTTGGGAATTCCGATGGATAAGTTAATTCCACAGGTGAAGCAGTTAAATCCGGTTGAACACCGTTTACAATTAATTAAAAGAAAAGATTTGGTCATTATTGATGACTGCTATAATTCAAATCCGAGTGGAGCGAAAGCAGCACTGGATACTCTGCAGATGTTTGAAGGAGTTAAGATATTATTAACACCTGGAATGATTGAACTTGGCAGCAGACAGTATGAATGTAATAAAACATTTGGAACACAGGCAGCAGCTGTGTGTGATTATGTAGTGCTTGTGGGAGAGAATCAGACCAAACCGATCTTTGATGGCCTGGTTGAGGCAGGTTTTATAAAAGAAAAAATTCACATTGTATCTAATTTGCAAGAAGGCTTAAAAGCCGTCGATAGCATAAAAGCGTCCGGTCAGGAAAAAGTGGTACTGATGGAGAATGACTTACCGGATAACTATTAAGCTTAGGAAAGGCAGGGGGAAATATGAAAATCAAAGTTGGAGTATTTTTTGGAGGAAAGAGTGTGGAGCATGAGGTTTCCATCATATCTGCTATTCAAGCAACTTATTCCTTTAACAAAGAGAAATACGAGATTATTCCCGTTTACATAACCAAAGAAAATCGAATGTTTGTAGGTGAAGAAATCGGCAAGATTGAAGCTTATAAGAACGTAAAAGGTCTGCTGAAGAACAGCAAGGAAATTATTTTAATTAATGAAAATAATAGATTAAATCTTGTATACTATCCAATTAAAAAGTTTGGTAACGCTGTATATGATTCCATTGATGTGGCATTTCCGATTGTTCATGGAACCAATGTGGAAGATGGTACCTTTCAGGGATATTTAAAACATTTGGGTATACCCTTTGTTGGCTGTGATGTATTAGCATCCGCAGTAGGTATGGATAAGTACGTAATGAAGACAATTTTAAAGGAAAGTGGTATTCCGGTACTGGATTGCTGTTATTTTGATCAGAAGAGATATCAAAAGGATTCTGATACGATTATGGATGAGATAGAAGCTAAATTAGGTTATCCGGTTATCGTAAAACCTTCCAATCTTGGTTCAAGCGTAGGAATTAAAGTAGCCAGAGATAGAGATTCGTTATCTGAAGCATTGGAATATGCGTTCCAATATGCGAAGAAAGTACTTGTGGAACATGCGATCACAGCACTACGAGAGATTAATTGCTCCGTAATTGGTGATTATGAAGAAGCGCTTGCTTCTGAATGTGAAGAACCGATTACAACCGATGAAATATTAAGCTATGAAGATAAATATCTCTCCGGTGGGAAAGGAAATGGATCCAAGGGAATGTCGTCTACCAAACGTCAGCTACCGGCACAGATTACGAAAGAGCAGCGGGATACCATACGAGATCTGGCTGTAAGAACCTTCCAAGCATTGGATTGTAACGGAGTAGCCCGTATTGACTTAATGATTGATAAGGATACCGGAAAGATTTGGGTAAATGAGATTAATACCATTCCTGGCTCTCTGGCTTTTTATTTATGGGAAGCGTTAGGAATGAAATATATTGAGTTACTAGACCGTTGTGTAAGCCTGGCACTGAAAAGAGACAGAGAGAATAAAGAGATTGTGTATTCCTTTGATACGAACATCTTATCCGGTGTTTCCTTTGGTGGAATGAAAGGTCTGAAAGGATAATGATTTTTGTTAAAGTAAGATAGGAGTGAGATGATGTATTATAGTCAGCCGATACCAAAGCTGGTTTTCCCTAATGTAAAGGAAGCAAACACATTGGAGAGTAATGAACCCCTCGTGGATTTTTACCAGATGAGTAAGGGCAATGATCGTATTTATCATGCCAAACCTATGTATTATCAGATGGGAGTTCATGGTGCATGCTCAAAATGCTATTTAAGGAAAACAGCAGCAGAAAAACTATTTCTGGCCGCATCCTTGTTGCCGGATGGGTTTAAGCTAAAGATATATGATGCATGGAGACCTGCATTAGTACAACAAACGTTATATGACCAATATTACAGTATACAAAAAAGATTGCCACAGAATGCACATAAAACAGAAGAGGAGCTTCGTAATATAACGACGAAGTTCATTTCTTATCCCAGTAAAAATCCATTATTTCCGTTTGTACACTCTACAGGAGGAGCTGTAGACTTAACGATAGTGAATGAACTAGGGGAAGAACTGGATATGGGCACCGGATTTGATGATTTTTCTGATAAGGCCAACACCTCTCATTATGAGGACAGTGTCCTAGCAACAGAACTTACCATGGAGAAAAATACATCTCATTTGATCCGTAACCATCGCCGATTACTCTATCATATTATGTCGGAAGCGGGATTTACGAATTTACCTTCCGAATGGTGGCATTACGATTATGGTGATCTGTTCTGGGGGTATTACAAAGAGAAACCATCCATTTATCAAGGTATATTTGAAATAACACAGGTAAATTAATAAGGATAAAATAAATAAGAAAATTTAAAATAGGGTACATGGGAGGAAATCTTATGTTAACACAGGAGAAAAAGGAGAAGAACCGGCGAGGTAGAAAATATGCTACGATTATGCTTGCCTGTGTCTCTTTTATTGTTTGGCTGGTGATCCTTACAATTAAGTATTTTTTTACGGAGAGCAGAGGAATTTCATTTGATTTTAGTGGTCTCCTGGATGGGATTTTGGATAATCTCTTGGGTATCCTGCCTCCGATTATCATATTTAATTTTGCTTATGAGTATTTTACTCAGGAGTATGTTTCAGAAGAGATGTCGGAGCAGATAACACAGACCTTAATGAGCGATCCCAGAGCAATCTCCCGATTTGATAAGGAGGCAAAAAAGAAGTTCGTTCATACAACGCTTCTCTCGATGTTAAAGGAAGAACAGGGAAATATGGTTTATGAGATGATTAAACCATATATTGATTCTGAATATAACATAAGAAAATACTATAAATATAAGTTTACCCTCAGTGAGTATCCGCAAAATCATAAGATTTTTTCTGGTCAGAAATATTACAGAGTACAAGAAAAATTAGCATATAAAAAACTTTATATTGCATCAAATAAGTTTAGCAGTAATTTTAAAATAGGCTTTTTTATGGAAGAGATTGAATTAGACAGTGCTCTTAAGAATCAAACTTTCTTATTCCGGGAGGATCTGAATATTGCAGTTTCAGAGCTGAATCAATTAACTCAATTAAATGACAGCCAGAAAAGAGATTTTTTAATCAATGATATGAAGTTAAAGGTCTATATTGATAATATAGAAGCAGCCATTAACTTTGTTCAAATCGATGAAAAAGGAATTTTGCTAGATATGCTATGTCAGCAAACAAATACAAGTGAAATCATGGTAGAAGTCGGTTTCCAAATGCCACAGTTAAAGACAAGAGGGAAAATATTTGCCTCCATTAGTGAACCAACCTTTAGTCCAAATATTGAACTTACCTATCCGGATGACAAGATGAAAGTTATTATGATACCATTTTTAAACGGAAGTACTTCCAGTCAAGATGCTATGCATTATGAAGGTATCTGTGAAATCTTAGTTCAGGATGAATGGATTATGCCTATGAGTGGTGTAACTTTTATTATTGAAATGAAATAAATAGTTATAAAAATAAATAATGATAAAAAAGTAAATATCATACATACTAACAATATAAGCATTTCTGAGTGTACAGAAATGCTTATATTGTTTTTAGGAAGGTAAGAAAATTTACTATTTTATAGTATATAAATTTGTCATATCATCTATGAACTATGGGACATTAGTACTATGAGGTGAATTATAGGGAAAATAGTGACATTTTCAATAAAAATGTTGACAAATGGAAATATATGGAATATATTTACAGGGTATAGTAAATTAGTATTAGTTAATCCGTAGAAAGGAGGAATATCATGTACAAAGGAGAGGAGTATAAGATGGATTTTGATATGCCAAATCCTATTAACTCTTTATCTAATTATATGAAAGACGGATGCTATTACATATCACCCGAAATCTGCAAGGATATTATAATCGATGCTGGTGTCATTGGTGTTCATATGCCAAAGGCTGTGAAAAAGATACGATATCAAATGGATACACTCCACGTAATTGAAGATGTAATCCCTGCTTTCCGCTTAATGCAGAGGGAAGTGATGTCTTCCTATTCCAGCGAATTGGCTGAAAGTCTTGTTAAAGCGGCTGGCAGCGGCAAAGGACTTGAAATAGTAATTGGTTATCCAAAGGTTCTAATATGTAGCGTAAAATAAATGAAAGTTCTTAGTCAATAATCTAAATTATCAAAGAGTGGTTCCCTAAACAAAAATTACCATAATAATTCTCACAAATGCTGTTAACAATATCATTACAAGCAAAACAAAACGAAATCAATCGCGGTTGATACTTAACATAAAAGCCGCTGAACCTACAAAAAATTGATTTTGTAAATTGGTTGCTTTGATACTAAAAATTATGGAGGTGAAAATTATTATGGCAAGTAACAATAACAATAGTGGTTCTAACAGAGCAGAAGTACCTCAGGCTAGAGAAGCATTAGATCGCTTCAAGATGGAAGTTGCTAATGAAATCGGTGTTCCGTTAAAACAAGGTTACAATGGTGACCTTACTAGCAAACAGAACGGTTCTGTAGGTGGAGAAATGGTTAGACGTATGATCAGAAGACAGGAAGAATCCATGTCTGGAACATCAAGCCAACAGTAATCGGATAATGAATTAAACATGATTTAAAAACATCACCGATTGTGAAAACAATCGGTGATGTTTGTTTTTGGGCTTTTATTCCTGGTTAAATCTAAAATCTGTAAAATATCAACTTCCTATTTCTAATATAATATGTTAAAATATAATTCGTTAAATTCTTGATAAATGAATTCGAGGCACATGGGATGTGAATAGAATAAATATATTATAGAAGAAGAGAAAGGGAGAATGAATAACATGGGCAAGTATTTTGGAACAGATGGTTTTCGAGGAGAAGCAAATATTAATCTTACAGTAACACATGCTTATAAAGTAGGAAGATTCTTAGGTTATTATTATGGACAGGAGCATAAAGCAAAGATTGTTATTGGTAAAGACACAAGAAGATCCAGTTATATGTTTGAATACTCTTTAGTAGCAGGTCTTACTGCAAGTGGTGCAGATGTATATCTTCTCCATGTTACTACTACACCCAGTGTGTCTTATGTTGTACGTAGTGAAGGCTTTGATTGCGGTATTATGATTTCTGCAAGTCACAATCCATTTTATGATAACGGAATCAAAGTAATTAATGGGAATGGTTATAAATTGGAAGCAGAAGTTGAAGATAAGATTGAAAAATACATAGATGAAGATAGAGATTCCCTTCCGTTTGCGACCGGTGAAAACATAGGAAGAACAATTGATTATGCAATGGGGAGAAATCGCTACATCGGATATTTAATTTCCTTAGCAACGAGATCATTTAAGGATATGAAGGTTGGTCTTGATTTAGCCAATGGAGCAGCGACTTCTGTAGCCAAGGGAGTATTTGATGCTTTAGGTGCTAAGACCTACGTGATACATGGTGAACCAAACGGAATTAACATCAATCAAGACTGTGGATCTACCCATATGAAAGAATTACAGAAGTTTGTGATAGAAAATAAGCTTGATGTGGGATTTGCTTACGATGGAGATGCAGATCGATGTTTGGCAGTCGATGATAAAGGGAATATTATAGATGGAGATTTAATTCTTTACCTATGTGGCGTATATATGAAAGAACATAATGATTTGGCTAATAACACCATAGTTACAACGATTATGTCAAATATCGGTCTTTACAAAGCACTGGATCAAAAAAATATCTCCTATGAGAAAACAGCCGTTGGTGATAAGTATGTATACGAAAATATGATGGCAAATGGTCACTCCATTGGTGGAGAGCAATCCGGTCATATTATCTTTAGTAAGCATGCTACTACCGGAGATGGTATTCTTACTTCTTTAAAGATTATGGAAGTTATGTTGGAAAGTAAAAATACGTTATCTGAACTGCTTAAGGAGGTCGTATTATATCCACAACTTCTTAAAAACGTTAAGGTTGCAGATAAAAAGGCTGTAAAGGATGATCCTCAAGTAATCAAAGCTGTGTCAATGGTGGAAGAAGCTTTGGGAACGGACGGAAGAATTCTTGTCAGAGAGAGTGGAACTGAACCGGTTATCCGTGTCATGGTAGAAGCCCAATCAGAAGACCTCTGTAAACAATACGCAGAACAGGTAATTCAGGTTATGAAAGACCAGGGACATGTAATATCTGCCTAAGTTGGTAACAGGAGGATGGTTATAATAGACTAAAATGGTATCTATTTCCTCCTTTGTTTCTAACCTTTTTATAAAAATTAAAATTATGGTCTTTACAGAATAAATATGTTATAATATACTAATGTCAAATTGTCTGCACTTTGCAGACATAATGTACATTTACGAGGAGTACCAATTGATGACATTCTCCTGCGAAAATAATAATGTACATATCACAAGGAGGAAATAATCGATGAGTTTACAGGTAGAAAAGTTAGAAAAAAACATGGCTAAGCTAACAATAGAGACATCAGCTGAGGAATTTGAAAGTGCCCTCGAGAAAGCATATGTAAAAAACAGAGGTAAGATTAATGTACAGGGCTTCCGTAAAGGAAAAGCACCTCGTGCAATTATCGAGAAAATGTATGGAAGCAGTATCTTCTATGAGGATGCAGCAAACGAAATCATTCCGGTAGAATACGAGAAGGCAGCGAAAGAAAGCGGTCTTGAAATCGTAGCTAGACCTGAAATTGATGTTGTTCAAGTAGAAAAAGGTAAGACTTTTATATTTACTGCTGAAGTTGCATTAAAGCCAGAAGTTACTTTAGGTGAATACAAAGGAATTGAAGTAGAGAAAAAAGAAATCTTAGTTACCGAAGAAGATATTCTTGCTCAGATGGATAAAGAGCGTGAGCAGAATGCCAGAATGATTACAGTAGATAACAGAACAGTAGAACAAGATGACATAACATCCATCGATTTCGAGGGTTTTGTTGATGGAGTTCCTTTTGAAGGCGGTAAAGGCGAGAACTATTCCTTAACCATCGGATCTCATTCCTTCATTGATACCTTTGAAGATCAGTTAATCGGCAAACCAATCGGTGAAGAGATTGAAGTTAATGTAACTTTCCCTCAGGAATACCATGCAAAAGAATTAGCTGGAAAACCTGCTCTCTTTAAAGTAACTGTGAAAGAGATTAAAGTAAAAGAGCTTCCTGCTTTGGATGACGATTTTGCTCAGGACGTATCTGAATTTGATACTCTGGATGAATACAAAGAAAGTATCAAGGCTACAATAAAGGCTAATAAAGAAAAAGAAGCAAAAAGAGAAGTAGAAGATACAATCGTAGATAAAATTGTAGAGAATGCTTCCATGGATATTCCGGCAGCAATGATATCAGCACAGGTAGAACAGATGGCTGATGAATTTGCTCAGAGAATGCAATATCAAGGACTTACTTTAGAACAATACTTCCAGTTCACAGGAATGGATGCAAAGAAATTTCTCGAGAACTTAAAACCTCAGGCATTAAAGCGTATTCAAACCAGATTAGTATTAGAAGCTATCGTTAAGGCTGAGAATATTACTGTATCTGATGAAGAAGTAGAGAAAGAATTAACAGAGATGGCGTCTATGTATCAGATGGAGATTGATAAATTAAAAGGTCTGATGGGCGAAAAAGAAAAAGAACAGATTATGATGGATATCGCTGTTCAAAAAGCAGTGGATGTAGTTGTTGACGCTGCAAAAGAAATATAATAGAAACTTAGATTTTAAATGTGATAAGGAGGATAACGTATGAGTTTAGTACCTTATGTCATTGAACAAACGAGCAGAGGCGAAAGAAGTTATGATATATATTCAAGACTGTTAAAGGAGAGAATTATTTTCCTGGGAGAGGAAGTAACCGATGTATCAGCCAGTGTGATTGTGGCTCAGTTACTTTTCTTAGAATCCGAAGACCCGGGAAAGGACATTAATCTTTATATTAATAGTCCTGGCGGATCAGTTACCGCAGGTATGGCAATCTATGATACTATGAATTATATCAAATGTGATGTTTCAACCATTTGTATCGGTATGGCTGCAAGTATGGGAGCCTTCCTTCTCTCCGGCGGAGCAAAGGGCAAAAGATTTGCACTCCCTAATGCGGAAGTAATGATTCATCAGCCTTCCGGCGGTGCAAAAGGTCAAGCAACTGATATCAAGATTGTTGCAGATAATATCATTAAGACAAGAAGAAAGTTAAACGAAATTTTAGCAAAAAATACCGGAAAACCGCTGGATATTATTGAAGTTGATACAGAGAGAGACTTTTATATGAGTGCGCAAGAAGCACTTGAGTACGGTATCATCGATAGTGTTATTACAAGCAGATAAATGTCAGGGTGTTTTTGCACTACAGAGAGAATGAGGTGAGTAGGCATTGGCAATAAAAGTAGACGACAGAAAACAGCTGAGATGTTCCTTTTGCAATAAAACACAAGACCAGGTAAGAAAATTGATTGCAGGCCCTGGTGTATATATCTGTGATGAATGCATCGAGATCTGCAGTGAAATCATTGAGGAAGAATTTGATGACGAAGCTGTGTCGAATACAGATATTAACCTTCTAAAGCCGGCTGAAATAAAAAGCTTTTTAGACCAGCATGTAGTTGGACAGGATGACGCGAAGAAGGTTTTGGCTGTGTCCGTATATAATCATTACAAAAGAGTGCTTTCGGAAAAAGACTTAGATGTTGAACTGCAAAAAAGTAATATTCTGATGATTGGTCCAACCGGATCTGGTAAGACATATTTAGCACAAACCCTTGCAAAATTGTTAAATGTACCATTTGCAATCGCAGATGCTACTGCTTTAACAGAGGCAGGTTATGTAGGTGAAGATGTTGAAAATATCCTGTTAAAAATCATTCAGGCTGCGGATTTTGATATCGAACGGGCAGAATACGGAATCATTTATATTGATGAGATAGATAAGATTACAAGAAAATCAGAGAATACCTCCATTACCAGAGATGTATCCGGTGAAGGTGTTCAACAGGCTCTTTTAAAAATTCTGGAAGGTACGGTAGCATCCGTACCACCACAGGGTGGTAGGAAGCATCCACATCAGGAATTCATACAGATCGATACGACGAATATCTTATTTATCTGTGGTGGTGCTTTTGATGGTTTGGAAAAGATTATTGAAGCAAGAATTGGTCAGAAATCCATCGGCTTTAATGCACAGATCACAGAGAAGCAAAAGAATAATGTTGGTGAGCTGTTCCGTCAGGTAATGCCCCAGGATTTCATTAAGTTTGGCTTAATTCCAGAGTTTGTAGGCCGTGTGCCGGTCGGCGTAGCACTGGATATGCTGGATGAAGAGGCATTAATTCGCATATTAACTCAACCAAAGAATGCAATTACCAAGCAATATAAGAAGCTGTTTGAATTAGACGGTGTCGAACTTGAATTTGAAGAAGATGCACTTGCTGAAATTGCAAAGCAATCCTTCAAGAGAAAGATCGGTGCCAGAGGTCTTAGAGCTATTATGGAAGCAGTTATGATGGATTCAATGTATAATCTTCCTTCGGATACGAAAGCGATCAAATGCATTATTACAAAAGAAGCAGTATTAGGAACTGAGCAGCCCAAGGTAATTTTATCAGACGATAATGTTGCAAGGAAAGCGATTGCAAAGCGGTCTTCTAAGAAAAGTAAGGATGAAATAGCTTAGTATTCTGATTTCTTGATACTAGGATGAATGGATAAGATAAATTAATGAAATCCTATAGACAAGATGATTTAGAAAATGAATTAACTTGTCACGAATAAAAATAAAGCCTGCCGCCGATGAGTTAATTCTGCCGGTGTCAGGCTTTTCTTTTTGATAGTTACAATAGATGATATAGATGAAATACCCAGTAGAAGAGGAGTGTTTAGAAGATGGTAATTAAGAATGTACAATTAGAGACAGTATGTGGGATCACCAGCGTGCTGCCTGTCAATGAGAAACCGGAAATAGCATTTGCAGGTAAATCAAATGTAGGAAAGTCTTCCTTAATCAATGCTCTGATGAATCGGAAGGCATTGGCTAGGACCTCTGGCACACCTGGTAAAACACAGACCATCAATTTCTATAATATCAATGATGCCTTATATTTTGTGGATCTCCCCGGGTATGGTTATGCTTCGGTATCCAACTCAGTAAAAGAAAAATGGGGTAAAATGATTGAGAAATATTTGAAAACTTCTGGTCAATTAAAAATTGTATTTCTATTAATTGATATCCGTCATGAGCCTTCCGAAAATGATAAAAATATGTATGACTGGATTGTATATCAAGGTTTTCATCCGATTATCATTGCAACGAAATTAGATAAGATTAACCGCAGCCAGAAGGATAAACATATCAAAATAATCAGAGATGGGTTGCAAGTAGTTCCCGGAACTAAAATCTTTCCTTTTTCTGCACTTAGTAAGCAGGGTAGGGATGAAATCTGGGATTATATCGATGTAGTATGCCAGTTAACAGATGAGGTAAAAGTCGTAGAACAGAGGAATAGTAGTACTGAAACTGATATTGAGATACAAGTCGGTGAGGATCGCAGTAACGAACCAGAGGTTATGATTAAACCAGAGTAAAAATTGGTGGTAGTAAAAAACTTATTTGTTTTGTAATATAAATAAGGATATACAGACTGTATAATTATAACACTGTTTTGTAAATAGGATTGTAAAAAAAGAGAAAGAGCGTTGGCCTAGCCAACGCTCTTTTTACATAGTATCTAGTAAGGAAGAAAGTAAATAGGAATATACTTCGGAACTTTTATCTTTCCAGTTATTACACATTCTGGCAGCCTCATCTTCGGTAGTAACAATTAGAGTTAAATCAATAAAGGGAGTATCTCGCTCAATAACTCTTAAGTGGGCAGCATATTCGCCTTTTTTTATCTGATAGTATTCAGCCGGTGTGGATACTTCCTCCAAGAGATCATATTTATTCTCCTGAAGGTAAATCTCGATATCTTCTTTAATACCTGCAGAAATCATATTATCAAAGAGAGATAAGGTTTCAAGTCCGCTTTCGCTAATTCGATACAATGAGCTATTACGGATGGTTGTTACCTGCACATAGGAATCATCAATTAATTCAGAGATAGCTCTTTGAAGATTGAAGTAATTGGTGTATTCCTTTTCTAAGATGAAAGCCGTTATCTGAGCATTGGTTAAGGGAAAATTAACCCGGCTTAAAATGTATAAGATCATTAGTTTATAAAGCATAAAAGTATCGGAGTGCATCGTTATTACCTCCTTATAATTCGTGATGGCTGGTATCATATTTACCCTGCCAGGTGTCTCTTTCCTTCATAGTCTGATGAATTTTGTTTAACACAAGCTTTTTATTACTGCTCCATAAGGGAGCAAGAAGAAGCCGTTTTGGACCATCCCCTGTAATTCTATGAATGATAATATGTTCAGGAAGATGCTCCAGGCAGGAAATAACATAATCAATGTATTCATCCAGAGAAAGTACTTCTGGAATAAAGCCGTTTTCATATTCAAGGCCTAAATCAGTTCCTTTTAAGATATGGAGAAGTTGTAACTTGACACCTTGAATTGGAAGGCTAGAGATATAGTCAATCGTCTGAAGTACATTCTCTTTGTTCTCCCCAGGAAGTCCAAGAATTGCATGGACTATAACGGAGATACCAATGGAATGAAGCTTATGCACAGCACTGTCAAATACGGGCAGAGGATATCCGCGTCGTAGATACCGTGCAGTGTCTTCGTGGATGGTTTGTAACCCTAATTCAATCCATACTGGCTTGATACGGTTGAGCTTAGCCAGAAGGTCTAAGACATCATCTCCGAGACAATCCGGTCTTGTTGCAATGGATAGAATTACGACATCTGGATGATTAATTGCTTCATAAAAAATTTTATGAAGGTAGTCCATCGGACCATAGGTGTTCGTATAAGCTTGGAAGTATGCGATAAACTTATGATCATTAGGATCTTTGGATAATTTCCCTGCAACTAATAATTTGGCATCCTCGATCTGGTCGTTAATCGTCTTACAACTAGAAGAAGCAAAATCACCGGACCCGCCTTCACTGCAAAAAATACATCCTCTGCTATCTAAAGTCCCATCTCGATTCGGACAACTCATACCACCGTTTAAGGATATCTTATAAACCTTATTTCCGTAGATTTGCTTCATCTCATAGTCAAGTGAATGATATCGCCGATCACCCCACTGCATTCGACTTTCCCTAAACACATACGACATAATAAAAAACCATGCCTTCCTACAAATTGTAAAATAATATGCAACAAGTGCAATAGTTAATAGTGATTAAGAAAATCGCTTCAATTTCATAAACCTAGTGTTACATACTATCTTCATAATTTCAAACATCAAATAAAAGATTTTACAGCAGCACTGACAACTTCACATACCCTTGGATCGAAAGGCTGAGGCATGATGTTATCAGCGCTTAAATCTTCCTCGTTTACCAACCCTGCAATCGCAATCGCAGCAGCCAGTTTCATATCTTCCGTAATTTGAGTAGCTCGTCCTTCCAAAGCACCTTTAAATATTCCGGGGAAAGCAACTACGTTATTCACCTGGTTAGGGAAATCAGAACGGCCGGTTGCAACCACACTTGCACCTGCTTCCTTTGCTAGATCCGGCATAATTTCAGGTACCGGATTTGCCATGGCAAATATAATAGCATCTTTATTCATGGAAGCAACCATTTCTTTCGTTACAATACCTGGTGCGGATACACCGACAAATAAATCTGCTCCTACCAGTGCATCAGCCAAAGAACCACTCTTATTCGTTAGATTGGTTACATCAAGCATCTGTTCATGCATCCAGTTCAAGTTCTCATACTCTCTTGATAGAATGCCATTTCTATCGCATAGAGTAATATGTTGAAAACCATAAGTCAATAAAAGCTTTGTTATTGCGATTCCCGCTGAACCGGCACCATTTACAACTACACTGCATTCTTCCTTCTTGCGACCTGTAACTTTTAAAGCATTGATAGCTCCGGCTAATACCACGATTGCAGTACCATGCTGATCATCGTGAAAAACAGGTATCGTAAGGAGTTTCTTTAAGCGTTCTTCTATTTCAAAACAACGTGGTGCTGAAATATCCTCTAAATTAATGCCACCGAATGCTGGTGCAATCGCTACGATTGTTTTAATGATTTCTTCGGTATCCTGTGTATCAAGGCAGATCGGAAATGCATTGACACCACCGAATTCTTTAAATAATACTGCTTTCCCCTCCATTACCGGCATAGCTGCAAGGGGGCCAATATTTCCGAGTCCAAGAACAGCACTGCCATCGGAGATAACAGCCACAGTGTTAGCCTTTAGAGTATATCGATAAGCTGCTTCCGGGTTCTTTGCGATTACTTTACAGGGTTCTGCTACTCCGGGAGTATATGCAACAGCGAGATCTTCTCTGGTTTTTACAGAACATTTCGCGGTTGTTTCTAACTTGCCCTGCCATTCCTCGTGCAGTTCTAGCGCTTTTTCATTGATCGTCATTGTATTTTACCACCTTATCCTAATTTTTAATACATCTTTGAAAGATGATACCACTGATTGGAAAAATGTTCAAAGTAATCATAACACTTAAAATTAGGTAAATCAAGTAATTCCTATCGATATCAAAACAGGGAAGACAAGAACAAACCTCATATATTTCTAAGAAAAGGCTTTTCTTTCTTGAAAACAAGGTGTATAATAATAGAAGCATAATTATTGGATAATCTATGGATATTATCCTTCAATATAAATATCTATATCATGTCTTTTTATAAATCCGCACTAACTAAGAATAATTTTATATAGAATTAAAGGAGCTGAATACATGGAAAAGCAGTATGATTCGATGACGCTTGCTAATTTAAGGGAGCTGGCGAAGGAGCGAGGTCTTAAAAATATAACCTCGTTGAAAAAAAGTGATTTGATAGCAGCATTATTAAATTATGATTCGACCGAACATGCGTCAATAGAAGAAAAGAAGGCTGAAACCAAACAGCCGCAGCTGGAACCCGGAATAAGTACTGTAAGCGAAGATTTACCGTCAGAGATGAAGCTAAATACTGCTAATATGGAAACTGAACAGAATAATGTACAGAATGTACAGGGTGATGTACAGAATTATCAGAACACAGAACAGGCACCGGTGGAATCAGTGGATACGAAGCCAGTGAATAAAGAGGAAATAGTAGCTGAAGTATCAAAAACTTCTGTCAGGGATAACAGAAGTTCAGAAGCAAAGCATTCATCTGCAAGAGATAATAAAAGTACGGAGATAAAACAGACTCCAATGAGAGAAAATCGATCGGCTGAGAATAGGCAGACACCGGTGAGAGAGAACCGACCAGCTGAGGCAAAGCAAACTCCGGTTGGGGACGATAAGAAAAGCGAGGAAAAAGCCGTAGAACCTGCTGAAAATATGCAACCTCAGTCAAGAGACGAGAAGCCAGCGGAAGAAAGAAGACAGAATTCCAGCAATGAGATGGAGCAGTTAGACAGCGGAGAGACCAAAGAAGGAATTCTTGAGGTTTTACCGGATGGTTATGGGTTTATTCGTTGCGACAATTATCTTCCCGGAGAAAATGACGTGTACGTATCTCCAGCTCAGATAAGAAGGTTTAACTTAAAGACCGGTGATATCGTAGCCGGAAATACAAGAATACGCAGTCAGAATGAAAAGTTTAGTGCACTTTTATATGTCAAATCAGTCAATAGTTTTCATCCGGTGGAAGCACAAAAACGTAAAAAGTTTGAAGATCTGACACCAATCTTTCCGAATGAAAGAATTCATTTAGAAACAGCCGGTACAGGGGTGTCTATGAGGATGGTGGATTTAATATCACCTATTGGTAAGGGTCAAAGAGGTATGATTGTATCCCAGCCAAAGACCGGTAAGACTACTCTTTTAAAACAAATTGCAAAAGCAATTACGCAGAATCATCCTGATATGCGATTAATTATACTCTTAATTGATGAGCGGCCTGAGGAAGTAACCGATATCAAAGAATCCATTGAAGGTAAAAATGTAGAAGTAATTTACTCGACATTTGATGAGCTACCAGAAAATCATAAGAGAGTTTCTGAAATGGTAATTGAACGAGCAAAACGTCTCGTTGAGCATAAAAAAGATGTAGTAATTCTATTAGATAGCATCACAAGACTGGCAAGAGCCTATAACCTTACAGTACAGCCCAGTGGTAGAACGTTATCCGGTGGTCTAGATCCAGCAGCACTTCATATGCCAAAGAAATTCTTCGGTGCAGCCAGAAATATGAGAGAAGGCGGAAGTCTTACCATATTAGCGACTGCTCTTGTAGATACCGGAAGCAGAATGGACGATGTAGTATTTGAAGAGTTTAAGGGTACCGGTAATATGGAATTGGTTCTTGACCGTAGTTTATCAGAGAAACGTATCTTCCCTGCAATCGATCTTCCAAAGTCCTCCACCAGAAGAGATGACTTACTGCTGACACAATCAGAGATGGAAGCAAACTATCTGATGCGAAAAGCGCTGGGCGGAATGAAGTCCGAAGAAGCCTTGGAAAGGATTATCGATATGTTCTTAAGGACGAAAACGAATGCGGAATTTATCGAAATTATCAAAAAGACTAAAATTGTCCTTTAAGGTATTGCAATAGCGAATAAGCTATGCTATAATTAGAAAGCTGTTTATTAGATTGGAATTATTATATAAACCAATATATAATATTATTTGATTGTAAAGAGGTGAAAACATGAAAGAAGGAATCCATCCACGTTACTTTCAGGCGAAGGTTGTTTGCAACTGTGGTAATGAATTTGTAACAGGTTCAACAAAGAATGATATTCACGTTGAAATTTGCTCCAAATGTCACTCATTCTACACAGGTCAGCAGAAAGCTTCTGCTGCTCGCGGTGCTATTGATAAGTTCAACCGCAAATATGGTTTAAGTCAAGATAAATAGAGTGGTAGAAGTGAACTTCTATTAACGGGAATTAGGCTTGATTATTCGTGCGACTGCACGTTACTCATTTAAAAACTATAAAGCGTTAAAAATCGGGTTGAGGTTCTAGAATCTCAACCTATTTTTAAATATTTGAAATTAATTGTAAAATTTATTATAATAGGAATGACACATAAGGCGTTATCTATCAAAGTACCTTCAGGATAGAAAATGAAAGAAAGGTTCAGGTGTGCATAGATGAAACCATCAGGAATTGGTGGCATGGCTGTTATCGAAGGCGTAATGATGAAAAACAAGGACGAGTACGCCGTAGCAGTTAGAAAGCCGGATAATGAAATTGTTGTGGAAAAGAAAGCTCATGCTAGTTTTTCAGACAAAGTCAAGTTGTTTAAGTTGCCGATCTTTAGAGGAATGCTGGCATTTGTCGATTCCATGCTGATTGGAGTTAAGATCTTAAGTTTTTCTGCCAGTTTTTTTGAAGAGGAAGAAGAAACTAACCCTGATAAAAAGAACAAGTCGGGGGTAAAGAAAAAGGATGAAAAGAATTCTACTAAAAAGGACTCTGATAAAAACAAGAAGGATGCAACCGCTAAGGACAAACATGGTCCGGTAAAAGAAGAACAGAGCACCAATACTTTGATGATGGCAGCAGCGGTGTTTTTATCAATTATGATTGCTGTTACTTTGTTTATGATACTTCCTTTCTTGGCTTCTCAGTTATTAGTTAAGGTAATATCCAGTAGTTTAGTATTATCATTAATTGAAGGTGTATTACGTATCAGTATCTTTGTTGGTTATATCATGGCAATCTCCCAGATGCCAGATATTAAACGAGTATTTATGTATCACGGCGCAGAACATAAGACAATTAATTGTCTTGAAAACGGATTTGAGTTAACAGTAGAAAATGTAAAATGGCAGTCTAAACAGCATAAAAGATGTGGGACAAGCTTTATGTTAATTGTTATGTTTATCAGTGTTATTTTCTTTTTATTCATATCCGTAGATAATTTTATTCTAAGAATTGTTATTCGATTATTATTAGTACCTGTCATAGCTGGTGTATCTTATGAGTTTATAAAACTGGCAGGCAACAGTAACTCGAAGATTGTGCATATCTTAAGTCAGCCGGGTATGTGGATGCAGTCCTTAACGACAAAGGAACCGGATGATGATATGATTGAAGTCGCAATTCGTTCTGTCGAATCTGTATTTGATTGGAGAAGCTTTTTAGAAACTTCAGCTGCAGATGATAAAACTCAGAAGAAATTAAAAAGTAGTGAGAATCTAGCTTCTAAGGCTGAAACGTCAACGCAATCCAATACCGGAACAAAGACGACTGCTGCATCGGTAAAGTCAAAGAGTGCAGATAAGTCTGAGGAAGAGGATGATGAGATCCTTAAGGCTTTGGATAAATATTTGGATTTGAATAATAAAAATAATTAGGAACTTTTGAATACAGAAAATGTATTCTTCTGTGAGGATACTTCATGGAAACGTATAAGGATTTATTGCAGGATGCCCGTAAGGTCCTGAAGGAACATGGAATAGCAGATGCTGATGTAGATGCATGGTATCTGCTTGAACATGTTTTCGGGATAAACAGGGCAAACTATTTCCTGAATCAGGAAGTGCAGGTTGCAGAGAGAGACAGGAATCAATATCTGAAATTAATAAATAGAAGAGCAACCCATGTACCGCTTCAATATATTATAGGAAAACAGGAATTCATGGGGCTAGAATTTATGGTAACGCCGGATGTTCTTATACCGAGACAGGATACGGAAGTTTTGGTGGAGGAAGTACTCAAATTATGTAAAGGAAAACAGGTGCTTGATTTGTGTACCGGATCCGGTTGCATTATCATAAGTCTTGCAAAGCTATCCACCTTAGAAAGGGCTTTCGGGTTGGATATTTCAGAGAATGCATTAAGAGTTGCATCGGACAATGGAAAACTGCATAATGTAGAAGTGCAGTGGATACAAAGTGATTTATATGAAAAATTGGAGGGGAGATTTGATATCATTATTTCAAATCCACCTTATATCCCCAGTGAGGATATTGAGAGTTTAATGCCGGAGGTAAAAACCTATGAACCAAGGATGGCCTTGGATGGAGCAGAAGACGGACTTAAATTTTACCGTAACATTACCGAAGGTTTGCATAAGCATTTAAAGAAAGATGGATTTATTTTCTTTGAGATTGGTCATAATCAAGGTAACGATGTAAAGGAAATCCTGCAGAATGCGGGATTTTATGATGTGCAGATAATCAAAGATTTAAGTGGACTTGACCGCGTCGTCGTAGGTAATAGGCGCTAAATATAATGGAGGAATTCAGGTTATGTTTGATAAGTTAGAGGATATTTTAATACGATTTAAGGAATTGGAAGACGAGATGTTAGATCCCTATGTCACCAATGATACGAACAGGTATCGCAAGCTTCGGAAAGAACTCGCAGATCTAACCGATATTGCTGAAAAATACAAAGAATATAAAAATACCAAAGCTCGGATGGAAGACAGCTTAACCATGTTGGACGAAGAAAGTGATGAAGAGCTTCGCGAGATGGCAAAAGAAGAGTTAAACGAGTGTAAGGCTAATATTGTAAAAATCGAAGAAGAATTAAAAATATTATTACTCCCGAAGGACCCCAATGATGACAAGAATGTTATCGTAGAAATCAGAGGTGGTGCAGGAGGAGATGAAGCAGCCTTATTTGCAGCTGAATTATATCGAATGTACGTGCAGTATGCAGACCGAAATCGTTGGAAGATAGATATGATGAACCTAAACGAGAACGGCATTGGTGGTTTTAAGGAAGTTATCTTTATGATTAACGGAAAAGGTGCTTACTCAAAACTTAAATATGAGAGCGGTGTACATCGTGTACAGAGAGTTCCGGTAACAGAGTCCGGTGGACGTATTCATACCTCCACAGCAACGGTTGCAATTATGCCGGAAGCAGAAGAGGTTGACGTGGAACTGGATATGGGTGACTGTAAGTTTGATGTATTCCGTGCATCCGGTAATGGTGGTCAGTGCGTTAATACTACGGACTCTGCCGTTCGTTTAACCCATATACCTACTGGTATTGTTATCTCCTGTCAGGATGAAAAATCACAGCTAAAGAATAAAGATAAAGCTCTTAAAATACTTCGTTCCAAATTATATGAGTTAGAATTGGAAAAAGCACAAAGTGCAGAGGCAGAAGCAAGAAAAAGTCAGATTGGTACCGGAGATCGTTCCGAGAAAATCAGAACCTATAATTTCCCTCAAGGTCGTGTAACAGATCATAGAATAAAGCTGACAATCCATCAGTTGGAAGCAGTCATGAATGGAGATCTACAGGAAATTATCGATAGTTTAACAGCAGCTGATCAGGCTGCAAAGCTTACGAATATGCAAGAGGAATAATAGGATATGAAACCAATGATTAGCAGTATCAGTAATCCGAGAATGAAAAACTTAATATTACTGCAGAAGAAGGCAAAGGAAAGAGAAGAACAGGGTGTCTTTGTAATAGAAGGACGTAAAATGTTTGAGGAAGCCAAAGAAGCAGGGGATCTTCTGATGAAGACTTATGTTTCTGAAAGCTTCTATCATGCCAAAATGCAGGAAGATCCGATGTATTTTGAGGATACGGATATGGAACTCGTGACCGATGCTGTGATGAAAGAGGTTTCTGAGACAAAAACACCGCAGGGGATACTGGCTTTGGTGAAAGCTCAAGGTTATACCTTAGAACAGATCATCAAGGCACCGTATGCCAGTCTGTTATTATTAGAGGATATAAGGGATCCCGGTAATCTGGGTACCATACTTCGCAGTGCGGAAGGTGCAGGTATCACAGGAGTCATTTTAAATAACTCCTGTGTAGATATTTATAATCCTAAAGTAGTTCGATCTACGATGGGTTCCATCTACCGGGTTCCTTTTTATTATGCGAAGGATTTTGAAGAAGCTATTGAAGAGATGAAGGAAATGGGAATTCGCATCTACGCCGCACATTTATCAGGAAAACCCTATGACAGCGATGGTAATTTTACTGAAAAATGTGCCTTGCTTATTGGAAATGAAGCTAATGGCTTATCACCGCAAATCAGCGCGAAGGCAGATGCATTGATTAAAATTCCAATGGCGGGTAAGGTAGAATCATTAAATGCTGCGGTTGCAGCAGCAATACTTATGTATGAAATCGCTAGACAGCGTAGGAATGCATAAGAAAAGATGGGATAAAAGGAGCTGTTGCCGTGGCTATCGAAGTATTTAACAGGTATGAAAAGAAGTATATCATTACAGATGAAATGTATCATTCCATTGCGCCGATTCTGGAAAACTATATGGAAACAGATGACCATAGTAGAAATGGTAACTTCTATAATATATGTAGTATCTATTATGATACTCCAGACGCTGAGCTTATAAGAAAGTCGATTGAGGGTCCGGTATATAAAGAGAAATTACGGCTTCGAAGTTATGGAGTGGTCAAGCCTGAGGACAAGGTCTACCTGGAGATTAAGAAAAAGTTCAACGGCATTGTGAATAAAAGAAGAACAGGAATGCTTTTAAAGGAAGCCTGTCAGTTCTTGGATACGCTGGTAAAGCCTGAGCCAAAACCCTATATGAACAGTCAAATCCTAAGTGAAATTGACTATTTACTTCATCGTTATTCATTAATTCCTTCCTTGTTTATATCCTATGACCGACAAGCGATGTTTGGAAAAGAAGATGATAGCTTTCGCATCACCTTTGATACCAATATCAGAACCCGCCGTTATGAACTTGGTTTGGATAAGGGAAATTACGGAGATGAGCTGTTGCCCTCCGGGTTGTGGTTGATGGAAGCAAAAATGGAGAATACTGCTCCGCTTTGGTTTGCCAAACTTTTGTCAATGTCCCAAATATATCCCGCACACTTCTCAAAATATGGTACGGAATATAAAAGGATGCTCGAGCAGAAGGGATTAGAGAGCAAACAATAGTCGATAAATGGAAAGGGGATTTACTTATGTTTGATTCAATATTTAATAGTGCAGATACTTTGGAGGTATCCTTAGGAATAAATTCTACACTGATCAGTATTATAGCCTCATTATTATTTGGATTGGCTATAAGCAGTACATATTACTTTATGACATCAAAGAGAGATCGTTCCGTAAATTTTATTGTTAGTCTTATCATTCTTCCAGCAGTGATTAGCGTAGTTATTATGCTAGTCGGTGGCAACATTGCAAGAGCTTTTTCCATGGCAGGAGTCTTTACCTTGGTTCGTTTTCGAAGCGTACCGGGAGATTCCAAGGATATCTCACTGATTTTCTTAAGTATGGCTGTAGGTCTTACCACAGGGATGGGCTATCTCACCTTTGGTGCAGCCATCACGGTTATTCTATGTCTTGTTATTCTTATAAGCAGTAAAATATTAAAGTCAAGCAAAGGGGCCGAAAAGCAACTGAGAATCATTATTCCGGAAGATATGAACTACCACGGTGCTTTTGACGATTTATTTGAAAAATATACCACGGTACATGAGATGCAAAGGGTTAAGACAGCAAACCTGGGCACCTTGTTTGAACTTACCTATCGAGTGATATTAAAAAATGATGCTGCTGAAAAAGAGTTTATTGATGAACTCCGCTGCAGAAACGGAAATTTAAATATCATGCTCAGTATATTCAGTAAAAATGAAATTCAACTATAGATAAAAATATAGTAAAAGTCTGCAATTTATTATAACATAAAACAAGCTGATCAATTTTAGCTCATGGATAAATGACTAAATGGATCAGCTTTTTTAATGGTTGGTCATATGGTTCTCTTATTCGTAATAAATAGGAATGAAAGATTAAAGTGAAAATAAATTCATATTTATACTAAAGTTTGTTATCCTATGATTTATGGTAATATTATTAGTGAATTAGTTAGCGATGTAACAGATTAAAAGTAAATTAGAAAACGGACCGAAGCCTTGTATTCTCCTATGCAATCATTTACAATAAAAATACTTAATCTTGAAAGGAGGGTATTGTATGACAAACTCTATCTATTGGCTTATTATACTTGCAGTATTGATATTTATAGAAATAATTACTTTGGGGTTAACAACGATATGGTTTGCAGGGGGAGCACTGGTGGCATTTATCGTATCCCTATTCATTGATAATTTGTTATTAGAAATTGTTTTATTTATTGTGGTATCCTTAATTTTATTGTTCTTCACAAGACCGGTGGTGATGAGATATTTCATTCCGAATAGGATAAAGACGAATTATGAGGGGGTTATTGGAAAAGAAGCCCTGGTAATCCTTGATATTGATAATATCAAAGCAACCGGACAGGTGACTGTAGATGGCGTTGAATGGTCAGCAAAATCATTAGATAATAATATGATCGAAAAAGGGAAGAGAGTTATTGTGCAAGGAATTGTAGGAGTAAAATTAATTGTAACAGAAAGAAAAGGAGAGGTATAATATGAGTGGTTTGGAAATTACAATCATTACGGTCATTATTTTAGCATTGCTTTATCTTGCATCCTGTATTAAAATCGTTCCACAGGCAAATGCATATGTTGTTGAGAGACTTGGTGGTTATCAAAGTACCTGGGACGTTGGAGTTCATCTGAAGCTTCCAATCATTGACCGCGTCGCAAAGAAGGTTAATTTAAAGGAACAGGTTGCTGATTTTGCGCCTCAGCCTGTAATAACAAAGGATAATGTAACAATGCGTATTGATACAGTAGTATTTTATCAGATAACAGATCCAAAGTTGTATGCATACGGTGTTATGAATCCGATTATGGCCATTGAAAATCTGACTGCCACTACCTTACGTAATATTATCGGTGATCTTGAACTAGATGAGACCCTTACGTCCAGAGAAATTATTAATACAAAGATGAGAGTGTCCTTAGATGTAGCTACAGATCCTTGGGGCATTAAGGTAACCCGTGTGGAACTAAAGAATATCATTCCTCCAGCTGCAATTCAAGATGCGATGGAGAAGCAGATGAAAGCAGAGCGTGAACGAAGAGAATCAATTTTAATTGCAGAAGGTGGTAAGAGATCCGCAATACTAGTAGCGGAAGGCAAGAAGGAATCAGCTATTTTGGAAGCGGAGGCTGAAAAGGAAGCTGCCATCCTAAGAGCTGAAGCAAAGAAGGAAGCAACTATTCGTGAAGCGGAAGGTCAGGCAGAAGCAATTTTATCTGTTCAAAAAGCAAATGCAGAAGGTATTCGTTTCTTAAATGAAGCAGCTCCGAATAGCGCAGTTATTCAATTGAAGAGCCTCGAAGCTTTTGCAAAAGCCGCGGATGGAAGAGCAACAAAAATTATTATACCCTCAGAAATTCAAGGGTTAGCAGGTTTGGTAAAGTCCTTGGTAGAAGTTGGTAATGAAGGTACATTGGATCATAAGGAGTAGATTTTTTCGAAATGGAATTGTATGAAACATAATAAAAGTTAATAGATATCATAGAAATCAGTAAAACAAATAAAAAATGACGAGAGTAGTAATATCAGCGATGATAGTACTACTCTTCAAAATTGTTGGGAAGAATATGGAAAAGATTACGGCTTTATGAACGGATTAAGAAAAAATTAAGATTTATTTACTTGATATTGGACTGGTGATAGGATATTATAATGCATAGCTTTACAAGACATAATGTGAGATGGGCCGCTCATATGGGAGGGATTTTTAATTTTATGGAAAAGATTAAGAACTTGTTGAAATCACCGAATATAATAGTTTTGTTTTTTGCATTAAAAATGATGGTATATTATTATCTTATAGAAGTAAATCGTATGGAATTGCTGCTGATATTACTTAGCATTGGAGTTTGGAGTGTTATATTTGTATGCTTTGCAAGATGCGGATTAAAGAGAAAGAAGGGAATTTTCTTAGTGATTTATTCCCTGCTCAGTTTGCTTATGTTCTCCGATACCATGTATTTTAATTACTATAATCAGACGGTATCTATCAGGCAGTTATGGCAAGCAGCCAGTGTTACTGCAGTACCAAAAAGTTTTATTGCTACATTAATTCCGGCCAGTTTTTTACTTTTTGTTGATATTCCCTTTGTATATCATTATTTTAAAAAGGACATCGCTAAAGTTAACCAACATAGTTGGTCTTTAAAGAGGGAAATAAAATATGTGGTCTATGGACTGACCGCATTTGTAATAACAATAATAGCAAATCCATTTCATTCAGCTGCGATTGAACGGGTAAACAGTATGGAGTTTTTTACGAACCATGTCAATGATATCTGTGAAACGATAGCAAACAACATTGCTCCGGAGGAAATGGAGGAAGATGAGATTCTCGATGTTGTGAGCGAAGTTGCAGAGGAAAATGAAGAACCGGTAATATCTCGTTTTAAAGGCATAGGAGAAGGCAAAAATCTGGTTGTAATACAATTAGAAGCTTTTCAGGATTTTGTCTTAAATAAAGAGTATAACGGCCAAGAGATTACCCCTAACCTCAATCAGCTGCTGAAAGAGAATACCATTTATTTTGATCAATATTATTCAAACATTGGAAAAGGGAATACCTCCGACGCTGAATTTTCAACCTTAAACAGCTTATACCCAATCATTGATGGGGAAAGTTATCGATTATACGAGCAGAACACTTACAATGGTCTTCCTTGGGCAATGAGAGATCATGGCTACTATTCCTTTGCAGTACATGGATTTGAAGGACAGTTCTGGAACAGAGAGAATGCTTATCCTTACCAGGGATTTCAGGATTTTATCAGCATGGAGGATCTAAATCAGGATGAGATCATCGGACTTGGTGTATCGGATAAATCAATGTTTCATCAGTTGGTACCGATTTTAAAGGAAAAGCAAAGTCCATTCTTCTCCTTCGTCATAACTCTGACCAATCATCATCCTTTCGTTTTGGATGAACAATATCGTTCTCTTTTGCTGACAGAGGAGGATAAGGATACCAAATTTGGGGCATATTTAGAAACAGTACGTTATACAGACGAAGCATTAGGCCAGTTTATAGCTGATTTGAAAGCAGCAGGGTTATATGAAAATACGGTAATTGCATTGTATGGTGATCACCATGGATTAAACTGTGGAATGGAAGATGTTTATGGAAGAGTCAGCGAATTTATCGGAAGATCCTATGATTATGATGAAATGTTAAATGTACCATTAATCATACACGTTCCAGAATCTGATGTGAATGAGACAATTCATACAACAGGCGGACAGATTGACTTCTTCCCTACGATTGCAAATGTTATGGGGCTGTCTCTTGGAGATCAAACATTTATCTTGGGTCAGGATCTTGCAAATGCAAAGGAAGGTTTCGTTGCATTTACCTCCTACCTATTTGAAGGATCCTTTGCGAAGGATAATGCAATGTTTGAGATATCCAGAGGAGGTATCTTTGAGGGCAGTAGAGCGTGGGAGATTGGTACCGGTACTGTGCTGGATGCATCTCTTTATAAAGCCGAATATGATAAGGCAATTCTATTAAAGAAAACATCGGAAGAAATATTGCAACAAAACCTGATTGCAAATTATATCACACATGAAAATG
This sequence comes from Herbinix sp., assembly GCA_029238935.1. Lineage (GTDB taxonomy): Bacteria > Bacillota > Clostridia > Lachnospirales > Lachnospiraceae > Mobilitalea. The sequence continues at coordinate 53,238 of JAQZBN010000013.1, forward strand.
AAACTGAACAAACAATACCGTAAGGAGATCCTATAGCATGAAACAAACCATTGACCTAAGTAAAGAATATGGAATTGTGTTAGAAGGCGGTGGAGCCAAAGGCGCTTATCAGATTGGAGTCTGGAAAGCGCTTTTGGAATATGGAGTAAAAATCAAAGGTATTGCCGGTGTATCGGTTGGTGCTTTAAATGGAGCCTTAATTTGTATGGGTGATTATGAAAAAGCCGTAGACATCTGGCAGAATATCAGCTATTCAAAGATTATGAATGTCGATGACAATGAAATGGATAAATTAATAAGCGGTAAGCTGAAAAGCTTAAGCTTACAGATTGTTCGAAAAGAAAGTAAGAAATTCCTCATTCGTGGGGGGTTGGATATCACTCCGCTCAAGGAGTTAATGAAAGACACTATAGATGAGAAAAAGATAAAAGAATCAGAAATAGAATTTATTATGGGAACATTTTCTCTGAGTAATATGAAAGAAATAGAGATTTCATCAAAGGAAGCGGAAGAGGGGTATCTTAAGGATTACTTACTGGCCAGTGCTTCCTTTCCTCTGTTTAAGAACGATAAATTGCTCGGTAAGAAGTATCTGGATGGCGGTATTGTAAACAATGTTCCAATTGATATGTTATTAAACAGAGGGTATAAAGATATTATAGTAGTTCGAATTTATGGGCCAGGATTAGAAAAGAGAGTTAAGATACCGGAGGATGTAAACATAATTGAAATCTCTCCAAGATGTAACCTCTGCAATGTTCTGGAGTTTAACAAGAAGAAAGCAGCAAGAAATATAAATTTAGGGTATTATGATGCTAAACGGAACTTGGAGGATCTTGCAGGTTGTTCTTATTATATTGATGTGAAATGCTGTGAAAAGGAATATCTAAATCGGCTGACCGTAATAGATGATGATATGATTGTACAACTATTAACCGCATATAAGCAGGAAATAGGTAGCAGTGAACGTAATCTACGTACTTTACTTGAGAATGTTTATCCTCAGATGGCAGGGGCTTTTCGGTTAGACAAGAATTGGTGTTATCAGGATTTATATTATGCACTGTTGGAGTATGCAGCTAAAAAGTTAAAAGTGCCAAGATTTTGTATTTATCAGGAGGAAGAGCTTATTGAAAAAATTGATGGAAAGTTAGCTCAAAAAGTGGAAGAGCAGATGGAGAATCTCTTTTTGAAACTGGTTCAATCCATAATCAACCATAAACAGAATACAAGCCAAAGCAATCTCTCATAAATTAAGTGTTTGGTATTGACATTCCTGAGAAAAAAGAATAATGTATAAATAAACATTTTGAAGTATAAATATTAATACATTGTTTTGATGATTAGGAGGATGTATATGAATTTAAAAGGACGTAGTTTTTTAACTCTAAAGGATTTTTCTCCGGTGGAAATTGAATATTTACTCGATTTATCAGCAGAGCTGAAACAAAAGAAGAAAAATGGGATCCTAGGTAGCAGCTTAAAGGGAAAAAATATCGCTTTAATATTTGAAAAACCATCGACCAGAACCCGCTGTGCGTTTACCATTGGTTGCATCGATGAAGGCGGACATCCGGAATATCTGGGTAAAGATGATATCCAATTAGGGCATAAAGAAAGCATAGAGGATACTGCGAGAGTTCTTGGAAGAATGTTTGATGGAATTGAATTTCGTGGGTTTAAACAGGAGACGGTAGAGAAATTAGCTAAATACAGCGGTGTTCCCGTATGGAATGGATTGACAGACAGTTATCACCCTACTCAGATTCTGGCGGATTTTTTAACTTTGAAGGAGCAGTTTGGAAGATTAAAAGGGCTGAAGCTTGTATATACCGGTGATGGTCGTAACAATATGGCAAATAGTCTTATGATCGGCTCCACTAAATTAGGTATTAATTTTACAATATTAGCTCCTAAGAGCCTGTGGCCGGAGGAGACTTTGGTAGAGATCTGTAAAGGGTATGCTCAAACATCGGGTAGTAAGATTACGATCTCGGACTCTCTAGAAGCAGTGGAAGGTGCTGACGCTGTATATACCGATGTTTGGTGCTCCATGGGAGAAGAACATCTGGCAGCAGAGCGTATCGAGCAATTAAAGCCCTACCAGGTAAATAAAGAATTAATAGCAAAGACGAAAAAAGCAGAAACTGTATTTTTGCATTGCTTACCAGCGGTTAAGGGAAATGAAGTGACCGAAGAGGTCTTTGAACAATTTGCCAACGTAATATTTGATGAAGCAGAAAATAGGATGCATACGATTAAAGCAGTAATGGTAGCAACCTTAGGAAATTATTAATACCAAGGAGTAATATAGTCCATGGATAAACTATATCAATGGTTGATTAGAATCCGGAACATTTTAAATATAGTTCAAGTGCTTTTAGGAATTGCTTTAGTACTATTGATTTTCTTACTGGTACAAAGTCCGGCGAATCAAAATATTCTGCTGTTGGCCTTTTGTGTTGGTGGAGCAATGAATATCTTCAATGGAATTAAGACAGTAGAAGATAAAAAACGGAAAAATATGGGCTATTCTTACATTCTGTTTGGTCTTTGTATGATTATACTGGGTATTGCAATCGTTAAGAGGAATCTGGTATAGTAGAAAGAAAAAAAGATAGCAGGAGGAGCATGAGAATGTATCAGGATAGAGTGGTTTTATGTGCCAGTAGTGCTTATGATAAAAAATTTTATATGAATGATGATTTTGACACCTTGCCGGAACAGATTAAAAATGAGCTTAAGATTATGTGTGTGCTATATACAGAGGATGTAGGAGGTGTACTTACCTTAGAATATGATGAGGATGGTACCCTTCTCTTTTCTGTAAATCCCAAAGAAAATGATTTTAGCTTTGATGAGATTGGAAGCGTATTAAAAATAAAAGAGTTACAACGAACAAAATCGGAATTGCTGGAAGCCTTAGAGATTTTTTATAGGGTATTCTTCTTAAATCAAGATCCAGCAGATTTACTTGATGAAGAGGAGGAATAAGATGTTATTAGTAATTGATGTAGGTAATACCAATATAACGCTGGGTGTATTTGAAGGGGAAGCCTTAAAGGCGAGCTTTCGTATGACAACGCAGGTTCCGAGAACCTCGGATGAATATGGCTTATTACTTTGTGATTTAATAAAGTCTCGGAATATGAAAGTAGAAGAGATGGAAGCGGTTATCATCGCATCGGTAGTTCCTAAAATCATGCATTCCTTAGCATCTGCAATTGTAAAGTATTTAAAGACAACCCCATTGATTGTTGGTGCTGGAACTAAGACCGGTATTAAAGTGTCAGCGATTAACCCCAAAGAAATCGGTGCTGACAGGGTGGTAGATGCAGTGGCAGCATATGAAATATATGGTGGTCCAGTACTTGTCATTGACTTTGGAACCGCTATCACGTATGATTTAATTACTGCGGATGGAACTTTCCTTGCGGGAGTAACGAGTCCGGGTCTTCGTATCGCAGCCAACGCGTTATGGAATGATACAGCAAAGCTTCCGGAGATTGAAATTGCAATGCCGGATACAATCTTAGCGAAGGAGACAGTAACCAGTATGCAAGCAGGTCTTGTATTTGGATGCATTGGTCAGACGGAGTATATTGTAAAAAGAATGTTAGATGAATCCGGTATCAAACAGTGTAAAGTAATTGCAACCGGAGGACTTGGCAAGATTATATCAGATGCAACCGATGTAATAGAAATATACGATCCTGATTTAACCTTAAAGGGATTACGAATCATTGCAGAAAAGAACAAAGTATTTGGAAAATAGGAGTAACCATGAGTTTTTATATAGGTAACATTAAGATAAATGGGAATTTGATCTTGGGACCAATGGCAGGAGTAACTGACCTGCCATTTCGTTTATTATGTAAAGAAAAAGGGGTAGATTTAGTTTATACCGAGATGGTGAGTGCGAAAGGGATACAGTTTCGTAATCAAAATACGGAAAGCCTTTTAACAGTTGCAGAAGAAGAACGTCCTGCAGCGATTCAGTTATTTGGATCGGACCCAGTTATATTAAGTGAAACAGCAAAAAAGATAGAGAATCGGAACTTTGATATACTAGATATTAATATGGGGTGTCCTGTACCTAAGGTAGTCAATAATGGGGAAGGCTCCGCATTGATGAAAAATCCTAAGTTAATAGGTGAGATCGTATCAAAGGTAGCAAAAGCGATTAGGAAGCCGGTAACCGTTAAAATTCGTAAAGGGTTTCAAGCGGATTGTATTAATGCAGTGGAAGTTGCTAAAATAGCAGAAGATAATGGTGCAGCAGCGATTGCCGTCCATGCCAGAACCAGAGAACAATATTATAGTGGTAAAGCTGATTGGGACATTATAAGGCAGGTAAAAGAGGCAGTAGCAATACCAGTCATAGGCAGTGGGGATATTGTAACTCCGGAAGATGCTAAGCGAATGCTTTGTGAGACAGGCTGTGACGGACTTATGATAGCAAGAGGAGCGAGAGGTAACCCATGGCTTTTTGAACAAATTAAAAGCTACCTAAACGAAGGTATCTTGCTACCGAGACCGGAATTTGGCCAGGTTCAAGAAATGATATTACGCCACGCTGCATTAGCCGCAGATTATAAAGGTGAATATACTGGTATCAGGGAAATGCGTAAGCATGTAGCCTGGTATACAACTGGATATCCCGGATCTGCAAAGCTACGAAATAGGGTCAATGAGATCGAAACAATGGAGGATCTTAGGCGACTCTTAAAGGAATATCGTGATTATGTTGAAAATTAACAAACAAAACGATATAAATGAGAATATCTTATCAATAATAACAAATATAAAGTATATTATTAAAAACAGTTGATTTTTTCTATAAAAAAGTATAGTATACATTCTAGAAAGACAAATGTATGCGGTACGAGAACATTGCATGGAGGAATTGGGAATGGATAAGTTAAGAGTTGGTATCCTTGGGGGTACCGGAATGGTTGGGCAGCGTTTTATCGCTTTACTGGAGAATCACCCTTGGTTCGAAGTTGTTACAGTAGCCGCAAGCCCAAGAAGTGCTGGTAAAACCTATGAAGAAGCTGTGGGTAATCGTTGGAAGATGGTTACACCAATGCCGGAAAGCGTTAAGAAGCTGGTTGTTATGGATGTAAATGACATTGAAGCGGTAAGCAGTACGGTTGACTTTGTATTCAGTGCCGTTGATATGACAAAGGAAGAAATAAAAGCCATAGAAGAAGCATATGCTAAAACAGAAACACCGGTAGTATCTAATAACAGTGCTCATCGTTGGACACCGGATGTACCTATGGTGGTTCCTGAACTAAATCCTGAACATTTTGAAGTAATCGAGACCCAGAAGAAGCGTCTTGGTACAACAAAGGGCTTCATAGTGGTGAAACCTAACTGCTCAATACAAAGCTATACTCCAGCACTTCATGCATTGAAGGAATTTGGTCCTAAGGTAGTGGTAGCAACCACCTATCAGGCAATATCAGGAGCAGGTAAGAATTTTGCTGATTGGCCGGAGATGTTAGATAATATCATTCCTTATATTGGTGGAGAAGAGGAAAAGAGTGAAGAAGAGCCGCTTCGTATCTGGGGTAAAGTGGTTGATGGAAAGATCGTGAAAGCAGATGGACCAATCATTACAACCCAGTGTATTCGTGTACCGGTAACGGACGGACATACAGCTGCGGTATTTGTAAGCTTTGAGAAAAAGCCTACGAAGGAAGAAATTTTAAAAGCATGGGCTGAGTTTAAAGGACTTCCTCAGGAACTCGACTTACCAAGTGCTCCAAAACAGTTTATAAAATATTTTGAAGAAGATAACCGTCCTCAGGCAAAATTAGATAGAGACTACGAGAATGGAATGGGTGTTACCGTAGGAAGACTACGAGAAGATAAAGTATATGATTATAAGTTTGTGGGATTATCTCATAATACTGTCCGTGGAGCAGCCGGTGGTGGCGTATTGACTGCTGAATTGTTAAAAGCACAGGGCTATATTGTAAAAAAATAAAAAGATAAAAGGTGTCAGGCACCCTTACAGAATTCTTACATTTGTAAGGGTGCCTGACACCTTTTGGTATTCCCTCTATTTGAATAAATATCGAATGTATTCAATGGCATTTTCAGAATGTTTGGAGTTAGCAACAATTCCAAGAACATAAGGATCGGAAGGAGTCGTACTGTTCTGATACAACTTGGTATTGGTTAAATAAACACCGTAAACACCGTTTTCCTTTGTATCTTCCATCTCGGAAGAAAAGAAGCTATCCGTTAGATTACTGTAAAGGTCGGTTGGCATCGCATCGGATAGTTCAACGAGATAACCATAATATGCATAGGATTTGAATTCTGATTCTGGTGCAATGATAACATCTACCTCTGAGGAAGCAATGTATGTAGTCAAGGCTTGCTTCATGTTCATTGTATAGTCTCCGGTTTGATTGAAAAAGAAGGAAGAATTTAAATAAACTTCCTGGGTCTCGGGATCTAACTGCAGTACATCCGAAAATTCGGCTTCCACCTGCTCCAATACGTCGTCGGGAAGGGGGTTATTAATCATAGCGGCATAAAATACCGTATCAACATTTGGCGTTATGATTGTATGTATTACATAAATCAAAAATGCGATTCCAGCTACAGAAGCAATAAAATGTATTTTATAATATTCCCATAAGTAAGCTCTTTTTTCTCGAAAAGACATTTCTTTTAATTTTTGCTTCTCTGATTGCTCTATTCTTGGCTGATAGATATCAGCTTCATCATTTAATCTTGTTTCCTTGGGCATGGTCAAACCTCATTTCTATTTCATTCGTGTAAAATAAAATTTGAGTTCTATCAAATTAAAAACAGTTTATCATAGATACTCAGTGAAAAAAAGAAATTTCTTATAAAATATATCTTAAAAATTAAATAACAGATTTTTATTATCAATACATACGAAAACAAGATCTAGTTAGCATTAAACCAAGGAAGAAGATCCATAAGTTTTTCTGATCCAAGTTTTTCGGATAGGGTAGTGAAAACCTCTTCTGTATGAATGGCAGCAAGATATTCATCTAGTTCATTCCATTCATAACTCTGCTCTGTATCAGCCGGTATGGTAAAGGAGTAGTCCTTCAGCTTTTCCAAAGAAGAAGTCAAGGTAATTAGTGATGCATTGCCCATCTGAAGTTTGAATACAGATTGCTGAAGGTTATTATCATCCATTAGTTCGAATAGAACCTCCGTACCCATAAAGGAGGGAGAGGTGATCCGAATAGAACCTTGATAAAAGTCCTGACCTTCTACAACTGTTGAGGCTACATTGTTAAATTGTATATCGAAAGAATAGCCAGATTGCAGCGTAGTAGCGGCGATCGGTGCAATTACCAGGTTACCCATACCATCATAGAACCCATTTTTATAAGTAATTGATCCAACAAAATGAATCAGCTTTTTACCCTCTTGATTAGCAACATATACATCGAGAGCAGCATGGTTAAGATTTCTTGTAATCATATAACCAAAGGTAGAAGGTGTATCCTCTAATAGATCAGAACCAAACCGTTTTACTTCCCTACCGATAATATTACCGCGATGATCAACATTGATTATTATTTGAAGGGCAATATCCTCTGAAGGGGAAGGATATACCGAATCGAGGTATAGGATACTTCGTTCAATTGTAGAGACATAATCCTCCTTTGTTATGGATAAGCTAGGAAGAAGCTTTAGCAGCAAAGGATCTTTTTTTGCCTCTGTAAGGATTGCTGTAAGGAAATCATATTGTTCTTTCTCAGAAAAGGAAAGAGTTAACTTTGTAGTTTTGTCAGTCAATTCACCAACGGTTAGAGAATAATTTTTCTCCATCGTTACATTCGATGTTCTGTTAAGATAAAGATCACGGTAACGAGAAAGGAAGTTTGTAACTTCTTCTGTGGTAGGAGCAGCTTCCAGATGTTCAGTAGGATTATCTAAGCCAAGAACAGCAGAAGTAATCTTTAAAAAGGAAGGGGAAATTTCAGGGGAACGAAGAAATAGTTCCTCCATCAGGTTAAGGGTGTACATTTCGAGGGAAACCAGAGATTTTCGATTGATACCGAGGGATAAGGAGGACTTAGTATTGCTTCCGCTCTTTGCTGCAAGGATATCTGCTTGAAACGATTGTAATGATATACCCAGATTAGCTTCAAACTCCTCTGGATTTACATCGGTATAGGATTTTAATAAAGCTAAGACCGTAGGACGATCGAAGGTAAGTTCGGAGGTTAACTGGTATGCCTGGGGTTCTTTTCCAGCGAAAAATTTAGAATTATATGCTTCACTAAGTTGATCAATGGATTTCGTCAAGGCCATTTCTTCTACATAACGATAATATTCGGCGGGGGTTTTCGTTGCCAGAGCGAAGGAATTAGCAAGGGTAGGCGAAAAGCCATAAGCTGTAATCCCAGCGGATAGAATAAGAAATAATATCAAAAACAATAGAAAACTTCTTTTATGAGAGTACTTGCTCTTTTTTGAGGTTTTGAACGTAGTGTCAGGTACCTGATGTAAAGATGAGCGCGTAGTTGTTTCGGGGTCTAGCATAGGATTCTCCTTCTGATGATGAAAAATTTATGTACTATTTCATACTACTACATTTTATAAGATTAATAAATGGAGAATGCTGTAAGAGAGAAAACATTCGATCGTTTATATTGGCTTTATACATGAAAGTGTACTTTAGGCAAAGATTGAAATGGATATAAATGTATATTATAATGGATAGGGTATAAATAAGTAATAAGGAGGAACTAGCTATGCAATTTGGATTTTTTGATGATTCAAAGAAGGAGTACGTTATTACAACTCCGAGAACACCGTATCCTTGGATCAACTATTTAGGATCACAAGATTTTTTCTCTTTGATCTCTAACACAGCGGGGGGGTATAGTTTTTACAAGGATGCAAAGTTAAGAAGAATCACCAGATTTCGTTATAATAATGTTCCCTTGGATTTAGGTGGCGGGCGTTATTATTATATTTACGATGAAGGTGATGTATGGTCTCCAGGTTGGGCACCGATGAAGAAGGAATTAGAGCATTATGAATGCAGACATGGTATGGGATATACCAAGATTACCGGTGAACGAGGTCAGGTTGAGACTGAAGTAACGTTCTTTGTTCCAATCAACTATAATACAGAAATTCATAAGGTAGTGGTAAAGAATAAGTCCAAGCAGGCAAAGAAGATCAAATTGTTTTCATTTCTTGAATGGTGCTTATGGAATGCGCAGGACGATACGACCAATTTTCAGAGAAATTTTAACACTGGAGAAGTAGAGGTAAAGGGATCTGCTATTTATCACAAGACAGAGTATAAGGAGAGAAGAAATCACTATGCCTTCTTTTCTGTTAATACCGAGATAGCAGGATTTGATTCCGACAGAGAAAGTTTTATTGGGACGTATAACGGATTTGATCATCCACAAGTGGTACTTGCGGGTCAGTCTAATAATTCTGTGGCAGACGGATGGTCACCAATCGCCTCTCACTGCATCGAAATAAACTTAGCAGCAGGGGAACGAAAAGATCTTGTTTTCCTTATGGGATATGTGGAGAATGTATTGGAAGAGAAATGGGAAAGCAAAAATGTAATTAATAAGAAAAAAGCAGAGGAAATGATGGCTGCATTCTCTACAACAGAAGCAGTGGATAAGGCATTCGCAGAATTGGGGGAGTACTGGGATACACTTTTATCAAAATATACCATTCAATCTGCAGACGATAAATTAAATCGTATGGTTAATATATGGAATCAGTATCAATGTATGGTAACGTTTAATTTATCCAGAAGCGCATCCTACTTTGAGTCCGGTATTGGAAGAGGAATGGGATTTCGGGATTCAAATCAGGATTTACTGGGCTTTGTCCACCAGATACCGGATCGGGCAAGAGAGAGAATTATTGATCTTGCTTCAACTCAGTTAGAGGATGGAGGAGCATATCATCAGTATCAGCCGCTGACGAAGAAGGGAAATGATGAGATTGGCGGTAATTTTAATGATGATCCTTTATGGTTAATCCTTGCTGTAGTCGCTTATATCAAAGAAACCGGTGATTTTAGTATCTTAGATATCATGACACCGTTTGATAACGATGAAAGTACAAGTACACCATTAGCCGATCATCTGAAACGTTCCTTTGATCATGTCATTCATAATGTCGGACCACACGGACTTCCATTGATTGGCCGTGCTGACTGGAATGACTGTCTAAATTTAAACTGTTTCTCTACCGAGCCGGGAGAATCTTTCCAGACGACCACCAGTAAGGACGGAAGAGTAGCGGAATCCGTAATGATCGCGGGTATGTTTGCTTATATCGGTGAGGAATATGCAAAGCTAATGGAACTTACCGGTAATCAAGATGAAGCAGACCGTGCTTATAAAGAAGTTATAAAAATGAGAGAAATCATTATGGAGCATGGCTGGGATGGAGAATGGTTCCTCCGTGCTTATGATGATTATGGTAAGAAGATTGGCAGTAGCGAATGTGAAGAGGGTAAGATCTTTATTGAGTCCCAAGGCTTTTGTATTATGGGTAAATGTGGTATTCAGGATGGGAAAGCATTGAAAGCGCTAGATTCCATTGAAGAACGTTTGGGAACCAACTATGGTCTTGTATTGAATAACCCTGCATTTACAAAATATTATGTTGAATATGGTGAGATCTCTTCTTATCCGGCAGGTTATAAAGAAAATGCGGGTATCTTCTGCCATAACAATGCATGGATCATGGTTGCAGAAGCGTTAATGGGCAGAGGGGATAAAGCCTTTGATTATTATACAAGAATTGCGCCGGCATATACGGAGGAATATTCTGAAACTCACCGGATGGAACCCTATGTATACTCCCAGATGGTGGCAGGTAAGGATGCAAAGAGGTTTGGAGAAGCAAAGAACTCTTGGCTTACCGGAACGGCATCATGGAACTTTGTTGCAATTACTCAATATATTCTTGGGATTAAACCGGAATACAATGGATTGATGATTGACCCATCCATACCGAAGGACTGGAACGAATATAGTATTACCCGTGAGTTCAGAGGAGATACTTATCATATTACCGTTCAAAATCCGAAGCATGTGTGCAATGGTGTATCCAAATTATCTGTCGATGGTACAGAGGTTTCAGGTAATATTATTCCTGTAGCGGGAGATCAAAAGCTTCATGAAGTGATTGTTGTCCTAGGATAAATATTAAAATCGATGGAGACCGGTAATTTTATATCCGGTCTCTTTTCTTGGGTGCAACATGAGAAATAACGATGGATGTATCTTGTTTATCTTAAGAACAAAAATATCTGGAAAAGAGATAGGGAAATGGTGTATACTGTCTATAGAGTCAGATGATAGGAGGATATCACTAGAATGAAAAAGTTCTTAAGCATTATAGTTGCAGTATTACCTGCCTTAGCGGCATTTGGAATTCAAGTTTTAGGGGCTATTTTATTTTTAATCTTTTATGGAATTATATATTTTCTCACCACCGGTATAAGCGCAATCAACTCCGGTGATGGAGATGTTGCATCCTCATTGGAGGATTTTGTGAACAATGTATTATTATCAACGGAAGTGAATTATCTTGGATCAGCCTTATCCATTGTACTATGTGGAGTGGTTTTTTACTTTTGGTATCGAGGCATAACCCGTAATGAAGCAAAAGTAAAACTTCGTAGTATTTGTACCGGTAAAAATATCGGATTGCTGGTTTTGCTCGGATTGGGTAGCCAATTTTTAATATCAGGACTCTTATCCATGATACTACCCTTTATGGAGGATCTTCTTACCGACTATGCAGAAACCATGGAACTGTTGCAGAGTGGAAATACTATAGTAGTAGTGTTATTGACGGTATTGATTGCTCCAATTTGTGAAGAATTAATCTTTCGTGGTGTGATTTTACACAACTTAAACCGTCAGCTTCCTTTTCTGGCCGCCAACCTGATACAGGCAGCATTATTTGGTATTTATCACATGAATATTGTCCAGGGAGTTTATGCCTTCCTATTGGGTTATGTTCTTGGGTATGTATTTTATAAATTTAGAACTATCGTTGCACCTATTGCTCTTCATATGATAGTAAACAGTAGTGCATTCCTGATAGAGCTATTTCCAAGTTATTATTTTGTCTTTATTCTCTTCCTGGTGATTGGTGCAATTGCGATGTTCGTTGCTATATTCTTCATTCAAAAGACAGAAGCACCGATTATGGTGATGAAGACAAAGATAAGTTCTTATGGAGACTTTGACGATAACTAGGAAAACCCACTAAGTATGTTATTGATAGGTATCTAAAAATAATCATTGCAGAAACTGTAATGGTTATTTTTTTATTCAAACAGCATGGGCAAACTCTTTATTTTTCTTTCTTCGATAAAATATGCTTTCTTTGATTAAATATGGGATAGTTATGGGTAGAATAATTAGTGCCATTATTAAATCCAATGATTAAAGAAGGATGTATTATGTCTAGTAAAGAAAAACGAAAACAATTTTTAGTTCATAAGAATCGGATTATATTATATACAATATTGAGCTTAGTGCTATTCGGAGCAGCTTTTTCCTGGCTTTTATATCAGGTAAGACCTGACATTGTCTTTGGCTTTCGGGATTACTTTACTCCAAGAGATGAGATTATCTTGGAGGAATATGAGATTAAGCAACTAACCTTAATCCAAGCCTCCACCTATATTGTTACGAGACAAGAGGAGGTGAGCTATAATAATAATCTTCTACTAGTGAATAACAACTACAAAGTAGCTGATGATATAACGCTACAGCTGGTTGAGATTGGAGAGACTGGATTGCTTTTAGACAAGGAAGTAGTGGAACCTTTGAACCACCTACTTGCTACGGCAGAGGAAGTTACCGGACAGCACATTTATTTATCCTCTGCCTATCGTACCGGTGAAAGACAAGCTGAGTTATATGAGGATGACCCTAAGATTGCTGCAGAACCCGGCATGAGTGAACATCAAATAGGTTTGGCAGCAGATTTGATAGTTAAGAATTTTGGACAAAGAAGGTTTGTTAAAACAGAGGCTGGTAAATGGGTGAATCAGAATTGTTGGAAATATGGATTTATTATACGTTATCCTTTTCTTCGTAAGGATGTCACCGGGTTTGCCTATGAGCCTTGGCATATTAGGTATGTTGGTCTTCCACATTCGGAAATTATATATCACAATCGTTTAACCTTAGAGGAGTATAATTCAATGTTGGAGACAGGACATTTTTATCAGTATCATAATTATGTATTTGGAGCTGTATCCGGCCCGGATATACAAGTTCCGCAAGATCTTAGAAAAGTCACTGTTTCTAGTGATAATACCGGAAGATATATCATAACAGGCATTGTATTAGGACAAGAATAGACTTAGGGGAAGGGGGTTTTTCATATTTTTTCTTGCAATCCCAATAGAAATCATTTATTATGTATAATACAATTGAATAATGAGAGTGAATTCATAAGTGAGGAGTGAAATTATGCTGAAACGAAATGTAACTAAAATCCTTTTCCTTATCGCGTTATTAACTATTGCACTCTACGGATGTAGTGGCAACAAGGAAAATACCAATGAGGAAAATACTCCTGCAGATGAGAATCAGTCTTCTGCTGAACCTACCTATGGCGGTTCAGTCACAGTTGGAATCACACAGGATCTGGATAGTCTTGACCCACACAAAGCAGTAGCGGCAGGAACTAAAGAGGTTTTATTCAACATTTTTGAGGGCTTAGTTAAGTTCGATAAGGATGGAAATTTAGTTCCCGCAGTAGCAGAACGTTATGAGATATCTACCGATGGTATGGAGTATACCTTTACCCTTCGGGATGGAGTGAAGTTTCATAATGGGAACCCTGTTACAACGGATGATATCGTATATTCTATAAAACGAAGTGCCGGAATGCTTACGCCAGTTGATCCATTGGTTGTGGTAGAGTCGGCGCTTTCTGTCATTTCTGAAGTAACAGCCGTAGATGAAAAGACGGTAAAGATTACTCTTAGTAAAGCAGATACCGAGCTGCTTTCCTATCTAACCTGTGCAATTATCCCCGCTGATTACGATGCACTAGATACAAAACCTGTAGGTACAGGCCCCTTTCAATTTGTATCCTACACCCCATTGGAAAGCATCGTTATGGAGAAGAATGAAGATTATTATGTAGAAGGAGTTCCCTATTTAGATCAGGTAACCTTTAAAATGTCTGCGAATACAGATGCTGCATTTTTGGAATTAAGTGCAGGTTCGATCGATATTCTGCCTTACCTGACGGATGCTCAGGCAGCACAGATGCCGACCGGATATCACTTAGAGGCAGGCAGTATGAATCTTATTCAGGGAATGTTCTTAAACAATGGCGTGGAACCTTTTAATAATCCAACCGTCAGAAAAGCCCTCAGCTATGCAATCGATCGTCAGGCTATCATTGATATGGTAGGCGGAGGACGTGGTGATGTCATTGGAACGAATATGTTCCCCGGATTTAAAAAGTACTATAACGCAGATTTGGATACCTACTATAACTATGATATTGAAAAAGCAAAAGCATTACTTGCAGAAGCAGGATATCCCGATGGTTTTACCTTTACTGTTACGGTGCCATCCAATTATCAGTTTCATGTAGATACAGCTCAGGTAATCGTAGAGCAGTTGAAGCAGATCGGTGTAACGGCTGAGATACAATTAATTGAATGGGCTAGCTGGCTATCCGATGTTTATGCAGGAAGAAATTATCAAGCGACGGTAGTAGGTCTTGCAGCGGAAGTTGCACCAAGAAAAGCATTGGAGAGATTTCAATCCGATGCAGATAATAATTTTTTGAATTATAAAAATGAAGAATTTGACCATATCTATGGTTTAGGTGAAAATACCACCGATGAAAATGAAAAAATAGATTATTACAAACAGATGCAGACCTTATTAACTGAGGATGCAGTTGCAATTTATATCCAAGACCCATATCAGCTCACAGCGGTTAGTGACAAATTGGGCGGATATACCTATTATCCAATCTATGTACAGGATATGTCTCTGGTATATCACAAGGGCGAATAAATCTAGGAGGTGAAGGTAGGATGAAATATATCATAAAAAAAATCATTACTCTCATTATGACTTTGTTGTTGGTCTCCATCTTTACCTTCACTGCATTTCAATTAATCCCCGGGGATAGCGCAACTGCTATCCTCGGTATGGAAGCTACCGAAGACGCCAAGGAAGCTCTTAGAGAGGAGCTTGGTTTAAATAAAAGTATACCGGAACGGTATCTGAACTGGTTATTAGATGCTATAAAAGGCGACTTTGGTACCTCCATACAGTATAGTGATATGCCGGTTCATGAATTAATCCGTGATCGACTTACTGTGACGGTGTATCTCGCATTGATTTCTTTTGCGTTCATCATCATCATCTCCATTCCTCTGGGAATTCTGACCTCAAAGAAGAAGGATGGTTTTCTGGACAGGGTAATTACCTTTTTTACACAGCTTTCTATGGCAGTTCCACCGTTCGTCCTGGGCATAATGATTATTTTGCTCTTTGGTATTATATTAAAATGGTTTACACCGGGGAAATTCGTTCATCCTAGTGATAGCCTTTTTGGTTTTTTTCGATTTATCATTTTTCCTGCCATAGCAGTTGCTATTCCCAAGGTGGCTATGCTGGTTAAGTTCCTCCGCAGTTCGATCCTAAGGCAGAAGGATATGGATTATGTGCGGACTGCAAAAAGTAAGGGAATGAAGGAAGACGATATCCTTTATCATCATGTATTAAAAAATGCATTGATTCCTGTTATAACATTTCTGGCAATGATGCTTGCTGACCTACTGGCAGGAATCATATTAATAGAACAGGTATTTAACTTGCCTGGATTAGGAAGACAATTGGTAGTTGCCATCGGAGGCAGAGATTTTTCTGTGGTACAGGCAATTATTTTATATATTGCAGCAGTAGTCGTGGTAATTAATTTTATCGTAGATATTTTGTATCAATGGATTGATCCCAGAGTGGCAAATTGATCTGGATGAGTGGAATTCATAAAGAATAGGAGTGGGGAATGATATCTTTCAAGAGAAAAAACAATACGAATTTCATAATCGGATGTATTATGACAGGAGTAATTGCTCTGTTTGTCCTTGTCGGTGTATTCTATACACCCTATGATCCAAATCAAATGAATGGCAGTTTAAAGAATGTATCTCCCAGTCTTTCACATCTGTTTGGTACTGATAATTTTGGTAGAGATATCTTCAGCCGCGTCATGGAAGGAGCAGGAACCACTTTTATGATCGCAGTTATTACAGTATTGATCGGAGCTGGAATTGGGATACTTCTGGGAGCAGTGACCGGATATTTTGGGGGTGTACTGGATGAAGTTCTGATGAGGGTAAATGACAGCGTAACTTCATTTCCCAGCATACTTTTAGCACTGGTATTTGTCAGTATTCTGGGAGCAGGTACTTATAATATCGTCCTAGCTCTGGGTATTATCTTTATACCCAGCTTTGCCCGTGTTGTACGCAGCGAGTTTTTAATTTATCGAGAGATGGATTTTGTGAAGAATGCAAAGCTGATGGGAGCGGGACATCTTAGAATTATGTTTGTCCATATACTACCAAATACAAAACCAATTCTGCTTACATCCCTAATGATTGGTTTTAATAATGCAGTACTGGCAGAAGCAGGTATGAGTTATCTGGGACTGGGGGTACAACCCCCTCAGGCAAGCCTTGGAAGAATGCTATCGGAAGCGCAAGCCTATCTGCTCTATGCCCCTTGGTATGCCTTGGCTCCGGGTTTAATGATTGTAATGACGGTTCTTTCGGTGAATTTAATGAGTGGAGGTGCCGTGAATGAAAGATAATCCAGTGTTACAGGTAGAGGATTTAACCATTGGGTTTCCTGGGAAGAAAGGAATGAATACGGTACTGGATCATGTTACTTTTTCTTTAGGAGAAGGGGAGATACTAGGTATTGTAGGAGAGTCCGGATCCGGTAAGACCATGACGGCATTAACGGTAATGGGATTACTACCGGCGTCAGCGCAGAAATTGGGAGGCAGTGTAATTTTTTTAGGCAAGGAACTGCTTACGATGTCTAAAGATCAACTGCGAGAATTAAAAGGAACCCAGGTAGCAATGATCTTTCAAGAACCGATGACTTCCTTTAATCCGCTATTAACCATTGGAGTGCAGGTAGAGGAGATGCTTAAACTCCATACGAAATTAGATAAGGAAGAATATAAAAAACGTACTTTGGATGCTTTCACGGAAGCAGGATTGCCGGATGCGGAAGAGATTTATCATAAGTATCCCCATCAGTTATCAGGAGGAATGCGCCAAAGAGCTATGATTGCTATGGCCATGATTGCCGGACCGAAGCTTCTGATTGCGGATGAACCGACTACAGCTCTGGATGTAACGATTCAGGATAAAATATTAAAGTTATTAAAGAATATAAATCAAACCCATGGAACTACTATTATCTTGATCTCTCATGATCTGGGAGTCATAAAAAGCATCTGTCAAAGAGCGCTGGTAATGAAAGATGGACAGTTAATGGAGGAAGGCCCGGCAAAGGAATTACTACTCCATCCGAAAACTGATTATACGAAGGAATTGGTGGCAGCAGTGCCAGCAGCTTGGTTGAAATCAGTTGGAGAGAAGGAAGATCTAGTACAGCAGAAATCAAGTGATGGGAAGAATAAATCTATTAGGCAAAACAACTTAATGCAACAGGACATCGATCAGCAGTTGATCAAAACAGAAGACGAAATAGAAACGGAAGCAGCACTTCTTACCGTAGAAGCATTGCAGGTCTATTATCCTGAAAAATCGAAAGGAATATTTTCAAAAAAAGGGAAGAAACATGTTGTTAAAAATGCCTGCCTATCTCTGAAAAAAGGAGAAGCATTGGGGATTGTAGGAGAAAGTGGCTGCGGAAAATCAACACTTGCAAAAGCAATTGCCGGCTTAATTAAGGATACAGAGGGTAATATTCGGTTTATAGCAGAAGGGTCATCGAAAAAGGCATTAGGAAGGCCACAGATGGTATTCCAGGATCCCTATGGTAGTCTTAATCCGGTGAAGAAGGTAGGCTGGATATTAGAAGAACCATTAAAAGTTCATGGGGGCTTAACTGCACAGGAACGAAAAGATAGGGTTGTAGAGGTAATGAATCAAGTAGGGCTGAAAGAAAAGCATCTGGATCGTTATGTTGCTCAATTAAGCGGAGGACAGAGACAAAGAGTTGCTATTGCAGCAGCATTTATACTCCATCCCGATATCATTATCTTAGATGAACCGGTATCTTCTCTGGATGTTACCGTTCAGGCTCAGATTTTAAAACTTCTTAAACAGTTACAAAAGGAATATCAATTATCCTATCTTTTTATCTCCCATGATCTGAATGTTATTTACCAGATGTGTGATCGGGTGTGTGTGATGTATCAGGGAGAGATTGTAGAAACCCGTACTACCCGTGAGTTGTTTCATCATCCGAATCATGCGTACACAAAGGTTCTGCTGGATGCAGCATTACCGGAATAAATAGGAGTTACAGATAAATTACTTAACGAATGATAGAAATATCAATTGTGTTTATTCCATATTATTAATTAAAGTAATAGAAATATTGACATTATATATTATAAAGCTAAAAAAGTATTATGAATGTAAAAAATAGTATTGACGTCAATACTACATTGTGTTATAATTGGTTTGCTGTGGATATTGTATAACAATATTTCATAGAGAAAGAAGAGTATCCATCTCTCACCCATAGCGTAACTTGATTACAGTGAACGGGTCAATGCGAATTATATAATATTTCTAGAAATATATAATATTTCTATATGAAATAAGTATGTTAAGAGCTTGTAGGTGGATATCTTTGTATCCACCTTTTTTATTTATAGTAAGTTAAATTAGATTGATAATTCAACTTGCAGTGGAGGTGCTCTTATCGTTAAGAGATCTCTGCATAATATGAAAAGCTGAAACTAAGAGATGTGAAGATTTAACCTATGGAGGTGCAGTACTATTAGCGATTTAATGATTAATGAACAGATCAGGGACAGAGAGGTTCGCCTGATTGGTGAAGACGGCGAACAACTAGGCATTATGTCAGCGAAGGATGCAATGAAACTTGCGAAAGATGCTAATCTTGACCTTGTAAAGATTGCTCCTACAGCGAAGCCACCTGTTTGTAAGATTATCGATTACGGTAAATACAGATATGAATTGGCTAGAAAAGAAAAAGAAGCCAAGAAAAAGCAGAAAGTTACTGAAGTAAAAGAAATTCGTCTAACACCGAATATCGATGAAAATGACTTGAATACAAAAGCAGGTCAGGCCAGAAAGTTTATAACCAAGGGTGATAAAGTAAAAGTGGCTTTACGTTTCCGTGGTCGTGAGATGGCTCATACAGCAGCCTCAAAAGCTATCCTGGATAACTTTTTCTCAAAGCTTGAAGATGTAGCAGTAGTTGAAAAACCTGCAAAGCTGGAAGGAAGAAGTATGATTATGTTCTTAACAGAAAAACGTTAAAATACTCAATATAACAGCAATCAAACGGTTGTAAACAGCACAGGATTAAAGCAGCATTCCGTAAGGCTGTATTAATTATTAAGGAGGAAACATCAATGCCAAAATTAAAAACAAGCAAAGCAGCAGCGAAGCGTTTCAAAAAAACAGGTACCGGAAAACTTAAGAGAATGAAGGCTTTCAAAAGTCATATCTTAACTAAGAAATCCGCTAAGAGAAAGAGAAATCTCAGAAAAGCAGCTATGACAGATGCAACTAATGTAAAAAACATGAAGAAGATCTTACCATATCTGTAAGAGATTGATGAAGGAGGAATAGAAAATGGCAAGAGTTAAAGGCGGATTAAACGCTAAGAAAAGACATAATAAAGTGTTAAAGCTGGCTAAGGGTTACAGAGGTGCCAGATCAAAACAATATAGAGTAGCAAAGCAATCAGTTATGAGAGCTTTAACTTCTTCTTTTGCAGGCAGAAGAGAAAGAAAAAGACAATTCAGACAGTTATGGATTGCAAGAATTAATGCAGCTGCAAGAATGAACGGTTTATCTTACAGCAAATTAATGCACGGCTTAAAATTAGCTAACGTTGATGTCAACAGAAAGATGTTATCTGAGATGGCAATCAACGATGCTGCAGGCTTCACTGCATTAGCAGAAGTTGCTAAGTCTAAATTAGCTTAAGTAAATCTTAAACATAAATAGAGGGGCTGATGTTCAACTAAGTAATTGGTTGAGCATCAGCCCTCTTTTTGCCATATAAACATAAATGCTGATTCCTTATAGTTTAGCAACACGCCTTACTGTCTTAATTAATCTCACCGGAACCTAGTCCTAGGGTAGCATTTACCGGGAGGGAAAAACATACACCTTTACCTTCGGTAGATAGACCTAATTCATGGGTGATATGCTCCATAATCTTTGCTCTGATTTCTCTGGGAGCAAGAATTAAGACGATATCCTTTTCCTGTGAAATCGTTATTCCAAGAAATCTTGACGCTTCTTCAGAACCTAGCCCTCGTGCATGTAATAAGGTTCCTCCGGTGGCACCGGCAGCTTTGGCTACCTCCATAACCTCATTAAAATAACCGGAGGTAACAATAGTTAATATCAAATCAAAAGGCTCATTTTGTGTCATACGAGTCTCCTCACTTTCAAATTTTGTAGATTGATCAGCCTGATTACACAGCTTCGATAAATAGCTACTAATACTGGATAAAGGAAGGGTAAATGCAATACCGGTTCCGGGTTTTGAAAAAAACAAATCTTTTTTTAACAGTTCGAACATATGGTGAGACATAGTTTCGGTGAGAATACTCAAGATAACAGCTTTTTTCGTATCAGTCAGGCCCAATGTATCAAGAAGTTCAGAGTCAGCAGAACCATGTCCGTGCATAATCATTTGGATGGGAAGGGTTTTCTTAAGATATAAATCTGCTACTGCTTTACTCATATTATAGTCAATAATTGTAACTAAAAATTCTATTTTGTTCGTATTAGATGGATGGTGTTCCATTATGGTCCTCCTGTTTATATTCAAGGCGGTCATTACTTAATGTGCATGTTTCGGCATCATCATTATACTCTTGCCCTATAGTATGATTCAAGTTCATTTCCATTTCTTTTTCAATGGGGGTAACAATTGTTGTTACATCTGGTTCTATATTGTTATCAACGTTATATTCCACAAAAGTCATCTCGTATATGATATCATCATTTAAATCAATGATACTATCTTCCATCAAAGGATGAGAAACAGCATCCTCTGTAACTCTTCGTGCCTTGATTTGGTATACAATTCCTAAGATTTGTATGGTGATCAAAGGGGTCATGGCCACCATAGCCACAATACCAAACGCGTCTGTGACCATGTTACCTCCGACAGCTTCACAAGCACCCATGGCAAAAGGCATAAGGAAAGTGGCGGCCATAGGACCAGAGGCAACTCCACCGGAATCAAAGGCGATGGAGGTGAATAATGATGGGACAAAAAATGTTAATGTTAACGCGATTAGATATCCCGGGATAAGTAAGTAAAAGATGGAGATACCGGTGATAACTCGAAGTAAGGCTAAACCAACAGAAATCGCTACTCCTATCGATAAACTAAGGCCCATAGCTTTTCCAGAGATAGAGCCTTCGGTAATATCCTCTACCTGTTGCTTTAACACATGGACCGCTGGCTCTGCGGCTACAATAAAATAACCCATTACCATTCCTAAGGGGATAAGGAGCCATACATAGGAGCTTCCTGCTATTTTTTCACCCAGATAATAACCGGCAGGCATAAATCCTACATTAACACCAATTAAGAACAAGATCAAGCCCAAAAAGGTATAGATAATACCAATGATAATTTTCGCTAAAGGTTTCTTCTGTAAACGGAGGGTAGTGATCTGAAACAGAAGAAAGAATAAAATAATAGGAAGTAAAGCGAAGGATACTTCCTCCACGTAATGGGGAGTGTTAGTAACAAAGGAAAGTATGACTTCGGTAAAATTCTGAAAATCAGGAACGGTTACCGGAGAATAGCTATTTTGGGAAGAATTATAAAACATACCTAAGATAAGTACCGTCATAATTGGACCGACAGAGCATAAAGAAACCAATCCAAAGCTATCTTCTTCTGCAGTATTATCTCCACGTACCATGGACAGACCTACACCTAAGGCCATGATGAAGGGAACTGTAATGGGACCGGTGGTGACACCTCCAGAATCAAAAGCAACAGCCAGAAAGTCCTTATCCGTAAAGCTAGCTAATAGGAATACAATTAGATAAAGGAAAATCAAAATGTAGGATAATTTGATCTGAAGTAAAATTCGTAGAAAAGAAACCACAAGAAAAATTCCGACACCAATAGCCACGGCAACGATCAGAACCATGTCGGGAACAGCCGGGGTTTGTCTGGCTAATACCTTAAGGTCTGGTTCAGCGATGGTAATGAAGACACCGATGATAAAGGTTACAATAATAATGAGGGGTAATTTCCGTGACTTTGTTAGATGCGCGCCTATCTTTTCACCCATGATCATCATGGAGATATCAGCACCTAGGGTAAAGAGAGACATGCCCAGGATTAGAAGAAGTGATCCAATCAAAAATAACACCATAATATAAAGGGGCATTGGTGCAATCGTAAAATGAAGTATAAGAACGATTACAGTGATGGGAATAACAGAAGATAGAGATTCCCTTAGTTTGGTAGTAAGTAGTTGTTGCATGTGTTCACCTCGTGTTTTCTAGCGTTTATTAGCTGGTGACAGAATGTTCATACCGCTTGCTTATATTTAGTTTAAAGGAAAAAAGCGATATAGGCAATAGTATATTTTATTTTGTATGGAAAATGTACATAGAATAGCCAATGGAATCATTAGACGTTACCTCAAAAATGGTTTATAATATAACTAGAAAGGACGTGATCATTTGACTAACAACGAACGCATAACTATAAAATTATACTTAAAAACCCTCCGGTGGATCACAGCATTTATTATTACATTCGTAATATTTCAGGTTTCTTTACCTACTGGTGTCATAGCAAAAGGATCTTCAGTCAAAGTGTATACGGTTAAATCTACCAGTGCTCCCTATCAGAATCATTATATCAAATCCACTAGTTATAATAGCAAGACGAAACCCTATTATATGCTCCGTTCTTATATGGAACAGTTGGAAAAAGACGGAGGGGGAACCTTGATTCTTAAGAAAGGTTCTTATGTGATAACAAATACCCTCTATATCCCATCCAATGTTACCTTGATATTAGAAGATGGTGTTACCATTAGTAAGGGAAGTATCACCGGAACTAGTAAGCTTTTGCCATCAAAATCTTTATTCCAACTGGTTCCACCAAGCAAAGCACAGACTACCAAACAATTAACAAAATACAATAGTTCAAAGAACGTTACGTTCAAAACAGATGGGAAAGCGATCATTGATTTAAACTACGAAAAGGATGCAACAGCCATTATTCTGGGGCATAATGAGGACATTACCATAAGCGGTATCACTTTTCAAAAGATGTATGAGGGAAACTTTATTAAAATAGGTGCATCACAGGATGTTACCATCAAGAAGAATATCTTCCGCTACCATAAGGACTCTGAGAATAATGCAAAGGAAGCGATTGCACTGGAAACTCCGGATGAGAAAACAAAAGCATTTGTATATCCCTGGAGTAAGAGTGATAAGACAGCTAATTCCAATATTATCATAGAAGAGAATGAATTCTTTCAATTAGAGAGAGCGATCGGTAGTTCCAAATACACCGAGAAGGTTTACCATAAGAATATCAGTATTTTACATAACAAGATCTCCAAAACAGATTCCCATGCCTTGAGGATGATAAATTGGGAATATGCAAAGATTAAGAATAATCGGTTTTCAGATATTTCGAACAAGGATGGATCCTTAAAAGCAATCCTGATCAGTGGAGGAAAGTATCCTACAATATCGAATAATGAATTTTCTAATTCCGATCGCCCGATTCAGATTATGCCTTGGAAGAACAATAATAATGGAAGCAGCTATCGAACAACCTACAATACGATCAATGAAGCAAACAAAGCAGATATGTTAAGGAATACCTTAGTTAATATGAAGGAATATTATATCCGGTACAATAAAACCTATAACGAGTTCACAAAGGATACCGAGAAGTGGGAATTTATTGATCTTACGGCAACACAATTTATCATAACGCCATCCAGTGAACCTTATCAAAATTATTTTACTAATTATAGTACCTATAATAACAATACGAAGCAATATTACATGATTCGTTCCTATCTCGAGCAGCTTGAGAGGGTAGGTGGAGGAACACTTTCCTTTCAATCTGGCACTTATGTTATAACCAATACTCTTTATATTTCGTCGAATATTAATATAGTATTGGAAGATGGAGTAGTCATAAGAAAAGGAAATGATACGAGCAGTGCCCAAATGGAAGACTCCAAATCGATCTTTCAATTAGCCGCTCCTACGAAATCTAAGACCGCTGGAGCATACGGCGGATATAAGGGAGAGACGAACATTCATTTTCAGGGCAATGGCAAAGCAATCATTGATTTAAATTACATACAGGATGCAATCGGAATTGTGATGGGACATAACACGAACGTTACGATCTCCGGAATTATCTTTCAGAATATGTACAGCGGACATTTTATTGAATTGGATGCTTCAAAGGATGTAACAATTGAGAAGAATATATTTCAAAATCATAAGGCCTCGGCTTCGGAAATCAAAGAAGCAATCAACATTGATACACCGGATAAGAATACTGGAGGTTTTAACGCAGTATGGACCAACTATGATTGTACCCCAAACAAAGATATATTAATTCGTAATAACGTATTTGATCATCTAGAACGAGCCATAGGAACGCACAAATATTCCGAGGGGAAATACCATGAAAATGTGCAAATCTTAAATAATAAAATATCCAATACCTCCTCTGATGCAATAAGAATTATTAATTGGAAAAATCCTGTAATCAAAGAAAATGAAATTATTATGGTTGCTGAGGGAAAAGGAAATGACCGGGCAATATTAGCCAGTGGTGTCATTAATCCCATTATTACAGATAATTTCTTCATGGATGTAACTCGACCAATTCAATTAATGCCTTGGAAGAATAATGGAACCGGAAGTAGTTATGCGATTACCTATAATTCGGTTACTTATGATAATATCCTTCTGATGCTGAAGAATTATCTTCGTAGAGTGGAAGAGAGATTTATCCGGGTCAATAATACCTATAATGTTTTTGACAGGAATACCGACCGGTATTATTATTCCAATCAATATACCGACTACTAATAAGACTGCCACCTCTTGTATCATTAGGATTATATTAAAATTACATAAAGCTCATTAGAAATGACATTTGTAACTTGAAAGAAGCATATGGATACAGTATGATATGAGGGTAGGAATTGCTTTTTGTGGTTATTAGTTCCAGAGGCAAATTCCTGAATATAAGTATCTAGGGAGGAAGTTATGCGTAATAAATTAGGTAATATACTGTGGGGATTATTTTTTATTGTAATTGGTGCCGGATTTGCAGGAGAAGCCTTTGAGCTTTGGGATTTTGAATTATTTTTTGATGGTTGGTGGACGCTGTTTATCATCGTTCCTTGCACCATCAGTATCGTGCAGAACGGTTTCAGAAGCGGAGCATTGATTGGCTTAATTATTGGTATTCTGCTATTCTTATCCTGTCAGCCAGGTATTGATTTTGATCTTTCCAAACTGATTGTTCCTGCAATCTTGGTTATTATCGGCTTTAGGCTCATCCTCCGTGATTCATTCCATCACAGAAGAATACAGGGTGAGGGAAAGTTTAATGCTGGTAATACAACCTATCATAGTGATACAGAGCATAGTGCGGTATTTAGCTCCAACACGATCGTAGTTGATAATGAACCATTCAATGGAACCAATCTAAATGCTATCTTTGGAGCTATCCAATTAAACTTATCCAATGCTATCATTGATCACGATGTTGAGATTAGTGCCTCTGCAATCTTTGGCGGTATTGATATCTATGTACCCAGAGGTGTGAAAGTGAAAACAAACAATGTTCCGATCTTTGGGGGTGTAAGTAATAAAACAGTGAAAAATACAGATCCCAATGCTCCAACCATTTATCTGAACTCGACCTGTATGTTTGGAGGCATTGATATCAAATGAATAGCTTTCAAAGAGTAGTTAAATATTGTGCGATTGCATTTGCAGTAGTATTAGCGGTTGGTATTATTTCAGGTATTGTCAGTGCTACGATTGCCGTTGTTTCTGGAATTGGTAGTGGTTTTTCCTCGAATGAAGAGGATAGAAAAAATTTTGCTGAGAACTTCTCCGATGTAGAACGACTGGATATCAATAATTCTACCGGTACCTTAGAGATAAAGACAGGAGACACTGTAAGAGTGGAAGCTGAAAATGTCAGAGAAAGTTTTCGTGCTAAGGTAACGGGGAATGGAACCTTAGAAATTGAATCAGACAATAATTTCATTGACTGGATTAATGGTTTTTTGAATGGTAATAATCCTTTTAAAGGAGAGAAAATTACGGTTTATCTTCCAGAGGAGCTTTTATTAGAGAAAGCGTTTATTGATTGCGGAACAGGAAATGTTACCATTGAAAAGTTGAACACCGAAAGATTGGAATTAAATGCCGGTACGGGAAATATGAAAGCCTCCGATATCGTTGCTCAAAAGGCGGATATTGATGGAGGAGTAGGCAATATTGATTTAATGAATGTCTCACTTACGGATGCAGAGATTGATTGCGGAGTTGGAGAGATGGAAATTGACGGTGAAATTCTTGGTCATAGCTCCATTGACTGCGGTGTGGGTAATGTTGATATAAAATTAGATGGAAGATATGAAGATTACGACCTGGATGTTGAATCAGGTTTGGGCTCCGTTTATATTAACGGGGAACGTGTAAAAGAAACGAAGAAAAGTAATTCCCAGAATGATGACCTTTCCTTAGAAGTGGATGGGGGACTTGGTAATATCAGATTGGATTTTGCTTATTAATTTAAATAATGAATAATTTTTTAAAATCAAGGATAATTCTTGCAAACTTTGGATACAAATATTAAAATAAGAAATAAAAGTAGGGGACGTTAAACATCATATAACGTCCCTCATTTTCTGAAGCCATTTATACAGCCAGTGTTGACATTGAGAAGCAAGGGAGATTACGATGAGTAAGAAGAATATACTTGGATTAATTTTATTTGGAGGCATCACCACGTTGAGTTTGTTTATCGGCGTTCATTTTATGATAAACAATGACACAGATACGAATAGTAAAAGTGAGTCTAACCGAGTAGAATATACCAATGATGATATCCTAGAGGAAACGCAAGAGAAAAGTACTGAATCAGTTAAGAAAGATTTGGCCTTAGATGATACCGAAAATATTCTTACCAGTGAACCCTGGTTAGCTGCAAATCCTACGGAAGGAAACGGAACGCAGGATACCGTTCAAAGTGAAGAAGATCAGCCTATCAATGGGGATGTGGACCAAACTGCTTCTGCTCCTTTAGACTCTCCGGTGGACGGAGAGGATTTCGTGGATAATGATTCGGCAACGGATGTTATGAGCGGTAACAAAACCGGTGGTATTAAGAAAACAGAGGAAGAGGACAACTCTATTGATACTTTTGGTGAAGTCTCACCAGGAGAAGAAGCACTACAATTAATCTACGATTGTACGGCAGTTGACTATGAATCCTATATTCCTGAAATGATTTTATCAAGTAAGATTGAAACTGCTTTAGATATCAATAATCCATCAATTAAAGTAGATGCAACCGCAGCTATTTTATTTGATGCTGACACCAAAGAAGTTCTATATTATAAAAATCCAATTGATGCAGTATTTCCAGCGAGTACTGCAAAGCTCCTTACTTCCCTCGTTGCACTGGATTGGTGTACTTTAGAGGAAGAAGTTAAGGTAGGAGATGAGGTAACGATGATTGCATCAGATTCTACAAAAGCTTATCTAAAAGAAGGACAAATATTAACAGTGAAATCCTTACTGGAAGGGATGCTTCTTCCTTCCGGAAATGATGCGGCTTACGTCATGGCTACCTATGTTGGGAGAAAATCTTTAAAGGATAGTAGTATCAACAACAAGGATGCGGTAAAAGAGTTTATACGTCTCATGAACAAAAAGGCAAAGGAGTTAGGAGCGGTAAATTCCTGCTTTATGACACCGGATGGTTATGATGCGATAGGTCAATATACAACAGCTTATGATATGGGACTCATTGGACTTACAGCTTCTAAAAATGAAACGATTACTGAAATTAGCCAGTTAGATACCGGTAGAAATATATTTATCAGTGGGGAAGATGTAACTTGGACAAATACCAATGCACTAATCAAAGAGGGAAGCGGAAAGTTTTATTCCTATGCTATTGGGTTAAAAACAGGAACCAGTACCATGGCAGGCAGATGCATTATAGCAGCGGCTCAAAAAGATGGGAAAGAAGTAGTCTGTGCAATTATGGACTCCACATCATCCGGCAGATGGGACGATGCCATCGAGCTTTTGGATTATGGTCTAAACCATTGAGTTAAGTCATAAAAGTTACAGATGGAAAAGAGAAAATAAAGATAGTAGTCAAAAGTTAAATCGAAGTGATACTTATGCGTATTAGCTTGACAACTAACATAAGACTGATATTCGAGGTATTAAATTATATACACAAATAATAAGTTTCTACAGGGGAGGATATACATGGAAGGGAATCCGTTAGGATCTAAAAAATTAATGAATCGAGTATGGCTTGCTCTCTTTGGTATGGGGGTAGCGGTGATAGGGGTTCAATTTCTGGTACAATTTACTTTAGAGACATATGCTCCGAGTATTCTAGAGATGGAATGGTATACATGGGTGCTTACAGCAATAAGCTTTGCGGGAGTAGGACTTCCGGTATTTTACCTTTTATTAAAGGGGGTACCGGATTCGACCCGGAGGCCGGTTAATAAATTAGGAATACTACCATTTATCGTTATTTTTTTAATCTGTATTGCTGCCATGTACATAAGCAATCTGTTTGGACTTCTGGTGAATGCAATTTTAGCTTTTATCAAAGGTGCACCGATCATAAATCCGCTGGAGGATGTTATCTTGTCCGGTAATATGGTATTAACATTCCTTTATGGAGTAATTGTTGCGCCGATCGTAGAAGAAACAATCTTTCGCAAGATATTATTAAATAAGGTACGCCGATATGGTGATCTTCCGGCCATACTGGTTTCTGGGTTTGCATTTGGTTTATTTCACATGAATTTATCTCAGTTCTTCTATGCAACGGTGCTTGGAGCTATCTTTGCTTATGTTACTTTAAAAACCAATACGATTAAATATTCTATACTGATGCATGTCTTAATTAACTTTATGGGAACAACAATATCACCTTTATTGATAAAGGCTAACAGTTTATATCTTATGATGTTGTTTGGAGGTTTTATTCTTACTGCAGTAACATCGGGAGTCGTATTATTTATCATATATGTGCGCCATGTTCAACTGGAAAAAGGAGAAGAAATCCCAGAGAGAACATCGCATATATTTTTGAATCCTGGGATGATTCTGTTTACGCTTCTTTGTTTTATTCATATGGTTCTGGTGGTATTGCAGTAGGTTAAGCATTTATGTTTATAAAAATATCAGTAGAAGATGATAGTGTCAAGATTTATGTGTAAATAGATTTATGAGTACTTCAGAATAAACATCTCCTGAAGATCATCATAAGCCATAGCAAAACCTCTAAGCTTT